>NZ_JBIXJO010000007.1:0-198650 GCF_052871235.1 Caulobacter sp. LARHSG274 | reverse complement strand
GGCGGTGCGCAGGGCCACGGCGTTGTCCTTGAACACCTGGACCGAGCGGGCCATGGCGCCGACCTCGTCCTTGCGCGCGACGCCGGTCACCTCGACCTCCACCGAACCCTGGGCCAGGGTTTCCATGCTGCGCGACAGCCGGGTCAGCGGGGCGGAGATCTTCGAGCGCCCGATCCACAGGGCGAAGATCAGGGCGGCCGCCGAGGCGATCACGCCGAAAAGGATGGTGATGATCGCGCCGTTCGCGGCGTCTTGGCGCGCCTTGGCCACCATGGCCTGGGTTTCCCGGTTGTGGCCTTCGACCCAGGCGACCGTGTCCTTGGTCAGGCTGTCGATCTCGGGATCGATCACGCCCATCATCATCACCGCGGCTTCATTGGCGTTCTGCAGGCCAAGATCGGCGCCCTGACGGGCGTCGCTGTGGATCCGTTTCAGCCGAGCGCGGAAGCCGGTCAGCGTCTTGGCCGAAGACGGGTCGGCGGCGATCGCCTGGTCGAGGTAAGCGTTGCCCTTGGCGAAGGCGGCGTCGAGGTCGCGCGAACCAATCTGCGCCTCCTGCGAGTTTCCGTCGTTGGCGACCGTCCGATAGGCGCCGTAGCCGATGGTGGCCACCTGGCGATTGAACCGGGAGGTCGCCAGTTCCGTCGGCGCGCGCTGCTCGACCAGGACCCGGGTCGCTGCCTCGATCTTCTTGGACTGCCAGACGCCGACGCCGACGCAGGCGAGCGCGACCGTGGTCAGGACGATCGCTGGCGTCAAAACCTTGGTGGAGATTTTCAAGTCGTCGAATTTCATGGTCGCCCCCGCACGTCGCGCTCTCCTGACCACTAACCGGTCTGTCCAGTAAAGACGTGGTTAAGGCCAAGGCCTTGGCGGGCGATCGCGTCGCCATGCCGCATGAGATTTCACCCTAGGGCGGCGCGCTGCAACTACAGGGCATCGGCGGATGACCCATTAGGCGAAGAGTTCTCTTTACAACTCTCTAAGACCAGATCGCCTTCTCTTGAGAATACGGTCGCCTCAAGCTCGCGGATGGGCTTTGCCATAGGCGGCCAGCAGGCCGGCGGCGTCGACCTGGGTGTAACGCTGGGTGGTCGACAGCGAGGCGTGGCCCAGCAGGTCCTGGATCGATCTGAGGTCGGCGCCCGCGCCGAGCAGGTGGGTGGCGAACGAGTGGCGCAGGGCGTGCGGCGTGGCCCGGTCCGACAGGCCTAGTCGGCCACGCAGGGCCTGCATGGTCGCCTGCACATGGCGGGGCGACAAGGGACCGCCGCGCTTGGCGCGGAACAGCGCCTCGTCCGGGGCCAGCACGAAGGGCAGGGCCGCGACATAGGCGTCCACCGCCTCGCCCACCGCGTCCAGCACCGGCACGATGCGGGTCTTGCCGCCCTTGCCGGTGATGCGCAGGCTGTCGCCCAGCGGCGCGTCGCGACGGGTCAGGGACAGGCCCTCGGAAATCCGCAGGCCGCAGCCCCACAGCAGGGTCAGCACCGCCGCGTCGCGGGCGGCCTCCCAGTCTTCGCGGTCGGGGTCCAGGCCGATCTCGGCGATCAACCCGTGGGCCTGGTCCTCGGACACCGGCCGCGGCGTCCCGACCTTGAGCCGAGGCCCCCGCACCAGGCCGATGGCGGCGTTGGACGTATCCAGGCGGCGGTCGAGATAGCGGTGGAAGCTGCGGATCGACGACAGGCTCTGGGCCAGGGAGCGCGGCGACAGGGCGTGCTCGCCCTCCCGGCGAAAGGCGAGATAGGCCCGCAGTTCGGCGGCGGCGACATCGCCCAGATCGGCGACCGACAGGCTCTCGCCGCGATGGCGCTCCAGGAAGTTCAGATAAGCCAGGACGTTGTCGCCATAGGCCCGCACCGTGCGCGGCGAGGCGCGGCGTTCGTGGGTCAGGTGCTCCAGCCAGGCGGCGAGGGCCTGGCGGGCGGTTGCGGGCGCAGTCATCTCCTCCCCCCTGAAGCGCAGCGCAGCGGGGGAGGTGGCGCGATACGAATATGCATCGTGACGGAGGGGGCGTCGAAGGGCGGGGCGGTGGAGGCCGGCGCGCCCCCTCCGTCACGACGCTGATAGCGTCGCGCCGCCTCCCCCGTGTCACGGGGGAGGAGAAGCATTACAGAACTGGCCAACGCTCGGCCGTGCGCTCGACGACGCGGGCCAGGAACGACACCAGCTCGGTCCCCATGTCGGCGGTGAAGCCGGCCGAATCGGCCGAACCGAAAGCCAGCAGGCCTTGGCGCGACGGCTCCCACAGGGCCAGGCGGACCAGGGCCATGCTGCGGATGGAGTCGAGCCGGTCGCCGAACAGGCCCAGGGCCGGGGCGTGGAAGCCCATGCGGGCGACGCCGTGGTCGCCCATGATCATGTCGATCTGGCCTTCGATCAGGGCGTGCCACCCGGCCGGCACCCGGGCCGGGCCTTCCAGCACCACCACCCCGGCCGCGAGGCCGAAGCGCAGGGCGGCCATCTCGTCGACCCGCCGGGCCAGGTCGGAATGGTTGCGGGCGTCGAGCAGGTCGATCACCGCCGCATGGGTCTGGGCCTGGGCCGAGAAGTTGGCGCGGGCCGTGGCCTCGATCTCGCGGCGGACGATCGCCTCGCGCTGATGGGCGGCGCTGACCCGGGCCAGGGCGGCGGGCCCGAAGTCGATGACATTGCCGGCGTCGGGACGCAGGCCCAGGTCGCTGAGCAGGTCGGGGTCCTGGTGCAGGAAGTCCGGCTCGGCCCGCAGGAAGTCGCGAACGGCGTCGGCGTCGACCGGATAGGGAAGCACCGCCTGGGTCGCGTCGGTCATGGTCGCTCTACTCCACTGGTCTGCCTGAAGGCCGTGCTTGGATGAAGCCCTAAGTCGGTTAACAGCGGCTTGATGCGGCGACGACGCGTCCTCTCGACCTGGGGACGTTTCCGGGGCAGAACCCGATTCCTCTCCATGTCCGGTCCCATGCCCCGCATCGCCTCCGTCCTGCTGCCCATGCCGCTGCCAGAGGCCTTCGACTACGCCGAGCCGGAGGGCCTGGACCTCATCGTCGGCGACCATGTCGCCGTGCCGCTGGGGCCGCGGGTGATTCGGGGCGTGGTCACCGCCCTGCGCGACGGGGCGGGCGGCAACCGGCCGCTGAAGCCGGTGCTGGAGCGGCTGGACGACCCGCCGCTGCCGCCGGGCGTGCTGGCCTTCGTCGACTGGGCGGCGCGCTATTCGGTCGACCTTCCCGGCTGGCCGCTGGCCATGGCCCTGCGCGGCCTGCGCCATCCGCCGGCCAAGCCCGACAAGGCCCTGGTTCTGACCGGAACCGAGCCGGCGCGGATGACGCCGGCCCGGCTGAAGGTGCTGGCCGCCGCCCGGGCCGGGCCGCTGGCGTCCGGCGCCCTGGCCGCCGCGGCCGGGGTCTCGGCCGGGGTGGTCAAGGGCCTGGTCGACGAGGGCGCCCTGGCGGTGACCTGGATCGCGCCCGACGACAGCTTTCCCCAGCCCGACCTGTCGCTGCCGCCCCAGACCCTCAATCCCAGCCAGCGGGCCTCGGCCGACGTGCTGGGCGAGATGCTGGCCGCTGTCGGCTTCCAGGCGGCCCTGCTCGACGGCGTAACCGGCTCGGGCAAGACCGAGGTCTATCTGGAGGCCGTGGCCGCCGCCTTGGCCGCCGATCCGGCCGGCCAGGTGCTGATCTTGCTGCCCGAGATCGCCCTGACCCAGGCGGTGATCGCCCGCTTCGAGCAGCGGTTCGGCGTCGCCCCGGTCGAGTGGCACTCCGGCGTGTCGCCGCCCCGGCGCCGCCGGGCCTGGGAAGGCGTGGCCACCGGCGCGGCGCGGATCGTGGTCGGTGCCCGCTCGGCCCTGTTCCTGCCCTTCAAGGCCCTGCGCCTGGTGGTGGTCGACGAAGAGCACGACGGCTCGTTCAAGCAGGAGGAGGGCTTCATCTACCAGGCCCGCGACCTGGCCGTGGCCCGCGCCAAGATCGAGGGCGCGCTGGTGGTGCTGGCCTCGGCCACCCCGTCGCTGGAGAGCCTGTGGAACGCCCAGGCCGGCCGCTATCGCTGGCTGCGGCTGAGCGCCCGCCACGGCGCGGCCCAGCTGCCCGACATCGACCTGATCGACATGCGCGAGACCCCGCCGGAGCCGGGCCGCTGGCTGTCGCCGCCGCTGGTCAAGGCGGTGTCGGTCGCCTTGGCGCGCGGCGAGCAGGCTCTGTTGTTCCTGAACCGCCGGGGCTATGCGCCGCTGGTGCTGTGCCGGGCCTGCGGCGAGAAGATGAAGTCGCCCGACACCGACAGCTGGCTGGTCGAGCACCGCTATACCGGCCGCCTGGTCTGCCACCTGACCGGCTTTTCGATGAAGAAGCCCGAGGCCTGTCCGCATTGCGGGGCCAAGGACAGCCTGGTGTCGATCGGTCCTGGGGTCGAGCGGGTCGAGGAGGAGGCCCGCCACCTGTTCCCCGACGCCCGGGTGGCGGTGTTCTCGTCCGACACGGTGATGGACGCGGCCGGGGCGCGGGCCCTGGTCGACAGCATGGCGGCCGGCGAGATCGACATCCTGGTCGCCACCCAGGCCGCCGCCAAGGGCCACAACTTCCCCAACCTGACCCTGGTGGGCGTCGTTGACGCCGACCTGTCCTTGCGCGGCGGCGACCTGCGGGCCGGGGAGCGGACCTTCCAGCTGCTGGCCCAGGCGGCCGGGCGGGCCGGACGGCATGAGAAGCCGGGCCGGGCCCTGTTGCAGACCTATGCGCCCGAACATGGCGTGCTGCAGGCCCTGAAGGCCCAGGACCGCGACGCCTTCGTCGAGGCCGAGATGGCCATGCGCCAGGAGGCCGGCCTGCCGCCGTTCGGACGACTGGCGGCGGTGATCGCCTCGGGACCCGACCCCGTGGCGCTGGAGGCCTATTGCAACGCCCTGGCAGCCGCCACGCCCAACGCCGAGGGGGTGGAGGTGTTCGGCCCGGCCGACGCGCCGTTGGCCTTGGTCCGCGGCCGCCGGCGCAAGCGGTTCCTGGTCCGCGCCGACCGCTCGGTGGACCTGCAGGGCTTCCTGGCCGCCTGGCGGGCGAGGGCCAAGGTTCCCAATTCGGTGCGGGTGGTGTTCGACGTCGATCCGTACAGCTTCCTCTGAGCGGTCAGGCCGGCTCCTTCTCCAGCACCGGCTGCACCGGTTGCCGGCCCCGCAGCGGCAGTTCGGGGATCATCAGGATCATCGCCAGCGCCGCGGCGACCACCACCAGGCCGGCGGTGAAAACCCCGGTGATCGCGTGGGTCAGGGCCAAGGCCAAGCCCGGGTCGGCATGGCGAGCCGCGCCGGTGGCGGTGGCCCTCAGGGCCAGGCCCTGCAAGGCGCCCAGGTCCAGGCCCTGGCCTTCGTGGGCTAGGCGATGGGTCAGCAGGGCTCCGAACATCGCCACCCCCATGGTCGCGCCGATCTGGCGGAAGAACTGGCCGGTGCTGGTGGCCACGCCGATGTCGCGCACCTCGACGGCGTTCTGGCTGGCGACGTTGAACAGGCTCTGGCCGGGGCCCAGGCCCAGGCCGACGATCGCCATCCGCCAGCAGAGGTCGGGCAGGGTGGTGTGGACGGTCACCCGGCTGAGCAGCCAGATGCCGACCAGCAGCAGCACCCCGCCGGCGATCATGAACGGCTTGTAGCGGCCGATCCGGCTGACCATCTGGCCGGCAAGGGTCGAGGTGACGATCAGACCGGCCATCAGCGGGAGCATGGCCAGGCCGCTGGTCGTGGCCGGCACGCCCAGGCCCAGCTGCAAATAGAGCGGCAGAAAGGTGATCTCGCCGAGGAAGGCCATGGAGACCAGGAAGCTGGCCAGGTTGGCGATCGTGAAGACGCGGTTCCTGAACAGCCGCAGCGGCAGGATCGGATTGCTGACCCGCTGCTCGACCAGCAGGAACACGACCAGCGCCGCGGCGGCGAAGGCGAACAGGCCCAGGCTCTGGGGCGAGCTCCAGGCGAAGTTGTGGCCGCCCAGGCTGAGGACCAGCAGCAGCGGCACGAAGGCTGCGACCAGCAGCAGGGCGCCGACATAGTCCACCGTCCCCGAGCGCCGGTGTTGCAGCGGCGGCATCTTCACCAGGATCATGAACAGCGACAGCAGCGACAGCGGCAGGTTGACGTAGAACACCCAGCGCCAGCCGGCCACGACATGGGCGCCGATCTGCACCGTGCCGTGGTCGGTGAAATAGCCGCCGATCGGCGGTCCCAGCACGCTGGCCAGGCCGAACACCGAGCCGAAGATGCCGGCGAACCGGCCCCGCTCGCGCGGCGGATAGAGGTCGGCGATGATCGCAAAGGCGGTGGTGAACAGCGCCCCGCCGCCGACGCCCTGCAGGGCCCGGAAGACGATCAGCTGCACCATGCCGCTCATGCCCAGCAAGGGGCCGAACTCGCCCGACAGGCCCGACAGCCACGAGCCGGTCAGGAAGACGGCGATGCCCGACAGCAGCACCGGCTTGCGGCCGTAGATGTCGCCCAGCTTGCCCCAGATCGGCACCATCACCGTCGAGGACAGCAGGTAGGCGGTGGTCACCCAGGCATAGAGCGTCAGGCCGTTCAGCTCGGCGATGATCCGCGGCATGGCCGTGGAGACCACCGTCTGGTCCAGGGCGCTGAGCAGGAAGACGATCATCAGGGCGGCGAGCGTGAGCCGGCGCTCGGTGTCGGTGAAGGTCTGGGTGGTCATGGGGTGTACGTCCACGGGCGTCATCGCCCGCGGCGTGCGGGCGACCCAGGCGGGTTGCAAAGCAAGAACGTGGCCTATGCGGCCTGGGTCCCCGCGACAAGCCGGGAATCGAGGTCCGGGACTATTCTTTCTTCGTCCCCTTGCGGCGCGACAGCATGTTCAGCCCCTCGACCCCGGCCGCGAAGGCCATGGCGGTGTAGATGTAGCCCTTGGGCACATGGGCGCCGAAGCCCTCGGCGATCAGCACCGTGCCGATCATCAGCAGGAAGCCCAGGGCCAGCATCACCACGGTCGGATTGTTGTTGATGAAATTGCCCAGCGGGTCGGCGGCCAGCAGCATCAGGGTCACCGCGACGATCACCGCGATGATCATGATCGGCAGGTGCTCGGTCATGCCCACGGCGGTCAGGATCGAGTCGATCGAGAACACGATGTCGAGCAGGATGATCTGCACGATCGCCCCGCCGACGCTGGAGATCGCCGCGGTCTTGACGTCCGGCGCGGATTCGTCGGCGTCGGGATCGACGCTGTGGTGGATCTCCTTGGTGGCCTTCCAGATCAGGAAGGCGCCGCCGGCGATCAGGATCAGGTCGCGCCAGGAGAAGGCGGTCTCGAAGGCCGGCTCGCCGTGGGCGCCCAGCGGGCCGACGATCCCGAGGTCGAACACCGGATGCACCAGGCCGACGATGAAGGCGATCGTCGACAGCAGGGCCAGCCGCATGATCAGGGCCAGCGAGATGCCGATCCGCCGCACCCGCTGCCGGTGATCGGGCGGCAGCCTGTTCGACAGGATGGAAATGAACACCAGGTTGTCGATGCCGAGCACGACCTCCATGACGATCAGGGTGACCAGGGCGGCCCAGGCGGCAGGGTCCGCGGCGAGGTGAAGGAGTTCGTTCATGGTCCCGATCTAAGGTTGTCGGCGGGAAATTGTTAGCCCTGGCCTCGTGGCTGTTTGTCGGCGCCGTCCTTGCAGAACGCGCAACGAGAAGCCTGAGCGCTTTCGATCTGGAACGCTGGACATGCCCGACGCCGCCAATATCAAGCCGCTGACCGCCCTGCGGTTCTTCGCCGCCTTCTGGGTGGTGCTGTATCATTATTGGCCCAACCTCTCGACCTCCGCCCCGCCGGCGATGATCGCCAAGGGCTATCTGGGGGTCGAGGCCTTCTTCACCCTGTCGGGCTTCATCCTCTGCCACGTCTATCTGCAGGGCTTCGGCCAGGGGAAGTTCCGCTATGGCGACTTCCTGTGGAACCGGCTGGCGCGGGTCTATCCGCTGCATCTGGTCACCCTGGCCGGCGTGGGGCTGATGGCCTTCGCGGCCGGCGTCGCCGGCATCTCGGTCGATCCCAACATGCTGGCCTGGCAGGCCCTGCCGGCCAATCTGCTGCTGGTCCAGGCCTGGGGCTTCGCGCCGGTCTCGGGCTGGAACCATCCGTCCTGGTCGATTTCGGCGGAGTGGTTCGCCTATTTGAGCTTTCCGGCCTTCGCCTACGCCGCCTGGCGGCTGCGGAACCTGCCCTGGCTGGCCGTCGGCCTGGCCCTGGCCCTGGTCGCCGCCCTCTATCCCGCCTTCCAGGCCCTGGCCGGCTTTCCGCTGACCGAGGCGACCATCCGCTGGGGGGCGCTGCGCATCGTGCCGTGCTTCGCCTATGGCTGCGCCCTGCACGCCCTGTGGCGCTCGGGGGCGGTTTCGGGCCGCTTCAGCGGCCTGGGCGCCTGCCTGGCGGGCGCCGCGGTGCTGCTGGCCGTACATTTCAAGGCGCCCGACCAGATCATCGTCATGACCCTGGGGGCGCTGATCGTCATGCTGGCGGGCCTGGCCGCGGCGGGGTCCCGCTTCGGGACTCAGGCCCCGCTCGTGTATCTGGGCGAGATCAGCTACTCGACCTACATGATCTGCATTCCGTGGAAGATCCTGGCGGTCAATGCCATGCTCAAGCTTCTGAATATCGAGGGCGACCAGTTGCCGTTCTATGCTTGGATCGCGGTGGTGCTGGCCCTGGTTCCGCTGTCGGCGGCGTCCTACCATATCGTGGAAAAGCCGGCCCGCGAGCGGATGAAAGCTTGGGCGAAGGGCTGGCGCGAGCGACGCCCTGCCACAGCTGGCGCCCAATAAACAGACTTTTCATCTCTGTCTGTCAGGGTTATCCCTTAGCCCAGTGTCGCGGGGGAGTACCCACAGCATGACGAAACGGACGAGAACCCTTTGGGGTTCCCTGGCCGCCGCCGCCATGATCAGCCTTGCGCCGATGTCCGGCGCCATGGCTGACGGGTACTGGCAGTGCGTCCCGTTCGCGCGTCTGATGTCGGGCATCCAGATCTTCGGCGACGCCCGCACCTGGTGGAGCCAGGCGATCGGCAAGTACGAAACCGGGTTCGTACCGCGGGCCGGGGCGGTTCTTTGCTTCAAGCCCACTGCCCGCATGAATCTCGGCCACGTCGCCTTCGTCAGCCAGGTGTTGACCGACCGGGTAATCCAGGTGACCCACGCCAACTGGTCGATCATCGACGGCGACCGCGGCCAGGTCGAGAAGGACGTCACCGTCGTCGATGTCTCGCCCCAGGGCGACTGGAGCGAGGTCAAGGTCTGGTATGATCCGATCCGCGACCTCGGCTCGACCGTCTATCCGACCCACGGCTTCATCTACCAGAACGCCCAGGCCACCACGATCGCCGCGGCGACCAGCAAGCTGGCCCTGGCCCAGAACGCCGCCGTCTCGCTGGCCAAGTCCGCCGCCAACCAGGTCGCCGCCTCGGTCCGCGCCAGTTCGCCGCTGGACATGATCAACCAGGCCGCCGATTCGACCGACCGCATCGCGGCTCTGATCCAGGCCTCCCAGGCCCCCGACGCCGACAAGACTCAAGCCGCGCGTTGACGACGGCCCCGCTCTGGGTCATGCCCGGCGCGTGAACCAGACGGTCTTCCCATGCTGAGGGTGCTGCGCCACGGCGCGCCGGGCTTCGAGCCGGGCGGCCTGACCGCCGACTGGCGGCTGGCCGACGACGCCGTCTGGATCGAACTGGTCAATCCCACCCGCGCCGAGGAGGTGGCGGTCGAGAAGTCCATCGGCCTGCTGCTGCCCACCCGCGAGGAGATGGCCGAGATCGAGGCTTCCTCGCGCCTCTACCAGGAGGACGGCGGCACCTTCATGACCGCCACCGTGCTGGTCAACGCCGACAGCGACCTGCCGACCGCCGCCCCGGTCACCTTCGTGCTGACGGGCGCGCGGCTGGTGACCATCCGCTATGTCGAGCCCAAGGCCTTCGCCGTGTTCGCCGCCCAGGCCGAGCGCCAGCCCAGCCTGTGCCCCAGCGGCGCCCAGACCTTCCTGGGCCTGCTCGACGCGGTGATCGACCGCACGGCCGACATCCTCGAGCGCACCTCCAGCGAGGTCGAGGCTCAGTCGCGGATCATCTTCGGCCGGCCGCGGGGCGCGGCCTTCGAGGCCATCCTCAACCGCCTGGGCCGGGCCCAGATCGTCAATTCCAAGGCCCGCGACAGCCTGGTCAGCCTGGCCCGCCTGCTCAGCTTCGCGGTGCTGGCCGAGCAGTTCACTGCCGACAAGGAACTGCGCGACCACCTCAAGTCGCTGCAGCGCGACGTCCAGTCGATCACCGACCACTCCGGCTACCTGTCGGGCAACATCACCTTCCTGCTCGACGCGGCCCTGGGCCTGATCAACATCGAGCAGAACGCCATCTTCAAGATCTTCTCGGTGTTCTCGGTGATGTTCCTGCCGCCGACGCTGGTGGCGGGGATCTATGGCATGAACTTCGTGCACATGCCCGAACTGGCGTGGCTGCACGGCTATCCGTTCGCCCTGTTCCTGATGATCGTGGCGGCCGGCGTGCCGCTGCTGTGGTTCAAGCGCCGCGGCTGGCTGTGATCTTCTGGGTAAACGGAACGTTTCCTTAAAGCTGAGCTGCGAGCTTCAGCGAAAAGAGCCCGTTCCATGCCCGCCCTCGCGTCGTCACCGCAGCCCAGCCTGATCCGCACCCTGTCGCCGCGCGCCCTGCGGGCCGCGGTCGAGGCGCATGGCCGCTATCTGAAGGGCCTGCCGGCGGGGACCCGAGCCAATCTGTCCTATGTCGATCTCGACAACGTCAATCTGGAGGGCGTCGACCTTTCGGAGGCCGACCTGACCGGCGCGCGGCTGGCCGGGGCCCTGCTGGCGCGCGCCGTCCTGACCCGCGCCACCCTCTATGGCGCCGATCTGCGCGACGCCGATCTGCGCCAGGCCAAGCTCTCTCGCTGCGACCTGCGCGGCGCCTGCCTGCGCGGCGCCAATCTGAGCGGCGCGGACCTGTCGGCCTGCGACCTGCGCGAGGGGGTGATCGCCACCCATAACCCGGCCGAAGGCTTCAGAATCTTCGAACACCGCACCCGCCACGGCGAGCTCGACTACGCCCTGGCCCGCGGGGCCAAGCTGACCGGCGCCCAGCTGGGCGGCGGCTTCGCCCGGGCCGCCGACCTGACCGACGCCGACCTGACCGGCGTCAGCCTGCAGGGCGCGCGGCTGAACCGGGCGACGATGAACGGCGCCGATCTGACCAAGGCCGACCTCTACAACGCCGACCTCAGCGGCGCGGCCCTGCGCCGGGCGGTGCTGGTCGGCGCCGACCTGGTCGGGGCCAGTTTCGAGGGCGCGGACCTGACCGAGGTGCTGCGCGCCCCGCCGCCGCTGATCTATGTCGACGACGCGCCGCTGCACGAGATCCTCGAGGCCCACGAACTCTATGTCGCCTCGCAGGGCCGCGACGGCGCGGCGGCCAAGATCGCCTCGGTCGATTTCCGGCCGCTGAAGCGGCTGAAGGGGCGGCGGCTGAGCGGCCTGTGGGCCCCGGGGGCGATCCTGTTCGGCATGGACCTGGAAGGCGTCCAGCTGCAGGGGGCCAATCTCGCCGAGGCCGACCTGCGCGGTGTCAATCTGCGCGGGGCCGACCTGCGCGGCGTCCGCCTGGTCGGCGCCCAGCTGGCCCGGGCCGACCTGAGCGGAGCCCAGCTAGGGCCGTTGACCATCGCGCCAGGCCGCGTGCTGCGCGCCGACCTCAGCCGCGCCGTGCTGCGCGGCGCCAACCTGACCGGGGCCAGCGCCCGCCGCGTGCGCCTGATCGACGCCGATCTGGTCCGGGCTGCGCTCGACGGCTGCGACCTGACCAGCGCCGAGCTGCCGGAAGGATTTGGGGGCTAAACCGCCAGCCACGGTCTTCGCCGATTTGCGGCGGTCGCATGGACGGCGGGGCCGCGCGCGCCTAACTTGGGTCAGGACGGCCGCAGAGGAGCTTTCGCCGATGGACGCCGCCGTTTTCCGCGATCCTCGACGGCTGTTCATTCCCATCGCCAGCCGGGCCGGGGCCGGCGAAATGGCGGCCCTGGAATTTGGGCCCACCGATCGTCCGGTCGACGTCGTCTTCGTCCACGCCAACGGCTTCAACGCCCAGACCTATCGCGCCCTGCTGGCCCCGCTGTCGGCCGGGCTGCGGGTGCTGGCGGTCGACCAGCGCGGCCACGGCTCCAGCCGCCTGGCGGCCGACCCGGACGGTCGCCGCGACTGGCTGGATCTGCGCGACGACCTGCTGGCCCTGCTGGCCGCTCTCGACCAGGGGCCGGTGCTGCTGGCCGGCCATTCTATGGGTGCGACCGTCAGTCTGCTGACGAGCGTCGCCGCCCCCGACGCCGTGCGCGGCCTGGTCATGGTCGATCCGGTGATCATGCCGCGGATTCTGGGCTTCTACGCCCGCCTGCCGTGGACCTCGGGCGCTCTGTGGAAGCGCCTGCCGATCGTCCAGGGGGCTCTGCGGCGGCGGGCGGTGTTCGACAGCCGCGAGGCCGCCTTCCTGGCCTATCGCGGCCGCGGGGCGTTCAGGACCTGGCCCGAGGCGATGCTGGCCGACTATGTCGGCGGCGGGTTCAGGGATCGTCCGGACGGCAAGGTCGAGCTGGCCTGCGCCCCCGCCTGGGAGGCCTCCAACTTCGGCGCCCAGGCCCACGATCCCTGGCGGGCCTTCGCCCGCCTGCGCCGGCCGGCCCGGATCCTCAAGGCAGAGCAGGGCTCGACCGCCCATATCGGCGACGGGACGCGGCTGATGCGGCGCAACCCGTTGATCCGCGTCGAGACGGTGGCCGGGGCCAGCCATTTCCTGCCGATGGAACGCCCCGACCTCGTGCGCGAGGCGATCTTCGAGATGGCGACCGGATAGAGCTTCGCCCGTCCAGGCCGGCTCGCGATGGGGAGGCGGGTTCGGCTTTGCGGCCCCTCAGGTCAGGGGCCGCAGGATGATCTCCACGCGGCGGTTCTGGGCCCGGCCCTCGGGGGTGTCGTTGGAGGCGATCGGCTGGCGCTCGCCCTGGCCGGCGACGAAGATCCGGTCGCTCAGCACCCGGTCGGTGTTGATCAGGTAGCTGGCCACCGCACTGGCCCGGCGCTCGGACAGGGTCTGGTTATAGGCGTCGGGACCGCTGCTGTCAGCGTGGCCGACGATGTCGATCGTGGTCTGGGGATAGGCGTTGAGGGTGCGGCCGACGTCGTCGAGCACGCGCAGGAATTTCGGCTGGATGTCGGACTTGTCGACATCGAAGGTGACGTCGCTGGGCATGACCAGCACCAGCTGGTCGCCGTTGCGACGGATCATCACCCCCGAGCCTTCCAGGCTGCGGCGGAAGTCGGCCTGCTGGCGGTCCATGTAGTTGCCGACCGCGCCGCCGGCCAGGGCCCCGATGCCGGCCCCGATCAGGGCGTTCTTGCGGCCCTGCTCGCCCTTGTTGGTGTTGGTCAGATAGCCCAGGACCGCCCCGATCCCCGCGCCGCTGAGGGCCCCCGTGCCGGTGTTGTTGCGGACCGGCATGCCGGTATAGGGATCGGTGGTGGTGCAGGCGGCCAGGGCGGCGGCGCTCGCCACGGCGACCCAGAGCGCTGTCTTCTTCATCATCGTCGGTTCTTCCCTGTTCGAGGGCTTGCAAGGAATCTTGAGGGTCCTGGCCCGCACGGACGACGCATGGTCGCCAGCCAGGCAGAACGCTTGTCCAATGGCCAAGTTCCACCATCGCGCCTGACCGGCGGATGAACGGGCCTTCGCGCTTTACGCGTGACGGTGTAGTAAGGCCGGTCTTACTAATTTCCAAGGCTTCCGCCCGTGTCCGCATCCGCCATCGAACCCGTTTCGTTCACCCTCTACGCCAAGGACTTCGACCGGTTCGCCCAGGCGCTGGGCGCGTCGTTCCAGCGCTACGGCTTCGCGGTGATCTCCGATCACGACCTGCCGCAGGCTCGCATCGACGCGGCCATCGCCGACGCCAAGGCCTTCTTCGCCCTGCCCGAGGAGACCAAGCGGCAATATGCCGGCGCGTCGGGCGGCTCGCGCGGCTACATCCCGTTTGGCATCGAGACCGCCAAGGGCGCCGACCACTACGACCTGAAGGAATTCTGGCATGTCGGCCGCGACCTGCCGCCCGGCCACCCGTTCCGCGCCACCATGGCCGACAATGTCTGGCCGGCCGAGATCCCCAGCTTCCACCACAATGTCGGCTGGCTGTACGGGGCGCTCGACAGCCTCGGGGTGCGAGTGCTGAAGGCCATCGCCACCTATCTGGACCTGGGCCGCGACTTCTTCGACCCGACCGTCAAGGACGGCAACAGCGTGCTGCGCCTGCTGCACTATCCGCCGATCCCCAAGGACGCCACCGGCGTGCGGGCCGGGGCCCATGGCGACATCAACACCATCACCCTGCTCCTGGGAGCAGAAGAAGGCGGGCTGGAACTCCTGGACCGCAACGGCGACTGGCTGCCGATCAACCCGCCGCCCGGCTGCGTGGTCTGCAACATCGGCGACATGCTTGAGCGGCTGACCAATCACGTCCTGCCCTCGACCATCCACCGGGTGGTCAATCCGCCGCCGGAACGCCGCGGCGTGCCGCGCTATTCGACGCCGTTCTTCCTGCACTTCGCGTCGGACTACCTGATCAAGACCCTGCCCAGCTGCATCACGGCCGAAAACCCGGACCGCTATCCCGAACCGATCACCGCCGACGCCTTCCTCCAGCAGCGCCTGCGCGAGATCAAGCTGGCCTGAGGGCGGAGGGCTGAGAGTCTCAAAGCCCCCCGGCGCCTGGCGCCGGGGGGCTTCGCTATTTGGCGATGCGCAGGGACGAGATTTCCTGGCCGAGGGACCGGAAGGCGCTTTTCAGGTCCTCGCCGGTGGCGGGGAAGCGGGCATGGTCCGGGTCGGTGGCGCAGGCCCTCAGCATCGCCGTGGCCTTGGCGTCGTCGCCGACGTCGAAGCCGACGGTGTAGAGAATAATCCCCTTGGCCCTGATGTTCTCGCACAGGGTCGCGGCCTGGGTGAAGGGGTCGCCATTGGTGGCGTTGCAGTTGATGCTCGTGGAGCCGTTGTTGAAATCCTTGGACACCACGCCCTTGCAATAGGCGGTGTTGAACGCGCCGTCGGTCATCAGGATGACGACCTTCAGCAACTCCTTGCCGCCGTAGCCCGCCGCGTTCTGGCTGGTCGAGGGCCAGAGTTCGTTGAAGTTCGGCGACACCATGTACCAACCCCAGGCCAGGCCGATCTGACCAGAGGTGGATCCCGACGCCGCCAAGCTGGTGATCTTGGCTTTTAGAGCCGTCTTGTCGCTCGACAACGGGGCAATTGCCGCAGCGGAGGTGGGGCAGCCGCCGTTCGTCGAATAGTTCCGGCCGACATAGGCGGTGCTGGGCGCGTCGTCCGTATAGGCGTAGGCGCCCGTCCGCTCGGTGCCGCACTTGGTCAGCCCCCAGGTCTGGGACCCGCCGGAGGAGGTGGTGAACGCCAGATTCTGGCAGCCCGGCGTGGTGCTGGTCGTGCAGGTGGCCGTGCCGCCGGAGGTGTAGGCGGTGTAGCTCGTGCCCACCAGCTTGGTGTCGAAGCTGGTCGTATCGATCACCGAGATGCCGGTGGTCGTCTTGCCGTTTAGCTGGGTCATGCCGCCCACCCCGCTGAAGGAGATGAGGTCGCCGGTGGTGAAGTCGTTGGTCGTTTTGGTGGTGACCACCACCGAACAGGTGGTGGTGCGGCAGCGAGTGACCGTGCCGCCCGAAGTCCACTTCGAATAAGAGCTGCTATCGATGTTGGACAATGTGAACTTGGTGGTCGAACTCACGGTCCCCACCGTGAACACCTTGTTGTTCAGCGTCGTCATGCCGACAACGCCCTTGATATAGACGGTGTCACCCGCCGCCAGTCCATGGGCGGAGGAGGTGGTGACCACGGCGGGATTGGCCTTGGTGACGCCTGAGATGTTGACCGCCGCCTGCTTCTCCCAGGCGGCGCCCGAGATCGTCGCGGACCGCACCGGGCCTCGGGCCTGGTCCGCATAGGTGTCCAGGTTCACGCCGGCCGAATAGGGCACGATCGCCACCTTGGAATAGTAGGGCGTCTGCACGTCGCGGACCACCAGGTCGACCAGTTCGGCGGCGCCGGTCTTGAGGTCGGCGATGCGCGAGCCGGCCATCGATCCGGTGGTGTCCAGCACCAGCGCCACTTCCAGGTTCTTGGAGGCCCGGACCACCTCGGTGTGCGCGGCGATCGTGGAACCGCTTCCGGAAGTCCACAGGTTTGAGATCGTCAGCGGCACGACCGCCGACGCCGAGCCGGTAATGACGTTGCCGTCGAGCGAGAAGCTGGGACTGCCGGGCGCGAGGTTCAGGCCCAGATCGGCCAATTCGGCGGTCATGGCCGCCGCCCCGACGGTCTGGAGCTGGTCGCTGGTGATCGACGTCGAGCGCGCCGCTATCAGCGTGGCGGCGTCCAGGGCGTCCTGCAGCTGGCGCTTCTGGACCGTGATGCGGCTGATATCGACCAGGCCGAAGGCCAGGACCATGATCGGCACCAGCGACAGCGCGAACCACACGGCGATCGCGCCGCGCTCGTCGGCGCGCAGGCGCGTCGCCAGCCGGTTCCAGATGGTCATGAGCAAGGCCCGTCCCCTTTAGAAGCGACATCATGACCGGGGACAGTGAACAGGCGGCAAACGACGATGGTAAATCAAACCGGCGTTCTGCGACCGGTTCTGAAGCGTGCGACACCGAGCCGGTTTTGGAAAAGCCGCGGCCATCTGCTATAAGCCCCCAATCCCCACAGTCCTCTTTCCTGGCCCGCCCCTTGAGCGTCACCCTCGACCTGTCCCGCGCCGCCGTCCCGGCCTCCGCCGCCAAGCCGCTGATCGAACTGTCAGGCCTGACCCGGCCGCAGCTGGTCGCCGCCCTGACCGAAAGCGGCGTGGTCGAGCACGGCAAGGCCCGGATGCGCGCCACCCAGCTGTTCCGCTGGATGCACCATCGCGGCGTCACCGACTTCGCGCAGATGACCGACGTCGCCAAGGAGACCCGGGCCCGCCTGGCCGAGCGCTTCACGGTGTCGCGGCCCGAAGTGGTCGAGCGCCAGGTCTCCAAGGACGGCACCCGCAAGTGGCTGATCCGCATGGCGCCGGGCGTCGAGGTCGAGACCGTCTATATCCCGTCCGTCGGCCGGGTCGGGGCCCTGTGCGTCTCCAGCCAGGTCGGCTGCACCCTCAACTGCAGCTTCTGCCACACCGGCACCCAGGCCCTGGTGCGCAACCTGACGGCCGCCGAGATCGTCGCCCAGGTGCAGATCGCCAAGGACGACCTGGCCGAATGGCCGTCGGACAAGGAAGACCGCCTGCTGAGCAACATCGTGTTCATGGGCATGGGCGAGCCGCTGTACAATCTGGGCGCGGTGGCCGACGCCATCGAGATCATCAGCGACAACGAGGGCATCGGCATCTCGCGCCGGCGGATCACGGTCTCGACCTCGGGCGTCGTGCCGCAGCTGCAGACCCTGGGCGAAAAGACCCAGGCGATGCTGGCCATCAGCCTGCACGCCACCAACGACGCCCTGCGCGACGAACTGGTGCCGCTGAACAAGAAGTACCCGCTCGACCAGCTGATGGCCGGCATCCGCGCCTATCCGGGCCTCAGCAACGCCCGCCGGGTGACCTTCGAATATGTGATGCTCAAGGGCGTCAACGACAGCCCCGACGAGGCCCGCGCCCTGGTCAAGCTGATCAAGGGCATTCCGGCCAAGATCAACCTGATCCCGTTCAATCCCTGGCCGGGCACGGACTACCAGTGCTCCGACTGGGCGACGATCGAGGCCTTCGGGGCGATCCTCAACAAGGCCGGCTATTCCTCGCCGATCCGCACCCCCCGCGGCCGCGACATTCTCGCCGCCTGCGGCCAGCTGAAGAGCGAGAGCGAGAAGGTCCGCGCCAGCGCCCTGCGCAAGCTGTCGATGGCGGCCATGGCCGGCGTGCTGGACGACGACGAGGACGAGGCGGCGGCCTAGACGTCGGCGCCATGCCTGGTCCCTGGGGCAAGACCCGCCTTTTCCTGTTCGTCCTCGCCATCGCCTGCATGGCGGGCGCGGTATGGGGCGGAGCCTGGCTGCTGCTGATTCCGGCGGCGTTGTCGCAGCTCGCCAACGGTGTGCTGTTTCGCTGTCCTCGCTGCGGCCTCGACCTGGGAGCGTATGGCCCTGGAGCACTCCGAACGCTCTCGGAGATGAATTTCAAGCCGTTTCCGACCGACTGTCCGCGATGTGGCCGCAACCGTTTGGACGTTCGCCCTGGCCAAAGGCTGCGCGCTCCGGAGAACGGAGCCTCGACCTGACGCTCGCCAAGTGGAGCCCCCTACGCACGGCCCTGCATCCCGTGCTAGCAATGCCGTCCTCCAGTTCGGGGTTTACCGCTTCCATGCCGCCACAGCTCCAGTCGCCCGAGATCCAGGCCTTCGCCAGCGGCCTGCCGCTGACCCTGATGCATGCGGCGATCACCCTGGTGATGCTGGTGCTGGGCACGACCCTCTATGCGCTGCTGACCCCGCACAAGGAGATCAAGCTGATCCGCGAGGGCAACGCCGCCGCGGCCCTGTCGCTGGGCGGGGTGATGGTCGGCCTGGCCATTCCGCTGGCCACCTCGCTGCGGGCCTCGGTCTCGCCGCTGGAGATCGTGCTGTGGGGCGTCTCGACCATCGCGGTCCAGCTGCTGGTGTTCCGGGTCACCGACATGCTGCTCAAGGGCCTGCCCGAGCGGATCGACGAGGGCGAGGTCGCCGCCGCCGCCCTGCTGGTCGGCGCCAAGCTGGCCACCGCCCTGATCCTGGCCGCGGCCGTGGCCGGCTGACGACGGCGGGACGGGGCGTCAGGTGCATTTTCCAAGGCTTCCGGACTGGCTGATCTATGGCGCCGTGGTCAGCGCGCTGCTGGTCGTGGCCGTCGGCCGGCAGGAGCGTTCCGACGCCCCGCCGCCGCCGCCGCCCGTGCCCGGCGGCGAGGGCCTGCCGCTGGGCCCGGCCTCGCCGTTCGATCCCTCCATCGTCGTCCAGGTGCCCGAGAAGGGCCAGCCGGGCAGCGGCACGGCCTTTTCGGTCGACGACAGCGGCGCCTGGCTGACCGCCCGCCACGTGGTCGACGGCTGCCGGCAGGCGGCGATCGTCGTCGCCGACGGCCGCGGCGTGGCGGCGCGGATCCGCCTCGACCCGACCGGCGACGCCGCCATCCTGACCACCGAGGGCGGGGCCCCGGCCGTGCCGCTGCGGCTGGCGGCCAACGAGCCGCCGCGCCGGGGCGAGCGCGCCTATCATCCGGGCTTCCCCCAGGGCCATCCGGGCGAGGTGACCTCGCGCCTGCTGGGCCGCGAGAACCTGGTCATCCGTGGCCGCGGGGCCCGCACCGAGCCGGTTCTGGTCTGGGCCGAGGTCGGCCGCACCGACAATCTGAAGGGCTCGCTGTCGGGCCTGTCGGGGGCGCCGGCCCTGGACAGCGCCGGACGGGTGCTGGGGGTGACGGTGGCCGAGTCGCCGCGGCGGGGGCGGATCTACACCACCGCCCCCGAGACGGTTCGCGACCTGCTGGCCCAGGGCCGTCGGCGGGGCGGCGGCTTCGCCCCGGGCGAGGCGATCACCACCGAGAACTACGGCCGCGTCGCCGACGGCCTGCGCCGCGACCTGCGGGTGGCCCAGGTGGTGTGCCTGAAGGTCTAGGTCGCGGCCGCTTCGGGCTTGGCGCGGGGCCGGATCAGGAACAGGCAGAGGATGACGGCCGGAACGCCGATGGCCGCCGCGCCGAGATAGAACAGCGCATAGGCGTGCATCAGGTCGCGTCCCGTCTGCAGCGCCTCGACCGCCACGCCGGAAAAGCCCTTCAGGAACTTGCCGGTCCAGGCCAGGGCCGAGGTCATCACCGCGTATTGAGTGGCCGTGTAGCCCAGGCTCGTCAGGCTGGACATGTAGGTCACCAGCGCCACGCCCGAATAGCCGATCGCGAAGTTGTCGAGGATCATCACCGCCGTGAAGCTCGGCAAGGTCACGCCCCAGAGGGCGAAGCCGGCGAACAGCGCGATGCCGATCGGCTGCAGGACCGCGCCGATGATCAGCGTCTTGAAATAGCCGAACCGCAGGGCGGAGAGCCCGCCCAATGCTATGCCCGTAAAGGTGCCGACCAGCGCCACCAGCCGCACGCCGCCGACCGTGGCCTTGGCCAGGCCCAGGTCGTGGTAGAACGGGTTCGAGATCGGGCCGCGCACATAGTCCGACAGGTGGTAGAGCGTGATCGTCACCAGGATCAGCAGCGCGAACGCGCCATGGGCGGTGAAGAACTCGATGAACGGCCCGACGATCGCGTCCCACAGGCCCCGCGGCGTCCAGAGCGGCTTGGCGGCGGCGTTGGCGGCCATGACCGCGTCGGCCCTGACCGGCTCGGGCGCGAACAGGGTCCCCGCCAGGCCGATGCCCATCACCAGTCCGAACAGGACGTAGGAGGTCTGCCATCCCACCCAGGCGGCCAGGACCAGGATCAGGGCGTCCGCCGCCAGCAGAGCCACGCGGTAGCCGATCTGAACGGCCGAGGTCAGGAGCCCCAGTTCGTCGGCGTCGTCGGCCACTTCGATCCGCCAGGCGTCGATGACGATGTCCTGGGTCGCCGAGGCGAAGGCGACGACGACGGCGAACAGGCCGACCGTCGTCAGGCCGGCGTGCGGGCCGGTCAGCGCCATGCCGATCAGGGCGCCGGCGACGGCGACCTGCGACAAGGCCATCCAACCCCGGCGACGACCGAGCCATCGGCCGACGATCGGGGCGTCCAGGCGGTCGATGAGCGGGGCCCACAGGAATTTCAGGCCGTAGGCCAGGCTGACCCACGACAGGAAGCCGATCGCCTTCAGCGACGTGCCCTCTTCGCGCAGCCAGTAGCCGAAGGTGTTGCCGGTGAGCAGGAAGGGCAGGCCCGAGGCGAAGCCCAAGGCCAGCATCACGGCCACCTTGGGCCGCCGCAGGGCCCGCAGCACGTCCATCATGCCGCGCTTCTTAACTTTGGCCTGCGCCATGCCGCTCGATCGCGCCGCGCGCGCTCCCCAAAGAGATCAGGAGGCGACCTTGGCCCGCGTCGGGGGTTTCGTCCAGCCGGCGGCGCCCGGGCCCTGGGCCCAGCGCGACAGCACGCCACGCAGGGCCGACGGGGTCAGGGGCTTGGCCAGGAAGTCGTTCATGCCGGCCTTCAGGCAGGCGCGGCGGTCCTCGTCGAAGGCGTCGGCGGTCAGGGCGACGATCGGGGTGGTCACGCCGCGCTCGCGCAGGGCCCGGGTCGCCTCGATCCCATTGAGCCCCGGCATCCGCAGGTCCATCAGGATCAGGTCGTAGAAACCGCGCGACAGGGCCGAGACGGCCTCGTCGCCGCTGGCGATGCGGTCGACCTTGCAGCCCTCGCGCTCCAGCAGGGCGCGGGCCAGCAGGGCGTTGATCGGATTGTCCTCGGCCAGCAGCACCCGCACGCCGGGCGCGACGGCCGGGGCGATGCGGTCGTCCTCGGGGCCGGAGGCGGCGGGGGCCTCGACCGCGCGGGTCTTGCCGGCGGCGCGGGCCTCCAGCACCTGGACGATCAACGAGGCGCGGCGCAGCGGCTTGATCAGGTAGCCGCTGAAGCCGGCGGCCTTCAGCTTGGGAATCCGGTCGCGCTGGTCGGGGGTCAGCAGCACCACGCAGGCCCGGCCGGCCGGCGGCTTCAGCGTCGCGCGCGGCGCCGCGCCCTTGGCGGTCGAGAGGGCGGCGTCGAGCAGCAGCACCGCCTCGGGCGGCGCGCCCTTCAGGGCCGAGGCGACATCGGGGCCGGACAGGGCCTGGCCGCCGCTGGCGCGGATCTGGCGGACCGCCGCCTCGCGGATCATGGCGTTGGGCGAGGCGATCGCCACCCAGCGGCCGGCTAGGGGCGCGTCGGCGGCGGACGGAGGGGCGAGCGTCTCGAACGGCGCCTCGAACCAGAAGTCGGCGCCCTGGCCGAGCTCGCCGCCGACCCCGGCCGCGCCGGACATGGCCGCGGCCAGGCGGGCGACGATGGCCAGGCCAAGCCCCGCTCCGCCCAGTTGGGCCTGGTGCGAGGGATCGGTCTGGACGAAGGCCTCGAAGATCTGGGCGCGGTCCTGCGGCGCGACGCCCGGCCCGGTGTCGCGCACCGAAAACCGCAGCCGGCCATCCGGCGTCAGATCGGCGCTCAGCAGCACCCCGCCGGTCTCGGTGAACTTGATGGCGTTGCCGGCGTAGTTCAGCAGCACCTGCCGCAGCCGGCCCTCGTCGGCCAGCAGGGTCGGCAGGCCGGGCGCGGCGGCCCAGGCGATCTCGATGTCCTTTTCATGGGCCCGCGGGCTCAGCAGCTCGGCGACCTGGCGCAGCAGGTTCTCGACCTCGACCGGGGCGGCGTGCAGGTCGATGGCCGTGGCCCCCAGCCGCGCGAAGTCGAGCACGTCATTGACCAGGGCCAGCAGGTGGTCGCCGCTCTCGCGCAGGGCCGCGACATAGGCGCGCTGCTCGGCGGTCAGCCGCGTACCCTCCAGCAGGCGGGCCATGCCCAGCACCCCGTTCAGCGGGGTGCGGAACTCGTGGCTCAGAGTGGCCAGCTGTTCGGGGGTGACCCCGGCGGAGGATGGACGGTTGCTCATGGCGGGAGACTGTAGCGCTCGCGGTTTAACGACGGGTGTTCGCGAAGGGGGATGCACGGCTTTTCCGCCTCACGCGGATCGCCGCTGAGGGAATGGAAAGGGACGCGGAGCGCCGGACGACGTCCGGAGTGTTTTAAGTTGTTACCGTTTCGACGAAGCCGATCGCTCCGCGCGCTCGTTTTCCGCCAGCGTCCGGTAGGCGGCCCTGTTAAGGCCTAGCCGGACTCCGGAACCCCGCCGTTTCCGACGGGTCCCGGCGACGAGGGCGCGGATCTTCGACACACGCGCTTTGTCCTCGTCGACGCCGACGGCGGGCGGGGCCTGCAACGCCAGGCTCCCCGGACACGCTGGAGTAACCCCCTCCAGCCCAGTCCCGCTCGATCGCCCCCCGCCGCCGCATCGGTCGCTGGCCATGCGCCCTTTCCTTGCGACGAGGTGGGATCAGGATAGGGCGGCGGGAAAGGGTGAGGATAAACGATTTTGGCGCGTTGATTTTGCTGGGGAAACACGCCTGTAGAAGAGGGGATAAACGTTCTTTCCCCCTTGATGGGGGAAGGTGGCCCCGAAGGGGTCGGATGGGGGTGAACGCGAAGCGTTCCTCGCGCCGCCAGCTCAGCAGCCACCCCCATCCCCGACCCTTCCCCCATCCGCCAACGGGAAGGGAGTCGGCCCGTCGGCGCCCCCTCAGAACGACTTGGCGCAGCTTATGCCCGCGGTCCAGTCGTGGGTCGCGCCGGCCGCCATGCCGACCTCCTTCTGCGCTACGCGCGGCTTGCAACCGTTCTTCGGCGTCTGGATCAGGAACGGCTCGCGTTCCTTGGCCTCGGCGGCGAAGACGGCGCGCTTGCGGGGATCCATGCCGAAGCTGGGCTGGCCGGGGCGGGGCTCCAGGCCCTGGGCCTGCTGGTCGCGGCAGCGCCGCTGCTCGGCGGGAGACAGGCCCAGCAGGTCGGCATGGCCGCAGCCTATCGCCCCGCGCAGCGCCCGTTGCAGACTGGCGGCGGCAGCGGCTTCGGCGGGCGCGGACGGCGGGGCGGCGCTCGGGGCGAGCACGGGCGGCGGCGTGACGGTGACCGGCGAGGAAGGCGCGACGGCCGCCGCCACCGGCCGCTCCGGCCGGGCCCGCCGCGGCCGCGTCCCCGCCGGAGCGGGCGTTCGGTCACGTCGCGGCGTGACCAGCTCGACCTCGATCGCCTGCGGCTCGCGCACGTTCGGCGCCGCGTGCGGCCACAGCAGGATCACCGCCAGGACGGCATGGACGGCGGCCGAAAGCCCGGCCGCCACGACCCGTCGCCGGCCCCGCTCCCCTCGACCTTGCGTCGCCTGTTTCCGCACGGGAGTCTCGCCAGGGTGTGGATGCATCCGGAGGCTGCATCACGGCCCAGCTTCCATATCGGAACCAAGGCGCAGGTAAGGTGAAGGTGCGGCGGACAAGCGTTGCAGCAAACCGCGCCCGGCATTAGCCTGCCATCCAGAACAAAAGTCTCGGGGAGGAGCACGATGGCCGACGCGACCCCGAGAACGCCTTGGCATCTTTGGCTGGTCGGCGTCGTCGCCCTGCTGTTCAACTGGTATTCGCACAGGATGGCCAAGCGGGGGGTGCTGCGCTGAGGGCGACCTTTCCTTCTCCCGCAAGAGGAAAAGGAAAGATTCGCGGCCCGCCCAGCGGCGAGGCTGCGCCTTGAACCTTGTAAGCGAGCTCCGATCCACTAACGCTTTAAGGCGCGGTCCCATCCGGGGTGAATAGATTTGGAACAAAGATGCTCAAAATAAATGGACCAACAAAAACTAGAGACCCCTTCAAAGTTTCCCTCCGATGCCCAGGCTGCGGACAAAATGGCACTTTTGATGGCCAGGAAGGATCAAAGGATATTTCCTGGGACAGTGAATACTGTTTAGCTGGAATTCGAATCTGCCCGAATTTCAACTGCCGCACGGTGGTATCTATATTTGTGGAAGATAGCGAAATATCGGAAGTTTACCCGTCGACACTGATTGATTTTGAAGCCAAATCTCTTCCTGATGTCATAAGAAATTCCTTGGAGGAGGCAATAGCTTGCCACGGTGCCAAAGCATATCGAGCCTCCACTTTGATGGTGCGCCGTGTGCTGGAAGAACTTTGCGAAGATCGAGGAGCCACGGGCGCGAACCTTGCTGCGCGCATCAAGTCATTGGGTGCAAGTATCGTTATTCCTCAGAGTCTGCTCAATGCCGCTCATGAGCTTCGTATTCTCGGCAATGATGCCGCGCACATTGAGTCCAAAAATTACGATGCCATTACAGAGACAGAAGCATCGATCGCCATCGAACTCGCGAAAGAACTCTTGAAGGCCGTCTATCAATATGAAGACTTGGTGGATCGCCTCAAAGCCCTCAAGCGCGTTCCCGCTCGGGAATGATGCTAACTCTGACTTGAGGTTGCTTGCCCGCTGTAAGGGCGTAAAGTTTCCTCTCCCCAGCCCCGCTAACACCCCCACCACCCTTTCCCCATTCCCCCCACGCCTCAAAGCGCCTAGGTAAGCCTCACTCTGAGCATATCCGGGATCGGATGAAGGCGATGGACGACGCGGGCATGGGCTTGCAGGCGACGATGGCGGCGATGGGACAGGCGGCGCGGCGTGGGGCGCAGGCCTTGCGCGTGGCCACGCCAGACCAGCGCACCGCCGCGCTCGCCGCCATGGCCGCCGCCATCCGCGCCGACGCCGCGGCGATCCTGGCCGCCAACGCCAGGGACCTCGACAAGGCCGGGGCCGGCGGCCTGACCGCGCCGATGGTCGAGCGGCTGATGCTGAACGCCGAGCGGCTGGAGGGCGTCGCCGCCGGGGTCGAGGCGGTGGCCGCCATCCCCGACCCGCTGGGGGTCGAGACCGCCCGCTGGACGCGGCCCAACGGCCTGGACATCGCCCGGGTGCGCACCCCGATCGGCGTCATCGCCATGATCTATGAGAGCCGGCCCAACGTCACCGCCGACGCCGCCGCCCTGTGCGTGCGCTCGGGCAATGCGGTGATCCTGCGCGGCGGCTCCGAATGCATCCACTCCAACCTCGCCATCCACGCCGCCATCGCCAAGGGGCTGAAGGCGGCCGGGATCTCGACCGACGCGGTGCAGATCGTCCGCACCCCGGACCGTGACGCGGTGGGGGCGATCCTGGGCGGGCTGGACGGCGCCATCGACCTGATCATCCCCCGCGGCGGCAAGAGCTTGGTCGCCCGGGTGCAGAAGGAGGCGCGGGTGGCGGTGCTGGGCCACCTGGAGGGCCTCAACCACGTCTTCGTCCACGCCGCCGCCGATCCGAAGAAGGCCGCGGCCATCGTGCTGAACGCCAAGATGCGGCGGGTGTCGGTCTGCGGTGCGGCCGAGACCCTGCTGGTCGACCGGGCCGGGGCCCAGGCCCTGCTGCCGCCGATCGCCGACGCCCTGATCAAGGCCGGCTGCGAGCTGCGCGGCGACAGCCTGGCCCGCTCGATCGAGCCGAGCATGAAGCCGGCGGCCGAGGCCGACTGGACGACCGAATACCTGGCCCCGATCCTGTCGGTGGCCGTGGTCGACGGCGTCGAGGGCGCGGCCGCCCACATCGCCGCCTACGGTTCGGGCCACACCGACGCCATCCTCACCGAGGACCTGGCGGCGGCCGAGCGGTTCGTGGCCCTGGTCGACAGCGCCATCGTGCTGGTCAACGCCTCGACCCAGTTCGCCGACGGCGGCGAATTCGGCTTCGGGGCCGAGATCGGCATCGCCACCGACAAACTCCATGCCCGCGGTCCGGTCGGGGCCGAGCAACTGACGACGTTCAAATATGTGGTTCGCGGGACCGGCCAGACTCGTCCCTGAAGCCGGTCGGCCCGCTGCGCAGCGCCCGGGGTTCCACCTCGAACCGGGCATGCGCGTGGGCCTGTTCGGCGGCAGCTTCAACCCGGCGCACGAGGGCCACGCCCACGTCGCCGAGACGGCCCTGCGACGCCTGGACCTGGACCGGGTGATCTGGCTGGTCTCGCCGCAGAACCCGCTGAAGTCGGCGCACGAGACCCGGCCCCTGGCCGAGCGCATGGCCGGGGCCCGGCAGTGGGCGCGCGGCAGCGGCATGATCGTCTCCGACGCCGAGACCCGCCTGGGCTCGCAATACACCATCGACACCCTGCGGGTGCTGCGGGCCCGCTTTCCCGGCGTGAAGTTCGTCTGGATCATGGGGGCCGACAGCCTGGCCAGCTTCCATCGCTGGCGCGGCTGGACCCAGATCATGCGCGAGGTTCCCGTGGCGGTGATCTCCCGGCCGTGGGCGGCGCTGAAGGCCCGCACCGCGCCGGCCGCCCGCCGCTTCGCCTGGGCCCGCCAGCCGGCCAGCGCCGCGGCGATCCTGGCCGACGCCACCGCCCCGGCCTGGGTCTACCTGACCGGCCCGCTGAACTTCGCCTCGTCGACGGCCCTGCGCGGACGGCAGACCAGGGGCTGACCTCCAGACGCCCAAATCCCGCCGCGACCACGTTCCCCCTCATCATTCCGAGTCATCCGTGCTATGGGAGCTATTGCGCGAAGCCATCAAGGAGCATTTCCGCTGCGTAGCGACCCCGCGCCAAGTGCGCACGAGGGAACGGTTTCCCCCGACACCTCGACCCAATCCGGGCCTCAAAACGAGTCCGACCTGGACCTGAGCATCAAGGCGCTCGAGACCCTGATCCTGTCCCGCCTCGACGACGACAAGGCGCAGGACATCGTCCACATCGACCTGAAGGACAAAAGCTCGGTCGCCGACAGCCTGATCGTGGCGTCGGGCCGTTCGCACCGTCACGTCGGCGCCCTGGCCGACCACATCATCCGCGCCCTCAAGGAGCAGGGCTTCGGCAAGGCGCGGGTCGAAGGCCTGCCGCATTGCGACTGGGTGCTGATCGACGCCGGCGACGTGGTGGTCCACCTGTTCCGCCCCGAGGTCCGCTCGTTCTACAACATCGAGAAGATCTGGGCCGTCGACGCGCCGCACCGGCTGGCGTCGAACTAGGCTGCTTCGTCATCCCCTGGTTCGTCCGGGGGACCCAAGCCGCGCTCGCTTGGACGTGCGATGAAGATCACCCTGCTCACCGTCGGGAAGCTCGGCCGCATGGTCGAGGCGCAGCTGGCGCTGGACTATGCGTCCCGCGCCACCGCCTCCGGCCGCGCCCTGGCGCTCGGGCCGGTCGAGATCGTCGAGGTCGAGGCCCGCAAGCCCGGCAAGGCGGCCGAAGCCGAGGTGCTGCGCCCGCACCTGGAGGGGGCGTACGTCATCGCCTGCGACGAGCACGGCAAGGTGCGGCCCTCGCGGGCCTTCGCCGAGCACGTCGGCCGGCTGCGCGACGACGGAAACCGGCGGGTGGTGTTCCTGATCGGCGGGGCCGACGGCCTGGACCCCTCGATCCTGGCCGGCGCCGACGAAACCATCGCCTTCGGACCCCAGACCTGGCCGCACGCCCTGGTCCGGGCCATGCTGGCCGAGCAGGTCTATCGCGCCGTGACCATCCTGGCGGGCTCGCCCTATCACCGGGATTGAGGCATTCATCCTTCCATGTCGCGCCGCGCCGTCCTGATCACCGCCAGCCTGCTGGCCGCCCTGCTGGGCGCGGGCGGCCTCGTCGCGGCCCAGGTCAGCCAGCGCGCTCAGGACGAACAAGCCGCCGCCGACACCCGCCGGGAGATCGCCGACCTGCGCGGCGAGCTGGACCAGCTGGGCCGCCAGCGGCTGTCGGCCGGCCAGGACGTCGACCTC
The DNA here is from genome assembly GCF_052871235.1 of Caulobacter sp. LARHSG274. Classification (NCBI taxonomy): domain Bacteria; kingdom Pseudomonadati; phylum Pseudomonadota; class Alphaproteobacteria; order Caulobacterales; family Caulobacteraceae; genus Caulobacter; species Caulobacter sp. LARHSG274. Next base: position 170,255 of record NZ_JBIXJO010000007.1, on the reverse strand, counting down.
AAGCGCGCCCGGCTGGCGGCCCTGCACCAGCGCGAGGCGGCCGTGATCGCCGAGCTGGGCCGCGACCGCGGCCAGCTGGCCCGGCTGCTCAGCGCCCTGCAACTGTTCCGCCGCGACCCGCCCCCCGCCCTGCTGGTCAGCCCCGGCGACGCCCGCGACGCCGTGCGGGCCGCGATCCTGATCCGCGCCATGACCCCGCAGCTGCAGGCCCGGGCCGACGGCTACGCCCGCCAGGCCCGGGCCGTCTCGGCCCTGCGCCGCGAGGCCGCCGCCGCCTCCGAGGAACTGTTCACCGCCGAAAGCCTGGTCGCCGACCGCAAGGGCGAACTGGAGCGGATGATCGTCGAGAAGACGGCGCTGGAGCGCGCTTATGCTCAAGAAGCGCTGACTGGAGACCAGGAGCAGCGCACCCTCGGCGCCCTGACCGACGGCCTGACCCCGCGGCCCGCCACCGGCCCGCTGGTCCTGGCCTGGCCGGCCCGCGGCCCGATCGTCCACCGCTTCGGCGAGGCGACGCCGGCCGGCGGCCGCACCTCCGGCCTGTCGATCGCCGCGGAAAAGGGCCAAGCGATCGCCAGTCCTGCCGCCGCGACGGTCGAATACGCCGGACCGCTGAACGGTTGGGGCATGGTCTTGATCCTGCGCGCCCAGGGCGCCTACCATCTGGTGCTGGCCGGCATGGACCAGGTTTCGGTCGCCCCCGGACAATCTGTCGCACCCGGCGCGACGGTTGGCCGGATGGCCGAACATGGATCCGCCACGCCAGAACTCTATCTGGAGGTCCGTGAAGACGGCGCGGCGGCCGATCCGCAGCGCTGGTTGAAACAGGGATCGCGGTAAACGGCTTTTTCAGCGATGATGGCCGTCAATCAAGGAGAGCGGCCGTATCGGGGTTGAGCGGCCGGTCAGATTTCAGCACGACGCCCCGGCGTCGGTAGGGAGCCATTTCGGCCACATGCGCAAGTACCTGCTCATCGGTGTTTCGGCCTTCGTCCTCGGCGCGGGGACCATGGCCTACATCAGCCCCATCGCCCAGGCGACCAGCTCGACCAAGGGCCAGACCTACAAGATGCTGGAGCTGTTCGGCGACGTCCTGCAGACCGTCGACACCCAGTACGTCTCCGAGGTCGACAACAAGAAGCTGATCGAGGCGGCCCTCGACGGCATGCTGACCAGCCTGGACCCGCATTCGGGCTACCTGTCGCCCGACAGCTTCGAGGACATGCAGGACACCACCCGCGGCGAATATGGCGGCCTCGGCATCGAGGTGACCAGCGAGGACGGCGTGGTCAAGGTGATCTCGCCGATGGACGGCACCCCCGCCGCCCGGGCCGGCATCCAGGCCGGCGACTACATCACCGCGGTCAACAACCAGTCGGTGGTCGGCCTGACGGTCAACGAGGCGGTCAAGCAGATGCGCGGCGCGGCCGGCGAGCCGGTCACCCTGACCATCGCCCGCGACAAGACCGATCCCTTCGACGTCAAGCTGGTGCGCGAGGTGATCAAGCCCAAGGCCGCCATCGCCCGCATGGAAGGCGACTACGGCTATGTCCGCCTGCCCGGCTTCAACGAGAAGGCCACCGACGCCCTGACGGCGGCGATCACCGACCTGCGGACCAAGAACCCGCAGATGAAGGGCCTGATCTTCGACCTGCGCAACAATCCCGGCGGCCTGCTCGACCAGGCCGTGGGCGTCTCGGACGTGTTCCTGGACGGCGGCGAGGTGGTCAGCCAGCGCGGCCGCGACCCGCGCGACATCCAGCGCTACAACGCCAAGCCCGGCGATCTGCTGAACGGCCTGCCGGTGGTGGTGCTGATCAACCAGGGCTCGGCCTCGGCGGCGGAGATCGTCGCCGGCGCCCTGCAGGACCGTCACCGCGCCGAGCTGGTGGGCATCACCAGCTTCGGCAAGGGCTCGGTGCAGACGGTGATCCCGCTGCGCGGCGGGGCCGACGGGGCCCTGAAGCTGACCACGGCCCGCTATTTCACGCCCTCGGGCCGCTCGATCCAGAAGACCGGCATCGAGCCCGACCTGGAAGTGGCCCAGACCCGCGACCAGGCCCAGGACATCGCCAATCGCGTATGGTTCAGCGAGGCCAGCTTCAAGAACGCGCTCAACGCCGACGAGGGCAAGACCCGCAAGGGCGTCCACACCCCGGCCGAGGCGCCGCCCCCCGGCTTCGACGAGAAGAAGGGCGACTTCCAGCTCGACCGCGCCCTCGCCGTGCTGAAGGCCGGCTCGGTCGAGGCGGTGCCGAAACTGCCCAAGCCCGCCGCCAAGATCGCCGAGGTCACCGCCAAGGCCGCCGCGGCCGGCAAGCCGCCCGTGGAGAAGAAATAGCGCGCTCGGCGCCGTCCTCCCCCCGCCGGGAGGACGGCGCCTTGGCGCAAGCGACCCTTTCGCGCCACTCCGTCGCACCCTTCATTAACCATATCTTCGAAGCTTGCCGCCTAGGCTGAGCTCATGGCCGCCACCTTCTCCCGCAAGCCCGCCTATGGCGCCGCCGCGCCCGCCTCGCGCGGGTCGGAGGCCGGCGACCTGCGCGCCCGGGTGCTGGCGGCGGCCGCCAATCCCTATATCGGCGCCGGCGCCGCGGCCCTGCTGTTCCTGCTCAGCCTGGCCCTGCTGATCCTGCTGACCGGCGACCCCAACAAGGGCTCGCCGCTGATCCGGGTCGAACTGGCCAAGATCGGCGCGTCGCGCAATGCGCCCGACGGCTGGCGCGAAGCCCTGGTCGCCGAATCCGACCACGAGGCGCCCCTGACCCCCGGCGCCCTGACCCTGTCGGCCCAGCCGTTTCCCGGGCTGGAAAGCCCAGCCGGCGAGGCTGCGCCCGAAGTCGCCGCGCCGCTGGTCCAGACGGCCGGCGGTCCCCTGCCGCAGGCGCCGATCGCCGGGCTCTACACCCAGGGCCCCGGCGGCGGTCCGCTGCCGGTGATCGCCCCCGACGGCCGCACCGCCGCCCAGGCCTATGCCCGCCCGTTCACCGGCGACGGCCGCCCGCGCGTGGCCCTGGTGATCGGCGGCCTGGGCCTCAACCCCCAGACCACTCGCGCCGCCATCGAGACCCTGCCGCCCGAGATCACCCTGTCGTTCGCGCCCTATGCCGAGGGCCTGCAAGGCTGGATCGACCTGGCCCGCAACCACGGCCACGAGGTGCTGCTGGAGGCGCCGATGGAGCCGGTCGACTATCCGGCCAACGATCCGGGCCCCTACACCCTGATCACCGCCAACCGGCCCGAGGACACCGTGCGCAAGCTGGAGTGGCTGATGTCGCGCGCCACCGGCTATTTCGGCCTGACCAACTATCTGGGCTCGCGCTTCGTCACCAGCGACACGGCCATGACCACCTTCACCATGGCCCTGAAGGCCCGCGGCCTGGCCTTCATCGACGACGGCCAGGCGTCCCTGCACGGCGGGGCGATCCCCCGCGCCTCGGCCGACCGGATCATCGACGACGAGCTGTCGGCTGGCGCGATCGACGGCCAACTGAAGATGCTGGAGGCCGGCGCCGCCGGGCGCGGCCAGGCCCTGGGCTCGGGCTTCGCCTATCCGGTGACCATCAATCAGGTGCGGACCTGGGCCGCGGGCCTGGCTGGGCGGGGCTTGCAACTGGCTCCCGCCTCGGCCATGGCCAAGCGATGAGCGCCAGCCAGACTCCCGACGATCATCCCCTCCATCGCCCCAATGTCGGCGTCGTGCTGTTCCACCCGGACGGCCGCGTCTGGCTGGGCAAGCGCCACCGCCAGCCGCCGCCGCACAACTGGCAGTTCCCGCAAGGCGGCGTCGACGACGGCGAGGACCTGCTGGACGCCGCCCGCCGCGAACTGGCCGAGGAGACCGGCGTCACCTCGGCCGACTATCTGGGCCGCACCGAAGGCTGGATGGTCTACGACTTCCCGGCCGACTTCGCCGGGTCCAAGAAGGCCCGCGGCTTCAAGGGCCAGAAGCAGGTCTGGTTCGCCTTTCGCTTTACCGGCGAAGAGTCGGAGATCGATCTGGAGGCCCATGGCGAGGTCGAGTTCGACGCCTGGCGATGGGCCAGGCTCGACGAGACGCCCGAACTGATCGTACCCTTCAAGCGCGCGGTGTACGACCAAGTCGTCGCGGCGTTCAGGGGGTTCGCGCACGGCGGCTGAAGTCCGGCCGGCGCCGGGAGGCAGGCGGCATGACCAAGACCATTCTGATGATCCATGGCTTCGGCGCCGCGGGCGAGATCTGGGCCCTGGTGGCGGCCCGCTTCAAGGCGGCCGGCTACGCGGTCGAGACCCCGACCCTCCAGGCGGCCCTGCGCACGGTGGGTCCGCCGCCGCCCGGCCTGGCCGGCAAGACCCTGTCAGACTATGTCGCCGAGATGAGCGACCTGGCCCAGGCCCTGGCCCGGCGCGACGGCGCCGCTCCGATCGTCTTTGGCCACTCGATGGGCGGGCTGATCGCCCAGAAGCTGGCCGAGGCCGGTCTGGCCGCGGGCCTGGTGCTGTTCGCTCCGGCCTCGCCGGCCGATGCGCGCGGCCCGCGCAAGATGTCGCCGGTCTTCACCTTTCTCAACATCGCCCTGACCGCCAAGCCCGAGACCAAGGCGGTGAAGATCTGGAAGACCGGCTTCAAGTGGGGGGTGCTGAACCAGACGCCGCCGGCGCGGCACGAGACGATCTTCGCCGCGACCGTCCACGATTCCGGCCGCGCCCTCTCGGACCTGGCCTATCCCGATCGCGATCCGAACAAGACCGTCCATGTCGACGCCGGCAAGGTCACCGCGCCGGTGCTGGTGCTGGCCGGGGCTCGCGACCGCACCACGCCGGTCGAGGACCTGCGGCGGGTCGGCCGCAAGTACGCCGGCGCCGACTATCGGGAATATCCGGCCAACGCCCACTGGCTGATAGACGAGCCCGGCAGCGACGAGATCCTGGCCGAGGTCGAGACCTGGCTCGACGCCAAGGGTCTGGGGGCCCGCACGCCCGCCGCCGTGGCTCCAGCCGCTCCGATCGAGGCCGCCGCCAAGGCTGCGGCCAAGCCCAAGACGGCGGCGACGAAATCGGCTCCACCGGCGGCCAAGGCCCCGGTCAGGACCAAGGCCCCAGCTAAAGCCAAGGCTGCGGCCGAGCCGGCGGTCGCTGTCCCCTCGGCCGTCGCGACCCCGGCCTCCGCCAAGCCAGCCGCCAAGTCCAAGGCCGCTTCCGTGAAAGCCGCCCCGAGTACCGCCGAGCTTCCGCCGAAGACGCCCCCCAAGACCAAGACGCCCAAGGCCAAGCCCCAGACCGGTGCGGCGGCCGACAGCGCGGCTCCGACGCCGAAGGCCGCCGCGCCCGCCCCGGTGGCGACCACCCAGGCCAAGGCGACCGCCAAGCCGAAAGCCGCTCCGCAGCCCGTCGCCAAGGCTCCGGCCGTCGCGCCGAAGAAGGCGGCCAAGTCGAAGATCGCGCCCGCCGAGCCCAAGCCTGCTGCTAAAGCGCTGGCGGCCGCAAAAAAGGCGCCGGCGACGGCCAAGGTCGCAACCAAGGCGCCTGCGGCGAAATTGTCCGGCAAATCTTCCCCGCGCCCCAAGAAGACCGTGTAGGCTGCCAGTCCGGCGGTCCCGCCGGACAAGACGATCGAGGCTTGCGTGACGGTTCCGGTAATCATGGTGCATGGCGCCTTCTGCGGCGGCTGGACCTTCGACTCATTCCGCAAGCCGTTCGAGGCGGCCGGCCATGTCGTCCAGACCCCCGCCCTGCTGGGCCACGGCGACGGCGCCCTGGTGGCGGGCCGGTCCATGGCCGACTATGCGCGCCAGATCGCCGACCTGTGCCGGGCCTGCGAGACGCCGCCGGTGCTGATCGGCCATTCGATGGGCGGACTGGTGGCGCAGATGGCCGCAGCCCGCGCCCCCGTCTCGCGCCTGATCCTGCTGGCCCCGTCGCCGCCCTGGGGCGTCAGCGGCTCAAGCCTGGAGGAGGCCGCCTCGGCCGTCAGCCTCTACGCCCTGGGTCCCTACTGGCTGCAGGCCGTCGCGCCCGACTATGCGGTGGTCGAAAGCTACACCCTGGACCGCCTGCCGCGCGCCGAGCGCAAGGCGATCTACGCCCAGATGACCGCCGAGAGCGGCCGGGCGCTGTGGGAGACCCTGAACTGGTGGCTGGACCCGTTCATGACCACCAGCGCCGGCCCCAAGAACGTGCCGACCCTGGCGATCGCCGGCGGCCGCGACGTCATCCATCCGCCCGCCACCGTCCGCCAGACCGCGGCCCGCCTGGGCGGATCCTGCGAAGTGTTCCCGCAGATGAGTCACTGGTTGCCCGGCGAACCTGGCTGGGAGGACGTGGCCGAAACCTGCCTGGACTTCATCGCCAAGCAACATCGCGCGGCGGCCTGAATCCTGGGATTCAACTCTACGGAATATGGCGGCTTCAGGGCCGATTTCCGGCGATCAGGCGGCGTGTCTACTTATTTTAGACAGTATTATCGTTGAATTGCCCAAAAATTCGCCTTGGTAAACGTGCATGAATAAAGGCTAGCGCGCGAAGGAACCTTGGGCTCTGGGATGTGTTTCGGCGCTGAAGGGATTTCCATGCGCGCCAATACCAGTTCACCACGGCTCGGGATCGAAACACGGTCATTTCGCGAGTCGTCCGCCGACGGGACCCCGCCCCCGGCTCCGCTTAACATGCCCGACCAGCCCCTGCACCGCGCCGCCGAGCCCCGTCGGTTCGCCTCGGCGTCCGGCCTCGGACGAAGGCGGGCGGCGCTGGCGGCGTTCTGCGTCGCCAGCACCGGCGCAGCCGTGCTGGCGGTCGCCACGGCCATGGGGCGCGACGGTCTGGCGCCGCTGGAGGTCCTCCACGTCGGCCTGATCCTGGTGCTGTTCGGCTGGATGGCGTTCTCGTTCGCCGCCAGCCTGGGCGGGCTGTGGCTATCCGGGCAGGACCAAACCTGGGAGCGGTCGGCCGCCGAGCTGACGCTGTCGCGCCTGACCACGCGAACGGCCCTGCTGGCCCCGATCTATCATGAGGACTGCGGGCCGTTCTTCGCGCGCCTGGCGGCGACCCGCGCCTCGCTGCACGCCCTGGGCCTGACCCCGTTCTTCGACATCATCGTGCTGAGCGACAGCCGCCACGCCGAGGTGCTGGCCGACGAGCGCCGCGGCTTCGCCGCCCTGCAGGCCGGCGGGGCCGGTCCGCGGGTCTATTATCGCCATCGCCCCGACAACATCGACCGCAAGGCCGGCAACATCGCCGACTGGGTGCGTCGGCACGGCGGGGCCTATGACCACATGGTGGTGCTCGACGCCGACAGCCTGATGGAGGGCAAAACCCTCTGGCGGCTGGCCGCGGCCATGGAGCGCGACCCGTCCCTGGGCCTGATCCAGACCGCCCCGACCATCATCGGCCGCCGCACCCTGTTCGGGCGGGTCGAGCAGTTCGCCAACAACCTCTACGGCCCCCTGGCCGCCTGGGGAGTCGCCTGGTGGAGCGGGGCCGACGGCAACTACTGGGGGCACAACGCCATCCTGCGGGTGGCGGCCTTCGCCGAGGCCGGCGGCCTGCCGCACCTGAAGGGGCGCAAGCCGTTCGGCGGCCACATCCTCAGCCACGACTTCGTCGAGGCCGCCTTCCTGCGCCGGGCCGGCTGGGGCGTGCGGCTGCTTCCGGACCTGGGCGGCAGTTTCGAGGAAAGCCCCCCGACCCTGATCGACCACCTGATCCGCGATCGCCGCTGGTGCCAGGGCAACCTGCAGCACCTGGGCGTGCTGGGCGCCCGGGGCCTGCACCCGATCAGCCGGCTGCACCTGGCGCGCGGGGTGCTGAGCTATGCGCTGTCGCCGCTATGGATCGCCCTGGTGGTGACCGGCGCCCTGCTGTCGACGCCGGACGCCGACGGCGGCGGCTACCCGCTGGCCGGGGCCGCCGTCCTGGCCGTCAGCCTGGCCTTCGTGCTGATTCCCAAGCTGATCTCCTACGGCCTGATGCTGCAGCAGGGCGAGGCCCGGCGGTTCGGCGGCGCCTGGCGGGCCCTGGCTGGGGTGGGAGTGGAAACCCTGGTCTCCACCCTGCTGGCCCCGGTGATCATGGCTGTCCATACCCGCGCCCTGCTGGCTGTGGCCCTGGGCCGGGACTCCGGCTGGTCGGCCCAGCAGCGCGGCGAGGGCCGGCTGTCCTGGCGGGCGGCCCTGAGCTTCCACGCGCCGGAAATGGCGATCGGCGCGGCGCTGGGACTGCTGGGTCCGGCGATGGGCGCGGGCCTGTCGCCATGGCTGGCGAGCGTTTCGGCCTGTCTCTGCGCTTCGCCCCTGCTGGCGCGCTGGACGGCCAGCCTTTCGCAGGGCCAGGCGCTGCGCGAGGCCGGCCTGCTATTGACGCCGGCCGAGACCGGCCGGCGCCGCCGCGCCAGCGCGAGCCCTCTGCGGCCCGCGGCGCCAGAGACGGTCGGCGCCTGGCCGACCAACCGTCCGGCGGTGGCCGAAACCTTCGCCCTGATTCCGACGATCGCCGTCCCGACCGCCGCCGCTCCGGCCCAGACCGCCTAGAGCCCGTCGCGCGGAAAGCGGGTCGCCGGCTTTCCGCGCGAGCGATGCAGCAACAAAGAAGCAGGCGCAAGCCGGGCGGCATCCGTCCCCCTGTTAACTTATCAGACAAGTCACACAAATATAGTTTGTCCTTGTCGCGCGCGGGCGGCCTGGAAGAGGCGGGTGTCCAGGGCGATCTCTCCAAGCCGCATCGCCCTGCCGAGCTCGGGAGGGGGCATCTGTGTGACAAAATTCCCACTCGTTTCCATAATCGGTACCGCTACCATTCTCCATTTGAAGGGATTTTTGGCCGCCCGGGGCCGCTCGCCGTCGCTAGAACGCAGGAAAACAATGACGTTTCGAGCCGCGGCAGTGGTCAGGCCAATAGGCTTTTGGCCTGGCCAAGGATGGCTCCGGCTTTATTGACTGCGGCGCGAGCCTGATCAAAGGTCAGATGTCGTCAGTGTAGCCGCCGACGCCAAAAGCAAAAGTCAGGCCGCGCCCTCGGCGGCGGCCGTGTAGGAGGGGAAATCATATGCGAACGCTCGCCAATGGTGCGCGCCTGGGGCGCGCGGCGCTTCTCGGCGCGACCATGCTTTCCGGATTTATCGCGGTCCAGGCCCATGCGCAGACCGCGCCGGCGGCCCAGGCGTCCGATAATGAGGTCGTCGAGGAAGTCGTCGTCACCGGCTACCGCAAGAGCCTGGCGCAATCGACCGTCGCCAAGCGCGAGACGACCGGCTTCGCCGACGCCATCTTCGCCGAGGACATCGGCAAGTTCCCCGACGCCAACATCGCCGAGTCGTTCAACCGCATTCCCGGCATCACCATCACCCGCGACATCACGGGCGAGGGCACCAACGTCGCCATCCGCGGCCTGGGCAGCAACTTCACCAACGTGACGCTGAACGGCGCCTCGATCGCCGTGGCCTCGTCGGGCCCCACCGACGCCCAGGGCACCGACCGCTCGGTCGACCTCAGCTTCTTCCCGACCGACCTGTTCACCAAGCTGACGGTCAACAAGAGCTATTCGGCCAGCCTGCTGGAAGGCGGCGCGGCCGGCAATATCGACATGCGCTCGGCCCGCCCGTTCGACCGCCCCGGCCAGCACCTGACCATGAACGTCCAGGGCGTGAAGCCGGACGGCGCCGACTGGGGCGGCAAGGGCTCGCTGATCGCCAGCAAGACCTGGGACAATTTCGGCGTCCTGTTCGGGATGTCCGGCCAACGGCTCAAGACCGACACGCGCGGCTACGAGACGATCGGCTTCACCAACCCGAACCTGTCGGCGGCCCAGTGCGGCGCGACGACGGGCTGCAACCCCACGGGCGGCGGCAACTGGACGATCCCGGCCACGGTGCCGGTCGGCGCGGGCGGCGGCCTGGTGGCCGGCCAGACCATCGACCAGGCCTTCCTGCTGGCTCACAATCCCGGCGCCACGATCCAGCAGATCGACAACGGCCTGCTGCCGCGCCTGGGCCGCCCCTCGGCGGAATTTGGTCGCCGCGACCGCTTCAACGCCGTGGCCAGCCTGGAATGGAAGCCGACCGACAACCTGAACTTCTATGTCGACGGCATGTACGGCTACAAGAAGAACGACCTGATCCGCGAGGACATGGCGTGGATCGTCCGCAACGGCGCGATCATCCCGACCAACACCAAGTACGACAAGACCGACTGCTCGACGGGCTGCACGGTCACCCAGGGCACCTACGCCAACTCGCAGTTCTTCCTGGAATTCCGCCCCTATCTCGAAAAGACCGAGCTGTGGGGGATCAATCCGGGCGGCGAGTGGCGCATCACCGACAATTTGAAGGTCGAGGGCCAGGTCAACTACACCAAGAGCACCTTCCATCGCGAAAGCCCGACCTTCGGTCCGGTCACCGCGCTGGGCGCCGGCACGACCGTCGACTACACCTACAACCCGAACGGCATCCCGACGATCAAGAGCAGCATCGACCTGAACAACCCCGCCAACTTCGTCTGGACCGGCGGCCGGCTGAACATGCAGGACGAGAAGCGCTGGTATGAGACCAAGGGCGCTCGCGCCGTCGTCACCTGGGGCGACGACAAGCTGAACCTGAAGTTCGGCGGCAACTATGACGACGTCTCGCGCACCATCCGCGGCTACGACAACACCCAGCCGTGGCAGAACGCGACCTGCGGCAACAATCCGAGCATCAACCTGCCGTCGCCCAACGGCCAGCCGCCCTGCCAGGGCCTGAACCAGCCGGGCGCCGCGCCCGCGGGCTATCCGACCTATCCGGGCTACGGCACGGGCTACACGGCCGGCCAGACCGGGACGCTCACCTACGCCGGCTCGCTGATCCCGACCGCCAGCCTGGCCAGCTACCTCAAGCCCGGCCCGGCCGGCTTCGTCACCGTCGACTGGGACGCGGTCAAGAAGGCCACCAACTACGACCAGCTCCACGCCAACACGCCCGAGACGGGCGGCTCCAACACCGGCGCCAGCGGCGGCTATATCAACGAGAAGAACAGCGCGGCCTATACCGAGCTGAACGGCGTCACCCAGGTGATGGACAGCGACCTGCGCTTCAATGTCGGCGTCCGCTACGTCCACACCAAGCAGACGATCGGCGGCCGCGTCTCGGTCGCTGACCCCCGCAACAACCCGGCCGGCGGCCAGCTGCCGGACGGCTCGCGCTATCCGAACATCACCAACTTCGTGTACACCGAGAACACCTATTCCAAGTGGCTGCCGGCCGCCAACATCGCCTATGACGTCAGCGAGCACGCCGTCGCCCGCGCGGCGGTGTCGGAGACCATGACCCGTCCCGACCCGGCCGCCCAGCTGCCCGGCGTCAGCTTCGGCGCGCCGTCGGCCGACCAGGCCACGATCGGCAACTCGGCCCTGAAGCCGTACTTCTCGAAGAACATCGACCTCGGCTTCGAGTTCTACACCGGCCAGGAAGGCGTGATCGCGGTCAACGCCTTCCGCAAGTCGCTGACCGGCTTCACGACCAACAACGTCGTGACCCAGCCGTTCTCGTACCTGGCCCAGTACGGCATCACCTACGACACCCTCAACGACACCCAGAAGACGGCGATCAACTCGCGCGGCGGTCCGACCGCGGCGTCGGTCCAGATCCAGTCGCAGATCAACGTGCCCAACAAGCTGACGATCAACGGCCTGGAATTCCAGTGGGTGCAGCCGCTCGACTTCCTGACCAGCCGGTTCGGCGTCGAGGGACTGGGCGTCAACGCCAACGCCACTATCGTCGACCAGACCAGCAACGGCGCGGCCGTCGCCTACGGCGTGGCCAAGTACACCTACAACCTGACAGGCTATTACGAGCACAACGGCGTCAGCCTGCGTCTGAGCCACGTCTACCGGAAGGGCTCGCAGTCCAGCAGCGCCAACCAGAACGGCGTCACCGCGGCGGCGCTGTTCTCCGACGACTACAAGCAGACCGACTTCTCTTCCAGCTTCGATCTGGAGAAGATGTTCGGCCTCGGGCACGTGCCGCAGCTGACCTTCAACGTGACCAACATCACCAATGAAAAGCTGCGCTCGCACTTCCAGTACGACAACGCGACGTTCACCTACTACAAGCCCGGCCGCCAGGTCCTGGTCGGCCTGCGGGCGACCTTCTAGGGCGACCGAGGCGGACGGACGGCGACCACGCCGTCCGTCCGCCTCGAACCGCTCCACATGAAGGCTGACGGCGTCGCGCCGCTGCTAAAACGCGATCGGCAAGGCCGTCGTGAACTTGATCTGCTCCATCGCGAACGACGAAGAGACGTCGGTCAGCGGGGCGGTGGCGATCAGCCGGCGGTAGAAGCGGTCGTAGGCGGCGATGTCGCGGACCACGACCTTGAGCAGGTAGTCGACATCGCCGCTCATCCGATAGAACTCGATGACCTCGGGCAGCGCCTTGGCCCCGGCCGCGAAGGTCGCCAGCCAGTCCTCGTCGTGGCGGCCGGTCTTGACCGCCACGAACACCGTCAGCGACAGGTCCAAGGCCTCGCGGTCGACCAGGGCGACGCGCGCGGTGATGACGCCGCTGTCCTGCAGGCGCTTGACCCGCTTCCAGCACGGCGTCTGCGACAGCCCCACCCGCTCGGCCAGCTCGGCGATCGGCGTGGTGGCGTCCTGCTGCAGGAGGGCCAGCAGGCGCCGGTCGATCTGGTCCAGCGAGATCATTCTCTCGGTTCCCTAGTATGGAGAATGGAATTCTCCATAACTCGCATGGAGCCGTATCTGAGACCATGTCTTTCTCGCGAACAGCGGCATCATGGACGTTGCGCAGTTGCAGGGGATCCCGATGCTCGACGCCTTCACCCGTCACCCACGTTCGGTCGACGAGACCTATGGCGAGCACATGGCCATGGCCTGGAGCTTCGCCGCGCCCATGCTGCTGGGCGGCCTGGCCTGTTTCGTCCACGGGATCTTCCCGTTCCTGTTCGAGACCACCGGCAGCCGCTGCGTCAAGCTGCTCTACACCCGGATCGCCAATCGCGGCCGTAAAGCCGACGCCGACGGCCCGATCCCCAACTGGGCGGCCTTCGACGCGGTGATCTGAGCAGGAAGCGGTCGCCTCGACGACCGCCGCTGCATGCGCCTGTCAGGAAACGTCGCCTGCGGAGCAAATTCTCCCTCTTGGCGACCAAGCGGCGCTGGCCCATCGTCCCCGGCGAGAGTGGGGAGGACTGCATGAGCTTTTGGACCCGCCGCAAGGCGATCGACACCGCCGCCGGCGACGCCGCGCACCAGCTGAAGAAGACCCTGAGCTGGCCGCACCTGATCGCCCTGGGCGTCGGGGCCATCGTCGGCACCGGCATCTACACCCTGACCGGCGTCGGGGCGGGACTGGCCGGACCGGGGGTGATCCTGTCGTTCCTGATCGCCGGCGCGGTCTGCGCCTGCGCCGCCCTGTGCTACGCCGAGCTATCGACGATGATCCCGGCGGCCGGCAGCGCCTACACCTACAGCTATGTGGCCATGGGCGAGCCGGTCGCCTGGTTCGTCGGCTGGAGCCTGATCCTCGAATACACGCTGGTCTGCGCGGCGGTGGCGGTCGGCTGGTCGGCCCACGCCCAGGGCCTGTTCCAGATGATCGGCTTCCCGCACGCCCTGCTGGCCGGCCCGCACGCCGGCGGCCTGGTCAACCTGCCGGCGGTGATCATCTCGTTCGCCGTCGCCGGCCTGCTGGCCCTGGGCACCCGCGAGAGCGCCATCGTCAACATGGTGCTGGTGGCGATCAAGATCCTGGCCCTGGCCGCCTTCGTGGCCCTGACCCTGCCGGCCTTCGACGCCGGCCACTTCACCCCGTTCATGCCCAAGGGCTTCGCCGCCCACACTATCCAGGGGCCGGGCTCCGACGGCGTCAAGGTCGGGGTGATGGCCGCCGCCAGCCTGATCTTCTTCGCCTTCTACGGCTTCGACGCGGTGTCGACCGCCGCCGAGGAGACCAAGAACCCCAAGCGCGATCTGACCATCGGCATCGTCGGCTCGATGGTGGCCTGCACGGCGATCTACATGCTGGTGGCCGCCGCCGCCATCGGCGCCTCGCGGGCCGAGGTGTTCTCCAAAAGCGAAGCCCCGCTGGTGTTCATCCTCGAAGCCCTGCGGCATCCGAAGATGGCCCAGGTGGTCGCCCTGGCCGCGGTCTTCGCCCTGCCGACCGTGATCCTGGCCTTCATGTACGGCCAGAGCCGGATCTTCTTCGTGATGGCCCGCGACGGCCTGCTGCCGCAGGCCCTGTCGAAGGTCAACCGCAAGACCGGCACGCCGGTGCTGATGACCTTGCTGACCGGGGCGCTGTCGGCGGGGCTGTCGGGCCTGCTGTCGCTGAAGGACATCGCCGAACTGGCCAACGCCGGCACCCTGGCGGCCTTCATCGCCGTGGGGCTGTCGGTGATCGTGCTGCGGCTGCGCGATCCCAAGCGGCCGCGGGTGTTCGCCACGCCGCTATGGCAATTGGTGGCGCCGGGCGCGATCCTCGGCTGCCTGTACCTGTTCTCCAGCCTGCCGGCCAAGACCCAGCTCTACTTCCTGTACGCCCACCTGATCGGGGCGGCGATATACTTCCTTTACGGGGTGCGGCGCAGTGTCCTCGCGCGGGGCGAGGCCTCGGCCGTGTAGGATTTGGCGGCGCGCAGCCGCGCCGCTTGGGGAGCAACCATGGCGACTTTCGTCATGTCACGACGGAATCGTCCGGTGATCCTGGCCTTGGCGGCGACCCTGCCGCTGGTCGCCTGCGGCGGCGGCGGCGGCGGAGGCGGCGGCTCGGGACCGGCGCCGACGGTGGCCGTGACGCCTCCGATCCCTCCGCCCGCGCCGGTTCCACCACCGGGCCCGACCGCCGGCAGCGCCGAATACCAGCGCAGCTGGGGCTTGGCCGCGATCCATGCCGACGTCGCCTATGGCAAGGGGGCCAGCGGGCAGGGGGTCACGGTCGCGGTGATCGACACCGGCGTCGACGGCTCGCAACCCGACCTGGTCGGGGCGCTGTCCGCCGATTCCACCGACATCGTCGGCTCGCGCGGCGTTCCGACCGGTACGGATCGCCACGGCACCCGGGTGGCCGACATCATCGCCGGACGGTTCAACGGCGCCGGAACGCTGGGGGTGGCCTACAGCTCGACCATTCTGTCGATCCGCGCCGACGACAGCAGTCACGCCACGACCGACTGCCCCGACTGCGTGTTCGGCTCCACCGACCTGGCCCGCGCCCTCGACTACGCCGTGACTAAGGGGGCCAAGGTGGTCAACCTGTCGCTGGGCGGCGACGCGCCGCTCGGCGCGAGCTTCGAGGCGGCCCTGGTCCGCGCCGCCGCGGCCGGGACCGTGGTCGCCGTGGCGGCTGGCAACGAGAGCGCCGCCGATCCGTCCTGGCCGGCCCGTTACGCCACCGACAGCCGCTTCGCCGGCGCGGTGATCGCCGTCGGGGCCCTGACCCAGGCCGGGGTGCTGGCTGACTATTCGAACAAGGCCGGCGTGACCGCCAACGGCTATATCGCCGCCCCCGGCGACAAGCTGACCACCGACTGCACCAGCACCGAATGCTGGGAGGTGTCGGGCACCTCGTTCGCCGCCCCGCAGGTCGCCGGGGCCCTGGCCCTGCTGCTGCAGGCCTTTCCGAACATCTCCGGCCGCGACGCCGTCGACATCCTGCTGCGCACCGCCGCCGACACCGGTCCGACCGGGACCGACACCACCTATGGCCGCGGCGCCCTGGACCTGGCCCGGGCCTTCGCGCCGGTCGGGACCAGCAGCCTGCCGACGGCCGACGGCGGGGCGGTGGCCCTGACCGGCGCCGGCCTCGGCGGCAGCGTGGCGACCGCCTTTGGCGCGGCCCTGCAGCGGGGCGGCGGCCTGCGGACGGTGATCCACGACGACTACAATCGCCTGTTCCAGGTGAACCTGGCCAACGGCCTGCCGGGCGAGCGCCAGCGCAGCCCGACGCCGGCCTCGCCGGTCCAGGCCTCGACCCAGGTGGTGCTCGGCGGCCCGGCCCTGGGCGGCCTGAACCTGGCGGTCTCGGTCGAGGCCCCGGTGTTCGAGGCGCGGCCGAACGATCCGGCTCCCTCCCTGGCCTTTGGACCCCAGTCGATGCGGTCGGTGCGGATGCAGGCCGCCTATGGGCGGTTCAGCCTGTCGACGTGGCAGGGCCAGGGCGGGGCGGCGGCCCCGGCCGGGCTGGCCGGTCGCGACGCCTTCCAGCGCATCGCCCAGCCGGATCGGACCACCCAGGGGACCCTGAGCCTGAGCCGCTTCGCCCTGCTGGCCGAGCAGGGCTCGGCCCATCCGCGCCAGCCGCTTCAGCTGACCGAACTGGAGGGCTCGCGCTACGCCTCGGCCACCGGCATGACCCGGATCGGCGGCGCGGTGGTCAGCCTGACCGGCGGGGCCCTGGACGAGCCGCTGGGGCCGCTCGGCTCCTACCTGGCGCCGGGCTCGAGCCTGGCCCTGCCGGCCCGCACCCGGTTCGGAGCCGCCAGCCTCGACCTGGCGCCGCGGCCGGGCCTGTGGCTGCACGCCGAGTTCGCGGTCGGCAGGACTGTGGCGGACGGCGGCTTGATCGACCTGGACAAGGCGGTCAGCAGCGCCTGGCGACTGTCGGCGGGGGCCGATTGCCGCCTGGTCGGCTGGGGCTGCTCGCGGCTGACGCTCGAACTGGCCCAGCCGTTGCGCATCGAGCGCGGCCGGTTCCAGGCGGTCCTGGCCGACGTTCCGCTGGCCTATGACGATCCGCTGACCTTCTCGACCCGGCGGATCAGCGCCGCGCCGGACGGCCGCGAACTCGACCTGAACCTCGGCATGGAACGCGCCCTGGGACCGCTGCGGACGTTCAGCGCCCGGGCCGGCGTCGCCTTCCAGCCCGGCCACCGCGCCGACGCCGACCCGGCGCTGGGCGTCCTGGCCGCCTGGCGGTCGCGCTTCTAGGACTCTTTCCTTCCTGAACCGCCTCGCTACAGTCTGCGCAAAACAAGCGTTTGACGCAGGAGGAGCGCGCCTTGGCTTTGGACCTGGAGACCCGCGAACAGCTGATCGACGCCGTGCGCCGCTTCGTGGCCGAGCGGCTGCGGCCGATCGAGGCCAAGGTCGCCGAGGACGACGCGGTGCCCGCCGAGATCGTCGAGGCGATGAAGGGCCTGGGGCTGTTCGGCCTGTCGATCCCCGAGGCGTTCGGCGGCCTGGGGCTGAACATGGAAGAGGAATGCCTGGTCTGCTTCGAACTGGGCCGCGCCTCGCCGGCCTTCCGCTCGGTGTTCGGCACCAATGTCGGCATCGGCAGCCAGGGCCTGGTGATGTTCGGCACGGATGAGCAGAAGGCCAGATGGCTGCCGGGCATCGCTTCGGGCGAGATCATCACCGCCTTCGCCCTGACCGAGGCCGAGGCGGGGTCCGACAGCGCCGCCGTCCAGACCCGGGCGGTGCGCGACGGCGACGACTATGTGCTGAGCGGGTCCAAGCGCTACATCACCAACGCCGGCAAGGCTTCGCTGTTCACGGTGATGGCCCGCACCGATCCGCAGGTGAAGGGCGCGGCGGGCGTCTCGGCCTTCCTGGTCCCGCGCGACCTGCCGGGCCTGTCGGTCGGCAAGCCCGAGAAGAAGATGGGCCAGCAGGGCGCCCACATCCACGACGTGGTCTTCGACAATGTCCGCGTCCCGGCCTGGAACCGGCTGGGGGCGGAGGGCGAGGGCTTCAAGGTGGCCATGCAGGTGCTCGACCGCGGCCGGCTGCACATCGCCGCCGTCTGCGTCGGGGTGGCTGAGCGGCTGCTGGTCGACTGCGTGGCCTATGCCGGCGAGCGCAGGCAGTTCGGCCAGCCGATCGCCAGTTTCCAGTTGATCCAGGCGATGATCGCCGACAGCAAGACCGAGGCCCTGGCCGCCCGGGCCCTGGTCCTGGAGACCGCCCGTCAGCGCGACGCCGGCCAGGGCGTCACCTTGGAGGTCGCGGCCGCCAAGCTGTTCGCCTCGGAGATGGTCGGCCGGGTCGCCGACCGGGCGGTGCAGATCTTCGGCGGGGCGGGCTATGTCGCCGACTATGGCATTGAGCGGCTATACCGCGACGTGCGGATCTTCCGCATCTACGAGGGCGCCAGCCAGATCCAGCAGCTGGTCATCGCCCGCGAGACGATCAAGCGCGGCGGTTGAAGGTTGAAATCCCCTTTCCCGTCTCCCCGGCGAAGGCCGGGGCCCAGATTCAGCCGCGGTGCTGGGAGCTCACCCGGAACACACAGCCCTATGATCTGGACCGGCCTTCGCCGGGGAGACGGAGATGGAAAGGGGGCGTTCCCATCTGGCCTCGTCCTGCCGGATCAGGGCGTGGTAAAACTCTGGAAGCCTTGACGACCTTGCGTAGCGAGCTGGTCGCGATCAACGAGATCGAGGCCTGGCGCCTCGAAGAAATCGTCCCAAACCGTGTCTGAGGGAACGATCATCCGGCGCTTGCCGTCGCGCAGCACGGTCACCGACCACACGCCTTCTGGGAAGGCCACGTCCTTCGGCAGACGAACGGCTTGCGCGCCATGGACGCGAAAAGGAGCGGTGCGGATCATACGCGTTTCTTGAGAGTGCGAAGTGTACCTCAATTGCGCGTGCGTTCCGATCCTTTAGAACGCAAAACGCCCCCGCGGGCTCTGCGCGGAACGCCCCCTCTAAGGACGCTCCGGCCGAGCCAGCGGAGGCGTGTTTCAGGTCCCAGAAGGGAGCTTTAGAACTTACGCGCCGCCCGGGAAGCGGAACGGGACCTTCACGGTGCCGGTCTTGGCGCCCATCGGCAGCTTTTCAGCGATGCACATGGCGGCCTTGTCGAAGCCCTTGCCCGCGGCGCTGTTGTCCACGACCTTGCACTCGGTCAGCTTGCCGGCGTCGGCCGTGCACTCAAGCATCACCTGGGCGGCGTCGCGAGTGTTGGCGAACTGTTGCAGGCAACGGCCCATTTGATCTTCAAAGCCGCCAGCCGCCGAGGCGGCTTGAGCGACGAAAAAGCTGCCAGCGATTCCCGCGGCAATAGCGATCGGATATTTCATCCCGCTGCTCCTAATAGTGTGTCTCGCCCTTCGGACGTCGCGTCGTCCGGACGCCTGAGCTTTTTCGCAGGTGCGAGTTAAAATATTCTGAGTCAGGGCGGAAATGTATTCGTTTATTTGCTATTAACTACGAATGCTTGCCAAGCTGGCGAATAGATTTGAAATTAGACTCTATATAGGGGCGAGGGCGGAAACGGCGCGAAAACCCGCCAGCGCGGCCGTCCGGCGGGCTCGGGACGCCTCCGGGCCGGCGTTTTTGCGGGTGCGACACCCCCTGCGGCCAAGCGATCTTAACCAAAGTCAGGAACTATTAGGAATATACCCTGATGATCCCCCTCGACGTTGGTGATCCGTGCGCGCGGATCGCTGCTTGAGGGGATAATCACGATGAAGCGCTTCCGGCTCGTCGATCTGCCGTTGATCATCAAAATCGGCTTCGCGCCGGCGTTCGCCCTGTTGATGCTGGCCCTGATGGCCGGCGGAGCGATCGTGGTTCAGAAGAGCCAGTCCGCCGCACTCAAGCAGGTCGTCGAGAACGACATGCGCGAGAACATGCAGATCCAGGTGATCTCCAAGCGGATCTCCAACATCAACGGCGAACTCTTCAAGGTGATGACCCACAAGGCGGGCAACATCGAGGTCGACAAGAACGACGCTCGCATGGCCGCGATCCTCACCGAGATCGACTCGATCAAGAAGGACCTGACGGCGCTGAAGACCAAGCTGCCCGCCAGCGAGCAGCCGAAGATCGCCGAACTGGTCAAGTCGCTCGACGAATGCCGTAGCGCCATCGACACCGTCAGCGGCATGATCGGCGTCGACTTCGGTATGGCCGCCGGCTTCATCGCTCCGTTCGAAGAGCAATATGCGAAGATGACCGCCCAGCTGGACGAGGTTGTCGCCTCGGCCAACCAGCGCGTCGAGGTCGAAACGGCCAAGAAGCAGGCCGAAGCCACCGCCGCGATGAGCGCCACGATCATCCTGTCGCTGATCACCCTGGGCGCGGTCGCGGGCCTGGCCTTCATGACCGTGATGACCACCCGCAAGTCGATCGGCGACATCGCCGGCGCGACCGAGAAGCTGTCCAAGGGCGACAACGGCATCGACCTGGAAAAGCTGACCCGCGGCGACGAACTGGGCGCGATCGTCCGGTCGCTGAAGGTGTTTCGCGACAACCAGCTGAACCTTGAACAGCTGCGCGCCGAGCAGGAGAAGTCCGCCGCCCTGACCGCCGACGAGCGTCGGGCCAAGGAAGAGGCCGCCGCCGCCGCCGCCCGCGAGAACGCCCTGGTGGTCTCGTCGCTGGCCGAGGCGCTGGAGCGCCTGGCCCAGGGCGACCTGACCTTCCGGGTCCAGGCCGACTTCCCCGGCGAATATCGCAAGCTGAAGGACGACTTCAACGCCGCGATCACCCAGCTGCAGGAAACCATCAAGGTCATCGCCGCCTCGACCGACGGCCTGCGCACCGGCGCCGACGAGATCGCCCACGCTTCGGACGACCTGTCGCGCCGCACCGAGCAACAGGCCGCCAGCCTGGAAGAGACCGCCGCCGCGCTTGACGAGCTGACCGCCACCGTGCGCCGCACGGCCAGCGGCGCCAAGCAGGCCTCGGAAGTCGTCTCCAGCACCCGCGGCGAAGCCACCCATTCGGGTCAGGTCGTGCACGAGGCCGTCTCGGCCATGGGCGCCATCGAGGACTCGTCCAAGAAGATCAACCAGATCATCGGCGTCATCGACGAGATCGCCTTCCAGACCAACCTGCTGGCCCTGAACGCCGGGGTCGAGGCGGCCCGGGCCGGCGATGCGGGCCGCGGCTTCGCGGTCGTCGCCCAGGAAGTGCGGGCCCTGGCCCAGCGCTCGGCCGAAGCGGCCAAGGAGATCAAGACCCTGATCTCGTCCTCGACCCAGCAGGTCAGCCAGGGCGTCAGCCTGGTCGGCCAGACCGGCGAGGCCCTGCAGCGGATCGTCACCAAGGTCGGCGAGATCGACGCCCTGGTCACCGAGATCGCCGCCTCGGCCGCCGAGCAGGCGACCGGCCTCAACGAGGTCAACACCGCCGTCAACCAGATGGACCAGGTCACTCAGCAAAATGCGGCGATGGTCGAGCAGTCGACCGCCGCCACTCACTCGCTGAAGGGCGAGACCGGCGAACTGGTGCGCCTGATCGGGCGCTTCCAGGTCGGCGACGGCCGCCAGCAGGCCTCGTACGAGCGCCCCCGTATGGCCGATCCGACTGAGCACGCCCCGGCCTACAATCCCGTGGCCGAGCAGCGCGCGCGCCTCAACGCCTTCGCCCGTCCGGGCCGGGCCGCCACGGCCGCCGCCCCCGCCAGCGACGGCTGGGAGGAGTTCTGATGACGACAGCGATCGCCCTGCCCGAAACCCTTGATCTCAAGGCTTCGGGGCCGCTCAAGCAGGCGTTCATGCAACGCCGCGGCCAGGACATCGAGGTCCATGCCGACCAGGTTCGCCGTCTCGGCGGCCTGTGCCTGCAGGTCCTGCTCGCCGCCCGCAAGGCGTGGGACCAGGACGGCAAGCCTTTTTCGATCACGGCCCCCTCGGAGGCCTTCGTGGAAACCATCCGTCTATTCGGCGCCGAAGGGGCGTTGCTGTCGACGGACATTCAAGGAGCTGCATCGTGACGCGTACTGTCCTCACGGTCGATGACTCGCGGACGATGCGGGACATGCTGCGCATGGCCCTCGCCGGCGCCGGGTTCAATGTCGTCGAAGCCGTCGACGGCGAGCACGGGCTGGAAGTCCTGTCCGCCCATCGCCCCGACGTGATCATCACCGACATCAACATGCCCAAGCTGGACGGCTTCGGCTTCATCGAGGCGGTGCGGGTCGACGACGACTATCGCGCCATCCCGATTCTGGTGCTGACCACGGAAAGCGACCCCAGCAAGAAGCAGCGGGCCCGTGAAGCCGGCGCGACCGGCTGGATCGTCAAGCCGTTCAATCCCGAGAAGCTGGTTGAGGCCATCCGCCGCGTCGCGGCCTGATCGTCGGACTGCTAGGCACCAGGGCGCTTTTTAGGAAGTCGGGGAATGGACGAGCTAGAGGCCATCAAGGTCACCTTCTTTCAGGAATGCGAGGAACTGCTCGCCGATCTTGAAGGCGGGCTCCTGGCCATGCAGGACGGCAACGACGACGGCGACACCGTCAACGCCGTCTTCCGGGCGGTGCACTCGATCAAGGGCGGGGCAGGGGCCTTCGGCCTGGAACCGCTGGTGCGCTTCGCCCACGTGTTCGAGACGCTGCTCGACGCGCTGCGGTCGAACGAGATCCCCGGCACCGCCGATCTGACCGCCGTGCTGCTGCGCGCTTCGGACGTCCTGGCCGACCACGTCAGCGCCGCCCGCGGCCTGGGCATGGTCGACATGGACGCCTCGGCCGCCATGGCCGCCGAACTGAAGGCCTGGACCGACCCCAACGCCGCGCCCGCCGCCGCGCCGGTCGCCGCAGAAGCCGAGTCGTTCGAGATGCCCGCGCCGATCGTCATCGGCGCCGATGACGGCCTGGACGATGACGATCTCGGGTTCGACTTCCAGCCCATGACCATCAGCCTCGACGACCAGGCCGCCGATGCGGCGGTGCTCGACGACAATGTCTGGACGGTGTCGATCCGTCCGAAGTCGGACCTCTATCGCAAGGCCAACGAGACCGGCCTGCTGCTGCGCGAGCTGTCCCGCCTGGGCCCGATCCAGGCGACGCTGGACGACAGCGCCATGCCGGCGCTGGAATTCCTCGATCCTGAAGCCGCCTATGTGACCTGGAGCGTCCGGGTCGAGACCGAGCAGGGCGAAGAGGCCATCCGCGAGGTCTTCGAATTCGTCGACGGCGACTGCGAACTGGAAATCACCCGCGGCGAGGCGCCGGTCGCCGACATGCTGGCGGCCCTGCTGCAAGTCGCCGCGCCCGCGCCGGCCGTCGAAGCGGACACCCTCGAGGCGCCGATCGAAGCGCCGGTCGTGGCGGCTCCGGCCCCCGAGATCGCCGTCGCTGCGCCGGTCGCCCCGGCGCCCAAGCCCGCCGCCCCGCCGATCGCCGCCAACGCCCCGGCCGCCGTCAAGCCGGCCCAGATCGACGTGCCCGGTCCCGGCCAGTCGGTGATCCGCGTCGACCCCGAACGCATCGATCGTCTGATCGACCTGGTCGGCGAACTGGTCATCAACCAGGCCATGCTGGCCCAGCGGGTCGGCGAATACGGCATCGCCCCCTCCTCGAACCTGGCCATGGGTCTGGATGAGCTGGAACAGCTCACCCGCGAGATCCAGGACAGCGTCATGGCCATCCGCGCCCAGCCGGTGAAGTCGGTGTTCCAGCGCATGCCGCGCCTGGTCCGCGAAGTCGCCAACATGACGGGCAAGCAGGCCCGGCTGGTGATGGACGGCGAGAACACCGAGGTCGACAAGACGGTCATCGAGCGTCTGGCCGATCCGATCACCCACATGCTGCGCAACGCCATCGACCACGGGCTGGAAAGCCCCGAGGAGCGCAAGGCGGCCGGCAAGAATCCCGAAGGCGTCGTGCGCCTGGCGGCCCTGCACCGCAGCGGCCGGATCGTCATCGAGGTGCAGGACGACGGCAAGGGCATCAACCGCGAGCGGGTGCTGTCGATCGCCGTCAAGAAGGGGCTGATCTCGCCGGACATTCAGCTCACGGACGAAGAGATCGACAACCTGATCTTCCTGCCGGGCTTCTCGACCGCCGACAAGATCTCGGACGTCTCGGGCCGCGGCGTCGGCATGGACGTGGTCAAGCGCAGCGTCCAGGCGTTGGGCGGCCGCATCTCGATCACCTCGCGTCCGGGCCTGGGCTCGACCTTCACCCTCAGCCTGCCGCTGACCCTGGCCGTCCTCGACGGCATGGTGGTCGACGTGGCCGGCGAGACCCTGGTGATCCCGCTGGCCTGCATCGTCGAGAGCCTGCGGCCCAAGGCCGAGGAAATCCGTCCGCTGGGTCCTTCCGGCCATGTGCTGGCCGTGCGCGACAGTTTCGTGCCGCTGATCGACGTGGGCCTGACCCTGAACTATCGCGACCATTCGCCGGCCGCGACCGAGGGCGTGGTCCTGCTGGTCGAGGGCGAGGACGGCTCGCGCGCCGCCCTGGTGGCCGACGCCATCCACGGCCAGCGCCAGGTGGTCATCAAGTCGCTCGAGCAGAACTACCAGCAGGTGGAGGGCGTGGCCGCCGCGACCATCCTCGGCGACGGCCGCGTGGCCCTGATCCTCGACGTCGACGCGGTGATCAACCTGCGTCGCCGCGAACCGCCCCGTCCCGCCGACCCGAACCTCATCGCCGCGGAATAGCCCGATGACCGAACCCGCCACCCACCCCAATCCCAGCGCCGAGACCCGCGAACTGATCTCGTTCCGCGTCGGTCAGCAGGAATATTGCGTGGACATCATGGCCGTCCGCGAGATCCGCGGCTGGAGCCCGGCCACCACCCTGCCGCAGTCGCCCGCCTACATGCGCGGCGTGATCAACCTGCGCGGCGCGGTGCTGCCGATCATGGACCTGGCCGCCCGCATCGGCATGCCGATCACCGAGCCGAACGTGCGCAGCGTGTTCATCGTCGTCCAGGCTGGCGACCGCACCGTCGGCCTGCTGGTCGACGCGGTGTCCGACATCCTGTCGATCACCGACGACATGTGCCAGCCGACGCCCGACATCGCCTGCGAGAACGTCCGTCACTTCGTGCGCGGCATTATTTCCATCGAAGGGCGGATGATCAGCGAGATCTCGCTGGACCGCCTGCTCCCCGAGCGCGAGGCCATGGCCGCCTAGATGACCACCTCCTCGACCTCCTTCACGGATCGCCGCGAGGCCCTCGTCGATGGCGAGTTCGCCTTCACGAGCGCCGACTTCAAGCGGATCGCGGCCCTGCTCTACGCCCAGGCCGGCATCAGCCTGCCTGACAGCAAGGCGACGCTGGTCTATTCGCGCCTGGCCAAGCGCCTGCGCACCCTGGGGCTAACGAGCTTCCAGGAGTACTGCGCGTTCGTCAGCCAGGACGGCGATATCGACGAGCAGCAGCACATGCTGCGGGCCCTGACCACCAACGTCACCCGCTTCTTCCGCGAGCCACACCATTTCGACGACCTGCGCGCCAACATCCTGGAGCCGATGGCCGACAAGGTCCGGGCCGGCGGACGCTTGCGCCTGTGGTCGGCGGCTTGTTCGTCGGGCCAGGAGCCCTATTCGATGGCCTTCACCGTGCTGTCGGTGTGGCCGAACGCGGCCGACCTAGACATCCGGATCCTGGGCACCGACATCGACACCAACGTCCTGGCCACCGGCCGGGCCGCGATCTACGAGGAACAGCTGCTCGAAGGCATTCCGGCCCAGGTCCGCAGCCAGCATTTCGAGCGCGACGCCAGCGACCGCCGCAGCTTTCGGGTCGGCGAGGCCGCGCGCAGCCTGGTGGCGTTCCGCGAGCTGAATCTCAACGGCCCCAACTGGCCGATGAAGGGGCCGTTCGACGCCATCTTCTGCCGCAACGTGGTGATCTATTTCGACGAGCCCACCCAGGAACGGGTCTGGCAGCGCTTTGCGCCGCTGGTCGCTCCGGGCGGCAAGCTCTATGTCGGCCATTCCGAACGCGTGGGTGCCTCTATTAAAGCTCTTGAAAGCGCCGGCCTGACCGCCTATCGCAAGGTGGGGCGTTGATGGCCAGGATTCGCGTTCTCGTCGTCGACGACTCCGCCACCATGCGGGGCCTGATCACGGCCGCCCTCAACCGCGACCCGGAGATCGAGGTGGTCGGCGCGGCCGGCGACCCGTTCGAGGCCCGCGGCATGATCAAGGCCCTCAATCCCGACGTCGTCACCCTCGACATCGAGATGCCGAACATGAACGGCATCGAGTTCCTTGAGAAGATCATGCGCCTGCGGCCGATGCCGGTGGTCATGGTCTCCAGCCTGACCCAGGCCGGGGCCGAGATGACTCTGCGGGCCCTGGAGCTCGGCGCGGTCGACTGCGTGGCCAAGCCGACCCTGGCGACCAACACGGCCGACACCCTCAACGAGGTGGCCGCCAAGGTGAAGGCCGCCGCGCGCGCCTCGATCCGCACCAAGGCCGACGACAAGCCGCAGGTCCGCCGCAAGGACTACATGCCCTCCGGCGACATCGTGGCCATCGGCTCGTCGACCGGCGGGGTGGAGGCCCTGCTGTCGATCCTGAGCCTGTTCCCCGAGACCTGCCCGCCGACGGTGATCACCCAGCACATGCCGGCGACCTTCACCGCCAGCTTCGCCGCCCGGCTGGACCGGGCCAGCGGCGCCAAGGTGCAGGAAGCCGCCGACGGCGCCCTGCTGGAGCCGGGCAAGGTCTATGTCGCGCCCGGCGGCGCAACCCACCTGGAAGTCGTGCGCTCGGCCGGACTGCGCTGCCGCCTGACCCAAGGCGACCCGGTCAGCGGCCATCGGCCCTCGGTCGACGTGCTGTTCAACTCGGTGGCCCAGGCGGTCGGCGACAAGGCGGTCGGGGCGATCCTGACCGGCATGGGCCGCGACGGCGCCCAGGGCCTCCTGGCCATGCGCAAGGCCGGCGCGCGCACTCTGGGCCAGGACGAACAGAGTTGCGTTGTCTACGGAATGCCGCGTACGGCCTTTGAACTCGGCGCGGTGGAGAAGCAGGTCAGCCTGTCCTCCATCGGCCAATCCATCCTCGATCTGGCCTCCGCGAGGCGATGAACCCATGCCCCAAGCTAGCACCATTTCCGTTCTCGTCGTCGATGACCAGCTGACCATGCGGGCGCTGATCCGCAACGCCCTGCAGCAGATCGGGTTCAAGGACGTGCGTGAGGCGCCCGACGGCGAGGAAGCGCTCAAGCAGCTCCTGGCCAAGCCCGCCAACCTGGTCATCTCCGACTTCAACATGCCGAAGATGGACGGCCTGGCCCTGCTGCGGGCGGTGCGCTCGCACCCGCCGATCCGCCAGACAGCGTTCGTCATGCTGACCGGCCGCGCCGACCGCGAGCTGGTGCAGCGCGCCGTGCAGTTCGGCGTCAACAACTACTGCGTCAAGCCGTTCACCGTCCAAGGCCTGCGGGACAAGATCGAACAAGTCTTCGGGCAACTGACATGATCGGAAGCGACCCCCACCTCGACGACTCCGGACCGCCGATCAAGGTTCACGTCACCCAGGGCGAAAGCCATGTCTCGGCCGATCCCAACGTGGTGATGACCACGGTGCTCGGCTCGTGCATCGCCGCCTGCCTGCGCGACCCGACCACGGGCATCGGCGGCATGAACCATTTCCTGCTGCCGGACTCCGGCGACAACCGCAAGGACGGCGACGCCGTCCGTTACGGCGCTTACGCCATGGAACTGCTGATCAACGGCCTGCTGAAGAAGGGCGCCCGGCGCGACCGTCTCGAGGCCAAGATTTTCGGCGGCGGCAAGCTGTTCGACGGCCTCAGCGACGTGGGGGCCAGCAACGCCGCCTTCGCCGAGCGCTTCCTGCGCGACGAAGGCATTCCGATTGTGTCCTCGAGCACCGGCGGCCTGTCGGC
Source organism: Caulobacter sp. LARHSG274 (assembly GCF_052871235.1). NCBI lineage: Bacteria > Pseudomonadati > Pseudomonadota > Alphaproteobacteria > Caulobacterales > Caulobacteraceae > Caulobacter > Caulobacter sp. LARHSG274. The sequence goes on along the minus strand of NZ_JBIXJO010000007.1, from coordinate 142,744 downwards.
CCGGCGGGTCGAGTTCTGGCCGGCCAGCGGCCGGGTTCGCCAGCGCCTGGTCGCCGTCGACAACGCGCCGGTCGAAGTCCGCCGTCCCGCCCCCGCGCCCGCCGCCAGCGGCGGCGACCTGGAGCTGTTCTGACCCCCATGACCGCTTCGCCGCTCGCCATCCTGCCCGACGACCATCAGCTTCCGGTGGGCGAGCTGTCGCGTCGGCTGGCGGCCGAGCTGGCGGCGGCGGCGGCGATCTGCCGCGACTGCGAACACATCGCCGGCGACCTGGCCAGCGGCGGCGCGGCCCTGGAGAACCTGTCGCGGCTGCAGGCCCTGGACGAGCTGAGCCAGCGGCTGCACGGCCTGTCCGACGTGCTGACCCGCATCGGCCAGCACGCGTCCGGCGAATGGAACATGGCCATCGAGCCCCTGCTGGAAGGTCTGGGCCTGGCCGACCTGGTGGTCCGTCTGCGGCATGCCGAACAGCATCCGGGCTGGAAGGCCGAGGCCGGCGAGTTCGACTTCTTCTAGCCATGCTCGAACCGCTCCAGGCCTCGACCCGCATCAATCTCGAAAAGGTCAGCGTGCTGATCGTCGATGACAGCGCGCCGTCTCTGGACCTGCTGGCCCAGGTGGTGTCGGGCTTCGGCGTCAAGACGCTGCAGCGGGCCGAATCGGCCAAGGTCGCCCAGGTCCATCTGCGCGAACGGACCTTCGACCTGGTCATCAGCGCCATCAACATGACCGGGGTCGACGGCTACGAACTGGTCAAGTGGCTGCGGCTGGGAGCGCTGGAAGCCAACCGCTACGTGCCCGTCATCCTGGTCTCCGGCCACACGCCCCCGTCTCAGGTGTTCAAGGCGCGCGACTCCGGCGCCAACTTCACCGTCGCCAAGCCCATCACCCCCAAGGTGCTGCTGGAGCGCATCCTGTGGGCCGCCCGCGAGGAGCGGCAGTTCATCGAATGCGACAGCTATCTCGGCCCCGACCGGCGCTTCAAGAACGAAGGGCCGCCGATCGGCGTCGAAGGCCGGCGCCGCGACGACCTGCCGCCCGAACTGGGCGACCTCGCCGGCGACAACATGTCGCAGGACCAGATCAACGCCCTGATGCGGCCCTCGAAGGTGAAGCTATGAGCGTGGTCCGCAAGTTCCGGGCGCCCAACCGCCTCTCGGCCCTGGTCAAGGCGGGCGGCGGCAAGCTGGCCAAGGACGCCCTGGCCGCGGCCGACGCGGCGATGGAGCCGCTGCGCGCGCCCTCCCTGGCGGTGCTCGACGCCGCCCTGGCCGAGATCGACCGCCGCTTCGGCCAGTCGGCGGCGAGCGCGCGCAACGCCGAAGCCCATGCGACGCTCTACGCTCTGGCGCTACGGATCATTGATGTTTCAGGCTTTTTGCCCGGTTCCTGCGTCGACCAGGCGGCGATTTCGCTCTGCGCCCTGGTGGACGGTTGCGCCGAGGCGGGCGTATGGCGCTGGGACGCCGTCGACGTCCATATCCACGCCTTGCGCCTGCTGCGGACCAGCGGGCTGACACCGGACCAGCGACGGGCCGTCATCCAGGGGCTCAACAAGGTCAGCCAGCGCCGTCTCGGCGACGCCTGAGGCGCCGAAAACGCCCACGCGCTGCAATGTGACCGAAACAACACGATTTCGGCGTCCCCAGACTCGGCCACCTTATAGCCATCTTGTGGCGGGTGGTTTCATTTGCTACCGCTAGATTGCTACCGGTGTCAGGACAATGTCGCACGTCGACATGACACCGGTGTCAGAATAGACGGCCAAGGAACGGCCGCGCGGGATGGAAGCGCGAACCGCACCTTCGCCGGGCGACGCCAAAGCGTCGTTCAAAAGAAACGTGGTTACGGGAGGAGGAACCATTGTCTCAGGTCACTAAGGGCCGCAAGGCGCTCAAGCTCGGCGCGTCGACCGGCGTCATCGCTGTGGCCCTGGCCATGGCCGGTGCGGCCGCCGCCCAGACGGCGCCGGCCCCGGCGCCAATCAACGACTCGACGGTCGAGGAGGTGGTAGTCACCGGCTTCCGGGCCAGCCTGGCGAACGCGCTTGACGTCAAGCGCCGCGAGAACGACCTCGTCGACGTCATCAAGGCCCAGGACATCGCCGACTTTCCCGACCTGAACCTGGCCGAGTCGCTGCAGCGCGTGCCGGGCGTGTCGATCGACCGCGACGGCGGCGAGGGCCGCACGATCACTGTGCGCGGCCTGGGTCCTGACTTCACCGTGGTGCGCCTGAACGGCCTGGAGGCCCTGGCCACCACCGGCGGCAAGGACAGCTCGGGCGGCGCCAACCGCGGCCGTCAGTTCGACTTCTCGATCTTCGCTTCGGAACTGTTCAACAGCGTCACCGTGCGCAAGTCGACCTCTGCCTCCAACGAGGAAGGCTCGCTGGGCGCCATCATCGACCTGCAGGCCTCGCGCCCGTTCGACTTCAGCGGCCCGGCCCTGAGCATGGGCGCCAAGGTCGGCTGGAACGACCTGTCGCGGAAGAAGGACCCGCGCTTCACCTTCCTGGCCAGCAACCGCTGGGACACCGGCATCGGCGAGATCGGCGCCCTGATCTCGGTGGCCTACGCCGAGCGCAAGACGCTGGAAGAGGGCTCCTCGACCGGCCGTTGGGAAAACCCCAGCGTGGCGTTCAACTCGTCAACGGCCTTCCCCTGCACGGGCGCGGCCTATAATCCGGTCAGCGGCCCGCCCCTGACCTGCGCCCAGATCGGCACCGTCGTCGGCGGCACCACGCCGACGACCACCGCCGCCGCCGGCACCGCCAACAACCTTTGGCACCCGCGCATTCCGCGCTATGGCCGCCTGCAATACGACCAGAAGCGCCTGGGCGTCACCGGTTCGCTGCAATGGCGTCCGACCGAGAACTCGACCCTCACCCTCGACGCGCTGCTGGCCAAGTTCACCAACAATCGCGACGAGACCTATCTGGAAGTCATCTCGTTCAGCCGCAGCGGACAGGGCCTGCCCCAAACCGACGTGGTCAACTTCCAGGCCGATGACAAGGGCCACCTGATCAAGGGCACGTTCGACGACGTCGACGCCCGGGTCGAGTATCGCCACGACGACCTGAAGACCGAGTTCAACCAGTTCACCCTGACCTACGACACCAAGTTCGGCGACGCCGGCCACCTGAACGTCGTCTACGGTCAGTCGCGTTCGATCCAAGACAACCCGGTCCAGACCACCTTCTCGTTCGACCGCTACAACACCGACGGCTACAGCTACGACTATTCGGGCGACGACAAGCTGCCGTCGTTCAACTACGGCTTCGACCCGACCAATCCGGCCAACTTCACCTACAGCCCCAGCAACGCCGCCGGCGACCCGTCGCTGCTGCGCATGCGTCCCAGCAAGGCTGTCAACACCTTCAAGACCTTCCGGGCCGACGTCGACTACGAGATCATCGACGGCTTCAAGTTGCGCTATGGCGGCGACTACAAGGAATATGGCTTCAACTCCTGGGAGCAGCGCCTCTATTCGCGTAATCTGGCCTCCACGGGCACGACCTTCACGGCCGAGGCCGGATTTCCCCTGCCGGCCGGCGTCACGGTCGCCGATGTTTCGCGCCTGATCACCGGCTTCGGCCGCGGCCTGGACCTGCCGGCCGGCGTGCCGACCTCCTGGATCGCGCCCGACCTCGACAAGCTGAAGAAGGCCATCGGCTACGACTGCAACTGCATCAACGCCAACGGCGACTTCCGTCTGAGCGTGCTCAACCAGCTGGGCGCGCTGCGGGCGATCACCGAAAAGGACACCGCCTTCTATATTCAGGGCGACTTCGACTACACCCTCTTCAACATCCCGGTGCGCGGCAATTTCGGCGTGCGCCAGGTCAAGACCGAACAGTCCGCCATCGGACATTATAATTCGGGCAACAAGACGGTCGCCGTCGCGACGCCGTTCGGCACCCTGTCCGAGCAGGTGGCCACCGACGCGGTCCAGGCCGTGGATCGCGAATACACCAACACCCTGCCGGCGCTGAACATTTCGGCCCAGCCGCTGGAAAACTTCTTCATCCGTTTCGCGGCGGCCAAGGTGATGACGCGCCCACAGCTGCAGAACCTGACGCCCGGTTTCACGGCGATGAGCCAAAGCGCCCAGACCCTGACCCGCGGCAACCCGGATCTCAATCCGATGCTGGCCAACAACCTGGACCTCAGCTTCGAATGGTATCCGGACAAGGAAACCCTGCTGTCGGCCGGCTTCTTCCAGAAGGACATCAAGTCCTACATCCAGCAGACGGCCGAGGTCATGCCGTGGTCGGAAACCGGTCTTCCCGACAGCCTGCTGACCAACGGCAACACGACGGCGACGCCGTTCACGGTGACGACGAACATCAACAGCCCGGGTGGAAAGCTGAAGGGCTTCGAACTGAGCGCCCAGCGTCCGTTCACCTTCCTGCCGGCCCCGTTCGACAAGTTCGGCGGCATCGTCAACTACACGCACGTCAAGAGCGACATCGACTATGTGATCAAGTCGCCGACCTTTGGCGGCACGCCGCGGGTGCAGACCGCGCCGGCGGTGATGGTCACCCAGCCTCTGGTGAACCTGTCGCCGGACGCCTTCAACGCCACGCTCTATTATGAGAACGCCGGCTTCAAGGCGCGGATCTCGGGCTCATATCGCGACGCCTACCTGATCCAGGTCGCCCCGTCGGCGACCAACAACAACGACGTGCGGATCAAGGAAAAGACCTTCAACCTCGACGGCCAGGTCAGCTACGAGTTCAACAAGTTCACGGTCACCCTGGAGCTGATCAACCTGACCGACCAGGAAGACAGTAAGGTCGACGACTCCACCCGCATGAGCTCGGAGGAGTACGTGCACTATGGTCGGCAGTACTATCTCGGCGTGAAGTACAAGTTCTAGGGGGCGTCGCCTCTAGCGACGTGGGGCGCCGGTGAAAGCCGGCGCCCTTTTCTTTTCCGGCGGCGCGAGATCAGGCCGCGCCGGCGATCCAGGTCTTCCGCACCTGCAGCTCATCGTCCAGCAGAACCAGGTCAGCGGCCTGGCCCGGAGCGATGGCGCCGCGCTCGTCCGCCAGGCCCAGGAAGGCGGCAGGCGCCTGCGAGGCGATCCCCACCGCCGCCTCCAACGACAGGCCCAGCATCGACATGGCGTTGCGCACCGCGCCGATCATGTCCAGGTCCGAGCCCGCCAGGGTGCCATGGTCGTCGATGCAGACGCCGTCGACCACGCGGATATGCCGGCCTTGCAGGTCGAAGCTCTTGTCGATCATGCCGACCGTCGGCATGGCGTCGGTCACCAGCATGAAGCGGTCCAGCGGCCGGGTCCGCAGGGCGATGCGTAGCACGGTCGGATCCACGTGACGGCCGTCGACGATGATGCCGCACCAGGCGGCCTGGCTTTCGAGGGCCGCGCCCACCACCCCCGGCTCGCGGCTGGTCAGCGGCGACATGGCGTTGAACAGGTGGGTGAAGCCGGTCAGGCCGGCGTTCAGCGCCTTGCGCACCGTGCCGTAGGCGGCGTTGGTATGGCCGGCGGCGACGATCACCCCGGCGCTCGTCAGCCGACGGACCATGTCCGGCGTCGTGGTTTCCGGGGCCAGGGTCACCAGGGTCTTGCCGCGCTTGAGCGAGCTCAACAGGGCGAGGGCCTGGTCATCGAGGACGCGGAACTTGCTCGGATCGTGGATGCCCTTGCGCTTGGCGTTGAGGAACGGGCCTTCGATGTGGACGCCCAGCACGCCGGGAACGCCCGCCGCAATGGCTTGCTCGGCGGCGCGCATGGCCTGGTCGACCACGGCCAGGTCGTCGCTGATCAGGGTCGGCAGGAAGCCGGTGGTGCCGTAGGGACGATGGGCCGCTCCAATGGCGGCGATGGCCTCCACGGTCGGCGAGTCGTTGAACAACACGCCGCCGCCGCCATTGACCTGGGTGTCGATGAAGCCGGGAACCAGCAGCCCGCCGCCCAGGTCGTGGCGCGGAGCGCCGGCGGGCGCTGCGGCGTCGTCGACGACATCGGCGATGCGGCCGTCGCGGACCACCACGGCCTTGCCGTCGACGATCCCGGTCGGCGTCAGGACGCGGCCATTAACAAGAATAAGCTGCATCAGACGGTTTCTGTGACCTTGTTGAGGTGTCGGATCGATCAGGACAGGGCGTTCAGTTCGGCGACGAAGTCGTAGGCGTCGCCGCGATAATAGGACTGGGTCACCTCGACCACCCGTCCGTCCTTCAGGAAGCCCCGGCGCTCGATCAGCAGGCCGGCGTCCTTGGCGGGCACGCCCAGCAGGTCCGCGTGCTCGGCGGTGAACAGCACCGCGCGCAGGCGCTGCAGGGCCCGGGCGGGGCGGTGGCCGGTCCGCTCCAGCGCCTCGTAGAGCGAGGCCTGGACGGAGTCGGCCGAGGGCAGGGCGTAGGCGGGAATGGTGGAATATTCCACGGCCATCGGCGCGCCGTCGGCATAGCGGATCCGGTTGAAGCGATAGACCGGGGTGCCGGGCGACAGGCCGAGAGTCAGCGACTCCTCCGGCGTGACCGTGCCCTGGTTCTTGCTGATCCATTCGCTGCGCGGCGCCCGCCCGCGCGAGATCATGTCCTCGGTGAAGGACGAGAGCTTGGAGAAGCTCTTCTCCACCCGGGCGGCGACGAAGGTGCCCGCGCCCTGGCGACGGGTCAGCAGGCCCTCGCTGACCAGGCCGTCCAGGGCCTTGCGCACGGTGATCCGCGAAATGCTGAACTCCTCGGCCAGGTCGCGTTCGGCCGGCAGGGCGTCGTCGGGCGAGAGGATCTTCTTCTGGATGGCGTCGCGCAGGGCGCGCTGCAGTTGCCTGTAGAGCGGGGCGTGGTCCTGGCCGTGTCCTTCCAGTCCCCCGATCTTGTCAGAAAACATCGTCAACGCCGCATCCTCCGCGCAAAAGCGCGCCACCCCGTGGTCATTGGAGTAGCACGTGACCATTTCAGTACCAATAAGATCTTGGTCCGCAATTGGTTCTTTTTTGGCCTTGTCATCCGATAAATTTTCGTCACAGTCGCCTTCCGAGGCCCGGGAGGTACCACGTTCGGCGAACGACCGCCAAGAATTGGTATCGGATTGGGCTTGGGGTCGGCTCCGAGCCCAAGGGTTCGGCAAAAGGGGAGAAGCCGAGTTATGAATCGCTTTCACAAGACCATTCTGACCGCGTCGGCCAGCGCGCTGGCGGTCATGGCGGCCGCGCCCGCCTTCGCGCAGACCGCGGCGCCGGACGCTGTCGAGGAGGTTGTCGTCACCGGCATCCGCGCCTCGCTGCAACAATCGATCGAGTCCAAGCGCAAGGCCGACGCCATTATCGACGTGGTCACCGCCGAGGACGTCGGCAAGTTTCCGAGCAGCAACGTCGCCGAGGCCCTGACCATCGTCCCGGGGGTCACCGTCGACCGCCAGTTCGGCCAAGGCGAGAAGGTCAGCATCCTGGGCACCGACCCGGCGCTGAACCGCACCCTGCTCAACGGCCAGACCGTGGCTTCGTCCGACTGGTTCATCCTTGACCAGCCGGGCCGTACCTTCAACTACGCTCTTCTGGCGCCGCAGATCGTCGGCAAGGTCGAGGTCTACAAGTCGCCCGAGCCGCGCATCGACGAAGGCAGCATCGGCGGCACGGTGATCGTCAACACCCGCCGGCCGCTGGACCTGAAGAGCCCGACGATCTCCGGCGCGCTCAGCTACCTCTATAACGACCGCTCCAAGAAGTCGGACCCGCAAGCCTCGGCCCTGCTCAGCTGGAAGAATGACGCCCAGACCTTCGGCGTCATCCTGTCGGCTCAGCACGCCAAGGACCAACTGCGCCGCGACGGCATCGAGTCGTACGGCACCATTCCGGCCAGCTATTACAACGGCGGCAATCCGGAAAATCCGGTCAGCTCGATCGCCAACGGCAATTGCACCGGAACCTGCGCCGCCACCCTGGCGGCCAATCCGAACGCCCGTGGCGTCAACTCGCTGTCGGCCTCCTATTTCGAGCAGGGCCGGGTGCGCGACAGCTACACCGCCGCCCTGCAATGGAAGCCGAGCGACGCTCTCGAGCTGAACTTCGACTGGCTGAAGATCAAGGCGACCTACGACAACACCAACCAGTCGCTGTTCGCCTTTCAGGGCAACACCTGGAACAGCCTGGGCGCGCTGACCGACGTCACCATCCAGGACAATGTCATCCGCAAGGCCTCGTTCAAGCACGCCCTGAGCGTGCTGGACGTGCAATATCGCGAAGCCGAGCTGAACTCCGACAGCTACCATCTGAACGGCAAGTGGACCGCCGACAAGTTCGATATCTCGGGCGACGTCGGCTATTCCAAGGCCGACGGCGGCACCAAGAAGCAGCTGTACGGCGAATTCCTGAACTGGGCCGACTACACCGTCGACTTCACCGGCACGCCGGGCGCTCCGGGCGTCCTGACCTACACCAACCCGACCGCGGACGGGAACCCGCTGGCCGACGCCTCGAAGTTCTCGTTCGACGGCGGCTGGGGCGCGGGCGATCCGTCGGTCCCCGGCGCGCCGGGCTATAACGCCGGCTGGGGCGGCAACATCGTTTCCAAGCCGACCACCGACAAGGAAACCTACGCCCAGGTCGACGCCGGCTACGATTTCGACGGCGTGATCAAGCGCGTGCAGGTCGGCTACAAGTACCGTGAACACGAGACGACCCAGGCGATGTCGGGCGTCACCGTCTCCGTGTACGGCAACCCCGCCTCGGCGTCGCAGTTCAGCCCGTCGATCGTGCCCAGCAACTATCTGAAGGGCTTCGATGGCGTGAACAGCCAGATGGAAGGCCGCTTCAAGATCGATGGCGAGGCCCTGGCCAACTACATCGAGAGCGGCGGCTATCTGCGTCCGTGGCAGGCCAAGCCGGTGCCGTCGATGTTCGCCAACGCCGAGTTCACGGCCCAGAACTGGGGCATCAAGGAAGACATCCACGCCCTCTACGGCCAGGCCAACTTCGAGGCTGAGAACGTGCGCGGAAACTTCGGCATGCGCTACGTGCATACCGAGTCCGACAGCGGCGGCTATGTCTGCGTCAACCAGACCGCCAGCGGCTGCGGCACGACCCAGGCCGACTGGGCCTGGAAGATCCAGACCAAGAAATATGACAACTTCCTGCCCAGCGTGAACGTCATCGTCGATGTCACGAACGACCTGATCTTCCGTTTCGCGGCGGCCTCGGTGATCTCGCGTCCGAACTATGCCGACATGTCGAACTACTTCTGGCTCTCCGACCAGATCCTGACGGGCGGCGGCGGCAATCCGGACCTGAACCCCTACAAGTCGAGCAATGTCGACGCGTCGGTGGAATGGTACTTCGCGCCCGAAGCCATCCTGTCGGCTGAAGTCTTCCACAAGGACATCAGCAACTACATCCTGCAGAAGTCGGTCGCCGAGCAGCACTTCAACCAGGCGCGCAACGCGGTCACCACCTACCAGATCAGCCGTCCGACCAATGCCGGCTCGGCCTCGGTCAAGGGCCTGTCGGTGGCCTATCAGCAGACCTATGCGCACGGCTTCGGCCTGCTGGCCAACTACACCTACGCCGACGGCAAGGCCGACGACGGCTCGCCGCTGCCCTACAACTCCAAGAACCAGATCAACGTCAGCCCGTTCTACGAAATGGGTCCGTTCTCGGCGCGGGTGACCTACAACTGGCGTTCGAAGTACTTCACGGGCCTGGACCGTGGCGACCAGATGTTCGTCCGGTCCTACAAGGGGCTGGACGCCACTGCCGGCTACGCCTTCAGCCAACAGGTCAACCTGTCGGTCTCAGCCATGAACCTGCTCGACAGCGAGTACTACGCCTACGCCAACACCACGACCCTGCCGCGCGGCGTCTACCGCACGGGCCGCAAGCTGCAGGCCACGCTGAGCGTCAACTTCTGACGACCGTCCGAGGCACGATCTCCTCCTGACTGCAAGCACGGAGCTGGGGCGGAGCGTTCAGGCGCTCCGCCCGCCTTTTTGCCGTCCGTTGACCGAGCACCCGTCTATGAGCCCGCTTTCGATGTCCTTCGCCAAGCTCACCGCCGCCGTGATGGTGTCTGTCGCCGGTCTGGCGCTCGCCACGGCCAGTTTCGCCGCCTCCGCCGTCATGGATGGCTCGGCTCTCGCCCTGACACCCGCCCCGGCCCATGCCGAGATCGGGCAGGGGACCTTCGCCCTGACCGTCCGGACGCGGATCTTCGTCGCTCCGGGGGATATCGAGGCCAGGGTCGTGGCCGGCCAGCTCGCCGATATGTTGTTCAAGGCCCGGCGCCTGCGCCCGACCATCGTGGCGGGCGCGCCTCCCGCCGGCGAATCCGCCATCGTCCTGGGGCGCGGGACGGGCAAGGCCTCAAGCGATAGTCTCGAAGCCTACGCCCTCGAGGTCGCCCCGACCGGCGTCACCGTCACCGCAACCAGCCGCGCGGGCCTGTTCTACGGCGCGGTCAGCGTCTGGCAGCTGGCGGTGCAGGACGCCGGCCAGGGTCCCGTCAGCCTGCCGGCCGTCGCGATCGTCGACAGTCCCCGCTTCGCCTGGCGCGGCCTGATGCTCGACAGCGCCCGCCATATCCAGAAGGTGGAGACGATCAAGGCGATTCTCGACGCTATGGCCGTCCACAAGCTCAACGTCCTGCACTGGCACCTGGTCGACGATCAGGGCTGGCGGCTGGAGATCCGAAAATATCCCCGGCTGACCGCGCAGGGCGCCTGGCGGACCCCGGCCGGGGCGGCGGGCCACGACGCCCGGACCGGCCGGACCGTCCGTTACGGCGGCTTCTACACCCAGGACCAGGTGCGGGACCTCGTCGCCTACGCCGCCGCGCGCGGGATCACCATCGTCCCCGAGATCGAGATGCCCGGCCACGCCCTGGCCTCCCTGGTGGCCTATCCGCAGCACGGCATGACCCCGGCCCCGCCGCGCGCGGCCATGGGCGACTGGGGCGTGTTTCCCTACCTCTACAATGTCGATGACCAGACGTTCGCCTTCCTCGACGACGTGCTCGACGACGTCATGGACCTGTTCCCGTCCGACTATATCCATGTCGGCGGCGACGAGGCGGTCAAGGACCAGTGGAAGGCCAGTCCCGCCGTCCAGGCAAGGATCCGGGAACTGGGGGTCCGGGACGAGCACGGCCTGCAAAGCTGGTTCATCCAGCGGATCGAAAGACACATCAACACCCGCGGCCGGCGGATGATCGGCTGGGACGAGATCCTCGAGGGCGGCCTGGCCCCCAATGCGGCCGTGATGTCCTGGCGGGGCGTCGACGGCGCGGTCGCCGCCGCCTCGCAAGGCCACGACGCGGTGCTGGCTCCCGACAGCACCCTCTATTTCGATCGCCGCCAGAGCGCCTCGCCCGACGAGCCGCCCGGCCGGATCAAGATCATCAGCCTCAGGAACGTCTACGACTTCGATGCCTCCCCCGCCGCCCTGACGCCGGCCCAGCGGGGCCACATCCTCGGGCTGGAGGCCACCGCCTTCACCGAACACATGCGCACAGACGCGCGCCTGCAGGCTATGATCTTCCCCCGGCTGATCGCCGTGGCCGAGAACGGCTGGACGCCGACCGATCGTCGTGATTGGCAGAGCTTCGCCGCCCGTCTGCCGGCGGCAACCGCCCGGCTGGACGTCCTGGGCGTCGGCTACGACACCGCGCCGTTCGAGCCCCAGGCGAGCCTCGTCCGCGACGGGGCCGGCGATCATCTGGCCCTCGCCAACGGCCTGGACCTCGGCCAGATCCGCTACACGCTGGACGGCAAGGCCCCGACCATGGCCTCGCCGCCCTATGACGGACCGATCCGGGCCCCAGTCGCCGCCGCCTTGCGGGCCGCGACCTTCCTGGACGGCAAGCCCTTGGGCCGGGTCCGCGCCTATTCCCCGTCCGCTCTGGCGACGACCCGGGTCAGCCAACAGCTCGAGCTCTGCAGCGACGGGATCAACCTGTCGCTGGAGGATGACGCCCCGCGCGACGGACAGCGCGCGGTGTTCGCGGTCGATCTGATGAATCCCTGCTGGATCTGGCGGGACGCCGACCTTTCGACCGGCTTGGTGCTGACCGCGCGCATCGGCCAGGTTCCCTTCAACTTCCAGATCGGCGCGGACAGGGCCAAGATCCGCCTGCGGCCGCCCGCCACCTCGCAGGGTGAGCTGGAGGTCCGTGTCGACGGCTGCGAGGGAGAGAAGATCGCCGTCCTGCCGCTCGGCGACGCCGGCCGGCGATCGGGCCTCTCGACCTTGACGGCGACGATCCCGAGGATGGGCGGCCGTCATGACCTGTGTTTTGGCTTTACGGCGACGAGCGTCGATCCGACCTGGGTGATCGACCAGATCACACTCCAGCCGTAGGAGCCTCGTGCTCCAACTCGTCCTCGGACCTGCGGGCCTTCTTCAAGGCGTAGGCGCCGGCGTCAGGGGACATCGCGGACGGCGAGGATCGCCGCCGTCCAGCCTTCCAGCCCCACGACCTGCCCAACGACTTCCGCCTGGCCGAAAGCGAGGCCGTCGACCGCCAGGCCGTCGGGCGGGCGGTAGCGCACCGCCGCGCGCCCGAAGTTCAGCACCACCAGCAACCCCTCGCCGCGGCGATAGACGAAGACCTGGTCGTGGTCGGGATCGAGGTCCTGGTACATCCCGCACCGCAGGTCGGCCGAGCCGCGCCGCCAGGCGATCAGGGCGCGGCACCAGTTGAGCGCCGAGTCCGGCCGGGCCGCCTGGTCTTCGGCGTTGATCGTCTGGGCGTTGGGATTGACCGCCAGCCAGGGCCGGCCCGTCGTGAAGCCGCCGTTCGGCCCGGCCGTCCACTGCATCGGCGTGCGGGCGTTGTCGCGGCCCATGGCCCGGGCGTGGGCCAGGTATTCCGCCTCGGACACCCGCCCGGCCAGGTCGCGCCAGCGGCCGGCCACCTCCAGGTCGTCGAAGTCGTCCAGGGTCCGGAACGGATAGTTGGTCATGCCCAGTTCTTCGCCCTGGTAGAGAAAGGGCGTGCCGCGCTGGGTCAGGATCAGGGTCAGCAGCACCTTGGCCGAGCGCTCGACCCAGGCCGGATCGTCGTCGCCGAAATGCGACACCGAACGCGGATTGTCGTGGTTGGACAGGAACACCGTGTTCCAGCCGAACGGCCCGGTCGCCGCGTCGAGTTCGCTGAACAGGGCCTTGAGCCGGGGCAGGGTCCAGGCGGTCTTGCGCCAGCCGTCGATGTCCATGCGCACGATGTCGAAATTGATCACCAGGTCGAGCTCGCCGCGTCGGCTGTCGATCAGGTCGCGGGCCGCGTCTGGCCTCACCCCGAACGCCTCGCCGACCGCCAGGGCGTCGTACGGGGCCAGCACCTGGCGGCGCATGTCCTGCAGATGGTCGTGCAGCCGTGGGCCCGAGGCGTAGACGAATTGCGGGGCCTTCAACTGCTCGGGCGTCAGGTCCGGCAGGCCGGGTTGCTTGGCGATGAACGGGATGACGTCCATCCGGAACCCTGATACGCCCTTGTCGAGCCAGAACCGCATGATCGCCTGGACCTCGGCCCGGACCGCCGGGTTTTCCCAGTTGAGGTCAGGCTGCTTGGCCGCGAAATAGTGCAGGTAATATTGGCCGGTCGCCGGATCCAAGGTCCAGGCCGGGCCGCCGAAGAAGGCGGGATAGTTGTTGGGCGGGCCGCCGTCCCGACCGTCGCGCCAGATGTAGAAGTCGCGCCAGGGATTGTCGCGGCTCTTGCGGCTCTCGACGAACCAGGCGTGCTCGTCGCTGGTGTGGTTGACCACCAGGTCGATGATCAGCCGGATGCCGCGGGCGGTCATCCCCGCCAGCATGGCGTCGAAATCGGCCATGGTGCCGAACTGCGCCATCACCTTGCGGTAGTCGCGGATGTCGTAGCCGTTGTCGGCGTTGGGGCTGTCGAAGTGCGGCGACAGCCAGACGACGTCGACGCCCAGGGCCTGCAGATAGTCGAGCTTGGCGGTGATCCCCGGCAGGTCGCCGATCCCGTCGCCGTCGCTGTCCAGGAACGAGCGCGGATAGATCTGGTAGACGACGGCGTCCTTCCACCAAGGGCGGGCGGCGGCGGCCTCGTCGGACAGGACCACCGATCCCGGCATGCCCAGCGCCGACCCGGCCAGCGGCTCCCGATCATCATGGCTCACGAAACGACTCCTTCGACCGGACGCGGCGGGACGCTACCCCGGCAAGGCCGGTTCGTCGCGCGGCTTGTCGATCGTTTTAGGCCGCGCCGATGCGGTTGCCGTAGCCGATGATCACGGTGGCCAGGACCAGCAGGCCGACACCGGTCCAGACCAGGGCGCGCACGCCGGGCCGGGCGTCTTTCCATTCGCGGAAGGCGAAGCCCCACAGCGTGCCGAAGATGATGATCGAGGCCATGTGCAGGGTCCAGCTGGAGAAGCCGAACCGGCCCATCTGGCTTTCGCCCATCGTGTAGAAGAAGAACTGGAAGTACCAGGCCGTGCCGGCCAGGGCGCACAGCAGGTAGTTGGCCAACAGCGGCGGGCGGCCGGTCGCAGCCGGCGCCTCGGCCAGCCGTCCGGGCTCGACGGGGGCGGGGTGCTCGGCGTCGGTCGACTGGCTGGCCGGCGCATGTTCGGCGGCGCTGGACCCGCCGAGCCACTGGCCGACGCTCCGATTGCGGACGATCAGCCAGGCGCACCAGACGCCGTTGGTCAGCAGGCCGCCGAACATCACCAGGCAGAGCACCGGCAGGCCGGTCCACAGCGGTCCCGTCCCGGCCGTCGCCGAGATCGCCTTGATCGGCTCGCCGGCGGCCAGGCCGAAGGCGAAGCAGCTGGACATGATCCCCGAGAACACCGCAACGGCGATCCCCTTCCTGAAGTCGAACTCGGCGATCGCCGCCTTCTTGGCGTCTTCGGACAGCGCCGCATCCTTGCGGGCGCCGGCCAGGGCCACGACGACGATCCCGGCCAGGGTGACGCCCAGCCCCAACAGGATGATCTGGCCCGAGGCCGTGCCCAGCAGCTTCTCGCCGAAGTCGCCCTGGACGATCGGCGGGATCAGGGTGCCGAACACCGTGCACAGGCCCAGCACCACGGCCATGCCCAGCGACAGGCCCAGATAGCGCATGGTCAGACCGTAGGTCAGGCCGCCGAAGCCCCAGAGCACGCCGAACAGCACGCACAGGCCGGCGATGCGGTCCGGCGTCTGGGCCATCACCCCCAGCAGGTCGCGGGTCTGGACGGCGGCGAAGAACCACGGCGCGATCAGCCAGGAGAACAGGCCCCCGGTCAGCCAGAAGATCTCCCAGGACCAGCGGCGCACGCCGCGATAGGGCACGTAGAAGCTGGCCGAGGCCAGGCCGCCCATCCAGTGGAAGAGGACGCCGAGAAGGGGATTGGGGGTCATGGCCGGGTCCGGGCTGCGCAAGACGGCTTGCGATGGACTTTCATATTATGAGAGTTATTCCTATAGAATGGAACTCTTCGTGTCACCTCAAACATGCCAATATCCACCGAACGGTCGTGGAGGAGATTGGCGTGACGGACGGTTGGAAACGGCGAGAAGTCCTCGCGGGGGCTGGCGCGACGGCCGTCGGCTTGATGGCGGGCCGAACCGGCGAGGCCAAGCCGGCGAAGCGCCGCGGCCAGACTCTGTGGACCTTCGACCGCCTTGTCGACATCGGCGGAGCGCCGACCCAGGTCGAAGGCGCGCCGAAGCTGGTCGACTCGCCTTGGGGGCAGGCAGTCCAGTTCGACGGCGTGGGGGATCGGCTGCTGATCGACAGGCATCCCCTGGCCGGCGCGGCGGCCTTCACCTTCGAGGCCGTGTTCCGGCCCGACGGCGGCGCCCAGGCCCAGCGCTGGTTTCACCTGGCCGAGGACCCGCCGCTCGATCCGAGCGCCCCCGCTACGCGGCTGATGTTCGAAATCCGCGTCTTTGGCGACCAATGGTGCCTGGACGCCTTCGCCAACGGGCCCGGCTACAAGCAGACCCTGATCTTCCCCGACAAGCTGTTCCCGGTCGGCCGCTGGCATCACGTCGCCCAGACCTGTGACGGTGCGACCTATCGGTCCTATGTCGACGGCCAGTTGCAGGGCGAGGCCGCCATCGCCTTCAAGCCGCAGGGGCCAGGCCGCGCGTCCGTCGGGGCGCGGATGAACCGGGTCGACTATTTCAAGGGCGCGATCCGCGAAGCCCGCTTCACGCCCCGGGCCCTGGCGCCGGACGCCTTCCACAGGCCGCGCCGCTAGCCGATCGCTAAAGAATCCGACAGCGCCGATCGCGCGTCCAGGGCTTCTGCTCGGGACCGCTCACTGACTGTCGGATCCCATGCGCCACGCCCTTCCCATCCTCGCCGCCCTGGCCGCGTTCGGCCTTTCAACCGCCGCCCAGGCTTCCGATCACCTGGATACGCCCAGCGTGATCGCCGACCCTCGCGCCGACATCGGCGACCTCTACGCCTGGACCTCGCCCGACGGCCGCCGGCTGAACCTCGCGCTGCCCATCGTCGGCCACGGGTTCTCCGATCGGCTGACCTACGCCATCCATATCGACAGCGGCCCCCGGTTCGGCGTCACGCCGTCCAGCATCACCCTGGCCTGCCGCTTCCCCGAGCCTGGTCGGATCGATTGCCGGCTCGGCGATATCGACGCCGCCTCCGGCCCGGCCGACGATCCCGCCGGCCTGGTCAGTCGGAAGGGCCGGTTCCGCGTGTTCGCCGGCCTGCGGGATGATCCGTTCTTCAACAATGTGCGCGGCACGCGGGCCGCCTATGACGTGGCGGCCAAGGCCCTGGCCAGCGGCGCGCCGGTCGATCCGGCCGGATGTCCCGCCTTCGACGCCGCCACGGTGGCGGCGATCCGCGACCGTTGGGGCCACACCGACGGCGGCCCGGCCCGCAACTTCCTGGCCGGCTGGACCCCGGCCACGATCGTCGTCGAGGTCGACCTTGCCGCCGTCGCCCGGGGCGGGCCGTTGCTGGCGGTGTGGGCCAGCACGCGCTCGGCCGAGCGCCAGGTCGACCGCATGGGGCGGCCGCTGACCGGCAACGCCCTGCTGGGCACAATCGCGGCCGAGGCCGAAAGCGACCGGCTGAAGGAGGCCTACAACGCCGCCACGCCGGCGACCGGCCAGCCCTTCGCCGCCGAAATCGAAAAGGCCCTGGGACTCTACGACGCCTTCAACGGCCGCTGCGGCGACCAGCTGCTGGCCGGTCCGCGCGCCGAGCCGGGTCGCTATCACGCCCTCGCCGCTCTGCTGGCCGACGACCGTCTTTGGGTCAACAGCGCCGCGCGCACCTGCGCCCGGTTGCTGGCCGTCGAACAGGCCGTCCTGGCTGGTCGATCGGCGCTGGCCGGCGACTGCGGCGGTCGCGCGCCCAGCTACAGCGCCGTCAACGTCTATCGCTCGCAGTTGGTCGACGGAACCGACACCGGCGTCAGCGACGGCGTCGAGCGCGACGAGCAGCCCGTTTCCGACGCCGTCTTCCCGTTCCTGGCGCCGCCGCCGGTCGCGGCCAAGCCGTGAGCCGGAGTCTCTCATATGCCCCCGACTACATCAGGAGCCGACATGCGCTTTAGAATCCGCACCGTCTTGACGGCGCTCGCCCTGGTCAGCCTGACCGCCGCGCCCGCCGCCGCCCATGATTTCTGGGTCCAGCCGCAAACCTACTGGCCGGGACCCGGCGCGACCACCTCGCTGAGCCTGCAGGTCGGCCACGCCGGCGAGCGCCAGCGCTCGGCGATCCGCCGGGCGCGGATCACCAGCGCCTTCGTGCAGGCTCCGGACGGCAGGCGGCTCGACCTGGGCGAGGCGCTGCATCCCGGCGGCGCCGATGACGGCGACCTTCGCCTGACCGCCCCGGGACTGCACGTGCTGGCGCTGGAGACCGACACCCGCGCCCAGAGCCACCAACCGGCCGCCCGCTTCAACGCCTATCTGGTCGACGAGGGCCTGACCCCGGCGATCGAAGCGCGGCGGCGGCTCGGCCGGACCGGGGTCGACGGCGCCGAGCGCTACGGCCGGATCTCGAAGGCGCTGATCCAGGTGGGTCCCGTCGACCCCGCCGCGCAGCGACAGGCGTTGCAGCCCCTCGGCCTGGCGCTGGAGATCGTGCCGGAGCGCTCGCCCTATGCCGGCCATGCCGCCGATCTGCCCGTGCGGGTGTTCTACCAGGGGCGTCCGCTGGCCGGCGCTCTGGTCAAGCTGACCGACCTGGCCCACGACGCCGAGCCGGTCGAGCGCCATCGCACCGACGCCGCCGGCCGCGCCCGGTTCTCGATGCCGTCGCGCGGCGCCTGGCTACTGAACGTGGTGTGGACCAGGCCCTTGCCGGCCTCCGAGGAGGTCGACTTCGAAACCCTGTTCTCCAGCCTCAGCTTCGGCTTTCCCGCCGAGCAGGTCGCTAAAGATCCTGACAGCGCCGCGCCGGGCGATCCGGTTCAATCCGTCCACGATCATTAGACCAGGGAGCACACCGATGGACGATAGAACCTGCGCCGCCTGCGACTGCGAACTTGAGACCGACATCATCACCGTCACCCTCGGCGGCCGGGCCGTCGAGGTCTGCTGCCAGGACTGCGCCCTGCTGCTGGGTGAGGCCCAGGCGGCCATCGCCGGCTCGGAGGCCTGAGCGATGACCCGATCCGTCCAGCCCCGATCCGGCGACCTCGACCGCCGCCGCTGGCTCGCCGCCGCCGGCGGCCTGGCCGCCTTCATCGCGATGGGTGGCGCCGCCCGCGCGCTCGATCTGTCCGACGCCGAGGCCGACGCAGCCGCGGCCCGGCGCCATGACCGCGAGCGCCGCTTCGCGCCGACCCGCTTCGGGCGCGTCGCCCATATCGACCGCGGCCAGGGCCCGGCCGCCCTGTTCCTGCACGGCTTTCCGCTGAGCAGCTTCCAGTGGCGCGGGGCCATCGACCGGCTGAGCGACGTGCGCCGCTGCCTGGCCCCCGACTTCATGGCCCTGGGCCGTACCGAGGTCGCGCCCGGCCAGGGCGTGACGCCGCAGGATCAGGTCGCGATGCTGGCGGCTTTCCTCGACGTGCTGTCGGTCGACAGCGTCGATCTGGTCGCCAATGACAGCGGCGGGGCGGTGGCCCAGCTCTTCGCTCTCCGCTATCCGCGCCGTGTACGGACGATATTATTGACCAATTGCGACGTCGAGCCCGACAGCCCCCCGGCCGCCCTGCAGCCGGTGTTCGAACTGGCCTATGCCGGGATCTGGCCGGACGCCTGGCTCGAACCCTGGCTGAAGGACAAGGCCAAGGCCCGGGCGGCGGGCGGCCTGGGCGGCATGTGCTTTTCCAATCCGGCCCATCCCACCGACGCGGCGATCGAGCAGTATCTCGGCCCGATCCTGTCGTCGCTGGAGCGCAAGGACCTGGCCAATCGCTACGCCCTGGGCCTGAAGCCCAATCCCTTGGCGGGGACCGAGACCGGACTGCGTGATTGCGCCATTCCCACCCGCATCGTCTGGGGCATGAGCGACACCATCTTCTCGACGGCCAATCCCGACTATCTGGCCCGGCTGATGCCGAGGGTTGAGGGCGTCCGGCGCATCGCCGAAGCGAAACTGTTCTTTCCCGAGGAATATCCGGATATCATCGCCGAGGAAGCGCGTCGGCTGTGGCGGGAAGGGCCCGTCGCCTGATGGAGCCGTGCGCCAGCAGGAGCCCGTCGCCAGCGATGAGCGAATATGCCGTCGAACAGCTGCTCGCCACCCGGACGGTGTCGCTGTTCGACGTGGCCTGCGACGGCGCCTGCCGCCACAAGAGCCCGGAGGAATGCGCCCAGGGCACCCACCTGGTCTTTCCCTATCGGGGCATCTTCGTCCATCACCTGGGCGAGCAGGAGGCTGTGGCCGAGCCGAACCAGGTGGTGTTCCTCAACACCGAGGAGGGCTTCCGCGTCAGCCATCCGGTGGGGGGCGGCGACGCCTGCCTGTCCCTGTCGCTCAGCGACGAGATGCTGGCCGAGCTCGCGCCCAAGGACCAGCTGCGCTGCCCCGGACCGGTCAGCTTCAGCCGCCAGAGGCGGGGCGTCGACCCGCGGGCCCAGGCGCTGGTGGCGCTGCTGCGCCATGGCCTGGGGCGCGGCGCCCTGGAGACCTTGGAGGCCGAGACCCTGGCCCTGACCCTGGTTCGTCGGGCGCTGGGCGAGCGGACCTCCCACGCTCCGGCCGCCAGCTTCGGCCGCCGCAAGCTGGTGGATCGCACCAAGCTGGCCCTGGCGACGGACCTGGGCCGCCGCTGGACCCTGGCCGAGATCGCCGCCGAGATCGGCGTCTCGCCGGTCTACCTCACCCAGGTCTTCCAGCAGGTGGAGGGCGTGCCGCTCTATCGCTACCAGCTGCGGCTGCGCCTGGCCCGGGCGTTGGACCTCCTAGGCCGCTGTGAAGACCTTACCGGCCTGGCCCTCGACCTCGGCTTCTCCAGCCACAGCCACTTCAGCGCCGCCTTCCGCCAGGCGTTCGACCGCACCCCCGCCGAATTCCAGCGCACGGTGCGAGTGCGGCGGTAATCGCCGCGTCAGGCGCGTTGCAACTACGGACTAGGATGTAGGTAATGGCGGAGAGGGTGGGATTCGAACCCACGGTGCCCTTCCAGGCACGCCGCATTTCGAGTGCGGTACATTCGACCACTCTGCCACCTCTCCAGGGGGTCTTCAGGGGCCGCCCGTGGGCGTGCCTTGAGTGAGGGCGGGATACCTAGCGGCGTCGCCGAAAGAGTGCAAGGGCTTGTGACAAGCTTTTGTGTCGCGGGGCGGCCTTCGTGGCTAGGCCTTCGGATAGAGGACCATCTGGGTGCAGCGGAACAGGGCGATGGTCTTGCCGGTGGCCTCTGCCGTGACGACGGCGTCCCAGACCTGGGTGGCGCGGCCGGCGTGGACCAGGCTGGCTTCGCAGGCGACGCCGGCCCCTTCGCGCGCCGTGCCCAGGAAGTTGGACTTCAGCTCGATGGTGGTGAAGCCGCTAGCGCCGTCGGGCAGAGAGACCACGCAGCCATAGCCGCAGGCGGAGTCGGCCAGGGCGATGACGCTGGCGGCGTGCAGGAAGCCGTTGGGGGCCATGTGGCGGCGGGCCACCGTCATGCGGCCGCGCACCCGGCCATGGACCGCCTCGCTCCACTCCAGGCCCAGCAGGCCGGGCAGGTTGTCGGCCTGGGCGATGGTCAGTTCGGCGCTCTTGTCGCCGGCGTCGGTGCTCATGGCGGGTCTCCTGATCCTTCGCGTACGAAGCATTAGGAGGTCAGGCCGGACGGCAAGGCAAGTCCGTTTTTAAAGCGTACTGATATCGACAGCCTGAAAGCGAAGGCCGGCGGCGTCGACAGGCGGCAGGCGACCGGCGCGGACGGCGACTTGCAGGGCCGGCGCCGTCAGCGGTCCGGGCGAGGTCAGAGCGCTGGCGCGGCGGGCCGCGAAAGCGGCGACCGGGACCGCGTCGCCGGCGTCGATATTGCCGACCCTCTGCTGGGCGACGGTGGTGTCCCAGGCCTCGGCCTCGGCGCCGACCTGGCCAAGCAGCAGCCGGGTTTGCGGCGGCAAGTCCAGCAGTCGGCGGGCGGCGGCGTGCAGGCCGGCGGCGTCAGCCCCGGGGACGTCGCTGTCGGCGAGGCCCTGGTCGGGCGGCAGGATGGCGCAGCCGGCGAAGACCACGTCGCCGATCTGGTAGGCCACGGCGCCGGGCAGACGGCCGGGCAGGGCGATGGCGGTGATCTCGATCCCGCCCATCGGCAGGGCCTCGCCGTCCTGGGCCAGCTTGTCGAAGTCCCAGCCCTGAAGGTCGACGCCGTCGGCGCCGAGCGCCGGCGTCAGGCGCTGCAGGCTGTCGAGCACGCCCGCCCCGATGCAGATCGAGGCGCCGGTCTCGTATTTCAGGTGGCCGGCCGCCGACAGGTGATCGGTATGGACGCCGGTTTCGAGAATCCAGGTCGGGCCCAGGTCGCGGGCCCGGACCTGGGCGACCATGGCGTCGACGAAGCCGGTGTCGACCGCCTGGGTCAGCGGATCATAGTCGAGGACCGGATCGACAAAGGCGCAGAGGAGGGTGGCCGGATCGACGATCAGATAGGTCACCCGCCCGGTGGCGGGGTGATGGAAAGCGGTAATTTCCGGCTGCATGCATACGTCCGATAGCGCCCAGAGCCTTGTCTCGGCCGGCACCTTGACTGCAAGCTCTTAAGTATCGGCGAACGCGGCGCCAGCGGCCCCGCCCGGAAGGCGAAGCGCCAGGCGGGGTCAGGGACGGTCAGCGGCGGCCGCACAGGCCCGGTCGCCGCGCATCTGGGTCACCCAGACCGGTTCGACATAACGGTCGCCGTCGCGGAAACCGGGCGCGCAGCCCTCGGGCGTGCCGGACTTGCCGCGGCCTCCGGTCATGTCCAGCGACAGGGCCACGGACTGCGACCGGCCGCCGCGCGCGCCCCAGCCGCCATAGCCGCCATAGTCGCCATAGTCACCGTAACCGCCATAGCCGAGCGGGTCGCCATAGCCGTAACCATACGCCCGGCCATGCTTGCCATAGTCGGTCTGGCTGACGGCGATCCCCAGCGTGCCGGTCTCGCCGACCGGGATCAGGGTCGAGGCGTAGGCGCTGCGATAGCCGCCGGTGCCGACGCTGACGCCCATCGAACCGTGGACCTGGCGCTTGGCGGTCTCGTCGGCGGGGCCGCTGGAATAGCCGACCGGCCCGTTGTCGACCCGCTCGATCGGCGGCGAGGCGGCCAGCCAGGCGGCGACCTGCTCCTGGGTGGTGACCGGCTTGGCGGCGCGGGCGGCGTCGGCCTGGACCTTGGCGTCCGCCTGGGCCTTGGCGAGTTCGGCCTCGGTCGGCGGCTTGGCGGCGCGGGCGGCGGTCGAGACGACCTCGTCGTCGGCCGCGTCGCGGGCCAAGGCGGCGGCGGGCAGGGCCAGCGGCGCGGCCAGCAGGATCAGGGCCAGCAGGGATCGGGCGGGGCGAAGGGCGAACATGGACATATCTCCGACCTCTGCATCATCGGCCCGGCCTGGAACCGAATTAGGGCCTGAATGTATCAGCGGCGCAAGGCGAAGCTGGGGATCGACTCACAGCGCTTCAAGGGCGGCTTCGAGCGCCGCCATGTCAGGGGGCAGGGGCGTCTCGAAGCGCAAGGACTGGCCGGTGACGGGATGGACGAAGCCGAGCACCGAGGCGTGCAGGGCCTGGCGGGAAAAGCCGATCGCCTGCAGGGCGGCCTTGATCGGAGCGGCCGGAGCGCCGGCGCCATAGACCGGGTCGCCCAGGCAGGGCGAGCCCTTGCTGGCCATGTGGACACGGATCTGGTGGGTGCGGCCGGTCTCCAGCCGGCAGGCGACGCGAGCCGCCAGCGGCTTGTCGGGCGGGCCGAACGGCTTCTCGACCCGATAGTGGGTGACGGCCTCGCGGCCGCCGGCCTTCAGCACCGCCATCTTCTTGCGGTCATGCGGCGAGCGCCCCAAGCGGGTTGCGATCGTCCCCACCGCCGGATGGGGCGCGCCGCGGGTCAGGGCGATATAGACGCGGTCGATGTCGTGGGTCGAAAACAGCGCCGACAGGCCCTGGTGGGCGGCGTCGGTCTTGGCCGCGACCATCACGCCCGAGGTCTCCTTGTCGAGCCGATGGACGATGCCCGGGCGGGCCACCCCGCCGATCCCCGACAGGCTGGCGCCGCAATGGAACAGCAGGGCGTTGACCAGGGTGCCGGTCTCGCAGCCGGGAGCCGGATGGGCGGCCATGCCGGCCGGCTTGTCGATGACGATCAGATGGGCGTCCTCGAACAGCACGGTCAGCGGAATGGCTTCGGGCAAGGGATCGGCGGCGACCGGCGGCGGCACGGTGACGAGGTAGACGCCGGCGACGGCCTTGGCCGAGCCGTCGGTGAGAATGCGGGGCTCGCGACCCTCGGCCAGCAGCGACACCTGGCAGGCCGCGATCAGGGCTTGCAGCCGGGCGCGCGACAGGTCCGGGGCTGCCGTGGCCAGGGCCTTGTCGAGGCGTAGACCGGCGAGGTCGCCGCCGATCTCGACGGGCCGCGTCTCGCCCGGCGGCGAGGACGGGCCGAGGTCTTCGATCTCATCTTCGGGCAGGTCGGAGAGCGGGTCCGAAGACGGGCCGGGCGGCTGGATCAAGGTGTCTTCGCGCTCCTGCTCGGTCGCTCGCCAACGGGATAGTCGATGCGTGGCCCGGGCGCCACCTTGCTGAGGGGTTCCGGATCGGGGCCCCTCTTTCCCCCGTTCGCTTTTCGCGGGGGACGAGCAGGCCTTGGCTGGACATCCGTCATGCTCCTGTTGTGTCCTGCGGCTAACGCAGACGGCCAAGCGACACCGCGCCTCGGGGAGAGCCATCATGACCATCGATCGACGCAGGGCCCTGGCCCTCCTCGGCCTGGGCGGCGCCAGCGCGGCCGGCGAAGCGGTGGCTGCGCCCAAGCGCGTGTCCCGGCGGCCGCCGGCGCGCTTCGCCCATGGCGCGGCCTCGGGCGATCCTCTGCATGACCGGGTGATCCTGTGGACCCGGGTCACCGCGCCGGACGCGGCCGGGCCGACGGCCGTGCGCTGGGAGGTGGCGACCGACCCCGGCTTCAAGACCATCGTCAAGCGCGGCCGCGCCAGCGCCCAGGCCGCGCGCGACCATACGATCAAGGTCGACGTGGTGGGGCTGAAGCCGGCGACCGACTATTTCTATCGCTTCCGGCTCGGCCCGACCGGCAAGGCGGCGGGGCCGACCGTGAGCGGCCGCACCCGCACCCTGCCCGTCGGATCGACTCGCGACGTGGTGCTGGCGGTGGTGTCGTGCAGCCTCTATCCGAACGGCTATTTCAACGCCTATGACGCGATCGCCAAGCTGCCCCGGGTTGATGCGGTGCTGCACCTGGGCGACTACATCTATGAATATGGCGCCGCGCCGGGCGACTACGGGATGAACGCGCCGACCGCCAAGACTAGGGTTCCCGACCCGCCGCGCGAGATCCTCAGCCTCGACGACTATCGCCGTCGCCACGCCCTGTACAAGACCGACCCCGCCCTGCAGGCCGCCCACGCCCGGGCGCCGTGGATCGTGGTCTGGGACGACCACGAGACCGCCGACAACAGCTGGACCGGCGGGGCCGAGAACCACCAGCCGGACACGGAGGGCGACTGGGCGACGCGCAAGGCCGCGGCGCTGAAGGCCTATTACGAGTGGATGCCGATCCGTGAAGCCGCGCCCGGCGCGCTGCCCGATGCGGCCTGGCGCCGGTTCCAGTTCGGCGACGTCGCCACCCTGCTGATGACCGAGACCCGGCTGACCGCCCGTTCGCGCCAGCTGGACTATGCGACTGACCTGCCGGTGGTCGACGGCAAGCCCGACGTGGCCGCCTTCACCGCCAAGTGGAAAGACCCGACCCGCCGGATGATGGGCGAGGGGCAGGAGCAGTGGCTGGCCCGCGAGGTCGACGCCTCGATGAAGGCGGCCAGCGCCTGGCAGGTGCTGGGCAACCAGGTGGTGATGGCCCGGGTCGCCAACGCCGACCTTCGGCAGGTGATGTCGCCGGCCCAGTACGACGCCCTGGCCGCGCGGCTGCCCGACTATGTCCGCACGCCGCTGGAGCGCGCCGCCGCCCTGTCGGCGTTCGACATCCCGTCCAATCTCGACGCCTGGGACGGCTATCCGGTCGACCGCGAGCGGGTCTACGACATCTTCAAGGCCAGCAAGGCCCGGCCGATCGTGCTGTCGGGCGACAGCCACATGTATTGGGCCAACGAGCTGTGGGACCAGGCCGGCGTCAAGCGGGTGGCGGCCGAGTTCGGCGTCACCTCGGTGACTTCGCCCGGCTATGGCGACTATCTGCCCGGCGTGCCGATCGGCGAGGCCTTCATGGCCCGCAACAAGGAGGTGAAATACCTCCACCCCAGCGCCAAGGGCTTCCTGCTGCTGACCCTGGAGCACGGTCGGGCGACGGGCGAGTTGATCGCGGTGTCGACGATCCAGGACCAGGCCTACCAGACCACCGTGCTCAAGCGCTTCGTGGTGACGCCGGACGCCGACGGCGGGGTCAAGGCGCTGGCCGAAGCCTGAGGTCCGAAGCGCGGCGCATCGCCGCCGCGCGTCGGACCTCGATCCCTACCGGTTCAGCCGATCCGCATGGACAGCTCGACGTCCCCGGCGAACGGCGTGGACAGGTAGCCTTCCGCCGGCGAGCGGACGCGCGCCAGGTATTCGGGACTGTAGTCGGCGTTGTCGGCGACGATCAGGGCGCCCGGCCGCAGACGGCTTTCCACCAGGTTCAGGATCTCGGGATAGAGGGCCTTGGCGCCGTCCAGCAGCAGCAGGTCGATGGTCTCGGGCAGGTCCACGGCCAGGGTCTTCAGGGCGTCGCCTTCGCGGAGCTCGACCAGGTCGATCAGGCCGCCGGACACCAGATTGCCGCGGGCTCGCTCGATCTTGGACGGCTCGAACTCGCTGGTGATCAGCACGCCGCCGCCGTTGTCGCGCAGGGCCGCGGCCAGGTAGAGGGTCGAGACGCCGAACGAGGTCCCGAACTCGACGATCGTGCGGGCCTCGCAGCCGCGGGCCAGCATGTAGAGCAGCAGGCCGGTCTCGCGGGACACGGGCAGCGGGAAGTCCTTCATCTGGCTGTAGAAGTCGAGATAGTCGGTCTTGCTCTGCATCAGGCGCCGACGCTGTTCGACCGACAGGGCCGCCGCCAGGGGACTGTTCATCGGCGAGGCGGCGTCGGCCTCCTCGAACAGACGATCCAGCAGGGGCGCCACCGGGGCGGTGGTCAGGGTGTTCATGGGAAATTCCGGTCTGAAAGGCGCGTCCTTGCGCCGCCTCGAAAAATGCGACTAATTCGTCAGATTGACTATTCGCATCGCCCCAGGCCCCGATGACCGATCGCCCAAGCCCCCGGATTTCCTCGCGAAAGCAGCCTCGCCAGGCGCGCTCGACGGAACTCGTCTCGGCCATGCTGGAGGCTGCTGTTCAGGTTTTGGCAAAGGAGGGCGCGGGCCGCTTCACCACCGCGCGGGTGGCCGAGAAGGCCGGGGTCAGCGTCGGCTCGGTCTATCAGTACTTCCCCAACAAGGCCGCGATCCTGTTCCGGCTGCAGAGCGACGAATGGCGCCAGACCACCCATCTGTTGCGCGCCATCCTCGAGGACGTTGACCGCCCGCCGTTCGAGCGGCTGCGCACCCTGGTCCACGCCTTCATCCGCTCCGAATGCGAGGAAGCTGAAATGCGCGTGGCGCTCAACGACGCCGCTCCCCTCTATCGCGACGCACCCGAGGCCCAGGACGCCAAGACGGCGGGCGCCGACATCGTCCAGGGTTTCCTGCGCGAGGTGCTGCCCGCAGCCCCGGAGACCCGACGGGTCCTGGCCGGCGACCTGATCAAGGCCACGCTCAGCCAGGTGGGCAAGGCGTTCTCGGAGACGCCGCGAACCGAGGCCGAGATCGTCGCCTACAGCGACGCCATGGTCGAAATGTTCCAGGCCTATCTGCGGGGGTTGGAATCCGGCGAGGCATGAACGCCTAGCGCCCCTACCGCCGCTCCAACGCGATCCGTACGCCGAAGGCCACGAACACCCCGCCGGTCACCCGGTCCAGCCACTTGACCACGCCCGGCGGGCGCAGGGCCTTGGCGATCGGGGCCGTGGCCAGGATCAGTCCGCCGGACCAGGCCAGGCCCATGACCACGTGCATCGAGGCCAGCAGCAGGCCGAAGGCGGCGGGACTGGCGCCGGCCGGAATGAACTGCGGCAGGAACGACACGTAGAACACCCCGACCTTGGGGTTCAGAAGGTTGTTCCAGAAGCCCTTGCCCAGGGCGGCGACCAGTCCGCCGCTCGGCGCCGTCGCGCCCGCTTCGGCGTCAAACCGGGTCCGCGGCTTGCGCAGCAGGTTCACGCCCAGCCAGACCAGATAGGCCGCTCCCGCCCATTTCAGGATCGTGTAGGCGGTGTGCGAGGCGACCAGCAGGGCCCCCGCGCCGAACGCCGCCGCTGCGCCCCAGGCCAGGCAGCCCAGGCCGATCCCCGCCGCCGTGGCCGCCGCTCGCCGCCAGCCCTCGGCCGCCGCCGTGCGCAGCACCAGGGCGGTGTCGAGCCCCGGCGTGATGGTCAGCAGGCCGGCGGCGAGGCTGAAGGCGATCAGGGCCTGGGTGGTGGTCATCGGGCGATCTCCACGCATTCTGCGAACTGTCTGGCCCTCGCCTGCATCGGGGCGGCGCAGTCTGGCCAAATGACCAGAGCCCTATTCCTCGCGCTCGACCAGCGCCCCGTTCTCCCACACCCGGTAGAAGCACGAGCGGAAACCCACGTGGCAGGCGCCGCCGTCGCCTTGCGGGCGGACCTTGATCAGCACGGCGTCCTGGTCGCAGTCGATCCGCAGCTCGGTGACGACCTGCAGCTGGCCGCTGGTCTCGCCCTTCTTCCACAGGGCGTCGCGCGAGCGGCTGAAATAGTGGGCGACGCCGGTGTCCAGGGTCAGCTTCAGGGCCTCGTCGTTCATCCAGGCGAACATCAGGATCTCGCCGGTGTCGGCATGTTGGGCGATGGCGGCGACCAGGCCGTTGGCGTCGAAACGCGGGGCGATGGCCGCGCCGCGCTCCAGGGCGGTCTTGTCGGCGGCGGCGGGGAAGATCGGGGAAGTCATGGGCGACATATGGCGCCGCAAAGTTCCTTCGTCACGCTCGACCTCACGGCCGACCCCCTACTTCCAGATCGGCCGGCCTTCGCCCGGCAGCCCCAGCCGCGCCCACTTCTCGCTGACGGCGTCGATCACCGTCTGGTCCATGCGGATTTCCTGGCCCCATTCGCGATGGGTCTCCGGCGGCAGCTTGTCGGTGGCGTCCAGGCCGATCTTGCTGCCCAGGCCGCTCTCGGGGCTGGCGAAGTCGAGATAGTCGATGGGGGTGTTCTCGATCACCGTGATATCCCGGGCCGGGTCCATCTTGGTGCTGATCGCCCACATCACGTCCTTCCAGTCGCGGGCGTCGATGTCGTGGTCCACGACGATCACCCACTTGGTGTACATGAACTGGCGCAGATAGCTCCAGACGCCGAGCATCACCCGCTTGGCGTGGCCCGGATAGGCCTTCTTCATCGACACCACGGCGATGCGGTAGGAGCAGCCCTCGGGCGGCAGCCAGAAGTCGACGATCTCGGGGAACTGCTGGCGGATCAGCGGGATGAACACCTCGTTCAGCGCTTCTCCGAGCACGGACGGTTCGTCCGGCGGCCGGCCGGTGAAGGTGGTCAGGTAGATCGGATCCTTCCTCATGGTGATCGCCGTCACCTGGAAGACCGGGAACGTCTCGACGCTGTTGTAGTAGCCGGTGTGGTCGCCGTAGGGGCCCTCGTCGGCATATTCGTCGAGCAGCACGTGGCCCTCGATGACGATCTCGGCGTGGGCCGGCACCATCAGCGGCACGGTCTTGGCCGGGACCAGGTCGACCTTGGCCCCGCGCAGCAGACCGGCGAACTGGTATTCGGACAGGGTGTCCGGAACCGGGGTCACGGCGGCCAGGATGGTGCCGGGATCGGCGCCGAGCACGGCGCAGGCGGGCAGGGGCTCACGGTTGCCGGCCTTCTTATGGCGAGCGTAGTGTTGCGCGCCGCCGCGGTGGGCCAGCCAGCGCATGATGCAGCGGTCCTTGCCGATCACCTGCATTCGGTAGATGCCGAGGTTGAAGTCGTCCTCGCGGTCCTTGCCCGGACCCTTGGTGACCACCAGCGGCCAGGTGATCAGCGGGGCTGGCTCGCCCGGCCAGCAGGTCTGGACCGGCAGCTTGCTGAGGTCGATGTCGTCGCCCGTCAGCACCACCTCCTGCACCGCGGCCTTCTTCACCGTCCCGGGGCGCATGGCCATCACGGTCTTGGCCAGGGGCAGCATGTCCAGGGCGTCCTTCAGGCCCTTGGGCGGCTGGGGCTGGCGCAGGAAGGCCAGCAGCTCGCCGACCTCGCGCAGCTCGCCGGCCGTGGTGCGCGGCTCGCCGCCCAGGGTGACGCCCATGGCCACCCGCTTGACCGTGCCGAACAGGTTGGCCAGGGCCGGCATCGGCGAGCGCGAGCCGTCCGGCAGGATCACGTTCTCGAACAGCACCGCCGGCCCGCCGGTGGCCAGCAGGCGCGTTTGGATCTCAGTCATCTCCAGCACGGTCGAGACCGGCTCGGTCACCCGCACCAGCTCCCCCTTCGCCTCGAGGACGTCGATGAATTCGCGAAGCGAGCGATAGGCCATGCGGGACTCCTGAACGGCGCGGAACCTACCCGTTTTTACCGGACTGGCTACGGCGAGTTGAACGCTTGGCTCAGGACGGCGCGCAGACGCGCCACGTGCTGGGGCGTCATCTCGCCCAGCGGACCTCGCCGATCCGGTGGAAGATGGGCCGCCGGATCGCCATGCGCCTCGAAGACGAAGTGGTCGAACATCTCACGCCAGACCTCGCGCTCGGCCAGCGGCAGGCTGCGCACGCTGGCCATGGCATGGACCAGGGCGGTCAAGGGCGGGCCCAGCAGGGCCGGGGTCTCGCTCCACCAGTAATTGATCAGCACCGTGAAGGGATCGAGGGACTCGACATTATGGAACCAGCAATAGGGAATGTAGATCGCGTCGCCGGGCTCCAGTTCGGCGACCTCGGCCGCCGCCAGGGCGGTCGCATAGGCGGGGTAGCGATCCAGGTCGGGTCGGGCCACGTCGACGAGGCTGACCGGCGGCCCGGCCGGGGTGAAGTCGAACGGTCCAAGATAAAGGTTCTTCAGCTGGTCTGGCGGAAACAGGGTGAAGCGCCGTCGGCCGGCCACCGCGCAGGCGATGTTGTAGCTCATATCGAAATGGGTGGCGGTGGTGATGGCGTTGCCGATCCAGATGCGCGGCGCGACCTCGGGACCGACCAGGGCCAGCCGATTGGCCTCGGCGAACCCGGGCAGGAGGTCCGGCGTCGGCGTCGACTGGACCGCGATGGCCGGCGGCCGAGCGACGGGCCTCAGTTCCAGCAGAGCGGCCAGCGCGCGGGACAACGGCATGTCGTCACGATCGAAGTTGAGGCCGCGCAGGTCCGGACTGTAGAAAAACCGCCCGTCGATATTGGCGCTGGCGCTCAACACATTGACGGGCGCGCCGCTGTCCATCGGGCCCAGATAGGCGACCAACGCCTCGTCCGACCGGCGGCCGGCGGCGACAGCGGGCCAATCGGCGACCAGACCCTTGAGGATGGCGGGCTTGCCAGCCGGCAGAATCTCGTCGCGAAACCGCACGGCGTCGACGTCGTGATAATACGAGGTCCGGGACAGAGTAGTCGTGGACAAGCTGCGGCTCCTGGGTGGCCGCCTTCTCGTAGAGCAAGGTTCGGCCGCGCCGCAAGCTCGACCCTAGGCGCCGGTCGCGCTGCATGCTCCTGTCATCCATGGATCGCCAAGGTTGTGAGGGTCCGGCCATGACAGACGCTTCTTTCGGCGCGCCGCTCGACGTCAGTGATCCCCGCGCTGTGCGTCGCGCGACGATCCTCCGCCTAGCCACCGGCCTTATTCAGGGGCTGCTGCTGTACGGCCTCTACCAGGCCGACCAGTCCAAAGTCTGGCCGGCCACCCAGCGCGAGCTCTACGGGGCTCTGCTGCTGGTCGTGCTGTTCACGCCGTTCGTGGTGCTGGCCGGCGTCTCGGCCCTGCGCTGGCGCACCCTGGCGGTCTGGAAGGGCGTGGTCGCCCCGGTCGCCGCCGGCCTCGGCGCCTATGGCGTGTGGAGCGGCGACCCGGCCGCCAGGGGCGTCGACGCCCTGGGGCCGCAGACCTTCTTCGCCGTCGCCGCCCTGGTCTTTATCGGCCATCACTTGGTCGAGCCGGCTGACCTGGAGCGGCGGCGCATCGCCCGCTACGAGGCCTATTTCGACCTCACCTGGAAGCACGGGGTGCAGGGCGCGCTGTCGCTGGGCTTCACCGGGGCTTTCTGGCTGCTGCTGTTCCTGGCCGCGGCCCTGTTCAAGCTGATCGGCGTCGACGCCATCGACAAGCTGATCAAGCACGAGTGGTTCAGCTTCCCCGCCACCACCGTGATGTTCGCCGCCGCCGTCCAGTTGACCGACGTGCGAGCCAATCTGGTGCGCGGCGTGCGGACGGTGGCCCTGACCCTGCTGGCCTGGCTGCTGCCGCTGATGGCCCTGATCGCCGCGGCCTTCCTGCTGACCTTGCCGTTCACCGGCCTGGAGCCGCTGTGGAAAACCAAGAGCGCCACCGCCATCCTGCTGGTCGCCGACGCCTTCCTGATCCTGCTGGCCAACGCCGCCTACCAGGACGGGACCGAGACCACCGCCGCGGTGCTGCGGTGGGCCGCGCGGCTGGCCGGGGTGTTGTTGCTCCCGATCACCGTGCTGGCGGCCTATGGCCTGTCCCTGCGGATCGGCCAGTACGGCCTCAGTCCCGACCGGGTCATCGCCGCCGCCTGCGTGCTGGTCGCGGCCGGCTACGCGGTGGGCTATGCGGTCGCCGCCGTGCGGCCGGGGCCCTGGATGAAGGCGCTGGAGGCCACCAACATCGCCATGGCCTTCGTGGTCATCGCCGTGCTGCTGGCGCTGTTTACGCCGGTGGCGGATCCGAGGCGGCTGTCGGTGGGGGATCAGGTGGCGCGGCTGGAGAGGGGCGAAGTCAAGGCGGAGGCGTTCGACTATCAATTCCTGCGCTTCGACGCCGGCCGCATCGGCCGTAATGCACTTGACCGGCTGAAAACCAACTCGAACGCCGAGATCGCCAAGCGCGCGAAAAGGACGGCGGCCCAGACTGGGCGCTTCTATGACGTCGACCCGGATCATCCTGCGCCGCCCCCGCAGATCACCTTCCATCCCAACGGCGCTCAGCGGCCAAGCGGGTTTCCAGGGCCCGTGAAGGATTTCCCGAATTTCGAAGGGTGTCTGGCCAACGGCGCCGTTTGTGATGGACGACTGCTGGACGTCACCGGCGACGGCCGTCCCGAAGTACTTCTGTCCAGCGGGCGGATGATCGAGGTTTGGGGCGACAACGCCGATGGATCTTGGGGCAAGCTCGGAAGTTTCCAACCATGCGGCGGATTCGACGCGCGCGCGGCTATCCGTGACGGCAAGCTGAGCACAGCCGTGCCGAGGGTCCAGGATCTGGTTTCTCCGGGCGATCGGATGAGCTTCGTGGAGGACACGATACCTTGTCCGCCGCCGGCCAAGCCGTAGCACAGGAAGCTTGTCATCCCGGATCTGCGCCAGGCTTCGCCGGGCTCGTCCGGGATGACACCGAGAGGGCGTTAGGCCACCCCCTCGCTGACCGCATTCAGCCGCGCATAGACCCCGCCCGCCGCCTTCAACTCGCCATGCCGACCTTCCTCAACCACGCGGCCGTTCTGGAACACCAGGATGCGGTCGGCGCCGCGCACGGTCGACAGGCGGTGGGCGATGACGATGGTGGTGCGGCCGGCCATCAGGGCCTCGGCCGCCTCCTGCACCTGGCCCTCGGTCTCGACGTCGAGCGAGGAGGTGGCCTCGTCCATCACCAGGATCGGCGCGTCGGTCAGGAAGGCGCGGGCGATGGCCACCCGCTGGCGCTCGCCGCCCGACAGCTTGATCCCGCGCTCGCCGACCAGGGTGTCGTAGCCCTTCGGCAGGCGCAGGATGAAGTCGTGGGCGCGAGCCTTCTTCGCCGCCTCGACGATCTCCTCATCAGTGGCGTCGGGCCGGCCGTAGGCGATGTTCTCGCGCAGGGTGCGGTGGAACAGGGCTGGGTCCTGCGGCACCACGGCGATGGCGCGACGCAGGCTGCCTTGCGTCACCTGGGCCACGTCCTGGCCGTCGATGACGATGCGGCCGCCCTGCAGGTCGTGCAGCCGCTGGACCAGCCTGACGAAGGTCGACTTGCCCGAGCCGGTCGGTCCGACCAGGGCCACCCGTTCGCCGGGCGCGATCCGCAGTGAGAAATGGTCGTACAGCGGCGCGCCGGCCGACTTGTAGCGGAAGGTGACGTCCTCGAAGGCGATCGCGCCGGGACCCCTGACGAAGTCCGGGGCGCCGGGCGCGTCGGCGATCTGAGGCGCCAGGGTCTCCCAGGCGGCCAGGTCCTCGGTGTCGTCCAGGCCCTTCTGCAGCATGCGGATGTTCTCGCCCATGTTGCGCAGATAGCCGCTCATCAGCAGGAAGGCGGTGATGGCGAAGGCCACGTCGCCGGGGGTGGCTCGGCCCCGGGCCCAGGCGTGGATCATCGCCGCCGTCAGCCCGGCCTGCAGCACGACCAGCAGCAGGTTCTGGCCCAACCAGACATTGGTGAACTTGTGCCAGGTGACCATCACCGCTTCGCGCCAGGCGGCGGTGACCCGGGCGACCTGGGCGCTTTCGCGGGCCTCGGCCCCGAAGCTCTTGACGGTCGGGTTGGAGGTGACGGCGTCGGCCAGGCTGGCGCCGATCTTCGAATCCAGGGCGTTGGACCTCAGGTTGGCGGGCCGCACATAGGCGGTGGTGACGACCAAGTTGACGACGATATAGGCGACGACCACCACCAAGGCGACGATCCCAGCCAATGGCTGGCGCAGCAGCAGCATCACCGACAGCCCAACCAGCACGATCAGGCTGGGGGCCAGCCAGATGGTCACGGCGTCGGTCACGCTGTCATAGCCCCACATCGCCCGGGTCAGCTTGCGCACCGTCGCCCCGGCGAAGCTGTCGGCGTGCCAGTCGGACGAGAAGGCCTGGACGCGGGCGTAGCCCTCGTTGGTCATCTCCTCCATGTTGCGGGCCGCCAGCGGGATCCAGAACCGCATGGCCAGGTTGCGCACCAGCGAAAAGCCCAGATAGACCCCGACGAACCATGCCCAGGCGGTCCAGGCCGCGGACGGCGCATGCGAGCCGCCGGCGCCGGCGCCTTGCGAGACCGTGTCGATCAGCCGGCCCGAGGCCCAGGGCAGGGCCAGGTCGAAGCCGATCGCCGCCAGGGTCAGGATCGCGCCGGCGATGAACAGGCCTTTGCGACGCCACCAGAACCGCGCGATGAAGCCCAACACCTTGGCGTTGCTCAAGGCCCGGCGGCGGTCGACGTCATCCTGGTTTTCGATCGCGTCGGTCATGGTGGACGCTAGATAGGGCTTCGCCGCCTTTTCCGCGAGCCGCCGAACGGCCGCCAGCGCAGGTACCAGCGGATCGCCGGCCCGACCACCGGGGTGCGCAGCAGCGGCCGCACCGCGTGGGGCCGGGTCTTCAGGAAGCACAGCACCGCCCCGATCCAGAACACCGTGGTCGGCAGGCCGGGCGTGACGATCCCCACCGCGCCGATCGCGACCAGGCTTCCGCCCAGCCCGTCCAGCGCCCAGCGGACCGGGCGGGACAGGCGGCGGTGCGGCGGGCGGAGGGTCATTGCAGCCAATGTGGTCGATCCGGCGCGGCTTCGCCAGACCACGATGTCTGGTAGTGTTCTGGCGCGGCGAGACTGTAGGGTTGCGGCCTCGGCGCGGCGGGAAACTTGGACGCTGCGGTCTACAAATTCCCCCATAAAAACAAGGGACTTGCGGAACTCGTCCGGCGATGCGACGCTTTCTTCAACGGCAGTCCGGGCGTCAGACCCGGAGCCGGCTGAGGAAACGACAGATGACCCCGCAAGATGTCATGGGCCTGACCCCGCCGCGCGGCATGTTGGCCCTGATCGCCATGATCCTGACGTCGATGGCGGCCTGTTTCTGGACCTCGGAAGCCGAGGTTCAGGCCGAACATCTTCGCCAGGACTGATCCGGCGACGCATCAAGGCGCCGTCCCGCTTGAACCGGCTTAATCGGCGTTTGCCGCAGGAGCGCACTTGACCGCCGGCGCCGCCTCGCCCATCCCCGCGCCATGGCCGTCTATACCGACATCACCGACGAAGAACTCGCCGCCTTCCTGGGCGATTACGACCTGGGCCAGGCCCTGGCGTTCAAAGGCATCGCCGAGGGGGTGGAGAACTCCAACTTCCTGCTGGAGACCGAGGCCGGGCGATTCATCCTGACCGTCTATGAGCGCCGCGCCCGGCCCGAGGACCTGCCCTATTTCCTCGACCTGATGCGCTGGCTGGCCGATCGCGGCTATCCCAGCGCCAAGCCGATCGCCGATCGGGCGGGCGCCAGCCTGAAGACCATCCGCGGCAAGCCGGCCGCCCTGGTCGAGTTCCTGCCCGGCCTGTCGGCCCGCCGGCCCACCGTCGCCCATTGCCGCGAGGCGGGCGAGGGACTGGCCTGGCTGCACCTGGCCGGCGAGGGCTATCCCGGCCGTCGCGCCAACGACCTGGGCCAGCCGCACTGGGCTCCGCTGTTTTCCAAGCACCGCCAGGCGGCCGAGGCCCTCAAGCCCGGCCTGGCGGGAACCATCGACAAGGATCTGGCCGAGCTGGCCCTGGCCTGGCCGCGCGGCCTGCCGTCCGGAACCATCCACGCCGACTACTTCCCCGACAACGTGTTCTTCCGGCCCGACGGCAAGTTCGCCGCGGCGATCGACTTCTACTTCGCCTGCGACGACGCTTTGGCTTATGACGTCGCCGTGACCCTGAACGCCTGGTGCTTCGAGGCCGACGGCAGCTTCAACATCACCGCCGCCCGGGCCCTGGTCGCCGGCTACGAGCGCCGCCGGCCGCTGAGCCCGGCCGAGCGCGCGGCCATTCCGCTCCTGGCCCGCGGCGCGGCCATGCGCTTCTTCCTGACCCGCCTGGCCGACTGGGGCGCGACCCCGGCAGGGGCCCTGGTCAAGCCCAAGGACCCGCTGGAATACGAGCGCAAGCTGGCCGTCCATCGCGAGGGCCTCAGCCTGTTCGGGGCCGGCGCATGACCCCCAAGCTGGTGATCTATACCGACGGCGCCTGCCGCGGGAATCCGGGCCCCGGCGGCTGGGGCGCCCTGCTGATGTATGGCGACAAGAAGAAGGAGATCATGGGCGGCGAGTTGGCGACCACCAACAACCGCATGGAGCTGATGGCCGCCATCCAGGCCCTGGAAGCGCTGAACAAGCCGACCAAGGCCGAGCTGCATACCGACAGCCAATACGTGATGAAGGGCGTCACCCAGTGGATCCATGGCTGGAAGGCCAAGGGCTGGAAGACCGCCGACAAGAGTCCGGTCAAGAACGTCGACCTCTGGCAGCGCCTAGACGCCGCCCGGGCCCGCCATGAGGTCGACTGGCGCTGGGTCAAGGGCCACGCCGGCCACGTCCACAACGAACGGGCCGACGAGCTGGCGCGGCTGGGTATGCTGAAGGCGTTGGGTGAGAAGCGTTAAAGACCTGACGGCTACTGCGCCTCGCGTTTTGTGGTGACCTTCCCGAAGACCGGGGCCTTTACGGTGGCCAGGCGGTCGGTGGCGTCGCCCGTCAGATCGAAGAAGACAATCCGGTTAGCGCCGCGCTGCATCCACGGCGCCGGCGCGTACAGCGTATGCACGGGTCCGATCGACCAGAACCGGCCCAGATTGTGCGCGCCGAGCCAAAGCTGGCCTTTGTGAAGGCCGCGCATGTCCAGATAGGTGTCCGCCGGCTGATCCACCGTCATCTCGGCTTCGTAGAAGCAGGGGCCGACGCAGGGTTGGGCGGTCATGCGCAGCTTGGACAGATCGTCCATCGGCAAGCGGAACATGCTCCAGTCGTCCAGGAGCGCGCCGTCCAGGGTGACGGCGCCGGTCAGTCCCGTCTGCTCGGTGCGGATGGCATGCGAATAGTTGATGCGTCCGGTGTTCTCGACCAGGATGTCGAGCGTGGCGGGTCCGGCCCGCTGGGGCAGCTCCACCGTTTCCTGGCCGAGACGACGATCCAGCGTTCCGACCAGCTTCTGGTCGACATAGACCTGGGCGTAGCTGTGCATGCCCTTCAGGACCAGGGCGCCGGCCTGCCCTTTGGCGAGGCGGACCCGGTAGAGGACGTAGCCGTAGTTCTGGTCCAGTTCCTCGAAGGTCAGCGGCCGCTTGGCGCGGACCGGGTCGGGAAGGTTGCGCCATAGCGAGGCGCTGCGCCGGACCGGAGAGACCGGGAAGGTGGCGGCGACGCTCGGCGCGGGCGTCGGCGCGGCCGGCTTGCCCGTGACCTCGGCGATGACCGAGGCCAGCAGGCCGTACTTGTAGCGGGGGTTGCCGGCCTCATCGAGCGGCGCGTCATAGTCGTAGCTGGTGGTGTCCGGATGGTAGTCGGTCCCGGTGTGCGAATCCGCGCCGTTCATCCAGCCGAACGTGGTGCCGCCGTGGAACATGTACAGCGACACCGAATAGCCGCGCTTCAACATGAAGCCCAGCTCTTCGGCCTCCTTGCGGCCGTCGGTCTCGTGATGGTCCTCGCCCCATTTGTCGAACCACCCCGCCCAATATTCGCCGACCATCCGCACGCCGTCGGGCCGGAACGCCTCAAGCTTGGCGACAGCATTCTCGGCTCCGCCCGAGCCGAAGTTCACCACGGAAGGCAGATGGGGCAGGGACCCCTTGGCGAGGTCGGACGCCTGGTTGGACGTGAACAGCACGCCATTGGCCAGCCCGGCCCGGCGGTAGGTCGCCTCCAGCCCTTCCAGATAGGCCTTGTCGTCGCCGAACGCGCCGTACTCGTTCTCCAACTGCACCGCGATGATGGGGCCGCCATTGCGCAGCAGCAGCGGCTTGACCTCCTGGCCCAGCCGCAACATCCACCGCTCGACCGCGGCGGTGTACTTGGGATCAGTCGAGCGCAGGACGAGGCTGCGGTCCTTCAGCAGCCACGACGGATAGCCGCCGAGCTCCCATTCAGCGCACACATAGGGGCCCGGCCGCAGGATCACGTCGAGCCCTTCGGCCTGGGCGGCGCGGATGAACGCGGCCAGATCGTTCTGGCCGGTGAAGTCGTAGACCCCGGGACGCGGCTCATGCGCGTTCCAGAACGCATAGGTGGTGATGGTGTTCAGACCCATCGCCTTGGCCTTGCGCAGGCGGTCGCGCCAATAGGCGCGCGGAATGCGGACATAGTGCATCTCGGCCGAAATGACCTGGTAAGGCTTGCCGTCCTTCAGGAACCCCGCGCCGCTGACCACGAAGCTGTGCGTCGGCGGGCTGGGTTGCGCCCTGGCGGGCAACGACGACAGCGCCGATGCCGAGAGCGCCGCGCATAACATCAATCGAACAGCCAGCTTCACATGTCTCTCCCGCCGTGGTCGTTTGGAATCGAATTTGTCCGACAAGACGACCTTACTTTAGCGAGGGCGGGCCCGGCTAGGGCCTGCTTCTCGGCGCGTCGTCATCGGCTGCAAGCGCGGCCGAAGCTGGTCCATGGGTCCGATGTGGCGTAACGTCGTTCTTCTTGGAGGAGATCCGCGATGACGCCTTGGGAACTCAAGGGCCGGGAGCTCGTCAACTGCACCTGCGAGTACGGCTGCAACTGCCAATTCAACGCCCTGCCCGACAAGGGTCACTGCCACGCCGTGGCCGGGATCCTGGTCGAGGCCGGCCATTTCGGCGACACCCGCCTCGACGGGACGAGGATCGCGGCGATCTTCAAATGGCCGGGACCGATCCACGAGGGCCATGGCGAGGCGATCGCCTTCGTCAATGAGGAGGCCGCCCCCGCCCAGCGCGAGGGCCTGCTGCGGATCATGACCGGCCAGGACACCGCGCCGTTCGCCACCATGTTCGCGGTGTTCGCCTCGACGGTGACGAAGATGCACGAACCGGTGTTCACCCGGATCGACATCGAGGTCGACGTCGACGCCCGCAAGGGCCGGGTCTTCGTGCCCGACTACATCGAGATGACCGGTCGGCCGATCGTCAACGCCGTGACCGGCGCGGAGTCCCGGGCCCAGATCGTGCTGCCCGCCGGCTTCGAATATGAGCTGGCCGAGATTGGCAGCGCCACCAGCCGGACCGGCGGTCCGGTCCTGGTGCAGATCGATGACAAGTATGCCCAGTTCGCTCAGCTGCACATGAACAATGACGGCCTGATCCGTTCGCGGGCCGCGGCCTGAGGTGGCGGACGCGGGCCGCGCGGCGCTGCTGGAGCGCCTGCTGCGGCGCGACCGGCTGATCACCGCCGGCGGACTGGTCCTGCTTTGCGCCCTGGCCTGGCTCTATGTGCTGACCGGCGCGGGGCTGGGCATGAGCGCCTGGGACATGACCGCCCTGTCGCTGTTCCCGCACAAGGCGGCCGAGGCCTCAAGCGCCATGGCCATGGCTCCCGGCATGACCATGGATCCGCCGGCCTGGAGCCCCGGCCTCTGGATCCTGACCGCCGCCATGTGGGGAACGATGATGGTGGCGATGATGCTCCCCAGCGCCGTCCCGGCCATCTTGCTGTACGGGCAGGTGCACCGCCGGGCCGTCGCCAACGACCAGGGGACGGAGGTGGCTCCGGCCTGGATGTTCGCGGCGGGCTACCTGCTGGTGTGGTTCGCCTTCTCGCTGGCGGCGGAGGTCCTCTACTGGGGCTTGGAGCGCCCAGGCCTGATCTCGATGGCGACCATGGGCTCGCGCAGCCGCTGGCTGTCGGCGGGAGTGCTGGCGGCCGCCGGGCTCTACCAGTTGTCGCCGCTGCAGACCGTCTGCCTCAGCCATTGCCGCTCGCCCGCCGCCTTCCTGTCGCGCCATTGGCGGCCGGGCCGGTTTGGCGCCGTCCGGTTGGGCGTCGTGCATGGCGTGTACTGCCTGGGCTGCTGCTGGCTGCTGATGGCGCTGCTGTTCGTCGGCGGGGTGATGAACCTGGCCTGGATCGCCGCCCTGACCCTGCTGGTCCTGGCCGAGAAGCTGCTGCCCGGCGGCCCGTGGGTCGCCCGCGCGGCCGGCGTGACGCTGCTGGCCTGGGGCGTCGCGACGCTGCTGGTGTGAAGGGCGGCAGGGCCCGAAACCGGCCGCAAACCCCTGTCGCGCCCGCCCAACCGCAACAAGGTTGAACACCTGAAACGATTCGACCTTGAAATGACCTTGGTCGCGCCGTTGCAAAGCCCGGTTCGGATCCCAATCTCTAATTCGACGCGGACAACCCGGCTCCTTCCCCCCGGCCGGCCCCAGCGTCCATATCGCGAAAGCGCAGCGTCCGTGCCTCTCCCCCGGCACGGGCGCTGTTCTCGTTCCGCGACCGAGAAACTTCGCTCATATGGCGGTTGAGCCCTAGCCAAGCCGGCGTCCGCGCCCCATCTCGCTCGGGCGGCGGCGCTTTAACGCCCCGACGCGGCGATCCAGGGGCCCCATGGCGATCATTTCCGTATCCGGTCTGACCAAGACCTATGCTTCCGGCCACCAGGCCTTGAAGCGCGTCGATCTCGACATCCGTCCGGGCGAGATCTTCGCCCTGCTGGGTCCGAACGGGGCCGGCAAGACGACGCTGATCAGCATCATCTGCGGCATCGTCAATCCCAGCACCGGCACGGTGACGGCCGACGGCCACGACGTGGTCAGGGACTACCGCGCCGCTCGCAGCAAGATCGGTCTGGTGCCGCAGGAGCTGCACACCGACGCCTTCGAGACCGTCTGGGCCACGGTGCGTTTCAGCCGCGGCCTGTTCGGCAAGCCGCGCAACGACGCCCATATCGAGAAGATTCTGCGCGACCTGTCCCTGTGGGACAAGAAGGACAGCAAGATCATGGCGCTGTCAGGCGGCATGAAGCGACGGGTGATGATCGCCAAGGCCCTCAGCCACGAGCCGACCATCCTGTTCCTCGACGAGCCCACCGCCGGCGTCGACGTCGAGCTGCGGCGCGACATGTGGGAGATGGTCCGCAGGCTGCGTGAAAGCGGCGTCACCATCATCCTGACCACCCACTATATCGACGAGGCCGAGGAGATGGCCGACCGCATCGGGGTGATCAGCAAGGGCGAGATCATCCTGGTCGAGGACAAGGACGTCCTGATGCGCAAGCTGGGCAAGAAGCAGCTGACTCTGCAGTTGCAGAGCCCGCTGGAGGCCGTGCCCCGGGGCCTGGCGGACCTGCCGCTGGAGCTGGCGGCCGACGGCCACGAGCTGATCTACACCTTCGACGCCCAGGCCGAGGAGACCGGCATCGCCGGCCTGCTGCGGCGGCTGGGCGAGCAGGGCGTCGACTTCAAGGACCTGCACACCAGCCAGAGTTCGCTGGAAGAAATCTTCGTCAGCCTGGTGAGGGACGGACAATGAACCTTCACGCCATCAAGGCCATCTATCGCTTCGAGATGGCGCGCTGGTTCCGCACCCTGGCCCAGAGCGTGATCTCGCCGGTGCTGTCGACCTCGCTGTACTTCGTGGTGTTCGGCTCGGCGATCGGCTCGCGGATGCAGTCGATCGACGGGGTCAGCTACGGCGCCTACATCGTGCCGGGCCTGATCATGCTGTCGCTGCTGGGCGAGAGCATCTCCAACGCCTCGTTCGGCATCTACATGCCCAAATGGGCGGGCACGATCTATGAGCTGCTGTCGGCCCCGGTATCGTGGCTCGAGACGGTGATCGGCTATGTCGGGGCGGCGACGACCAAGTCGGTGTGCCTGGGCCTGCTGATCCTGGCCACCGCCCGGCTGTTCGTGCCGTTCGAGATCCTGCACCCGTTCTGGATGCTGGGCTTCCTGGTCCTGACCGCGGTGACCTTCAGCCTGTTCGGCTTCGTGATCGGGGTCTGGGCCAACGATTTCCAGAAGCTGCAGATCGTGCCGGCCCTGGTGATCACCCCCCTGACCTTCCTGGGCGGCAGCTTCTATTCGATCAGCATGCTGCCGCCGATCTGGCAGAAGATCACCCTGTTCAACCCCGTGGTCTATCTAGTCAGCGGCTTCCGCTGGGCCTTCTACGGGGTGTCGGACATCGGGGTCGTCGTCAGCTTCGGCGCGATCCTGGTCTTCCTGGCCGTCTGCCTGGCGACGGTGTGGTGGATCTTCCGGACTGGGTATCGGCTAAAGACCTAGAGGGTCATCGCACCGTCAGCACGGCCCCCTCGACGGCGACCACCAGGACCTTCTGGCCCGGCGCCGGCTGCGCGCCGTCCTCGGCGATCGCGGCCCATTCCTTGCCGTCGGCGAACACCCGGCCGCGGCCGTGCTCGAACGCCCCGACCACCTCGCCGTCGCGGCCGATCAGCCGCAGGGCCGGGTCGTTGAGGGCGGGGCTGGCCGGGCCGTCGAGGGCCGGGCGCAGGTACTTGCGGGCCAGATAGGTCGTGGCGATGGTCAGCAGCGCGAACAGGCCCACCTCGACCGGTGGGCCGGGCGGCGCGAACAGCGTCAGCAGGCCGACCAACCCAGCACTGGCGGCCGGCCACAGCAGCCAGCCGCTGCCGGTGGCCACCTCGATCGCCAGGAAGATCGCCGCCGCCGCCAGCCACACCCAGAACGGATGGGTGGCGTAGAACAGCATCAGGCCATGCATCGGCTCAGACTCCGCGCCGCGGCGTCGGCGGGACCACGGTGCGCGGGCCATCGCCCCCGCCCAGGGTCTTCACCAGTTCGGCGACCCCGGCCACCGTGCCGGTCAGGCCCGCGAAGTCGGCCGGGACGATCACGGTCTTGGCGTTGGGCGACTTGGCCAGCTCGCCGAAGGCTTCGACATATTTCTGGGCGATGAAATAGTTGATGGCGTTGACGTCGCCCTTGGAGATGGCCTCGGACACGAAGGCCGTCGCCTTGGCTTCCGCCTCGGCCGAGCGTTCGCGGGCCTCGGCCGTGCGGAACGCGGCTTCCTTGCGGCCCTCGGCCTCGAGGATGGCGGCCTGCTTCTGGCCCTCGGCCCGGGCGATCGCCGACTGCTTCTCGCCCTCGGCCTCGGTGATCACCGCCCGCTTTTCGCGCTCGGCCTTCATCTGGCGGGCCATGGCGTTGGTGATGTCCGGCGGCGGGGTCAGGTCCTTGATCTCGATGCGGGTGACCTTGACGCCCCACGGGCCGGTGGCGTGGTCGATGGTCGACAGCAGGCGGCTGTTGATCTGGTCACGCTGGCTGAGCACCTCGTCCAGCTCCATCGAGCCGACCACGGTGCGCAGATTGGTCTGCGACAGCTGGGTGATGGCGTACATCAGGTTGTCGACCCGATAGGCGGCCTGCGAGGCGTCCATCACCTGGATGAAGACGATGGCGTCGACCTTCACCGAGACGTTGTCCTTGGTGATCACCTCCTGCTGGGGCACGTCGAGGACCTGCTCCATCATGTTGACCCGCCGGCCGATGGTCTCGAAGAACGGCGTCAGGATGCTGATGCCGGGCCTGAGCGTTCGAGTGTAGCGGCCGAACCGCTCGACGGTGAATTCGCGCCCCTGGGGCACGATGATGATCACCTTCAAGACCAGGAAGATCGCCAGCGCCAC
The DNA here is from genome assembly GCF_052871235.1 of Caulobacter sp. LARHSG274. Classification (NCBI taxonomy): domain Bacteria; kingdom Pseudomonadati; phylum Pseudomonadota; class Alphaproteobacteria; order Caulobacterales; family Caulobacteraceae; genus Caulobacter; species Caulobacter sp. LARHSG274. Next base: position 98,623 of record NZ_JBIXJO010000007.1, on the reverse strand, counting down.
CAGCGCCAGCGGTACGAGATAAGACATCACGACAGGCGCCTCCCACAACCGATGGGGGAGACTAGCGCGCCGCTTCGCCGTCCGCCATGGAATCCGGTTCGGCCGGTTCGGGGGCCGTGGTCCGCATCGACCGGGCCAGCTGGGCGGCCAGGGCCTGGCCGTGGCGGGCGCTGTCCTGCTCGGCCCGGCGGCTGGCCTCGTCGCAGGCCGGGAACTCGCCCTGGCGGGCGGCGAAACCGGTATTGAACCGGTCGCGCAGCTGGGCGTCGAAGGCCTGGTCGGCCTTTTCCACCTCGGCCAGCCGCACCATCCGCGCCCGCCAGTACTGGTCGGCCGGACCTTCGCACAGCTGCCGCAGGGCGTGGCTCTCGCCGAGGGTGAAGGCCAGGTCGAGCAACTTCTGGCGTTCGACCGGACCCCGGTCCTGGGCCAGGACGGCGGCCGTCGGGACCAGCAGGGGCAGGGCGAGAAGGGCGGCGAACAATGGGCGGTTCATGACCGCACTATCCTCATCGCGGGCGGCCTTGTCACCGCCTCGCCGCCGGGTGATTCGGAAAGGCCTTGCGATGGCGACCGATCGGAGCGACCCTGTGGATAAGCCAGCCAAAGAGCTGTGGATAACGCAGAAGCTAAAGCAGGGAGGTCGACCATGGCTGAAGTGCATTATGGAGTCGTTCGCGTCGGAACAACCTGGTCGATCATCGGCGACCAGTTGCGGGTCGGGACCTACGCCACCCGCGATCAGGCCGAGAGCGCGGCCCGGCGTCTGGCCGAACAGACCACGGGCGTCGGCCTTCCGGTGCGGATGCACCTGCAGGACGACATGGGCCAGCTGCACAGGCCGACCCTGCTGAGTTGAAGATCAGGCCGTTCGATGTCCCACAGCCAGCTGGAAAGCGGCGGGGTTCAGCTCGTCAGCAGGCGCGGCAGCTTGAAGGTCACCGTTTCCCGGGCCTCGACCAGTTCCTCGACGGTCAGGTCGTAGCGAGCGGCGATCGCGTCGATCACGCCCTGCACCAGGTCCTCCGGGGCCGAGGCTCCGGCGGTGACCCCGACGGCGGCGACGCCTTCGAACCAACTCCAATCGATGCCGCGGGCGTCGTCGATCAGGTGGGCGTCCTGGGCGCCGGCGCGTCGCCCGACCTCCATCAGCCGCACGGAATTGGACGAATTCGTCGAGCCGACCACCAGGATCAAGTCGGAAACCCCCGCCAGCATCTTCACCGCCTCCTGGCGGTTGGTGGTGGCGTAGCAGATGTCTTCCTTGTGCGGGGCGGCGATGCCCGGGAAGCGCGCCTTCAGGGTGTCGACCATCTCAGCCGTGTCGTCGACCGACAGGGTGGTCTGGGTCAGGAAGGCGACATTGCCGGCGTCTTTAGGAACCCAGGCGCGGGCGTCGTCGATGTCCTCGATCAGGGTCACCACGCCCTCGGGCAGCTGGCCCATGGTGCCGACCACCTCGGGATGGCCGGCATGGCCGATCAGCACGATCTCGCGCCCGGCGTCATAATGCTTCTGGGCCTCGACATGGACCTTGGAGACCAGCGGGCAGGTGGCGTCGAGATAGACCATCTCGCGAGCCTTGGCCGTGGCCGGCACCGACTTGGGCACGCCATGGGCCGAGAACACCACGGGGCGGTCGTCGGGGGCCTCGTCCAGTTCCTCGATGAACACCGCGCCCATGGCTTTGAGGCGATCGACCACGTGGCGGTTGTGGACGATCTCATGGCGCACATAGACGGGGGCGCCGAACTTCTCGATCGTCCGTTCGACGATCTGGATCGCCCGGTCGACGCCAGCGCAAAAGCCGCGCGGACTGGCCAGGACGACACGGAGCGGACGGCGGCCGGAGGGCGGGATCGGCGAATGGGCGTTCATGCCCCGAACCTAAGGGTTCCGCGCCCTTCGCGCCAGCGCCAGGCGCCGCCGCCTCGCCAATCGGCCGCAAGTCAGCTGCACATTGCGACGTCACGCATATGCCTTTATCAGGCTCCATGACGCCGACGGGGAATTCCCGCACAGGCTCTTCATTCTCGGACCGGACGTTTCATGCGCCGCAAGCTCTCCGTCGCCCTCAGCGCCCTGATGGCCCTTTCGATCGCCGCCACGGCGACGAGCGTCTATGCGCAACAGCGCGGCCGCGGCGACCAGGGTCAAGGCGGCGGCGACGACGACCAGGCGGCCAAGAAAAAGAAGCGCGACGATGAGTGGAACCAGCCCAAGGCCCCCCTGGCCCAGCTGCGCAACGCTGGCCCGTGCCCCTATGTGAAGGTGCTCTACGACGCCAGCCGCTATGTCGAGTTCAAGGAAGGCAAGGAGTCGGCCGCCCAGACCGGCTTCACCGGCGAGATCCAGGGCCTGTCCTCGGGCTGCGCCTACAAGAGCAGCGACCCGATCAAGATGCAGGTCCAGATCCTGTTCGAGCTGGGACGTGGCCCGCTGGCGACCGACAGCCGCAAGACCTATCGCTACTGGGTGGCGGTGACCGAGCGCAACAAGGACGTCCTGGCCAAGGAATATTTCGACCTGCCGGTGAACTTCCCGCAGGGCCAGGACCGCGTCTATGCGACCGAAACCCTGAAAACCATCACCATCCCGCGGGCCGACGAAAAGGTCAGCGGCTCCAATTTCGAAGTCCTGATCGGCTTCGACATCACCCCGGAAATGGCCGCCTTCAACCGTGACGGCAAGCGCTTCCGCGTCAACGCCGGCCAGACCCAGCAGGCCCAGACCCAGCCAGGAACCCCGGCCAAGCCATGAGTGATTTGAAGCGGTCCCTGAGCGAGGCGGCCGCGGCCGCCTTCCAGGCCGCCGGACTGTCCCCCGACTTCGGCCGCGTCACCGCGTCCGACCGGCCCGACCTGGCCGATTTCCAGTGCAATGGCGCCCTGGCGGCGGCCAAGAGCGCCAAGCGCAATCCGCGCGAGATCGCCGTCCAGGTGGTCGACCTCCTGAGGGCCGACTCGCGCCTGGCCTCGGTCGAGATCGCCGGCGCCGGCTTCATCAATATGCGCGTCAGCGACGAGGCCCTGTCGGTCCGGGCCCGAGAGATCGCCGCCGACCCGCGCGCCGGGGCCGAGCCGCTGGCGAAGCCGCGCCGGGTGCTGGTCGACTATGCCGGTCCGAATGTCGCCAAGCCGATGCACGTGGGCCATCTGCGGGCCTCGATCATCGGCGAGTCGATCAAGCGCCTCTATCGGTTCCGCGGCGACGAGGTGAAGGGCGACGCCCACTTCGGCGACTGGGGCTTCCAGATGGGGTTGCTGATCGTGTCGGTCGGCGATGAACGCGGCCTGTTCGACGGTTGGATCTCCGAAGCCACAGGCCAGTTCGTCGGCGATGAAGCGAGCGCTCAGGTCCATCTGCAATTGCGCGACCTGGGCCTTGAGGATCTGGACCGCGCCTATCCGCTGGCCGCCGCCCAAGCCAAGGCCGACGATGCGTTCCGCGACCGCGCCCGCCGGGCGACGGCCCTGCTGCAGGGCGGCGCCGGCGCCTATCGCGCTATCTGGGCCCGCTTCGTCGAGGTCAGCCGCGTGGCCCTCGAACGGGAATTCAAGGCGCTCGGCGTCGAGTTCGACCTCTGGAAGGGCGAAAGCGACGCCAACGACCTGATCCCCGGCATGATCGCCGACTTGGAGGACAAGGGGCTGCTGGTCGAGGACCAGGGTGCCCGGATCGTCCGCGTCGCCCGCCCCGGCGAGACCAAGAAGAAGAAGCTGCCTGACGGTTCGGTGGTCGAGGTCGAGAGCCCCGATCCGCTGCTGGTGGTGTCGTCGGAGGGCTCGGCCATGTACGGCACGACCGACCTGGCCACGATCCTCGACCGCCGCCAGTCGTTCGACCCGCACCTGGTCCTCTACTGCGTCGACCAGCGCCAGGCCGATCACTTCGAGCAGGTGTTCCGCGCCGCCTACCTCGCCGGCTACGCCGAACCGGGCGGCCTGGAGCACATCGGCTTCGGCACTATGAACGGCGCCGACGGCAAGCCGTTCAAGACCCGGGCCGGCGGCGTGCTGAAGCTGCACGACCTGATCGAGATGGCCCGTGAAAAGGCCCGCGAGCGGCTGCACGAGGCCGGCCTCGGTGCCGAGCTGCCGCCCGAAGCCTTCGAGGACATCGCCCACAAGGTGGGCGTGGCGGCCCTGAAGTTCGCCGACCTGCAGAACTTCCGCGGCACCTCCTATGTCTTCGACCTCGACCGCTTCACCAGCTTCGAGGGCAAGACCGGGCCGTACCTGCTGTATCAGTCGGTGCGCATCAAGAGCATCCTGCGCAAGGCGGTCGAGCAGCAGCTGGCGTCGGGGCCGATCATCGTCGGCGAGCCGGCCGAACGCGATCTGACCCTGCTGCTGGACGCTTTCGAGGGCGCCTTGTCGGAGGCCTACGACAAGAAGGCCCCCAACTTCATCGCCGAGCACGCCTACAAGCTGGCCCAGACCTTCTCCCGATTCTACGCCGCCTGCCCGATCCTCAGCGCCGAGGACTCGGCCGTGCGGGCCTCGCGCCTGGGTTTGGCCGAGACGACGCTACGACAACTGGAGCTGGCGCTGAACCTGCTGGGCATCGAAGCGCCGGCGCGGATGTAGGTTTTCAGGGTCGTTCAAGATCCTTGAGGGTCGCCAGCAGGCCTTCGACCCCGCCGGTCTCCAGATATTGCTGGGCCACCAGCACCAGGCGCAACTGCTTGGCTAGCAGGGCCAACTGGCGGTGCTGGTTTTCGGTGCGCTTCTGGGCGGTCTCGGCCTCCAGGGCGTCGGCTTCGGCCAGCAGCTTGCGGACCTCGGCGAGAGTCTTCTCGTTCTGGACGCCGGCCCGCTTCAGATATTCCTTGATGCTGCGCAGGCCCTCGGCGGCGATGGCGTGGGCCTCGTCGCGGACCGTGGCCTGGGTCTCCGGATCGGCGATGGCGTCGAGCACCCGGCCCAGGGCGCCGTTGAGCTTGCTCATCAGGCCGGTGCGGGCTTCGCTCTGCAGCGGCAGCAGTCCGCGTGCGTTGATCAGCGACGGCAGGTTGGCGCCGTCGGACACCAGGGTCCTGCGCCGCGCCTCGACGAACACCTTGATGATGAACCTCGATGCGGCGATCGCCCGTTCGGACTGCAGCACGGTGGCCGCCATGATCACGCCGTGCTCGGTGAAGACGTAGGGGCGATAGCGTGCACCGCCGTGCGACGAACTTGAGATCGCAATCTGCGATCTCAAGTTCGAGAATTCTTCTGTGGAAAGGCGGAAGGCGAAACCGTCGAACTTCGTCGCGTTGCGGCGTGCCTGTTCGTTCAGGCGGCGTGTTTCGACACCAAAAAGTCTAGCGAGATCAACGTCGAGGATGACGGACAAATCCCGAACCTCTACAACCGTCGGAGTCTGGTCGGCTTCGAATTCCGGGATGGAGGCGGGCAGGTTCATCATGCTTGCTCGTCTTTGAGGTCGCAAATTGCGACCTCAAGTTTGAAGATGTGTCGCCTGAATTGCAATCTATGCGATCTTCGTTCCAGAACCGGTCGTCTTCGTCGTTGACTCCCGCCGCCCCGTCGCCCAAACACCCCTCGACCCTCGCGGGAGACGTCGGGATTCGGATCCCGAGGCCGAAGGCGCAACCGCCCCGGAAACGCTCAGGCAAAAGGACCGCGCGGGTTTAGGAACGCTGGAAAGAGGCAGCCTGAAAGGGTCGCCCGCCGAAGGAGCAAGGCCGTCTGGTGCGGCCGGAATCTCTCAGGTCAAAGGGACAGCGGGGGCGAGACCACCTGGCGAAAGCCGGGCGGCGTCGCCGACCCCGATTGGAGCCCAAAGCGTGTCCGAGCCAGATCTCAAGAAGACGCCCCTGTACGACGCGCACGTCGCCGCCGGCGCCCGGATGGTGCCGTTCGCGGGCTATGCCATGCCGGTGCAATACAAGGACGGGGTGCTCAGGGAGCACCTGTGGACCCGCGCCCACGCCGGCCTGTTCGACGTCTCGCATATGGGCCAGGCCCGGCTACGAGGCGAGAACCCGGCCAAAAGCTTCGAGAAGCTGGCCTCGGCCGACTACCGGGGCCTCAAGCCGGGCAAGCAGCGCTACGCCGTGCTGCTGAACGATCAGGGCGGGGTGATCGACGACCTGATGACCGCCCGTCCCGACGACGACGGCCTGTTCGTGGTGGTCAACGGCGCCTGCAAGGACAACGACTACGCCATCATCGCCAAGGCGCTGGCGGGCGAGGTCACGGTCGAGCGCCTCGAAGACCGCGCTCTGCTGGCGCTGCAAGGTCCGGAGGCCGCCGCCGTGCTGGCCGCCCATGTCCCCGCCGTCGCCGACATGGTGTTCATGGACACCGCCGCCCTGACCGCCTTCGGGACCGACGCGATCATTTCGCGCTCGGGCTATACCGGCGAGGACGGCTACGAGATTTCGGTTCCTGTGCGCGAGGCCGAGCGCATCTGGAACACGCTGCTGCAAGACGAGCGGGTCAAGGCCATCGGCCTGGGCGCCCGCGACAGCCTGCGCCTCGAGGCTGGCCTGCCGCTCTACGGCCACGACATGGACGAGACGGTCTCGCCGATCGAGGCCGGCATGCCGTTCGCCGTCGGCAAGAGCCGCCGCGAGGCCCGGGACTTTCCGGGCGCCGACCGGATCCTCAGGGAACTGGCCGGCGACCTTGAGCGCGTTCGCGTCAATCTGAAGGTGCTGGAAGGCGCCCCCGCCCGCGAAGGCGCGGAGATCGCTGACGAGGCCGGCGCCGTGGTCGGCGTGGTCACCAGCGGCGGTTTCGGCCCCAGCTTCGGCGGCGCGATCGCCATCGGCTTCGTGCCGCCTGCCCTGGCGGTGGTCGGCTCCAAGCTGAAAGTCATCGTCCGCGGCAAGCCGCAGGCGGCGCAGGTCGTAACCTCGCCGTTCGTCCCGACCCGCTACGTGCGCAAGATCTAGCTCCAGACACAAAGGGCCCAGACCATGAAGTTCACCAAGGATCACGAGTGGGTCGTCGTCGACGGCGACATCGCCACCGTAGGCATCTCCGGCTACGCCGCCGAGCAACTGGGCGACGTGGTGTTCGTCGAGGTTCCGGAGGTCGGCAAAACCGTAAAACAGGGCGACGCCCTGGCGGTGGTCGAGAGCGTCAAGGCCGCCTCCGACGTCTACGCCCCGGTGTCGGGCGAGGTGGTCGAAGCCAATGGTGAACTGTCCGACAGCCCCGAAACCGTCAACGCCGTGCCGGAGGCCGGCGGCTGGTTCGCCAAGATCAAGCTGTCGAACCCCGCAGAGGTGGACGCGTTGATGGACCGCACGGCCTATGAAGCGTTCCTGAGTTCGCTTTAGGAAGAGAACCCTTCCCCCTTGATGGGGGAAGGGCAGGGTTGGGGGTGACCCCGCCGCCCGCAACACCCCCATCCCCGACCCTTCCCCCATCAAGGGGGAAGGGAGCACGCCGCGGAAGCTTTTCATGCGCTACCTTCCCCTCACACCCAAGGATCGCGCCGACATGCTCGGCGTCATCGGCGCGGAGACGATCGACGAGCTGTTCGTCGACGTGCCCGCCGTCGCCCGCCGTACCGGCCTGGTCGACCTGCCGCTCCACGCCGGCGAGCTGGAGGTCGAGCGCGAGATGCTGGCCTTGTCGCGCCGCAACCGCTCGGCTTCGGAAGGCCCGTTCTTCGTGGGGGCGGGGGCCTATCGCCACCACGTGCCGGCCACGGTCGACCACATCATCCAGCGGTCGGAATTCCTGACCAGCTACACGCCCTATCAGCCCGAGATTGCTCAAGGCACGCTGCAGGTGCTGTTCGAGTTCCAGACCCAGGTCGCGGCCCTGACCGGCATGGAGGTGGCCAACGCCTCGCTCTATGACGGCTCCACCGCCACGGCCGAGGCGGTGATGATGGCCGCCCGGATCACCCGCCGGGGCAAGGCGGTGCTGTCGGGCGGCGTTCACCCGCATTATGTCGGCACGGTCGAGACCCTGGCCCACGCCGCCGGCGTCGCCACCGAACGCCTGGCGGCCGCCATCGATGCCGAGGACGCGGTGATCGCCGCCATCGACGCCGACACCGCCTGCGTCGTCGTCCAGACCCCCAATGTGTTCGGCACGGCCACCGACGTCAGCAAGATCGCCGCCGCCGCCCAGGCCGCCGGGGCCCTGCTGATCGTGGTCACCACCGAGGCGGTGTCCTACGGCCTGCTGAAGTCGCCTGGCGAGATGGGCGCCGACATCGTCGTGGCCGAGGGCCAGTCGATCGGCAACGGCCTGAACTTCGGCGGTCCCTATGTCGGCCTGTTCGCCTGCAAGGAAAAATACGTTCGCCAGGCCCCCGGCCGTCTGTGCGGCGAGACGGTTGACGCCGACGGCCGGCGCGGCTTCGTCCTGACCCTGTCGACCCGCGAGCAGCATATTCGCCGCGACAAGGCCACCTCCAATATCTGCACCAACAGCGGCCTGTGCGCCCTGGCCTTCAGCATCCATATGAGCCTGCTGGGCGAGAAGGGTCTGCGCCAACTGGCCCTGATCAACCACCAGAAGGCGGTGAAGCTGCGCGACGCCCTCGCCGCCGTGCCCGGGATCGAGATCCTGACCCCGCGGTTCTTCAACGAGTTCGCGATCCGGCTGCCGGTCAACGCCGCCGAGGTCGTGGAGACCCTGGCCGCCAACGCCGTGATCGCCGGCGTGCCGTTCTCGCGCCTCGATCCGGCCGCCGGTCTTGACGACGTCCTGCTGGTCGCCGCCACCGAGACCACGCCCGACAGCGACATCGTCTTCTTCTCCAAGGTCCTGACCAAGGTGCTGGCCCAATGAGCATGAACTCCGTCGGACGGCCGACCCGTCCCGAAGCCGCCAATGACGCCGCCACCGGCCACGAAACCCTGACCGGGGCGCGCGGCCTGCTGCAGGACGAGGCGCTGATCTTCGAACTGAACGCCTGGGACAAGACCGGCGTCGACCTGCCGGATGCGCCGCCGGCCGACGACCTGGGCGACCTGGTCCGCACCGCGCCGATCGACCTGCCCGGCCTGTCCGAGCCCGAGGCCGTGCGCCACTATGTGCGTCTGTCGCAGAAGAACCACGCCATCGACCTGGCCCTCTATCCGCTGGGCTCGTGCACGATGAAGCACAACCCGCGCCTCAACGAGAAAGTGGCCCGCCTGCCGGGCTTTTCCGACATCCACCCCTTGCAGCCGCAATCGACGGTGCAGGGCGCGATCGAGCTGATGGATCGCCTGGCCCATTGGCTGAAGACCCTGACCGGCATGCCCGCGGTGGCCTTGAGCCCCAAGGCCGGCGCCCATGGCGAGCTGTGCGGCCTGCTGGCCATCCGCGCCGCCCACGAGGCGGCCGGCAACGGCCACCGGAAGACCGTGCTGGCTCCGACCAGCGCCCATGGCACCAACCCGGCCACGGCGGCCTTCTGCGGCTACACCGTCGTCGAGATCGCCCAGACCGATGACGGCCGGGTCGACCTGGCCGACCTGGAGGCCAAGCTGGGCGACCACGTGGCCGCCATCATGGTCACCAATCCCAACACCTGCGGCCTGTTCGAGCGCGACGTGGTCGAGATCGCCCGCCTGACCCACGCGGCCGGCGCGTACTTCTATTGCGACGGCGCCAATTTCAACGCCATTGTCGGCCGGGTGCGCCCCGGCGACCTGGGCGTCGACGCCATGCACATCAACCTGCACAAGACCTTCTCCACCCCGCATGGCGGCGGCGGGCCGGGCGCGGGTCCGGTGGTGCTGAGCGCCGCCCTAGCCCCGTTCGCGCCGACGCCATGGGTGGTCAGCCACGACCATAGCTTCAAGCTGGTCGAGGAGGCTCAGGGCCCCGCCGCCCAGGCCTTTGGCCGGATGAGCGCCTTCCACGGCCAGATGGGCATGTTCGTGCGGGCCTATGCCTACATGCTCAGCCACGGGGCCGACGGTCTGCGCCAGGTGGCCGAGGACGCCGTGCTGAACGCCAACTACATCAAGGCCCGGCTCAGCGACCTGATGAGCCCGGCCTTCCCCAATGGCCCGTGCATGCACGAGGCGCTGTTCGACGACGCCTGGCTGGAAGGCACCGGCGTCACCACCCTCGACTTCGCCAAGGCGATGATCGACGAGGGCTTCCATCCGATGACCATGTATTTCCCGCTGGTCGTGCACGGGGCGATGCTGATCGAGCCGACCGAGACGGAGTCCAAGCAGGAGCTGGACCGCTTCATCACCGCGCTGCGCGCCCTAGCCGGAGCCGCAAAAGGCGGCGACGTCGAGCGCTTCAAGGGCGCGCCGTTCCATGCGCCGCTGAAGCGCCTGGACGAGACGCAAGCGGCTCGCAAACCGCGCTTGCGCTGGAAACCTGTGGCCGCAACGCCACTGGCTGCGGAATAGAGGCCACAGTCGAACAAAAGGGGAGCAGGGCGCCTTTACGGAAGGGCGCCCTGTTCTCATATCGGTTTCTGTGAGCCGAGGAGGCCGGCCTGTCGCCGGGATCGAACGGAACACGGAACCGTTCTCTCTCGCCATGAACTTCGCCCTCGCCATGCCGCCCGTGCGCTTCTCCGCCGCCGACGAACTCGCCCGCGAGCTCCTCGGGCGGATTTCACGCGTGGTGCTCGTCACGCTGGGCCTGATCCTGATCGTCGCGGGCTTCCTGATCGCGCCGCTGCCTGGGCCGCTGGGCGTGCCGCTGACGGTGGCTGGCCTGATGCTGGTGCTGCGCAACTCGTTCCGGGCCCGCAAGCAGTTCGTCCGCTTTCAGCACGCCCATCCCAAGCTGATCTTCCCGCTGCGCCGCTTGCTGCGCCGCGAGCCCGAGGTCATGCCGGTCGCCTGGCAGCAGGTGCTGCGCGTCGAGCGTCTGGTCCTGCCGCGTCGCTGGCGGGTCGCCCAGCGCTGGCGCAAGTCGCTCAAGCGGCGGCCGTGAACTCGCCCGCCGGGGCGCTCGCCAAACTGCCCTCAAGGCTCTATCGCCGCCGTCGGCGGCTGGCCCTGGTCCTGCGCGAGACCGCCGGACGCGTGGCGCGCTGGGCGGCGCTGGCCTTCGGCGTGCTCGTGCTGGTGGCTGGGCTGGTGCTGACGCCGCTGCCGGGGCACCTGGGATTGCCGCTGCTGGTCGTCGGCCTGATGATCGTGCTGCGTAACTCGTTCCAGGCCAAGCGCCGGTTCCTCCGCTGGCAACGGCGGCACCCCAAGCTGATCTTCCCGATCCGCCGGCTGATGCGCCGCGAACCGGAGATCATGCTGGTCGCCTGGCAGCAGCTGCTGCGCAGTGAAAAGGTGTTCCTGCGCCGGGCGTCCTGGCGGGTGCTGAAGCGGGGCCGCAAGCACGCCAAGCGGTGGTTCAAGCGCAAGCGCTGAGGCGGCTATCTCCAAACAAGAAGGGCGCGCCCCTCGCGGAGCGCGCCCTCGATGTTTCGCCGTAACCGAAACCGCTATTGCAGCTTCGCGCCGATCTGGCCGATCGCCGCGTCGACCAGGCCGTCCGAACCGCCGGTCGCCAGACGGGCGACCAGGATGCGTTCGGCCGTCTGGGCGGCGAGGTCGACGGCCGCGGACTTGACGTCGGCGGCGGCCTGGGCCTCGGCCTGGGCGATCTTGCGTTCGGCCATTTCGGCGCGGCGGGTGATCTGCTCTTCCAGCTTGGCCTTGGCTTCCGACGCGATCAGGGCGGCGTCGGCCTTGGCGGCCTCGATCATGCCGGCGGCCTGACGCTCGGCTTCTTCCCGCTGGGCCTTCACTTCGGCGAGCAGGGCCTGGGCCTCTTCTCGCAGTTGCTGGGCTTCGTCGAGTTCGGCCTTGATCTTGGCCGCGTGGGCGTCGAGCGCGCCGAACAGCGCGCCCGGCAGGACCTTGAGCACGACCAGCAGGCCGATGAACAGGGACAGGCCGATCAGGACCCAGAGCTCGGGATTGGCGAGGTTGAACAGGGATTCGTGTTCCATCGTCGTCTCCTTAGGCCAGGGAAGCCTGGAGCTCGGCGGCCGAAGCCGCCTTGCCCGTCAGCTTCTCGACGATGGCCGCGGCCGTCTCCGAGGCCACCGCGCGGACGTGGCCCATGGCCTCGTCGCGGGCGACCTGGATGCGGCCTTCGGCGGCGGCCAGCTTTTCAGCCAGCACGGCCTCTTCCTTGGCCTGGCGCTCTGCGGCCTCGGCCGAAGCCTTGGCCTTGGCGTCCGCGGCGGTCTTCTGGGCCTTGGCGCGAGCCTCGGCCACCTCGGCCGCGGCCGCACGGGCCTGGACCTCGGCTTCGTCCTTCAGACGACGGGCGTCGGCGATGTCGCCGGCGATCTTGGCGCCGCGAGTCTCGATTGCGCCGCTGACCCGAGGCAGAAGCGCCTTGGACAGCACCGCGTAGAGGACGGCGAAGATGAGCAGCAGCCAGACGATCTGGCCGCCCCAGTGCTGGAACTGCAGCTGGGGAAGCCCGCCGCTTTCCTGCCCGTGGGGCGGCTCAGTCGACTCGACCGTGCCTTGATGTTCCGTCGCCATGGGCGAAGAAGCCTCTTTAGGTTGGAGCATTTCCCGACATGGAAAACGCCCGAAGAACGAGTCCGGGGCGGCGTCGGTCCGGGAGACCGGCCGCGCCCCAGGGTTTTACTTCGAGAACAGGATCAGGAAGGCGATGACCAGGGCGAAGATGCCCAGGGCTTCGGTCAGGGCCATGCCCAGGAACAGCATCGGGCGCTCTTGGGCGGCCGCGGTCGGGTTGCGCAGGGCGCCTTGGAAGTAGTTGCCGAACATGATGCCCAGGCCGATGCCCGCGCCGATCATGCCGAGCATCGCCAGGCCGGCGCCGATGAACTTAGCGGCGGAAGCGTCCATGATTGAGACTCCTTAGGATGGGTGTGTTGGTTGAAAGACTAAAGGGTGATCAGTGGCTGTCGAGGTGCACGACGTCGTTCAGATAGACGCAGGTGAGCACCGCGAACACGAAGGCCTGAAGGAAGGCCACCATGAACTCTAGGGCCGTCAGGGCGACGACGGAGGTCAGCGACAGCAGGCCCACCAGCCAGTAGGCCGGGGCCATGGCCAGCAGGATGGCCACGAAGGTCGCGAAGATCTTCAGCACCACGTGGCCGCCCAGCATGTTGCCGAACAGACGAAGGGCCAGGGTGATCGGGCGGATCAGGAACGAGATGATCTCGATCGGCACCAGAATGATGTAGAGCGGCCACGGCACGCCTGACGGGGCGAACAGCTTGAAAAACTTGAAGCCGTTCTTGACGACGCCGACGGTGATCACCGTCAGGATGACCAGCACGCCCAGAGTCAGGGTCACGGCCAGCTGCGAGGTCGAGGTGAAGCCCAGGAAACTGCCGGTCCAGCCGAACAGCATGCCCTGCAGGTTGGCGAACAGCACGAAGGAGAACAGGGCGAACACGAAGGGCAGGTACTTCTTGCCGTCGTGGCCGATGATCGAGCTCGTCAGGCCGTCGGCGATTCCATAGAGCATCTCGCCCACGGTCTGCAGGCGGCCCGGAACGACGGCGCCCTTGCCGGCGAAGGCATAGAACACAATGATCAGCGTCGCCGACAGCAGCATGGCGGCGACGGAATTGGTGATCGACAGATCGATCGCGCCCACGCCCGGGACGGTAACGGACGGCAGCGCCACGATCCTTTGGATCATGAACTGGTGCATCGGGTCGATCGGCGTGGCCAAGGCCCTAGTCTCTCTTCTGCTTGGGGGCGGTAGGCCCGCCTCCCGTGTCTCCGTCGGCCTTGTCCTGTTCGGACCGGACCGACGCCTGCGCGCTCATTTTCGTCGCCTTGCGGACGACAGTGTAGATCGAAAGCCCCATGCCGATCAGCAGACCGCCGACCATGCCCCAAGGCCCCGTGCCGGCGTAGCGGTCGAGCAGCCAGCCGAAACCGAGCCCCACCAGAACGCCCCCGATCAAATCCGCCAGAAGACGATAGCCGTCCTGGGACGATTTCTCGTGCTCGGCGCGCATCGGGACCTCCGCCGCTTTTCGCGCCTCGAAGGCGGCGATCCGAGCGTCGAGGCTTTGCGGGGCCTTGTCGTTCGGTTCGTCGGCCTTGGGCATGGGAGCGGCAGGTCCGAAAACGCCCGCGGCCGCCTCAAAAGAGGCGGTTTTCCGGCCGGCTTGATCGCGGCGGAACCTATAGGGCGCGCTGCGGTGCGTCAAGTTGGGGCGATAACAGTTCAAGTGGCCGATTTTAAACGGCTTTTGGAGATTTCCGGCCGTCGTCGCGGAATCGGCGCTTCCTTACGTGATCGGCGGTGCTTGGGGGCGTCGGTCGCTTCCGCTGGGGAAGAGATCAGGGAGCGACGCGACGGAGAGGTCGAGCGCGCGCTTCCAGCAGGCCTTGCGCCGGGGTCGCAATCGGGAACGGCGCTTCGACCGTGAAACGGCTGCCTTGCCCGAGGGCGCTCTCTACATAGATCTCGCCGTGCATCATCTCGACGATCTGGCGCGTGATGCTCAGGCCCAGGCCGGTTCCGCCACTGCATTCGGCGGCGGAACCGGCCTGCTCGAAGGGGCTGAAGATCGATTCAAGCTGATCGGCGGGGATACCGAAGCCGGTGTCCTCGACGACGAAGCGCAGCCTTGCCGCGTCGTCAGTTTGCGAGACCAGCGACACCCGCAGGCTGATCTGACCGGTCGAGGTGAACTTGACGGCGTTGCCGAGCAGATTGATCAGCACCTGCCGGACGCGTTTCTGGTCCCCGACGATCATGGGCGGAAGATCCCGCGCCACGTTGACCTCGAAATCCAGGTCTTTTTCTTCGGCCGGCAACCGGAACATCTGGCGGACGCCGTCGATGCAATCGCGCAGGTCGAACGTCGCGGGAAGCAGCGCCAGCTTGCCGGCCTCGATCTTGGCGAGGTCGAGAATGTCGGTGATGACGGCCAGCAGATGCTCGCCGCTCGATTGGATGGTTTTCACCGCTTCAAGCTGCTTGGGCGTGAGATCGCCGCGGCTGAGCCAAAAGGAATAGCCGATGATGGCGTTGAGCGGCGTCCGCAGCTCGTGGCTCATATTGCCGAGGAACCGCGATTTCGCGCTGCTGGCCGCCTCGGCCGCCGTGCGGGCGCGAGCCAGGACGCGGGTTTCATGCGCCTGACGGTGCTGCCGCGCCTCGTATTCACGACGCATGCGAAGAAAGCGGTGAACCAGGAAAGCCCCCGTGAGCACCAGCCAGACGCCAAGGATGACTAGGTACCACTGCTCCGTGGAGAGATAGGCCCCCTCGAAGGTGATATCGTCGACCGACACGTCGAGATCGCGGGGCGCCGCGCCGTTGGTGCTGATCTCGATCGCCAGGATGTTGCTCAGGTCGGGCGTCGCCTCCTGGGGCGAAAAGCTGTGGTTCGCGACCCACCATTGTTCAGGGGCAAGCTGGCTGAGCGGCAGGCGGACTTCGTTGCGGCCGTTGACGATCGGAAATTCCAACGCCAAGGGCATGTCCTCACCCCCAGCCTTGCCACGAAGACCGGCGGGCAACGCGGCCTTTACAATCAGCTTCAGGCGATCGCCGGGGCCGCGATAGGAAAAGCGCAGGGTGATCGTCTTGAAATGGGAGAAGTCCAGGCCTTCGTCCTGCTTGCCGTTATTGAGGCGCAGGCCGTAGCCGCAATAGGGATAGGTTACGCCATCGCGGATCGTGCACGACCAGGACAACGGCTTCAGGGCGTCCGTGGAAATGCTCGAATGTCCGCCGCTCGTCGCGTCTGAATAGGCGTAGGCCACGAACTGGCCGGTAAGCGGCGACAGGACCAGCTGCTGGCGCGTGATGGCGCTTTGGCCCAGAACCGCCGCGAAGGTCACGACGATCAACAGAAAGATCGCCGCTTCGATCTTCAGATTCGCATAGCGGAGCCAGCGCGCGTCCTTATCGCCAGAGTCCGTCGACTTGCCCATCGGCGGCGCCTCGTCGACGTCGGCGAGCGCCATGCGCGATGGAAGGTTCTGGCCGACAGCGCGATGATCTTTGCGATGATGCACCGCGCTTCCCCCAAAGCCCTGCATGCGCCGAAAACCCAGGAAAATTGCGCCAGCGTCGATCCGCATATCTGGCGCGTACTGATTACCATTTAATGAGAAATGCATGTGGCGTTTTGTAGCGCCCTGAGGCCCGCCCCGGCCCTTCCGCGCCTGTTCGGAAATCACAGGCGTCTCATATTTCCCTCGCCGCTTTCGCGCGGTCGCCCTTATGGTACCGCAACCAAGACCGGTCGCCTCGATGCGCCGGCGGGGGCTCCTTGAGGGAAGAAACAGGCATGATCCGTCTAACCCGTAGTTTGCTCGGCGCCGTGGCGCTGTGCGCGGCCATGGCGCCCGCCGCTCAGGCGCAAAGCGTCGAGCCGCAGCCCTTGCCGGCCTACAAGAACTTCCACGCCGCCATTTACATCGCCGTCAACGACGCCAAGGCCCTGGCCGACAAGGCCGTCTTCGATCGCCAGTTCGAGCGCGCCAGCCGCCAACTGCACTTCGACAAGGTCTATCTGGAGGTCTATCGCGACAAGAATTTCGCCAGCGACGACCAGATCGAACGGGTCAGGGGCTGGTTCGAGGCGCGCGGGATCAAGGTCGCCGGCGGGATCACATTGGCGGCCGGCGGCGAGGGCGGCCAGTTCGGCACCTTCGATTATGAAAAGCCCGCCGACCGGGCCGAGTGCGAGAAGGCCGTGCGCCTGGCGGCCAAGCATTTCGACGAGGTGATCCTCGACGACTTCTTCTTCTACACGTCCAAGAGCCCCGCCGACATCGCCGCCAAGGGCGACCGCTCCTGGAGCCAGTACCGGCTGGAGACCATGCGCAAGGTCAGCCAGGACCTGGTGCTCGGCCCCGCCAAGGCGGTCAATCCCAAGGTGCGGATGATCATCAAATATCCCAACTGGTACGAGCACTTCCAGGGCACGGGCTATGACCTGGAAAAGCAGTCGCAGATGTTCGACGGCATCTATGCCGGCACCGAGACCCGCGACCCGGTGGTCACCGACCAGCTGCTGCAGCAGTACGAGAGCTATTCGATCATCCGCTATTACAACAACATCCGTCCCGTCGGGTCGAACGGCGGACCGGGCAATGGCGGCGGCTGGGTCGACACCTTCTCGACCCTCTATGTCGACCGCTACGCCGAGCAGTTGTGGGATACCCTGCTGGCCAAGGCCCCGGAGATCACCCTGTTCAACTGGCGGCCGATGAACGAGCCCAAGGCCGTGGCCCCGGGCGAGCGTCCATGGAAGGACAAGGCGACCAGTTTCGACTGGAAGGCGATGACCGCCAGCTACAAGAGCTCAGGCCAGGCCGACGATCCCGGTCCCGGCTGGGGCCGCGCCGCCGGCTGGTCGCTGGAGAAGATCGACAAGGACCTCGGGCTGCTCGGCAAGCCGATCGGTGTCGCTTCGTACAAGCCCTACCAGTCGTCGGGCGAGGATTTCCTGCACAACTATCTGGGCAATATTGGGATACCGATCGAGCTGTCGCCCAACTTTCCCAAGAACGCCGATGTCGCCCTGCTGACCCAGGCCGCGGCCAAGGACCCGAAGATCGTCGAGGAGATCAAGGGCAACCTGCTGGCCGGCAAGACGGTGTTCATCACCTCGGGCCTGCTCGGCGCCCTGCAGGGCAAGGGGATCGAGGACATCCTGGAGGTGCGCGACACCGGCCGCAAGGTGGCCCTGCACGACTTTCTCAACGGTTACGGCGCAGGCAACGGCGAAAGCCTGAACGACCCCAAGCGCAACAACCCGCCGGTGCTGTTCCCGGAGCTGGCCTTCTACACCAACGACAGCTGGGGGATCATCCGCGGCGTGGCCAACGCCAAGGGCTTTCCGATCCTGCTGATGAACCGCTACGGCGGCGGCGTGCTCTATGTGCTGGCCATGCCCGAGAACCCGGGCGACCTCTACAACCTGCCCCAAGGGGTGACGACCGAGATCAAGCGCTATCTGCAACGCGACTTCCCGGTGCGGCTGGACGCCCCCGACCGGGTCAGCCTGTTCGCCTATGACAACGGGACCTTTGTGGTGCAGTCGTTCCGCGACGACGACACGGCGGTGAACCTGTCGCTGCTGGGCGACGGCGTGAAGCTGCGCGACATGGCCACCGGCCAATTGGTTGCGGCCAAGGCTAAGGACGGCAAGGCCGACGCCTGGCGCCGCCAGGGCGTGCCGGCCCGCACCGACTTCGCCGCCCAGGTCGCCCCGCACAGCTACACGGTGTACCGGATCGAGAACTGAGGACCGCAATCCCGGCGCGACCCTGACGGCGCGTCCATTCGCGCCGGGATGACCGATTGCTTTTTCCGGCGTTTTGACGTCTTAGAAGCGCACTTTCCACCAACCAGAAGATTCATGTCGCAACTGAAGAACACCGGCTTCGCCGATCGCATCACCGCCGCCGCCGAAGCCAAGAAGGCCATGCTGGCCAAGATGAAGGTGAAGCCCACCGTCCAGGACCCCAATTTCGAGCAGCGCCACGCCGAGCGCGAAGCCGAGTTGGAGCGGGTCCGCGCTGAGCGCGCCGCCGTCAAGGAAGCCGCACGCCTGGAGGCCCTGGCCAAGGAAGAAGCCGTCCTGGCCGAGAAGCGCGCCAATCGTAAGGAACGCAAGGCGCTGTCGGCCGCCGAGCAGAAGGCCGCCCGCGACGCCAAGTACGCCGCCCGCAAGGCGCGCCAGAAATAAATCTTCCGACGCTCGGCCGCGTGGTCCCGGCCCTTTCCGGGCGGACCCTATGAAAGGCCTGAGATGAGCGTCGATATCGGTCTGCTGGCGACGATGTTCGCCGTTGCGGCGGTCGCCGGGGCGTTCGACGCCATCGCCGGCGGCGGCGGCCTGCTGACTGTGCCGGCCCTGCTGCTGACCGGCATGAACCCGGTCGCGGCCCTGGGCACCAACAAGCTGCAGGGTGCGGTCAGCGCCATCTCCTCGACCAGCGCCTTCGCCCGCCGTGGGCTGATCGACTGGAAGACCGCCCTGCCGGTCGCCGGCTGCGCCGCCGTCGCCGGCCTGGCCGGAGCCCTGTGCGCCAGCCTGCTGTCGCCGCGCGTGCTGGCGGCCCTGGTGCCGATCCTGCTGATCGTCATCGCCCTCTATTTCGGCTTCACCCGCGGCCTCAAGGGCGAGGACGCCCGGCCGCGCCTGACGGTGGCGGTCTTCGCCTTCTGCGTCGCGCCGCTGATCGGCTTCTATGACGGGATCTTTGGCCCGGGCGCCGGCGCCTTCTACATGGTCGCCATCGTCACCCTGCTGGGCTATGGCGCGCTGAAGGCCACGGCCCACACCAAGCTGGCCAACGCCGCCTCCAACCTCGGCAGCCTGACCCTGTTCATCCTCAAGGGCGTGGTGGTCTGGCCGATCGGCCTGGCCATGGCGGCGGGGGCCTTCATCGGCGCCCAGATCGGCTCGCGCCTGGCCATGCGGTTCGGGGCCAGGCTGATCCGGCCGCTGCTGGTGATGATGTCCTGCGCCATGGCGGTGAAGCTGCTCAGCGATCCCGCCAATCCGCTCCGCCATGCGGTGGTGGGACTGTTCGGCGGTTAGGCGGCCGTATCGAACGCCGCCCGCACCAGTCGCGCGATCTCGCGACAGGCCGCGTCGGCGGCGGGCACGACGCCAGTGAAGGCGGTGAAGCCGTGGGCTAGGCTGTCATAGCAGCGATAGGTGGTCGGCACGCCGGCCGCGACCAGCCGTTTGGCGTAGGCCTCGCCCTGGTCGACCAGCGGGTCGAAGCCGGCCGTGACCACCACGGCCGGAGGCAGGCCTGAAAGATCCTGCGTCTTGTCAGGCGACAGGCGCGGATCGGCCGGATCGGCGTCGGCGCCCATATAGTGGCCCATGAACCAGTCCATCACCGGCGTGCTCAGCGGGTAGGCGTCGGCATAGGTGGTCATCGAGGCGGTCTCGCTGGCCACGTCGACGGCCGGATAGATCAGCAGCTGCAGGGCTGGCGGGGCTTCGCCGGTCCGCTTCATCTCCTGGGCGACCACCGCCGCGAAATTGCCGCCCATCGAGTCGCCGCCGATCGCCGCCGCGCCTGGCAGGGCCCCGAAACGGGCGGCGTTGTCGCGAGCCCAGCGGAAGGCGCTAAGGACGTCCTCCAGCCCGGCCGGGAAACGGTGGTCTGGCGCCAGGCGGTAGTCGACCGAGATCACCGCCGTGCGGGCGATCCGGGCCAGGATCCCGCAGAAGGCGTGGCAGGTCTCCAGGTCGCCGATCACCCCGCCGCCGAAATGGGCGAAGACGATCAGCGGCGCGCGGCTGTCCTGTTCGGCGGGACGATAGGCGCGCAGGGCAAGCGGCGCTTCGCCCGGCCGGTCGATCGTCAGGCTCTCAGTGCGCACCCCCGGCTCAGGCGGGCCGCTCATCACCGCCAGGCCCTGAGCGCTGGCGGCGCGGGCCTCGTCCGGCGACAGGCTGGTCAGGGACGGCAGGCGCCCGGCGGCGTGGGCCAGGAACTGGAAGCGCGGGTCCAGGGTGCGTCCGCCGCGATAGACCACGCCGCCGCCGGACATCGCCCGCAATATCGGCGCGGGCAGCGACAGCATAGCCTTGAGGATGAACTTCTGGGCGGCGAGATCGGCCATTGGGGCTCTTTTCTGGAAGGGAAGGGATCTTACGGGCGCGGCAGGGCCGGCAGGCCGCCGAGGATCATCCGCACCGCGAAATCGGCGGCGCCGGCCACGTCGATCGGCCGCCGCTCCAGCATCTTGTCGCCGATCTCGCGGGCCACGGCGATGCAGGCGGCGGTGAAATAGTCCAGGTCGACGGCGGGGGCGTGGTCGTGTTCCAGCACCTTGGCGAACGCCTCGCGCACCTCGCCGAACACAGCCACGATCTCCGGCGTGGCGCGGGCGTGGGGGAACACCTCGCCGGCCGGCCGGTCCAACCGCCAGCTTTCCTGTTCGCCTTCCAGGAAGTCGAAATAGGCTCGGACCGCGCCGCGCAGGAAAGACTCGAAGTCGGTCGCCCTTTCGGACTCGGCCCGCAGGATCGGCCGGAAGCGCCGAGCGCCGTCGTCGGCCAGTGCGTCGAACACCTCCTCTTTGGACTTGTAGTAGTTGTAGAAGGTGCCCGAGGCCAAGCCGGTGCGGCGGATGATGTCGCGCACCGTGGCCGCTTCGTAGCCCAGTTCGCCGAACACCGCCCGCGCCGCATCGAGGATCGCCTGACGATTGGCGACCTTGGTGCGCTCGCGCTTGCCGGGGCGGTTATCCTCGGGGGGCGGACGGGCAGGGAAATAGGCGATGTTCGACATCGAGCACGATTCGCGACGAGGCCTTGATGACGCCCCGTCACGATCTCAACCCCATTTCCGTTCCGGGGCAAGCCTCGGCGGACGCGGCGGCTTCAAACGCCCCGAACTGTCAGCTTCCCGGGCGGGAATAGGTCGCCGTGCAGCGGGCCTTGCATTGGGCCCATTGGCCTGAGCAGCTGTCGTCGTCGCCGTTCGAGCGGCAGAAATAGTAGGTGCGCGCGCAGCTGGCGCGGCACTGGTCCGGGTCGCCGCCCTGGCGCGAGGCGGCCAGGGGGATCGGGATCGGCAGGATCGGGTTGACGGCCTCGGGGGCTGGGGCCGCCGCCGGCGGGGGCGGAGCCGGCCTGCTCCGAACCCGGGCGCTGGCCGGGGCGGCCAGGGCGGCGATCGTCAGCAGAAGGGCGAGGGCGAGGCGCATAGGCGAACCTCTAGCGCGACGGACTTTAGGTTCGGTTAACCACGTTTGTCGCGCGCTTAGGGCTGCGAAGTCGCCAGGAAAGCGCCTAGCCCTTCCGCCAGGTGGTCGAACGTCGTCCGCATCCGCGGCGTGGCGCGCAGGTCCTCGTGCATGACCAGCCAGACCTCCAGTGCAAGGTCGATCTGGCCGGGGCAGATCGGGAGCAGGTCGGGATCGCGGCGGGCCACGCCGTGCTGGACGAAGCCGATCCCGAAGCCGGCCCGGATCGCGGCCAGCTGGGCGAGGTCGCTGTCGGCTCGGAAGGCGAAGCCGTGCCGGGCAAGCGGCAGGCGTTGGACCAGGCTGCGCAGGAACGGCGTCTCGCGATCGAAGCCGACCACGGCGTGGCGTTCCAGCGCGTCCAGGGTCTCGGGCCGGCCCTCGGCCTCGACATAGCGGCGATGGGCGTAGAGCCCCAGGTGGGTGTCGCCCAAGCGCCGGGCGACCAGGGCGTCCTGGCTGGGCCGGACCATGCGCACGGCGATGTCGGCCGCGCCGCGCAGCAGGTCCTGCTGCTGGTTGTCCAGCGACAACTCGACGACGACGCCGGGATGGCGCGGGCGATAGGCGGCCAGCAGCAGCGGCAGCACCTCGGCGCCGATGATCTCGCTGGCGGTCAGGCGGACCACGCCTCGGGCGCTGTCGCCGGCGCTCGAGGCGGCGCGGAGCATGGCGGTGGCGGCTCCCGCCATGGCCTGGGCGTGCGGGGCCAGGTCCAGCGCGGCGTCGGTCGGTTTCAGGCCCTGGGGCGAGCGGGTGAACAGGGCCGCGCCCAGGACGCGCTCCAGCTCGGCGATCTGCCGGCCCAGGGTCGGCTGGGTCAGGCCCAAGGTGCGGGCGGCGGCCGACAGGCTGCCCTCGGTCAGCACGGCGAGGAAGGCGCGGTAGAGGCTCCAGTCGGGATCGCTCATGCATTTATGCATAGCAGATCAACAGCATTCGCCAATTCAAGTTTATCTTGTCCGGGCCGATCCTGCGGTCATCAACCCGACGGGAGACAAGACATGACCACGACCGCATTCTCGGACCAGCGCGGCGTCGCCCTGGTGATCGGCGCCGCCGGCGGCGTCGGCGGCGAAGTCGCCACGGCCCTGGTCCGCCACGGCTGGACCGTGCGCGCCCTGACCCGCCGCCCCCAGCCGGCTCGCGTCGGCGTCGACTGGATCGCCGGCGACGCCATGGTCGCGGCGGATGTGGCCAGGGCCGCCTGCGGGGCGGCCCTGATCGTCCACGCCGCCAACCCGCCCGGCTACCGCGACTGGGACAAGCTGGTCCTGCCGATGCTCGACAACACCATCGCCGCCGCCAAGGCCGAGAGCGCCCGCGTGCTGCTGCCCGGCACGGTCTATAATTTCGGGCTGGAGACCTTGCCGCGGGTCGACGAGACCGCGCCGCAGAACCCCACCACCCGCAAGGGCAAGATTCGGGTCGAGATGGAGCGGCGGCTGCGGACGGCCTCGGCCGAGGGCGTTCCGGTGCTGATCGTCCGGGCCGGCGACTTCTTCGGCCCGCAGGCCGGCAACAACTGGTTCGGCCAGGCGATGGTCAAGCCCGGCGCGCCGCTGAGGTCGGTGACCGAGCCCGCGGCCAGGGGCGTAGGCCACGCCTGGGCCTATCTGCCGGACCTGGCCGAGACTATGGTCCGGCTGCTGGACCGCGCCGACCGCCTGGCTCCATTCGAGGTGTTCCACTTCGGCGGCCATTCGCTGGCCTGGGGCGAGATGACGGCCGCGGTGCGGCGGGCCGTTGGCAACCCGCGGCTGCCGGTGCGGCGCTTCCCCTGGCTGCTGGTCACGGCCCTGTCGCCTTTCGTGCGGCTGTTCCGCGAGATGGCCGAGATGGCCTACCTGTGGCGCGAGCCGCTGGTCCTGGACGACCGCAAGCTTCGGACCTTCCTCGGCGCGGACCTGCCGTCGACGCCGCTCGACGATGCGGTGGCGGCGAGCCTGCGGGGGCTGGGGTGTTTGGAGGCGGCGCTCACCTGACCCGTTCGATCAGCGCCATCGCCCCTTGCGGCGCGTTGACCTTGCCTTCGTGGATGATGAAGGCGAAGACGTCGCGGGGGGTCTTGGTCGGCTTGTGGTCAGGGTCGGCCTTGGGCAGGTCGGACGGCTCGCCCCCCTCGGCCCAGGCCTTCAGCCGGTCGGCCCAGGCGTCGAGCTCGTGGGGCGGATAGGCGGTCGGCACGTCGTCGGAACCGGTCTGCAGCCGGGCATAGACGAAGTCGGCGGTGACGTCGGCGATTTCCGGATAGTCGAAGTGCTTGGCGTAACAGACCGCCACATTGTGATGACGCAGCAGGGCGGCGAATTCGGGAACCACGAAGGTCGGGTTGCGCACCTCGACCACGTGGCGCAGGCGCAGGCCGTCGAGGTTCTTGGGCAGCAGGGCCAGGAAGGCCCCGAAGTCGGCGGCGTCGAACTTCTTGCTCGGGGCGAACTGCCAGAGGATCGGCCCGAGCTTGGGCCCAAGCAGGGTCAGGCCCTGGGCCAGGAACCGGTTCACCGACTCGCCGGCCTCGGCCAGCACCTTGCGGTTGGTGGTGAAGCGCAGCGCCTTGACCGCAAACACGAAGCCGTCGGGCGTGGCGTCGCGCCACTTGATCCAGCTGTCGGGCTTGAACTCGGAATAGTAGGTGCCGTTGATCTCGATGGCGGTCAGGTGGCTGGCGGCGTAGGTCAGCTCGTCCTTCTGCTTGACGCCCTTGGGATAGAACGTCCCGCGCCAGGGCTCGAACGTCCAGCCGCCGATGCCGGCCCGGATGACGCCACGACTGGTCATGCGTGTTCCCTTCCTGTTCTCGCGCCGCACCCTAGGTCAGGCGCGCGCGGCGGGGCAAGGGGGAAAACGCAGGGTTTATGGCTCGGCGACCGGCTCCGCCGCCGGCCAGGCCAGTGCGCCGCGGTCCAGCACGATGGTCTTGTCTGAATAGCCGCTGGCCATCAGCTCCGGCGGCTTGGCGGGGATCGCCGAAGCCCCGCGCGGCCAGCCGTCGCGGATCTCGATCACCGCCACCTCGACCCGGCCGGCGGCTGCGGCGGTGAAGCTGAGGGTGACGCCATTGGGATCGGGGGCGTGGTAGGACAGGCTGGTCCAGGCCCCGGCCTGGGTCGCCAGCTTGATTGGCCGACCGTTCAGCCGCGGCTCGCCCAGGGCCAGGCTGGGGCGAAGGCGCAGGGTCAGGACCTCGGCCCCCGCGGTCGGTACGGCGCGGATCAGCAGGCGCTCGCCGGCCCGGTCGATGGTCAAGGCCGGCCGCTCGACCGGCAGGACGGCGGTCGGCGCCATCCACACGGGGCCGCTATAGAGCGGCGGATAGGCCTTGCGCACCGGCGTGGCGTCGCCGTCCGACAGCACCACTCGCGACCAGGGATCCAGGCGCGGCTGGGGCGAGACGCGCCAGGCCGTGCCGGTCGACAGGTCGGCCAGGTGGCTGGCCTCGGCCAAGCGTGGGCGGGCGACCGAACCTTCAGCTAGGCCGGCATAGAGCAGCAGGCCGACGCCGGCCGCCGCAGCCATCGCGGCCGGAATCGCGGCCCACTTGGCCGCGGCGAAGTCGAAGGCCAGGGGCAGCAGGGCCGGGACTGCCAGGACGGCGAACACCGCCAGCACGGCCGGCTCCAGCAGCCCGACCCCGGCGAAGGTCCAGGCGCCCCATGCGCCCAGCTGGGCGACGACCAGGATGGCGACGACGCCGACGGCGAGCGTCAGGGCCCAGGCGACCCGGCGGTCGCGGGTTCCGCCGACCGCCATGACCAAGGCCGCCGCCAGGCTGGCGGCCAGCAGCGGCCAAGCCAGCATCACCGAGCCGCCCGGCAGCAGCACCTGGGCCGTCACCGCCAGGGCCAGCAGCACCAGCAGGGCGCCCAGCCAGGCTCCGAACACCCCGACGCCTCTGCCCAGGCTCAGCCAGGCCAAAACGATCACCGCCCCGGCCAGACCCAGGCCGACCGGATCCAAGCCGCCGACCAAGCTGCAGGCGCCGCCGGCCAGAAGGGCGATCACGCTGGTCCAGATGCGGCCGGTCCCCCGCGCCTGCAGCACCAGCACGCCCAGGCAGACGCCGATCAGCAGAACCCCCGCCCCGGCCAGCAAGGCGTTGAACTGGCCGAGCACCGCGTAATAGCGCTGGTCGTCGGCGATCTGGATCAGACGTCCGGCCAGGTGCAGGGCCAGGACAGCGCTGGCGGCCAGCAGCAGGAAGCCGCCGATCCCGCGCAGGATCTCCAGGATCGTGACCGCCCGGCCGCGCAGGGCGCGAAAGCCCGTGAACAGGATCAGCAGGCCGGCCGCCCCCAGGATCGCCCAGCCGACGCTGGCGGGATAGGCCACGAGGCCCTGGCCCAGGACGTCGGAATAGATCAGGTCGGGCGAGCGGGCCGGCAGGGCGGCGCTCCGGGCTAGGACCCGCACGACCGGCAGGGCCTGGTCGCCCAGGTTCTGCAGGCTGCCGGGGTTCAGGTGCTCGGGGGTGGCCAGGGCGGTGTGATAGGCCAGCTGGTCGTCGATGAAGGCGAAGTTCAGGCCCGGCAGGCCCTTGCGCAGCGCGTGGGTGAAGTCGGTGTCGTTGGGCATGCGCTGGTAGATCGCCGCCGCCACCGAATTGGCGGTCGGCTGGTGGGCGGCGCCGGCATAGAGGCGGATCAGCCCGCCGCTGTCGGTCCCCGTCTGGAACATCGCCGCCCGCCCGGAGTCGCCGCGCGCCTCCAGGTTGACCACGATGCCGACATGGTCGCGCAGCGGATCGCGGGCGAAGAAGGCCTCGGCCCCCAACAGGCCGGGCTCCTCGCCGTCGGTGAACAGGAAGAGGACGTCGCGAGCCGGGGGCGGGCCGGCCTTCAGCGCACGGGCGATCTCCAGGGCCGCGGCGACCCCGGCGGTGTCGTCGGCGGCGCCGGGCGAATTGTGAACGGTGTCGTAATGGCTCATCACCAGCACGGCCGAGGCGTTGCGGTCGACCCCCGGCAGGGTGGCGACGATGTTCTGCACCGCGCCGACGGCGATGGACCGGGTCGCCCCCTGGGCGGGGTCGCGGACGCCCTCGCCGGGGCGCACCAGCACCTCCAGCCCCAGTTCGGCCGCCCGAGCCAGCAGGTGGTCGCGCACCCGCACGATCTCGGCCGAGCCGGTCGGATGCGGCTTGCGGCCGATGGCCCGGACGTCGGCCATGGCGCGGCCGGCCGAGAACTGGTCGGCGGGGGCGTCGGCGGCCAGCGGAGGGGGCGTGCGCAGGGCGAAGCCGGCGATCGCCAGGCCGAGCAGCAGGCAGATCCATACGCCGAGCAGCCGGATGGTCTTCATGCGATGCGCCTCCGCGGAACCTCCGCAAGGCAGGGTGGGGCTGTTCGGGATTCGAGAAAAGCCGCGCCGACGGAAAAGGGCGACCCGGTCGCCCGGATCGCCCTTGCCGTGTCGGTTCGAGTCCTGGCCTAGAACTTCGAGCGCAGGGTCACGCCATAGGTGCGCGGCGCGCCGAGGAAGGCGTCATAGGTGATGGTGTCGGGGAAGCCTGTCGCGCCGTAGGTAGCGTTGGCGATACTCAGGCCCGAGCTGCCCTGCAGGAAGCCATTGAAGGCCACTTGGGTGTACTTTTCATTCAGCAGGTTCTGACCCCACAGTTCGACGCTCCAGTGCTCGTCCTCCGAGCCAATGGCGATGCGACCGTTCATGACCGTATAGGCCTTCTGCTCCTTCAGCGGGAACAGGTCGGAACCGGTGTTGTATTTGGACGAGTACTTGGCGCCGATATTGAAGCGCGCCTTCAGGCCTTCACCGACCGGACGCTCATAGGTGAGCGAAGCCGACGCTGAATATTTCGGCGCCAGTGACAGGCGGCTGCCGGGAAGCAGCGACAGGGCGTTGTTGGGATCGTTCGGCACCTTCTGATCGCCGTACTTGGTGTCGGCGTAGGTCAGGCCGCTCTGAACCGATAGGCC
Source organism: Caulobacter sp. LARHSG274 (assembly GCF_052871235.1). Lineage (NCBI taxonomy): Bacteria > Pseudomonadati > Pseudomonadota > Alphaproteobacteria > Caulobacterales > Caulobacteraceae > Caulobacter > Caulobacter sp. LARHSG274. The sequence goes on along the minus strand of NZ_JBIXJO010000007.1, from coordinate 71,055 downwards.
GTGAACCGGTGTGAACCAGAGGAAATCGACATCGACGCCCTTGGAAGTCACTTCCGGCACCGAGCGCACCGCGAACGAGGTGCCCAGGAAGGTATTCAGCTGAAAATCAGTGTATTTTTGATAGAAGCCGGTAACGTTGAACAGGATTGAGCGGTTGAACAGAGTGTTCTTCAAGCCCAGTTCGTAGCTGTCGACGAACTCGGCCGGGAACGAAGTGTCAAGTACCGGCAGCACGCCGTTCGCGCCCGGAGTTTGCAAGCCGTTCGACGATTGCGAACGATCCAGGTTGAAGCCGCCGCCCTTGTAGCCGCGGGCGAACGATGCATAGCCCAGCACTTCCGGCGAGAAGCGGTAGGCGCCCTTCACCGTGCCCGACCATTCCTTGTCCGAGCGCTTTTGAGTCGTGCCGCGGTTGTTGAACTGCGGGTTGGCCCAGGGCAGGCACATATTGCCGATGGCGTAGGCCACAGGGCTGACGCCGCTGGTGACCGGATTTGCCACGCCCAGGCTGGCCAGCGGCACGCCGCGGGCAGCCAGGGCCAGGGCGACGCGCTGTTGGCCGGCCGGGGTCAGCATCGAGCCGCAGCCGCGGCCTCCGTCGCTATTCGTTTGGAAGGCGTCCAATTCTTTGTCCTCGACCGAATAGCGCAGGCCGAAGGTCAGGTCGAAGGCGTCGGTGACGTGGAAGGAGTTGTTGGTGAAGCCGGCGATCGTCGTCGAGCGCTGCTTGTAGGTGTCGTGCAGGCCGCCATTGGCCGCAAAGGTCTGGCCGTAGGGCATGCCGCTGAACTGCGAGGCGAGCAACTGCGGGTTGGCGGTGTTCATCGTCGGGAACGCGCGGGCGATCTGCGCCAACACCACCGTCGACAGGAAGGCCTCGTAGTCTGAGCCGTAGCGGAAGTTGGCTTCGTTATCCAGCCGCTCGTCGGCCAGGAAGGCCCCGACCAGCCAGTCAAGCTTGCCGGTCTCGCCAGTCAGGCGCAGTTCCTGGCTGAAGGTGGTGAATTCCGAGTAGTTCGTGCCGTCCTTGGCGCGATAGGCGATGTCGGCAGTGGTGAAGTCGGAGTCCTGGCCGTTGTCGGTGCGCCAGTTGCGGATGGCGGAGATCGAGGTGAGCTTGCCGATCGGCAGGTCAATGTTAGCTTCCAGCGAGACACCCTTGTCCTCGATCGATGACGGCGCGCCGCGGTTCGAATAGGCCACCCGCTCATAGGGATTGGCCGGATTGGAGATGCCCTTGCCGCCCGCCAGAGCGTTGACGACCGCGGCGGTCGGACCGGTGCGGATCTGCACGGCGCCGCAGCAGTTCTCGTCGCGCTTGCTGTAATCGGCGATCAGCTTGAAGCTCGACTTGTCGTCCGGCACGAAAAGCAATTGGCCGCGGACGGTGTAGAAGCCCTGGTCGGCGTCCTGGTCGCGCTTGCTGGGGCCCTTGCCGGTGACGACATCATTGTAGCCGTCGCGTTCGCGGGCGGCGATGTACAGGCGACCGGCCAAGGTCTCGGCGCCGAACAGCGGGCCAGTGACGGAGGCCGACAGGCCGTGGGCGTTGTAGTTGCCGATCGTCGCCTCGGCGTTTGCCCCGAAGCCGAACTCGGGCTCCTTGGTGACGATGTTGATGACACCGGCCGAGGTGTTCTTGCCGAACAGCGTGCCCTGTGGACCTTTCAGCACTTCGATGCGTTCCATCTCGCCCAGGTCGCCGAAGCCGACGCCATTGCGCGGGCGATAGACACCGTCGATCACAACGCCGACCGAACTTTCCAGGCCAGGATTGTCGCCGACCGTGCCGACCCCGCGGATGCGGGCGGTGGTCGACGCTTCCGAGGAAGTCGAGGTCACGGTCAGGCCGGGGGTCAGGATCGTCAGGTCCTTGATGTCCTTGACGCCGGTGTCCTGCAGCAGCTTGGCGCCGACGGCGGTGACCACCACCGGCACGTCCTGCAGGCTCTGCTCGCGCTTCTGGGCGGTGACGACGATGCTGTCGACGGTGGGGATTTCGGTTTCCTGGGCCTGAGCCGCGATGGGGGTCAGACCAGCGAGCACCACGGCGGACGCCGTGCCGCAAAGCACCTGGGTGAAGCGCATTTCCTACCTCGGTTTTATGACGTGAGCGCTTGCACGCCCCGCCTTTTGATTTGGTCCGACCCGAACGACTGTTCGAATTGACACGGTAGGGTTACGGCCGCGCTATGGGCTCGGCAAGGAAAAACCTTATGGCTCAAAGCTTGCTGGACTTCTGTTGCCGGGAAGCGACAACGTTCTTTGCGCCACCCTGACGTTCGGTCCGGATCGGCTGTCGCCCGGCGGGCTTGCGTCGGCGGCCGCGTCGGCTCATCTGCGGAGGATGCCGATTTCCGCCGCCTACCGTCCCGATCCGGTCTTCATGCGCCTGGGGGCGGAGTTCGCCGATCCGGTGACCCCGGCCGACTTCCCCCAGACCCTCCTGCGCTTCCGCAACGACCGCGCCGCCGCGACGGTGGGGCTGGAGACGCTCAGCGACGCCGAATGGCTGGAGCATTTCGCCCGTTTCCGGCCGCTGCCCGACAACCAGCCCGAGCCGCTGGCCATGCGCTATCACGGCCATCAGTTCCGCAGCTACAATCCCGACCTGGGCGACGGCCGCGGCTTCCTGTTCGCTCAGCTGCGCGAGGCGGGAAGCGGCCGGCTGCTGGACCTGGCCACCAAGGGCTCGGGCCGGACGCCCTGGTCGCGGGCGGGCGACGGTCGGCTGACCCTGAAGGGCGGGGTCCGCGAAATCCTGGCGGCGACCATGCTGGAGGCCCTGGGGGTTCCGACCTCGCGCGCCTTTTCGCTGGCCGAGACCGGCGAGGAGCTGCAGCGCGGCGACGAGCCCAGCCCGACCCGCTCGGCGGTGCTGACCCGGCTGTCGCACAGCCACATCCGCTTCGGCAGCTTCCAGCGCCAGGCCTTCCTGCAGCGGCCCGACCTGATCACCGTGCTGGTCGACCACGCGGTCGAGACCTATTTCCCCCACGTCGCCGAGGCTCCCGATCGGCCGGCCGCGCTGCTGGAGCAGGTGGTCGCCGCCAGCGCTCGGCTGCTGGCCCGCTGGATGGCGGCCGGCTTCGTGCATGGGGTGCTGAACACCGACAACATGGTGGTGACCGGCGAGAGCTTCGACTACGGCCCCTGGCGCTTCCTGCCGCGCAACGATCCGAACTTCACCGCCGCCTATTTCGACCATTCGGGGCTCTACAGCTTCGGCCGTCAGCCGGAGACGGTGTTCTGGAATCTGCAGCAGCTGGCCGCCTGCCTGGCCCTGGTCACCGACCAGGCCGGGCTGATCGCGGCCCTGAACCGCTTTTCCGACCTCTACCGCGACGCCCTGCGCGCGGCGATGCTGGCCCGGCTGGGCCTGAAAAGCCGTTCGCCCGAGGCCGACGTGGCCCTGGTGCAGGCAGCGTTCACCGCCCTGGCGGTCGGCGGAACGGCGGAGGGCGAGGGGCTGCGCTGGGAGCCGCTGTTCTTCGACTGGTTCGGCGGCCTGGCGTCGGAACATCGCGCCCTGGCCGGACCGCGGGCCGGACTCTATGGCCTGGAGCCGTTCCTCGACTTCCGCCGCCAGCTGGCCGGTTTCGAGCCGGATCGCCCCGAGCGGCTCGACGACCCGGTCTTCACCCGTCCTGAACCGGAGGAGATGCTGATCGACGAGGTCGAGGCCCTCTGGGCGCCGATCGCTGAGGACGACGATTGGTCGCCGCTTTACGCCAAGCTGGCCCGGCTTGAGGCCGTCCGTGTCGCCTACGCGTTAGGAGACTGACACACGGGTGAGACATATCTGCCGCATGCTGAGCTTTTCCGACGTGGGGTAGGAACAAACGTCAAGCTTTAGCCTTATCTGGTTAAGGCACGCCCGACGGGTGATTTGGCTCGTGGAGAATTTCGCATGCGTTTCTTCCAACCCGTGATGCTGGTCTGCGCAGTGGCCATGTCGTTCATCGGCGCCCTGGGCTTGCCCGGCTGCGCCCGCGCCATCGGCGAATGCCTGAGCGACAAGCACGAGATGGCCTGATCTTTTCCACCCAGCTCACCCGGCCTTCGTTCGCCGGGACAGGGGGTGATTTAGAAGACCTCACCCCAACCACGGCGCGTTCGCCAGCCGCTTGGCCAAGAACGCGATCAGCACCTCCACCCGCGCCGGCCGGATGCTGCTCGGCGGGGTGACCAGGTGCAGGGCGACCGGCGGCGGCGACCAGTCGGCCAGGACCTCTTCCAGCAGCCCGTCCCTGACGTCCTGCCAGGCCATGAAGTCCGGCTGCATGGCCAGACCCAATCCAGCCAGCAATGATGGCCGCAGAATGTCGGCGTTGTTGACCCGCAGGGGGCTGGGCAGGCTGACGGCATATTGTCCGTGTTCCGCGTGCTCGAAGCGCCAGACGCCCTTGATCTTGCTGTTGGTGTAGAACATGCCGCTGTGGGCCGTCAGGTCCTTGGGATGGCCGGGCCGTCCGTGGCGGTCGAAATAGGCCGGCGAGCCGACCAGCATCAGCCGCACTGGGCACAGGCGGCGGGCCAGCAGGCTGGAATCCTCCAGGGCCGAGATCCGCAGCGCCAGGTCGAAGCCCTCCTCGACGATGTCGACCAGGTGGTCCGACAGCGAAAGCTCGATCGACACCTCCGGATAGAGGGCGAAGAATGCGGGCAGGGCGGGGCCCAGATGGGCGATGCCGAACGACATCGGCGCCGCCACCCGCACCAGGCCGCGCGGCACGGCCGACTGGGCCGAGGCCTCGGCCTCGAGCGCCTCGCCCTCGGCCAAGATGTGCGCGGCGCGATCAAGCGAAGCCCGGCCGGCCTCGCTCAGCGACAGCCGCCGCGAGGTGCGGTGGAAGAGGGTCGCCCCCAGACGCGCCTCCAGTCGGGTGACGGCTTTCGACACCGTGGCCTTGGACAGGTTCAACTGCTCGGCGGCGCCGACGAAGGAGCCGGTCTCGGCCACCTTGGCGAACACCGCCCAGGCCTCGAAATCTGGAAGTTTCATGAGCGCGAAATCCGAAACGGTTTGTTTCGATCATTTCCATTTCGGAGTGCGGCGCAAGGGGCCATCTTCTCCTCAACAGAGACGGCCAGGCGGCCCTCTCCTCAAGGAGAACCCCGATGATCGATGTCAGACGCTTCGACAGCCTCGGCGGTGCCAACCACGGTTGGCTCGACGCCAAGCACCACTTTTCGTTCGCCGATTATCATGATCCCAGCCGCGTCCACCACGGCGCGCTGCGGGTGTGGAACGACGACACCATCGCCGCCGGAACCGGCTTCCCGCCGCATCCCCACGCCGACATGGAGATCATCACCTATGTCCGCGAGGGCGCAATCACCCACCAGGACAACATGGGCAACAAGGGCCGCACCGAGGCCGGCGACGTCCAGGTGATGAGCGCCGGCACCGGCATCCGCCATTCGGAATACAATCTGGAAGGCGACGCGACCCGGATCTTCCAGATCTGGATCATCCCCAACAAGCGCGGGGAAGGTCCGGCCTGGGGCGCCAAGCCTTTCCCCAAGGGCGACCGCTCAGGCAAGTTCGTGGCGCTGGCCAGCGGATTCGAAGCCGACAACGACGCCCTGCCGATCCGGGCCGACGCCCGGGTGCTGGGCGCCACCCTGAAGGCCGGCGAAACCACCGACTACGCCATCGGCGCCGACCGCAAGGGCTATCTGGTGCCGTCGACCGGCAAGGTCGAGGTCAACGGCGTGATCGTGAACACTCGCGACGGCGCGGCCATCCAAGACGAGGCCGTGATCCGCGTGACAGCGCTCGAAGACGCCGAACTGGTGCTCGTCGACGCCGCCTAGGAATAGCCGACCCAACCCGCGCTTTCGCTTCCCACCAAGCCCGCCCCTCAAATCTTCAAGGAGATTCTCATGCCCAAGGTTCTCGTTCTCTACCATTCCGCCTACGGCCACATCGAGACCATGGCCAACGCCGTCGCCGAGGGCGCCCGCGCCGCCGGGGCCACGGTCGACGTCAAGCGCGTGCCCGAAACCGTCCCCGAGGCGGTCGCCAAGGCCGCCCACTTCAAGCTCGACCAGGCCGCCCCGATCGCCACCATCGACGATCTGGCCAATTACGACGCCATCGTCGTCGGCGCCGGCACCCGCTTTGGCCGCATGAACGCGCAGATGGCCGCCTTCCTCGACCAGGCCGGCGGCCTGTGGGCCCGCGGCGCGCTGCACGGCAAGGTCGGCGGGGCCTTCACCTCGTCGGCCACCCAGCACGGCGGCAACGAGACCACCCTGTTCTCGATCATCACCAACCTGCTGCATTTCGGCATGGTCATCGTCGGCCTGCCCTACAGCCATCAGGGCCAGATGAGCATCGAGGAGATCACCGGCGGCGCGCCCTATGGCGCCACCACCGTCGCCGGCGGCGACGGCTCGCGCCAGCCGAGCGAGCTGGAGCTGGCCGGGGCCCGTCACCAGGGCGAACTGGTCGCCAAGACCGCGGCCAAGCTGTTTGGCTGATGGGCTATAGGAGCGGATCGTTCAAGCCGAACGGTCCGCTTCGCCCGATCGGCGGGCTCTCCTTTGCGGGGAGCCCGCCTTTTCGTCACCCGGCGCCGGTCATCTTGAAGATGCCCTGGGCGTTGCCGCTGTCGAAGCGCAGGTCCAGCCGCTCGACACCCGTCTCGTCGATGAAGCGGTCGCGGCTGATGAATTCGTGGAACGAGCCTGGGATGGTCAGGACGACTTCGCCGGCTTCGGTGCGGAACGTCCGTTTCACCGGCTGAGCCTTGAACGCCGTCTGGCGCACACGGCCTGAGGCCGAGACCTCGACGGCGTCCTTGACGGGGCGGCCCAGGGCTTTCTGGGCCTCGGCCACCGCCTCGACGTCGGCCACCCGATCGGTGGCGTGATTGAAAGACTGGCCCTCGGTGGCGATCCAGGCGGCTTCGGCCGATTCGCCCAGCAGGGTCTGGTAGTCCGAGAGGCTCGGAACGGGGTGGGTGCGATCGAAGGCGGCGACCACCTGCGGTAGGGCGGCGATGGCGGTCTCCAGGTCGGCCGAGCCCTCGGCGGCGAAGGCGGCCAGGGCGCGGGTCGCCTGCACGTCCAGCACGTCCCGAGTGGCGTCGAACACCCGGTGCGCGGCGGCTTCGAATTCGGGCGAGAAGCGTTCGACGTGCAGCTCGCTGACGAAGAACTGCGGGACGGCTTCCGGACAATCCAGATGCGCATAGGCCCGGCCGGTCATCTTCAGCCGATCCAACGGATAGAGGCCGGCCAGGGTGTAGCCCAGCGGCTCCAGGATCCGCGCGAAGGCCCGGTGGCCGGCCGGCAGGGCGCCGGTCTGGCCGTCGCCGAAATCGATGGTCCGCAGCGCCCCGTGGTCGAACAGGATTCGCAGGCCCGCCGCCCGCCGCTCGGCGACATAGGCCGCGCCCGGCGGCACGCGGCCCATGATGTCGTGGAACAGCACGGCGTTCAGGGCCATGGCGAAGACGGCGCGCGACACGGTCCCGCCGGCCTCGCCCGAGAGCCTGGGGTCGATGTCGAGCGTGTCGAGGATTTCGGCGGCGGCCGGCCGGCCAATGGCCGAGGCGACCAGGGCGGTCAGGCAGGGGTCTTGTGGAGCGGTCATCGGGGTTTCCACGGTCAGACGTCGAAGGTCACGCCCTGCGCCAGCGGCAGGGTGGTTCCGAAGTTCACGGTGTTGGTGGCGCGGCGCATGTAGGCCTTCCAGCTGTCGGAGCCGGCCTCGCGACCGCCGCCGGTCTCCTTCTCGCCGCCAAACGCCCCGCCGATCTCGGCGCCCGAAGGGCCGATATTGACGTTGGCGATGCCGCAGTCGCTGCCCTCGCCGGACACGAACAGCTCGGCCTCCCGCAGATTCAGCGTGAAGATCGACGACGACAGGCCCTGGGCCACGTCGTTCTGGGCGGCGATGGCGTCGGCCAGCTCGGCGTAGCGCATGACGTAGAGGATCGGGGCGAAGGTCTCGGACTTGACGATGTCGGCCTGGCGGTCGATCTCGACCAGGGCCGGAGAAACATACCAGGCGTCCGGTCCGGCCACCGCGACCCGTTCGCCGCCGGTTACGCGGCCGCCGGCCGCGCGGGCCTGATCGAGCGCTGACTGCATGGCGTCGAACGCGGCCTTGTCGATCAGCGGGCCGATCAGCGCCCCGGCCTGGCGCGGGTCGCCCACCGGCGCCGAGGCGTAAGCATTCTTCAGCCGGCCCACAAAGGCCTCATAGACGCTGTCGTGCACGAACAGCCGCCGCAAGGTGGTGCAGCGTTGGCCGGCCGTGCCCATGGCGGCGAAGGCGACGCCGCGCAGGGTCAGATCGAGGTCGGCCGACGGGGCGACGATGGCGGCGTTGTTGCCGCCCAGCTCCAGCAGGGCGCGGGCGAAGCGGGCGGCGAGGCGCGGCCCGACCTGCCGGCCCATGGCGGTCGAACCGGTGGCCGAGATCAGCGGGACCTTCGGGTGGTCGACCAGGGCCTCGCCGATCGCGCGGCCGCCGATCAGCAGCGTGGACAGACCGGCTGGAGCTTCCGGACCGAAGCGCCTGACGGCGCGCTCGAACAGGGCCTGGGTCGCCAGGGCGACAAGCGGGGTCTTCTCCGACGGCTTCCAGACGACGACGTCGCCGCAGACCAGGGCCAGGGCGGCGTTCCATGACCACACCGCCACCGGGAAATTGAAGGCGCTGATCACCCCGACCACGCCCAGCGGATGCCAGGTCTCCATCATCCGGTGTGAAGGGCGCTCGGTGGCGATCGTCAGGCCGAACAGCTGCCGCGACAGGCCCACGGCGTAGTCGCAGATGTCGATCATCTCCTGGACCTCGCCCAAGCCCTCGGACGTGACCTTGCCGGCCTCCAGGGTGACCAGCGCGGCGAGGTCGGCCTTGGCGGCGCGCAGCTCCTCGCCCAGCAGGCGCACCAGCTCGCCACGGCGTGGAGCCGGAACCTTGCGCCAGTCTAGATAGGCCAAGTGGGCGGCGTCGATGGCGGCCGTGGCCTGCCCCGGCGTCGCCTCGGCCAGATGGGCCAGGATCTCGCCGGTCACCGGCGAGCGTGCGGCCAGGGTCCCGCTGTCGAGGGCGGCCGGATCGACACCGAGGCGACCGAGGATGGCGCGAGCTTCAGCGACGGCGGAGGGCAGGGGGGTCATGGACGGCTTTCGTGAATTGGGACTCATATCGGGGGAGGGGGCCTCAGTCGCACGCTGGCCGACCCCGTGCCGAACACCGCCGCCACGGCGGCGGAATAGTCCTGGACCAGCCGCGGCGTGAAGCGGTCATAGGGCGCCTGGACCGCGCGGCCCAGCCCGTGCTCGCCGCTGAAGCTGGCGCCGAAGCCATCGATCGCCAGGACCAGCACCGCCTCGCGCAGCGCCTCCAGCCGGGCGGGGTCAGCCGGTCCGGTCCGCACCAGATTGAAATGCACGCCGCCGTCGGCGACATGGCCGAAGTCACACAGGGCGTAGTCGGGGAAGTCCTGCTCCAGCATCGCCACAGCCTCGCGCCGGAAGCGGGCCAGGTCGCGGCGGCGGAACGACAGGTCGAAGCCGACCACCGGTCCACTGGCCCGCAGGCCCTCCGACAGCGCATGGCGCAAGGCCCACATCCGCTCGACCGGACCGAACAGGGCGTCGACCAGCGGGCTGTCGTCGCGTTCGAGCAGGTCGCCGGCGATCTGCTGCAGCACCTCGTCCAGCGACGCTTCGCCCGCGCGCGGCGCCCAGGTCCGGGTCAGCTCGACCAGCACGGCATAGTCGGGAACGCCGCCGGCGAACGGGTTGGAGAGCGACGGCACGTGCTCGATCGCCCGCGCCATGGCGGCCTGGGACATGCCCTCGAAGGCGGTCAGGGTCGCGCCGGCCTCGGCCTCGAAGGCCTGCAGCAATGGCAGGACGGCGTCGGCGTCAGGCGGGATCAACAGGGCGGCGGCGGTCTGGCGCGGGCGGTGGTGGACCTCGACGGTGACCTTGGTGATCACCCCGAACGCGCCGCAGCCGCCGACGAACAGCTGGCGCAGGGCGATGGCGGCGTTGTCCTTGCGCAGGCCATGCGACAGCTGCAGCACCGTGCCGGCGGCGTCGGCCAGCACCACCTCCAGCCCCAGCACGTGGCGGCGCATGTCGCCATAGCGCAGGAACCGCGCCCCGCCGGTGTTGGTGGCCGCCATGCCGCCGAGGCTGGGATCCGCCCCCAGGTCGATCGGCAGGAACAGGCCGTAGGATTCCAGCGCCGCGTTCAAACTCGAAAGCCGCACCCCGGCCCCCACCGTGGCCGTGCGATCGGCGGCGTCGATCTCCAGCGGCGCGGCCAGGCGGTCCAGCGACAGCACGATCTGCTGGCCGCCGGCGTCGGGAGTCGAGCCCTCGGCCAGACCCGTATTGGCGCCTTGCGGCACGAACGGCAGGCCCTGGCGCACGCAATAGCCGACCACGGCCGAAACTTCGCGCGTCGTCGCCGGCCGCACGACCGCCGCCGCCACGCCGGGGGCGTAGCGGGCGGGGACCTCATAAGCGGCGCGGTCGACCGGATCGAGGATCAGGCCGCCGGGACCGACCAGGGCGGCCAGGGCGTCTTGATGGGCTTGGTTCAGCACGGGCGGCTCCAGGGGCGGACATCATCCCCGCCGTTTCGTCGAATCCTAGTGGCGGTTCCGTCGATTTGACGGCAAAGTTTCGGCGAAACGCAGGTTAAAACCCACGAAATGCCCATGGATCCGATCGATCGCAAGCTGATCGCCGCCCTGAAGGACAACGGCCGAGCCTCGACCGCCGATCTGGCCCGCCGCGTCGGCCGCTCGCGCACCACGGTGCAGAGCCGGATCGAGCGCCTGGAGCGCGACGGCGTGATCCTCGGCTACGGCGCTCGCCTGGCCCCGGACCTCGAGCACGGCGCGGTGCGGGTGCACGTGATGATCAAGCTCGGCCCCAAGGAGGCCCGGGCCGTCGAAGCCGCCCTGCGGACCATCCCCGAGGTGCGGCTGCTGCACTCCGTCAGCGGCGACTACGACATGATCGCCATCGCCGCCACTGCTTCCGTGGCCCAGATGGACGAGGTGCTCGACCGGATCGGCCAGCTGCCCGGCGTGGAGCGCACAACCTCGTCGATCATCCTGTCGACGAAGTTCGACCGATAAAGTATCGCGCGAAGGAGCGGCAGCCGAGTTTCCGAAAAAATGGCGCAAAAACCTAAGGATAGGCGCCGTTGGTCATGGCTTCGCGCCAACCGCCGTTCGGCGGTCGCTCGCCTGGGTTTTGTCTGGTGGAACTGGCCACAGATCCTCCGCGCGATAGGTGTTGACCCGGCCCACCGCGTCGATCGCCGCGCGAACATCGGGCCGAGACCGCAGCTCGGCCGCGAGTTTGTCGCGATGGTCGTCGAAGTGGGTTTGGTGCGGGGGCGGTGGGAGGATCTGCAGCGTGCTGAGCGCCTGATAGCGGCGCGCCGGGTCTTTCAACCGTTCGATCAGCAGCGCTGCAGCGCCGTTCAAATCATCGCGGCAGGTCAGGGCCACATAGAGATTGGCTACGCCGTCCGCGCCCAGTGTGCGCAGTTGAGCAATGGCAGTGTCCGAGGCGGTGGTGTCGCCCAACTGAGCGTTGGCGCAGGCGATCACCCAGAGGGCCACGCTGCGGCCGTAAGGCGTGCTGTTGGACATGCTGACCGATTTGGCGGTGTTCAGCGCGGCGCGAGCACGTCCGGCCTGGATCTGGGTGGCGGCGAGGTTCAGTGTTTGGCTAACATTGGCCGCGCCGTACTCGGGCACCCGGGCCGCAATTTCCAGAGCTTCAAGGGCTTCGTCGCCGCGGCCCAGGACGCTTAGGGCGGCCTGTTGCGTATTGATGGCCCAGGCGAGGTTCTCGCGAGCGTCCTCGAAGGCGTCGGGATTGGCTCGGGCTGCGGCTGTGGCCTCATCGACAACGGCCAGGGCTTCCTCGGGGCGGTTGAGATCCAGCAGAGCCTTGGCGCGCGCGACCTGACCGGACAGGCGCTTGGGATGGAGCTTTAGCGCTGCATCAATCCGAGCAAGCCGCGTCAAGTTCGCCGCCTTCGGATCGAAGATCTCCGGGTGGGCAAGGGTGAGCGCATCGTATCGCTTGTCGGCCCGCATACCGATCAAGGCGTCTGGATCGTCGATCGCACGAGCCGAAGCGAGGGCCTGCTCCAGCCTGTTCCGCTTCAGCAGGCCCTCGACATGCACACGACGCAGGTCGGCTAGACCTCCGAAGGGATCGCGCGGCTTCCAGCCTGCGACCAAGGCGTCAGTCAGTTCGAAAGCGTCATCGTCGCCACTCGGAAGATTGGAAGCCCTGCGCCGCCATTGCAGAAGGGCTGTGTCGGTGAAGCGCTCCAATTCGCCCGGAAAACGGCGGGCGAATACGGCCAGGCTCCGGACGACCTCGGTCGTATCGCCGCTGTCGCGCGCGATAATATAGCGAGCGTACCATTCGTCCGATCCCGCGTCAGGAAGGGTGGTGGCCTGGACGATCGCGCTGCGGGCGGCGGGCCAATCCTTGGTCTCGTCAGCGCAAGCCGCCATCCAGGTCCATATGGCGCGCCGCACCTGGGTCGGGTTGTCATTGAAACGCGCCGTCTTCGTCAACCGGTCCAAAACCTTGTAGGCCGCGCCATAATCCTTCGCCGCCAAGTCGGCTTCCGCTTCTTGCAGCGCGCCGGCGGTGTCCTGATCGAGCGGCGAGGTGACCGAGGCCGGCAGGCCGCGGGCTTGAACCATCGACGGTGCTGAAAGTCCGGCGGCGAGCAAGGTTGCCGCCAAGATCAGAGATCGCAAACGTCCACCCTCAGATTGCTACCTTGGAGTGTCTTCTGCACGGTCAAGCTAGCCCAAGCAAGGCTCTTGCGATCCGATATACCATGTGGCACACAGTATGTGCCATACACTATGTGTCATACACTATGTGCCATACACTATGTGACGTACGCTATGTCCACTGATGCCGACATCTTCGAGACGCTGCGCCAGGAGCTGCGCCGCGGCACCCTGATCCTGGCCGTGCTCGCCCAGCTGCGGGTCGAGCGCTACGGCTACGGGCTGCGCCAAGCGTTGGCGCAGGTCGGCTTGGAGATCGACGAAGGGGCGCTCTATCCGATGCTGCGCCGGTTGGAGACACAGGGCCTGCTGACCAGCGAATGGCGCGAGGAAGACAAGCGCAAGAAGCGCTTCTACCGCCTGTCGCCCGAAGGCGAGGCCGTGCTGGCCCGGCTGTCGGCCGAATGGCGGGCGATGAACGACACCCTGGGAAACCTGATCTAGGAAGGAGGCCCGCCATGGACCTGCTCGATCGCTACATGGCCGCCGTCGCGGCCCTGCTGCCCAAGGCCGAGCGCCAGGACATCATCGCCGAGCTGCGCGACCTGCTGCTGAGCCAGATGGAAGAAAAGGAGGCCCAGCTGGGCCGGCCGCTGACCAGCGGCGGGCGCGAGGAGGTGCTCCGCGCCTTTGGTCATCCGATCGCCGTTGCCGGACGGTTCGGAACGCCGCGGTCAGTGATCGGGCCGGAGCTCTATCCGTTCTACATGTTCGCGGTGAAGGGCCTGCTGATCCTGTCGGCGGCGGTCACCGCCATTCCGATCGTCATCGCCATGTTCACCGGCGACGAGGGCGCCGCCGCTCCGGCTCGTTTCCTGTCCGACTTTCTGACCACGGCGATGATGATGATCGGGGCGGCCACGGTCGTCGGGATGGCGATCGAGCGCGGCTGGATCCGGCTGGGCAGGACTCTGGACTGGAAGGTCGCCGACCTGCCGCGCCTCGACCGGCGTGGCGGCAAGGTCCGGTCGCGGTTCAAGGCGTCGTTCGAGCTGGCCGCCACTCTGCTGTTCATTCTGTGGTGGACCGGCGCGGTGGAGGCGCCCTGGTCGGCCAGCACGGCCCGCAACGGGGTGTTCTTGAGCGGGGCGCCGATCTGGTCGACCCTGTACCTGCCGATCCTGGGCCTGGCGCTGGTCCAGGTCGCGTCCAGCCTCGTGGCGATGATCCGTCCCGACTGGGTGCGAGCACGGGCCGGGTTGGAGATCGCCGGCGCCCTGGGCGGGCTGGCCATGGCCGCGACCCTGTGGTCGGCCGGACGGCTGGTCGAGGTCACGGCGCAAGGCGCGACGGGGCCGCGGTCGGCGGACATCGCTGCCCTGCAACTGGTGATCGGCCAGATGTTCCAGATCGGCACGGCGGTCGCCGCGGCGATCTGCGTCGTTAAGCTTATCGTCGAGATCTGGCGGCTGTTCCGAGGCGCTCGGGCTCGTGAAGCGGCGGCCTAATGTGACTTGGCGGCGGTGTTGACCACCGCCCCGACGCCGGCCCCGACCGCGGCCCCGACCGGACCGGCGACCACCGCTCCGGTGATCGCCCCAGTGGCCGCCCGCTGCTCCATATTGTGGCCGCAGCCGGCCAAGGCGAACGCGATCGCGGTCATCCAGAAAACCGGCCGAAAAGCAGACATCATGTCCTCCAGGACATTGGCGCGAAGCTGCTTCAGTAACGGCGCCGATCAGGCGGGGTTCCGCAGAGAGCGGCCCGCCGGAAGTCTATCGGAAGGTGTGAATATTGGTCGCAGCCGCATTTTCGGGACTGTGGCGTTTTTTCGTTGGAATCAAAGCATTAACCATTGTGTCTGGCGCGCGGGCGGCCAAAATTCAGACTGCGGCGGCGCGCACGCTTGCGACTCGGTCATAGATGCGTCATAAGGCGATCCATAAGTAGGATTTCGGCCACATCGTGAACCGGTCGAACCTCCGCTTTCCAGGCTGCCCGACAGTGTTTTTCCGGGTCCCTTGAAGGCGTTTTTGTCGGGGGGCGGTCCGCCCTCGCCGCGCAGGACACGAGTTTTGAATATCAAGTCGCAGACGTGCGCAGACGCGCGCGCGCTGATCGGCGCTGTTTTGGTCGGATCCGCCACGGGTCTGGCCCTGGGCGGCGTTTACCTTGCGGGGGGCATGGCCCAGGCCGCCAGTCAGCACGCTCGCGTATCTCGCCTGGCCGACGGCGCCGAGGGGAACTTCTCCGACGCGGCGCTGTACCAGGCCGCGTCGCGGATGGACGCCGGCGCCCTGGCCATCGCCCGCCGGCACGATCCCTACACCGTCGCCGGCGCCGCCCAGCGCGACCGACAGTCGGCGCTGCTGGTCGAACGGCTCGAACAGCGTCAGCAATCGGACGCCGACTCGGCCCGTGAGCGCCAGCCGTTGCTGCTGCGCGCCAGCTTCGGCGGCCCGTTCAATCCCGCCGTCGCCCCGTTCCGCCTGACCAACGCCCTGGAAAGCTCGCGTGAACTCGAGTGCCTTTCCGAGGCGGTCTATTACGAGGCCCGGGGCGAGACCCCCAGCGGCCAGGCCGCGGTGGCCCAAGTTGTCTTAAACCGCGTACGCCACCCTTCGTTCCCCAAATCGATCTGCGGCGTGGTGTTCCAGGGCGCCTATACCCACACCGGCTGCCAGTTCAGCTTCGCCTGCGACGGCTCGATGCGCCATGGCCGCGAGACCGGAGCCTGGCGCCGCGCCCAGAAGGTCGCCGCTCGCGCCCTGTCGGGGGCGGTGATGACCGAGGTCGGCGCCGCCACCCACTTCCACACCACCGGCGTCGCTCCGGGTTGGGGCCCGCGCCTGCTGCGCGTCGCGCAGGTCGGCATGCACGTGTTCTACCGCTTCGGCGGTCGGGCCGGCGCGCCCGACGCCTTCAGCCGTTCGCCGCAGCCGTCGAGCGCCGACGACCTGCCGGACGCCACCCTGGTCAGCCTGCCGACCACGCCGTCGGCCGACGGCAAGGAGATCCCGGTCCTGCGGATCGCCAGCGCCCTGACGGTCGCGCCGTCGGCTTCCCAGGCTCCGTCCGGCGGAATGGTCGCGGGCGGCATGGGCGGCCCGGTGGGTCCGGTGTCCGAGCCCGCCTCGGCCCCGGCCATGCATCCGACCAAGACCTCGTCGGCGGCCGCGACCGATGCGGTCAAGTCGCCAGCGGCCGTCGCGACCGGAGCTGCTTCCTGACCGCGCCGGGCAGGTGGCTGCTGGCGAACCGCATCTGCCTGGCCCGCTTGCCGACGAAATAGTGCAGGGCCTTGCCGCGGACGGCCCGCCAGATCACCTCGGCGGCGTCCTCCACCGGATAGACCGGCAAGCCGCCGCCGCGCAGGACCTTGGCCATGTCGAGGTTCGAGCCCGGCTGGCCGGCCTTAAGGATCGGCGTCTCGATGAACCACGGCATCACGCAGGCGACGCTGACGCCCTGCGGCGCGAACTCGACGTCCAGCGCCTCCGACAGCCCGCGCACCGCGAACTTGGTGGCCGAATAGACCGCCAGGCCGGGCGAGCCGTAGAGGCCGGCGCAGGACGAGATGTTGATCAGCCGCGCGCCCGGCGTGGCCTTCATCCAGGGCAGGGCGGCGCGGGCCCCGTGGATCACGCCCTTGATGTTGACGTCGACCAGCAGCTCGATGTCGGCGTCGTCGTGGCTGTCGAACGGCCCGAACCGGGCGACGCCGGCATTGTTGAGCAGCACGTCCAGCCGCCCGTCGGCCAGCTTGGCGAAATCGGCCAGGGCGCGGGTCCAGGCGGCCCGGTCGCGGACATCAAGGGGATGGATCGCGCCGTTGGCGGGCCCGATGGCGGCCAGGCTCGCCTGAAGTCCCGCAGCATCGATGTCAGCCAGGCCGACGAACCAGCCCTCGGCGGCGAAGCGCTTTGCGGCCGCCAGGCCGATGCCGCTGGCCGCGCCGGTGATGAACACGGCCTTGCGGCCATCCGCGCTGACGGTCATCGCCGTCTCTCCTGGCAGCGGGGACACACCGGCGTGCGTCCCCGCGAACGGCTCTAGGCCGCCGTTTCGTCGACGATCTCGGCCTCGGGGCCGTTCTTCTTGAAGGATTCGATCGCGTTCTTGGCCGAGGCCTTGGCGCTGTAGCCCTCGGTAGCGAACATGGTCTCGCCGTTCGAGGCGACGAAGCTGACGCGGAATTCGTCCTTCTTGTCTTTTGTGATCACGAACTTGTAGGCCATGGGTGCGCTCCTCTTGCATGGACTGCGGCGTCAAGCCGGCGCGGCCAAACTCGCCTTTGACGCGCATGGCGTCAATCTCGGAGCGTGGCCTTTGGCATAGGCTTGCGCGACGCCGCGGAAGGCGCATCCTGCACCGATCTTCACCACAGGGCGCCCATGACACCGAACGACCGCCTCGACCAACTGGCCCGCGACCTGCTGGGCACGCCCTATTCGCAGCTCACCGAAATTCAGAGGAGCGTTATCGACCTGATCGCCGCCGAGGCTCCCACGGGTCTCAACAAGGCGCTGCTGGCCGACGACCGAACTTTCTGGGACCGGCTGGCCGACAAGGTGGCGGCGATCGGCGGCTCCTGGACCTTCATCGGCGGGTTCTGCGCCTGTCTGGCGCTGTGGATCGGCCTGAACCTTGGCCTAAGACCCTTCCATCTGTCGTTCGACCCCTATCCGTTCATTTTCCTAAACCTGATCCTGTCGACCGTAGCGGCGATCCAGGCCCCGGTGATCATGATGAGTCAGAACCGTCAGGCGGCGAAGGACCGGCTGAACGCCGAGCACGACTATGTCGTCAATCTGCGGGCCGAGCTGGAGATCATGCGCCTGCACGCCAAGCTCGACGCCCTGCGCGAGCGGGAGATCGTCGACATCCTGCGCTGCAACACCGAGGCGTTGGATATTCTCAAGACCCAGGTGGCGAAGATGGCCGAGGAGAGGGATTAGGCCGCCAAGCGTCGTCCATGAAAAAGGCGCGCCGGAAAGATCCGACGCGCCCCAAGTCATGTCGATTCCGGCGCGGCCTAGAAGGCGAAGCGGGCGCCGACCAGGGCGCCGCCGCCCGTCATGTTCAGGCGCGAGTCGCGCTCGCCCGACGGGCTGGTGGTCTTGATCTTGATCCGGCCGGTATATTGCAGGCGGCCCTCGGCGAACAGCGAGACGCGGGGCGATACGGCGACGCTGGCGCCGGCCATTCCCTGCAGGGTCAGGGCGTCGCCCTTGTCGTCGAGCAGGCCGTCGTCGATCTTCACCTGGGCCACGCCGAAGCCGGCGCCCAGATAGGGTTTCACCGGGCCCGAGACCGGGAAGTCGTAATAGCCGTTCAGGTCGAGGCTGAGGGTCTTGACCTTGCCGTCGCTGGCTGTGAACACGCCGACGTTGGAGGTCAGCGCGGAGTCGACCTTCTGGCTGCGATAGCCCAGGGCGATTTCGCCGCGCCAGTTGGCGCCGATCGTCGAACCCCAGGCCACAGCGCCCTGGGCGCCGGATTTGACGTCGGCGTCCACCGACCAGCCATTGGCGAAGCCGTAGTCATAGTCGGTCTTGCCGATCAGGCCGCCGGAGACCGAGACATATTGACCGCTGGCGGCCGAGGCGGCGACGGGCTTGACGTTCTGGGCGCCAGCGACGCCGGCGACCGCCAGGGCGGCGACCGCAGTGATGATGAACAAACGCATGAAAAACTTCCCCCATGAGGTACGCGTCCGGAGCGGACCGCCCGCCCATAGGGGGTGTCGTTCGTGCGGTAAATCCAGGGTTGCTTAAGCTTTGCTGTTTGTTGCGGGCTATGGCGCCGCTGCAACATGCGATTGCGCGGTTCGCGCCGCTCGCCGCAGGGCCTGCGGCGGCTGGCCGAAGGCGCGGACGAAGGCGCGGCGCATGCGTTCGGGATCGCCGAAGCCGGTCTCCAGGGCCACGTCCTCGACCTGCAGGGGCTGGCTGTCGAGCAGGGCCCGGGCGGCCTCGACCCGCAGGCGCTCGACCGCCTTGGCCGGGGTGGCGCCGGTCTCGGCGGCGAACAGCCGGGCGAAGTTGCGCGGGCTCATCGCCGCTTGCCGGGCCAGTTGCTCGACGCTCAGCGGTTGGGCCAGGTTCTCGCGGGCCCAGGCCAACAGGCCGTCGAAACGGCCGCCCTGCAGTTCCAGCAGCGCCGAGAACTGCGACTGGCCGCCGGGGCGGCGGTGATAGACCACCAGCTGCTGGGCCGTCCGGCGGGCGACATCTTCGCCGAGGTCGGCGCCGATCATCGCCAGGGCCATGTCAATGCCGGCGGTGATGCCGGCTGAGCTCCACAGGGATCCGTCCTGGACGAAGATCCTGTCGGGGTCGAGGCGCACGGCCGGATACCGCCGCTGGAAGTCCGCCGACCGCTGCCAGTGCGTGGTGGCCCGGCGACCCTCCAGCAGGCCGGCGGCGGCCAGGATGTAGGTGCCTGAACAGACGCTGGCGGTGCGCCGCGACCCGGCGGCGCTGGCGCGCACGAAGGCCAGGGTGTCGGCGCAGATGGCCGGGGAGCGGGTTCCCTCGCCGCCGGAGACGATCAGGGTGTCGAACGGCGGGGCCTGGGCGAAGGGCGTCGCGCTGATCGGCACCCCGGACGAGCTGGGCACGGCCCCGCCATCGCGGGCCAGGACGCTGAGACGATAGGCCTCCGGGACGAAGCGCCCGGCGATCTCGAAGGCGGCGATCGGCCCAGCGACGTCCAGCAGTTGGAAGTCCGGGAAGATCAGGAAGCCGACCGTGCGGGTCATCGCGCTCATGGGCGTCTCGCGGCTTGGCGTATTTCGAGGGAACTATGTCATTTCCGCCGGAGGCTAGGCGCGCCATGCTGCGGCGTCAATCGGAGGACGCCCCATGACCCAAGCCGCAGCCCCAGCCACATCCGCCCCGTTTCACATTGTCTTCGCCCTGTTCCCGGATGTCACCCAGCTGGATTTCACCGGCCCGCACCAGATCCTCAGCCGCCTGCCCGGCGCCCAGGTGACGGCGGCCAGTGCGGCCGGCGGGGAGATCGAGGCGGACGGTCTGGTGTTCGCCCGCCTGCCGCGCCTGGCCGACATCGACGGCTGCGACCTGCTATGCGTCCCCGGCGGTTTTGGAACTACCCAGGCCCTGGGCGACGAGGCCTATCTGGCCCAGCTCCGCCGGCTGGCGGCGGGGGCGCGCTATGTCACCTCGGTCTGCACGGGTTCGCTGCTGCTGGGCGCGGCCGGACTGCTGACGGGCAAGCGCGCCGCCTGCCACTGGGCCTGGCGCGACCAACTGGTCCTGTTCGGCGCGATCCCGGATCCGGCCCGGGTCGTGCGCGACGGCCAGGTGATCACCGGCGGCGGCGTGACGGCGGGGATCGACTTCGCCCTGGCCATTGTCGCCGAAATCGCGGGAGCCGAGGCCGCCCAGACCATCCAGCTGGCCGTCGAATATGCTCCGGCCCCGCCGTTCGACGCCGGCCGTCCCGAAACCGCGCCGCCGGCCGTGCTGGAAAGGGTCACCAAGATCTACGCCAGGGGCATGGATGAACGGCGGGCGGCGGCCCGCGCGGCGGGGGAAAGGCTGTTGCAGGGCGTTTAAGCCGCCCCGCATGTCTCGGTCGCACTTGATCCGAACGCAGACCTGCACGACAACGCAGGAGTGCTCGGAGGCGCTCATGCGTTCAGTCAAAGCCGTTCTCATTGTCCTGGGGGTCCTGGCGGGCCTGTCGACAGCCCTGCCGGCCTCGGCCGAGGACGAAGCCTTCACCTACGGCGTGTGGCGCAATCCCAAGAACAGCGTCCATGTCGAGATCAAGCCGTGCGGCGGCGGCCGGGCCTGCGGCTATGTGGTCTGGGCCAGCGCCGAGGCCCAGGCCGACGCCCGCAAGGGCGGCTCGGCCAATCTGGTCGGCATGCAGATCCTGCGCGACTTCAAGCTGGAGAAGAGCGGCAGCTGGCGCGGCAAGGTGTTCGTGCCGGACCTGAACATGACGCTTTCGGGCACGGCCGACTTCCCCGACGCCATGACCATGAAGGCCAAGGGCTGCCTGCTGCCCAACTTCCTGTGCAAGTCGCAAACCTGGAAGCGGGTCGACATCGCCGCCGCCAACACTCCGGCGTCCTAGGCAGGGTCCAGTTCCGGATAGCGCCGGAAGATTCCTTCGGTGTTGAATGCAAGGCGACGGTCCGAGGCTAGGTAGGCCCGGATGTTCGGCCGCTCCGCCACACGATCGCGGACCTGGATCACCCGTTCGAGCTTCGGCTCCAGCCGCTTCATCGCGTGCGGAAAGGCGTAGCGCAGGCCCTCGACCGTCTGGAACAGCGACAGATCGGCATAGGTCAGGGCCGTGCCGGTCAGCCAGCCGCCCTTCGGGGCGCGAGCCAGCACCGTCTCGAACCAGCCGAGGAACTTCTTCATCCGCTGAGTGCGGAACTCCTCGGCCCGCCGCGCGGCCTCGGCCTTCTGGTCCTCGTAATAGAGGCCGAGCCCGACGGGGTGGTGGACGTCATGGGCCTCGGCCACGAGGTCGGCGATGGTCAGCTGCAACTGATTGACCCAAAGCCGGCCGGCCTCGTCCCGCGGGGCCAGGCCATGGCGCAGGCCCAGGTGCAGCAGGATGTTGGCGGTCTGGCCGATCACCAGGTCGCCGTCGACAAGGTAGGGCGGGGCGAAGGGCGGGTGGTCCAGGGCCGGATCGCCCATGTCGGCCATCAAGGCCCGCTCGCCGCCATCGGCGCCGCCGTTGCGCGCCACATCGACATAGGCCGCGCCGACCTCCTCCAGCGCCAGCCGCACGAACTCGCCGCGGCCCTGGATGGTGGGCCAGTAATGCAACTGGTAGGTCATGCGAGGGGAACTGGCGGCGGACGGAAAGGATGCGGCGGTCCGTCCAAACGTCACGGATTTTCGCGTTTTTCCGCTGCGTCGCCGACGCTCCGGACGCGCTCCACGACTTCACGAACCGCAGCGATCACGACCTCTGGCTTGTCGTCCTGGATGACGTGGCCGGAGCCCTCCACCGCCACGTATCGCGCCTGTGGGGAAGCGCCGAGGAGGCGCTGGGTATCGGCCCAGGCCGCGGCTTTCAAGCGCTCGCCGCGTTCGCCAGGCGGAACGCGGCCTCCGCTCGACAGCATGATCAGGGGTTTGTCGCCCAGACGAAAAGGTTTGGCGATCGCCTGCGCCATGGTCACGCCCCCCGAGCCATCCGGACGCGCCGGCTGAAAGTTCGTGATTTCGGAGAGCGCCGCCTCCTGCTGCTTCGGCAGCGCATACTGGCGCCGCAACTCGGCGTCGAGCGCTGGGTCACCCGTCGGCGGATACCGGCAACCCGCCTTGCTGGAAGTGGCGAGCTCACCCGTCCGCGCCCGCTCTACACAGCGCTTGCGCGCCGCGAGCCCTTTCGGAAATTCGGCGACGGTCTCCGCCCGTTCCTCTTCGGTGAGGACATCCCAAACCATTCGGAATTCGTCGCGCGTCGTCGCATCCACCAACACCACTCCCGCGACCGCAGCGGGGTGATCGGTAGCGTACATCTGTACGTAAAGGCCGCCTGCCGAGTGGCCGACAAGGACGACCGGCCGGGTGATCCCCGCGCCCCGAAGCAGCCTGTGCAGGTCGTCCTCGATGTTCTCGCCGTGCGCGGGCCGGGCGAGCGGATCGCTCCAGCCGTAACCGGCCCGGTCATAGGCGCAGACACGGGTGAATTGGCTGATCTGGTCCTGCACTTTGCGCCAGGCCACGGCGCCCACCGGGGCGCCGGATTCGAGCAGCACGACGGGCGATCCCTGGCCCAGGCACAGGAGGTTGAGACGCCGCCGGCCCTCCACACGGACCAGGCGCCCGGGTTTGGCATAGAACGCGGCGCCGAGCGACGATGCGGGAGCGGCGGTCGCGACCTGAGGTGAAGCCAGGAGAGTGGCGATCGCGGCGGCCATGATCGATCGCCTGGCTTCTGGTCTGTGCAGCATGAAAACCCCCTGTGAATTACATATGTAATTCAATGAAGATTACATGCGTAAGAAGTGTCGTCAATGCAAGGCGTGTCGACCCCTCAGATCTCCCCGCGCGGTTAGCCGACGCCGCGCTCTCAAAGAGCGCTCGCGGCTCTCCTACCCGATCCGCACGCTGGTCATCGACACCGCCGCGAACAGGTCGTCGGTGAAGAACGACGCCGTCTCTCCGGGCTGCTGGGCGCCCAGCACATAGAGCAAGGGCAGGTAGTGCTCGGCGCTGTTGATGGCGATCTGGGCGTCGGGGCCGAGGCTCGGCCAATCGATCAGCGGGTCGTGGTCGCCGGCCGCGATCAGGGCCTTGGCGGTGTCGTTGAAGCGCGGCGCCCAGTCGGGAACCTGGCCGGTGCGGAAGTCGGCGGCCCGAAGATTGTGGACGATATCGCCGCTGCCGACGACCAGCACGCCCTCGTCGCGCAGGACGGCCAGGCGGCGACCGGCCTCGTAGTGCCAGCGGTCGGGGCGGCCGCGGTCCAGGCTCAGCTGCACCACCGGCACGTCGGCGTCCGGATACATCGGCGCCAGCACCCCCCAGGCGCCGTGGTCGAGGCCGCGGGCGGGGTGCTGCACGACCATGTCGGGGGCCAGAAGCTCGGCGACTCGCCGGGCCAGGGCCGGATCGCCGGGCGCTTCGTAGCGCACGTCGAACAAAGCCTGGGGAAAGCCGCCGAAGTCGTGGATGGTCTCTGGATGCTCCGAAGCGCTGACCGCGCTGGCGCCCCGGGTCTCCCAGTGGGCGCTGATCATCAGCACCGCCCTGGGCCGGGGCAACTCGGCGCCCAGCCGGGCCCAGGTGCGGCTCCAGGCGTTGTCCTCGATGGCGTTCAGCGGCGAGCCGTGGCCAAGGAACAGGGCGGGCAGGCGAGCGGTCATGGGCGGGTCCAATCGGAAACTCTTGCAGTTGCAGATGGGGTGCGGCCAAGCGGCGTTCAAGCGCGGCGAGGGGCGGCGGTCCGGCAACAGGCGGCGCGCTGCGATAGGACGTCGCACGGTTGCGCGCGTCGCGTGCTTCCCCGGCGGCCCCGGCTTTGTTAAGCCACCCAGGTTGTGAACATTCCCGTCCTTCCCCCCGTTGCGCCGGCAGGCGCGCCCGCCGGCGAACCGACGCTTTCGACCGCCGCGCCGGAAGCCGCGCCCGCCGTCGCCCGGCCAGCGCGCGCCGCCACCCGCGGCGGCGCGCTGGACCTGTTGCGATTCGTCGCCTCGCTGCTGATCGTCATCTATCATTTCGGGGCCGAGGGTCCGCTGCGGATCGAGCGTTTCGGCCAGGTGTTCTCGCGCGGCTTCCTGGCCACCGACTTCTTCCTGATGCTGTCGGGCTATGTGCTGGGCCGCGCCTATGGCGCCTCGACCCTGACCGGCAGGATCAGCCACGGCCGCTTCTGGCTGCGGCGGGTCGGCCGGGTCTGGCCCGGGCACCTGATCGTGCTGCTGCTGATGGCGGCCCTGGTGCTGGTGCTCAACAGCCTGGGCACCGACGCGCACAAGCCGTCGCGCTTCGCCTGGGACCAGCTGCCGGTCCAGGCCCTGCTGGTCCACGCCTGGGGCGTCAACAGCGACGGCTGGAACCTGCCCAGCTGGTCGCTGTCGGCCTTGATCGTCTGCTATGCCCTGTTCCCATGGCTGTGGCGCGCCGCCAATCGCGTGCGCCATCCTCTGGTCCTGCCGCTGATCGGGGCGGCGGCGTTCGCGGTCTGCGAACTGTTGGCGCGGCGGCTGTTTCACCACGCCCTCTCCGATCTGCCGTTCCGGTTCGGGGTGGTGCGGGCCCTGCCGCTGTTCACCCTGGGCGTCTGCCTGGCGCGGGCGGTGGAGATGGACTGGCCGTCGGAACGGGCGGCGCGGGCCCTGCTGGTCGGCGGCTGTGTGCTGCTCGCGGCGATGCAGCCGCTCGACCGCTACGCCCTGCCGGACGTGCTGATCTTCGACGTGCCCAGCCTGATCGCCATCGCCGCCATCGTGCTCGGGGCCGGGCGCCTGCCGGTCAAGCATCCCAAGGCCTGGATCGAGGAGGGCGCCAAGCTGTCCTTCGCCCTGTTCATCACCCATATCCTGGTCGGGGTGATCTATTGGAGCGCCGTGCACGCCCTGATCGCCGCCGTGCCGATCGGCATCGGCTGGCAATGGCTGATGTGGCTGGCCTCGTTCCCGATCGCCCTGGGCGCGGCCTGGCTGTTCCACACCTATGTCGACCAGCCGCTGCAGGACCGGTTGGCCCCCTGGCTGCGGGGGCGGTAGAGGTCAGTCGTTGGCGGGGACGCCGCCGCGCTGCTTGTCCAGCAGGCTGGCCAGGCCCTGCAGGATCGGCCCCTGCACGGCGGGATCGGCGGGCGTGCGGTGCAGCAGCTTGATCGAAGCGACATGGACCTGGAACGCGGCCAGGGTCGAGGGCGACAGGACGCCGGCCCGGTCCGGTAATTCGTCGAGCAGCTCGCAGAGCGATCGCGCCGCGACCTCGACGGCCGCGTTGCGCTCGGCGCCGCTGAGGCTGATGATGTCGGCGGCGCGGTCGTAGAGGCCCTTGGTCAGAGCCGCGGCGTCGGTCCCGGCGGCCAGCAGGGCGTCGAGCGCGACGATGTGGCCGTCGATCCCCTGCAGCGACGGCTCGCGCAGCACCTCCAAGGCGGCGTCGGCCCGCTTGAGCGCCTCGCCGACATAGAGGCCGCCCTTTTCCGCCATCAGCTGGGCCAGCCGCGGCCGCATGCGGCTCTTGTGGACCTCGCTCATACCAGCGACCTCTGCGGCTTGATCAGCATGTCCAGCTCGTCCTGGCTCATGTTGCGGCCGCCGTCGTCGCTGAGCTCCGCCGGGCCGTCGTCGCGGCGTCGGCCATCGGGGAATTCGACGGGCGGACCGGCGTTGCGCCAGCGGCGGTCGGGCCCGGCATAGGCCTCGCAGGTGATGAACAGCCGGTCGCTCCGGGCGACCCACAGGATGCGTTCCAGCACCACGGCCGGCGAGATCGGCTTGGTGATGATGAAATTGGCCCCGCAGTCGCGGGCCTTCTCGACATGGGTGCGGCGGGTGTGGGCGGTGACGACGATCACCGGCGTCATGCGGATGGCCTCGCCGCCTTCGCGCCGCAGCCAGCGGACCAGGTCGTAGCCGTCCATCTCCGGCAGATGGGCGTTGGTCAGGATCAGGTCGGCCGGCTTGTACTCCAGCTCCTCCTGCGCCTCCTTGGCGCTGGTCCGGCGCGAGAGGTCGCGCAGGCCAAAGCTCGTCAGCACGCCGGCCAGGATGTCGGCCGACTGGGCGTTGTCGTCGACGATCAGCGCCCGGGCCTTTTCGAGATTGATCTGCTGGCTTGGCTGCAATCCGACGCGCTCCATGGGCGCGGCGAGGCGCTGGAAGGAAGCCCCTGCTGTGCGCCGAGCGCGGTTAAGGAAGCGCTGCCTTGGGCCGGAGGGGGGCGGATTTGTCGCGGGGCGGCGTGCGCGCCGCCCGCCCATCACACCGCGTCCAGGCCGATGTCCAGGACCATGGCCGAATGGGTCAGGGCGCCGACGCTGATCACCTCGACGCCGGTCTCGGCGATGGCGCGGACGGTGGTCAGGTTGACGCCGCCGGAGGCCTCCAGCACGGCGCGGCCCTTGGCTAGGCGCACGGCGGCCTTGAGGTCGTCGAGGCTGAAATTGTCGAGCATCACCACGTCCGGGCCGTACCGCAGGGCGTCCTCCAGCTGGTCCAGGCCGTCGACCTCGACCTCGACCTTGACCAGGTGGCCGGCGAAGGCCCGGGCCCGGCGGACGGCCTCTCCGACGCCCCCGCACGCGGCGACGTGGTTGTCCTTGATCAGGATGGCGTCGTCGAGGCCGAAGCGGTGGTTGGTCCCGCCGCCGCAGCGCACGGCGTACTTCTCCAGGGCCCGCAGGCCGGGCGTGGTCTTGCGGGTGTCGACGATGGTCGCGCCCGTGCCGGCGACCAGCCGGACATAGGCCCGGGTCAGGGTGGCGATGCCCGATAGTCGGCCCAGCAGGTTCAGCCCCGTGCGCTCGGCGGCCAGCACGGCGCGGGCGTCGCCCTCGGCCCGGGCCAGGACCGCGCCCGGGGCGGCGTCGGCGCCGTCGGGGGTGACGACCTCGAAGCTGGCGGTCGGGTCCAGGGCCGCCAGGGCCAGGCGGGCGCAGGACAGGCCGGCGACGCGGCCGTCCTGGCGCGCGGCGAACATCACCGACAGCCTCGCGTCGGCGTCGATGCAGGCCTGGGCCGTGAGGTCGCCGGCCCGGCCGAGGTCCTCGGCCAGGGCCATGTCGATGATCGGGCGGACCAGGAGGTCGGGGAGAGGGGAGGGGCTCAAAACAACTCCGACAGCGGGATGCTGATCTGCAAGGCGGACAGCGGCGAGACGCGGGCGGCACCTGCGAGGGCGATTGACGAAGCCTGCGCCGGCCTCAAAACACGCTGGCCAAGGAAATGTCGGCGCCCGGCGCGAACAGCGGTGAAACCTTGTCGCTCGCGCCGAGGGTCAAGCTTTCGGTCCAGGCGCCGCCCACCGGCCTACGGAAGACGTGCAGTTTGGCGTTCTTGACATCAATGACCCAGTATTCGGCGATACCCGCCACCGCATAGGCCCGGCTCTTCGAGCCCAGGTCGCGGCTTAAGGTGGAAAGCGACGATTCGATAACGAGGAACACCTGATCGGGTCGCATAAAGAAACCCTCAACGCCGCGGGCAATCACGGCCCCGTCGGGATCGAAGGCCGAGATGTCGGAAATCCGCACCGTGCCGCCGTTCAGCACCTCGAACCTTTGCTCCAGCGAGAGCCGCGTTATCGCCAGGTTCAAAGCAAGAGACAGCCGCCCGGCGGCGCGGGCGTGAAGTAATGATTCCGACGCCATGTGGACGAGTCTTCCTTCGACGAGCTCCACCTTGCCGGAATCGACCCGGTCGAAGACGCCGGCCCGCACCATTGTTTCCAGGTCATCGACCGTCAGGCGAAAATCCGAGATCGGCTGCTCCGAAAAGCCGTCGTCGGGCCTGGATGTCGCGGTCATGGTCGCACCTCCGTTCCCGAATTGTACCCCTACTCCGCCGCGTAGCGCAAACCGGGCTCGCGGCCGTCGAGGGTGACGAAAGTGCGTTCCGGCAGGGCCGTGGCGGGGAAGTCGGCGCGGAAATGGCCGCCTCGGCTCTCTTGGCGGCTCAGGGCGGCGGCGGCGATCAGGCGGGCGGCGACCAGCGTCGGGGCCAGGCCGTGGACGACCTCCAGGGCGTCGATGACCGCAGCCAGCCGCGCCAGGCCGTCGGCGTCGCGGATCACCCCGGCGTCGCGGCTCATCGCCTGGCGCAGGATCTGGAGCGCGTCATCTGGAAGATCAGGGCTCGGCGCGGTCGCCAGCGGCGGCTCGACGCCCAGCACGAGCCCTCGGGCCGCGCGGCCGGCGCGGGCTCCGAACACTGCCGCCTCCAGCAGGCTGTTGGAGGCCAGGCGGTTGGCGCCGTGCACGCCCGTGCTGGCGCACTCGCCGGCGGCCAGTAGGCCCTCAAGGCTGGTGCGGCCGTCGAGGTCCGTCGCCACCCCGCCCATGTGGTAGTGCACGGCGGGGGTCACCGGGATCGGCTGGACCCGCGGGTCGATCCCGGCGCTCATGCAGGCGGCGAACACGGCCGGGAACTCCTGCGGGAAATGGGCCCCGACCGCGACCGTGGCGTCGAGGACGGCGCCGCGACCGGCCGCCCGCTCGGCATGGATGGCGCGGGCCACGACGTCGCGCGGGGCCAGCTCCCTGGCCGGGTGGTAGTCGGCCATGAAGGCGCGGCCGTCCGTGTTGCGCAGGATCGCGCCTTCGCCGCGCAGGGCCTCGGTGGCGAGCGGGGCGGGGTCGCGGCCGATGTCGATGGCGGTGGGATGGAACTGCACGAACTCGGGGTCGGCGATCACCGCCCCGGCCAGGGCGGCTAGGCCGAGGCCCTCGCCGCGCACCTCCGCCGGGGTGGTGGTGACGGCGTAGAGTCCGCCGACGCCGCCGGTCGCCAGGATCACGGCGGGCGCGAGGATCTCGACCAGGGCGCCGTCGATTTCTGCAATCAGCCCAACGACGCGGCCCGCCGCGTCCTGCAAAAGCCGACGGGCGCGGGCGTTCTCGCGGACCTCGACGGATGGGGCGGCGCGCACGGCGGCGATGACCGCGGCCATGATCGCCGCGCCGGCGCCGTCGCCGCCGACCCGGGCGACCCGGGCCTTGGCGTGGGCGGCTTCGAGGCTGAGCACGAAGTCGCCGTTGCGGTGGCGGTCGAAAGGCGCGCCCAAGGCGGCGAGGGCGCGGACGGCGGCGGGACCCTCGGTGGTCAAGAGCTCGACCGCTTCCGGATCGCACAGCCCCGCGCCGGCGGCGATGGTGTCGGCGGCGTGCAGGGCGGGGGCGTCCTCCTCCGACAGGGCCGCGGCCATGCCGCCCTGGGCCCAGGCGCTGGAGCAGCCGGTCGCCAGCGGCGTCGGCGACAGCACCAGCGCCTTGCGCGGCGCGCAGGCGAGGGCGGCGGTCAGGCCCGCCAGGCCCGCCCCGAGGATCACGGGGCCGTCGAAGGTGAGACGGTCGGTCATGCTTCAACTCCACTCCCTTCCCCCTTGATGGGGGAAGGGCCGGGGATGGGGGTGAACGCGAAGCGTTCAGCCATCGAAGAAACTCGCACAATGCGGGACGGTGGAGACGCCGAGGTCACCCCCATCCCAACCCTTCCCCCATCAAGGGGGAAGGGCTTCTAAATCAGCTCCACGTCCACATGGTGCTTGGCCTTGACCAGGTCGTAGCGCGCCGGAACGGTCGGCGGCGGCAGGTCGATCATCCGTTGCACGGCCAGGCGAGCGCGGGCGGCGACGGCCGGATCGATCGTCACCTCGTAGCGATCGTGGACCAGGGCGTCGTGAATGTTCTGCAGGCTGATCCGCTTCATGTGCGGACACAGGTTGCAGGGGCCGATGAACTGGGTTCCGGGCGACTCCGCCTGGACGTTGGACGCCATCGAGCACTCGGTGATCAGCACCACCTGCTTCGGCTTCCTCAGCGCGACATAGTCGTTCATCGCCGCGGTCGAGCCGGCGAAGTCGGCGGCCTCCAGGATCTCGGTCGGGCATTCGGGATGGGCCAGGATCTCGGCGCCGGGATAGGCCGCACGCATCTCGGCGATGTCGCCGGCCGTGAAGCGCTCATGGACCTCGCAGCGGCCGGCCCAGGCGATGATCCTGACGTCGGTCTGGCGGGCGACGTTGCGGGCCAGGTATTCGTCGGGGATCAGGATGACCTTGTCGACGCCCCACTCGCGGGCAGCCCATTCCACCACCTGCACGGCGTTGGCGCTGGTGCAGCAGATGTCGGTCTCGGCCTTCACCTCGGCGGTGGTGTTGACATAGGTGACCACCGGCACGCCCGGGTGGCGGGCCTTGATCAGCCGCACGTCGGCGCCGGTGATCGAGGAGGCCAGGCTGCAGCCGGCCCGCAGATCGGGGATCAGCACGCGCTTCTCGGGCGCCAGCACCTTGCTGGTTTCGGCCATGAAGTGGACGCCGGCCTGGACGATCACCGCCGCGTCGCTCTTGGCCGCCTCTCGGGCCAGGCCCAGGCTGTCGCCGACATAGTCGCCGACCCCGTGGAAGATCTCGGGCGTCATGTAGTTGTGGGCCAGGATGACCGCGTTCTTCTCGCGCTTCAGCCGGTTGATCTCGGCGATCAGCGGCGCCTGCAGGCGCCATTCCAGCGGCGTGACATGGTGCTTCACCTTGTCCCACAACGGCGCGGTCGCCGCCTCGACGTCGGGGGTGAAGGCCAGGGAAGCGAAACCGTCGGCCATGCGATCCTCTCTTATGCTCAAACTGAGCATTTCCAGAGCCTCAAAAAACGCCGGGAGCGGAACATTTCCCAAACAGATCCGCTTCGGCGTCGAACCCTTTTGCTAAAGTTGAGCAAAAGGGACAGACGACATATAGACCCTCACGAGCCGATTGCAAAGCGCAGTCGAAAAAATCAGTCCACGACCTGCGGCGCCGGCCGCCGGTCCCAGGCCTCGGCCATGGCCCGGGCCAGGGCGTCGAGGGCGTAGGGCTTGCGCAGCAGGGGCCAGGGCGTCTCGTGGGCCCGCACCAGCTCCTGGCCAGTGTAGCCGGAGCTGAGCAGGATCGGCAGTTCCGGCCGCTCCTGCGCCAGGATGACCGCCAGGTCGACCCCGCTCTTGCCGCCGGGCATCATCACGTCGGTGATCACCAGGCCGAGGGTCGGATCGGCGCGGGCGATGGCCAGGGCCGCGTCGGCGGTGGTCGCCCGGCTGACCATGTGGCCCAGCTCGCCGATCATCGCCTCGACCAGGTCGCCGACCTCGGGATCGTCCTCGACCAGCAGCACGTGCGCGGTGGCGCGGACGTCCGGCGGCGGCGCGGCGAAAACCTCGATCTGCGAGAAGGCCTCGCGCACCGGCAGCAGCATGGCCACGGTCGTGCCCTGGCCGACCGCGGATTCGATGGTCACCTCGCCGCCGCTCTGGCGGACGAAGCCGTAGACCTGGGACAGGCCCAGCCCGGTGCCCTTGCCCACCGGCTTGGTGGTGTAGAAGGGCTCGAAGGCGCGCTCCAGCGTCTCGGCGTCCATGCCCTCGCCGGTGTCGCGCACGGCCACGCGCAGGTAGCGGCCGGCCGGCAGGTCGCCCTGCGGCTGGTCGAGGTCGACGGCCTGCGACATCACCGTGATCCGCCCCCCCGGCGGGGTGGCGTCGCGGGCGTTGACCACCAGGTTCAGCAGGGCCGCCTCGAACTGGCCGGAGTCGGTCAGGGTGGTGCGGTCCCCGGCCGTCAGCTCCAGGCTGAGGTCCAGGCCCTCGCCGACCGCCCGCCGCAGCAGGCTTTCGCTTTCGCCGATCATGGCGTCGATCCGGCAGATCTCCGGGTGCAGCGGCTGCTTGCGGGCGAAGGCCAGCAGGTGCTGGGTCAGCTTCTCGCCGCGGCGGGCGGCGGCCTGGGCCGCGACCAGCATCCGCTCGCGCCGGGCCTGATCGTCGGGGTTGCGCTGCAGCACGTCCAGGGCGCCGATGATCACCGTCAGCAGGTTGTTGAAGTCGTGGGCGACGCCGCCGGTCAGCTGGCCGATGGCCTCCAGCTTCTGCGACTGGGTCAGGGCGGCCTGGGCGGCGTCGCGCTCCGACAGGGCTTCCTGCACGCGGTCGGCCAGCAGTTCGTTGAGGCCGGTCAGCTTGGCCTCGGCCTCCTTGGCGTCGGTGACGTCGAAGGCGATGCCGATGAAGCCGTTGAACGCCGCGCCGGGGCCGTAGCGCGGCTGGGAGAACGACTTCAACCAGCGGATCTCGCCGTCGGCCCGGCGATAGCGCGCCTCCAGGCTGAACGGCTTGCGCGAGCTCTCGCCGGCGATCTGGGCCTTGAGGATGCCCGGCAGGTCGTCGGGGTGCAGGCGCGAGCGCCAGTCCAGCACCAGGGCCTCGTCATAGGAGACGCCGGCGAAGGCCACATAGGCGGCGTTGACGAAAACCCGGATCCCGTCGGGGCCGGTGATCCACATCAGGGCCGGGGCGCTGTCGGCCAGGGCCCGGAATCGGGCCTCGCTCTCGCGCAGGCTTTCCTCGGCCCGGCGACGCGTGGTGACGTCGAAATTGACCCCGAGGATGCGGGTGGCGCGACCGGTCTCGTCGCGCAGCACCTCGCCGCGGCCGTGAATCCAGCGCTCGCCGTCGGGGGCGTTGGCCAGGCGGTATTCGACCTCGTACAGCGGTCCGGCCTTGACAGCCTGGCGGATGTGGTCACGGACCAGCGGTTGGTCGTCCGGATGGACGGACGCGATCAGGGTGTCCAGATCGATCGGCCCCTCGGCGTCGATCCCCAGGTTGGCGCGCGCGGTGGGCGACAGCTGCAGCTGGTTCTTGCCGATGTCCCACTCCCAGGGGCCCACGCCGGCCGCGGCCTGGGTCACCTGCAGGCGGATCTCGGCCTCGGTCTGGCGCCGGCGGGCCTCGGCCAGGTGGATCAGGCTGCGCCGCAGGCCCTCGGCCACGGCCACGGTGATGGCGGCGGACACCAGGAACAGGATCAGGGTGGCGACCTCGCCCTCGTTCAGCGGTTCGCCCTGGCCGCCGCCCCACAGCCACCAGGCGAACGCCGCGGCGGCCGCGACCGGGGCCACGCCCCAGCGCCAGCCCGCATGGAGCGTGACCAGGATCATCGCGGGGAAGAACGCCTGGGTGACGCCGATGCCGCCGCTCAGGCCCAGGACTGACGCCCGCAGCCCCACGGCCACGGCGATGGCGGCCAGAGTCACCAGGGCCGACCGCCAAGCCGGCGGCGGAACCGGCGGAATGAGCCACGCGCTAAGCACGTCGGACGCAATGCCCCCGCGGCCCCTTGCGAGTGGTTCAGACGTCTTCATGGTGCTCCACGCGCACGTACTCTCTTGCCAGAAACATGGACACGCCTACCTAGGTGACGCAACACGGGAGATGATGATGGTCGCGACCCTCAATACCGGCTTCAGCGCCAAGCAGCGAGCCGACATTGTCGCCGGTCTGAACAAGGTTCTGGCCGACAGCTACGCCCTCTACCTGAAGACGCACGGCTATCACTGGAACGTCCGCGGCCCCAACTTCCAGGCCCTGCATGTGTTGCTCGAAGGCCAGTACACCGAGGAGTGGACGGCGCTGGACGCCATCGCCGAGCGCATCCGCGCCCTGGGCGAGCTGGCGCCCCAGGGCTATGGCGCCTTCGGCAACCTGTCGAGCATCAAGGACGGCGACGCCGAGAAAGATTGGGAGGGCATGTTCCAGGAACTGCTGGCCGACAATGAGACCGTGATCGCCACCCTGCGCGCCGCCTTCCCGGCCGCCGACGAGGCCGGCGACGAGGCCACCGCCGACCTCTACACCCAGCGCCTGGCCGCCCATGAGAAGCATGCGTGGATGATCCGCTCCACGCTCGGCGGAAAGTGACAGCCCGAAAGCTCACGTGCGGGGCCTAGTCGACTCCAGAACCGGAAAGGCCGCTGTGGCGCTGGTCGTCTTCGGCGGCCTTGGCGCGTGCGCCATCTACTACTTCCCACGTCCTGTCGGACGTCCGGGTCCAGTCATGACTATCGCCGGAACCCTGTCGGACGCCAGCCTGGCCGCCACGTTCGCCGACATGGATCCCGCGATGCTGGCCCTGGCCCGCCGGCACGATCCCCGGCCGCACCGCGACGACTGGGGCCGCGTCGAGGGGTGGGAGCAGCTCGACATCCGTACCATCCCGCGCCTGGGCGACCGTCAGCCCGACTTCGAAGAAGCCCGGCTGATCAACGCCTATAAGCCCACGGCCCTGGTGACCCTGGAGGTCATGAAGCCGTTCATGATCAGCGGCCCGGCGGCGGAGCGCGAAAAGGCGCTGCACTGCCTGACCCAGGCGGTCTATTTCGAGGCGGGTTTCGAGCCGATCAGCGGCCAGCAGGCCGTGGCCCAGACCGTGCTCAACCGCGTGCGCCATCCCGGCTATCCCAAGTCGATCTGCGGCGTGGTCTATGAGGGTTCGGCGCGCGGCACGGGTTGCCAGTTCAGCTTCACCTGCGACGGCTCCCTGGAGCGGGCGATCAGCCCCGCCGTGTGGGACAACGCCAGGATCATCGCCAAACGCGCACTGGCCGGCTTCGTGATGAAGGACGTCGGCTCGGCCACTCACTATCACGCTGACTATGTGTTTCCGTACTGGGCGCCGACCCTGGTCAAGCTGAAGACGGTGGGAACCCACATCTTCTACCGCTGGACGGGGCCGTCGGGGACGGCGGCGGCGTTCCGCGGCCGTTATTCGGCCCGCGAGACCGTTTCGGCCGACATCCTGATGGGCGCCGACCCGCGCACCCTGGAGGCCGCTCCGCCTGACATCCTGGCCAAAACCCAGGCCGAGACCCAGGCGCTGGAACAGGCCAAGGACACGATGCCGACCCCGACCGGCGAGCCGGCCAGGATCGTCGGCCCCGACGGGGTGGTCGAGATCCTGGCGCCGATCGCCGGCGATTCGGCCACGGCGATGCGTGGCGGCCGTCGCGCCCCGACGCCCGAGGACATCGCCAGGATCAACAAGGCCCTGGAGCCCGCCGCGCCGGACACGCCGACCGTCGCCGCGCCGCCGGCCGAGGCGCCGTCCCCTCCACCGCCGGCCAAGAAGAAGATCGACTATTTCGGCTCCTCCAGGAAGGAGAAGCCCGGCCTGCCGGTCAATTGACGCGTCAGCTTCAAGCTGAACCATTGACGGAGCCGCCGACCGGCAGGCAACGTGCGGCGGTCTATGGCGGGGAATGGCGAATGTTGGCGCGGCGGGCGGTGGCTCTCGGACTTGGCGGCGGGCTTGGCGCGATCCTGACAGGTTATGGCTCGGGCGCGGCGGCCAAGAGCGCCAAGATCGGCCAACTGGCCCCGGACTTCCAGGTGACCACCTTCGACAAGCAGCGCCTTGGCCTGGCCGAGCTGCGCGGCCAGGTGATCGTCCTGAACTATTGGGCGACGTGGTGCGCGCCCTGCCGAGCCGAGCTGCTGGTGCTGGACACCTATATGCGGCGCCACAAGTCCAGCGACCTGAAGATCTTCGCGGTCACCACCGAAAATTCCGTGCCTGACAGCAAGCTCAAGCCTCTGGCCGCCCTGCTGTCCTTTCCCCTGATCACCCGGCTGAAAGGATCGGGCTATGGCGAGATCGGCGGGGCCGTGCCGACCAGCTATGTGATCGACCGGTCCGGCGTGATCCGCCATGCGCAGGCCGGCGCCTTCACCGAGGCCAGCTTCGATGCGCTGATCTCGCCGCTGCTGGCCCAGGCGGCGTCGGACCCCCCGCCCGCCACGACCTGAACGGCCCGCCTACCAGACGCCGATCTTTTCGGCCTCTTGATGGCTGATCGGGTGGTGGGCCTTCTTGTGGTCTTCCTCGGCCAGGAAGCGCACGGCCTCCAGGGCGGCCATGCAGCCCATGCCGGCGGCGGTGACCGCCTGGCGATAGACGTCGTCGGTGACGTCGCCGGCCGCATAGACGCCCTCGACCGCCGTCGCGGTCGTGCCCGGCTTGACCTTCAGATAGCCGCCGGGACCGGTCTCCAGCTGGCCGGCGAACAGTTCCGACGACGGGGCGTGGCCGATGGCGATGAACACGCCGTCACAGGCGATCTCCTGGGTCTGGCCGGTCTTGACGTTCTTCAGCCGCACGCCGGTGACGCCCATGGGGTTGCTTTCGCCGAGCACCTCGTCGATGGCGCTGTCCCAGATCACCGCGATCTTGGGGTGGGCCAGCAGGCGCTCCTGCAGGATCATCTCGGCCCGCAGTTCGTCCTTGCGGTGGACCAGGGTGACCTTGCTGGCGAAGCTGGTCAGGAACAGGGCCTCCTCGACGGCGGTGTTGCCGCCGCCGACCACGACCACTTCCTTGCCGCGATAGAAGAAGCCGTCGCAGGTGGCGCAAGCGCTGACCCCGAAGCCCTGGTACTTGCTCTCGCTCTCCAGGCCCAGCCACTTGGCCTGGGCGCCGGTAGCGATGATCAGGGTCTCGGCGAACCAGTCCTGGCCGCTGTCGGTCTTGATGTGGAACGGCCGCTGCGACAGGTCGGCCGACAGCACGATGTCGCTGACGAATTCGGTGCCGACATGTTCGGCCTGGGCCTTCATCTGGTCCATCAGCCAGGGGCCCTGGATGACGTCGGCGAAGCCGGGATAGTTCTCGACATCGGTGGTGATGGTTAGCTGGCCGCCGGGCTGGATGCCGGCGATCAGCACCGGCTTGAGCAGCGCGCGGGCGGCGTAGATAGCGGCGGTGTAGCCGGCGGGGCCTGAGCCGATGATCAGGCAGCGGGTGTGGCGGGGTTCGAGCGTGGACATTGTCGTTATCTATGCGCGATTCCGCTTCGGCGCCATATTCGGCCGCACGGCCGCGCCGCTTGATCGCATAACCGTTGAGCCTGGCGAGGCGGCGGGATGTCCTTGCATTCCCATGCTGTGAGCTTGGGCCAATAGCGATTGACGCCTCGTCCACGATTTCAGGGTTAATGTCGGCGCAAGACCTGTTGCGAGCGCGCCCCATGACCGCCCCCTTCATCGAGATCGCCGGCCGCCGGATCGGCGCCGACCATCCGCCCTATGTCATCTGCGAGCTGTCGGGCAATCACAACGGCAGCCTCGACCGGGCCCTGTCGATGATCGACGCGGCGGCCGACACCGGCTGCGACGCCATCAAGCTGCAGACCTACACCGCCGACACCATCACGCTCGATGTCGACCGTCCGGAGTTCAAGATCCACGGCGGCCTGTGGGACGGCCGCAGCCTGCACGAGCTCTACCAGGAGGCCCAGACTCCTTACGAATGGCACGCGGCGCTGTTCGCCCGGGCCAGGGCGCGGGGGGTGACGATCTTCTCCAGCCCGTTCGACGAGACCGCCGTCGACCTGCTGGCCGGCCTGGACGCCCCGGCCTACAAGATCGCTTCGTTCGAGGCCGTCGACCTGCCGCTGATCCGCTACGCCGCCAGGCAGGGCAAGCCGCTGATCATCTCGACCGGCATGGCCAATCTGGCCGAGATCGAGACCGCCCGCGACGCCGCCCTGCAAGCGGGGGCCGCGGGGGTGCTGCTGCTGCACTGCGTGTCCAGCTATCCGGCCCGCTTCGAGGACGCCAACCTGCGCACGGTGGTCGACCTGGCCCAGCGCTTCGGCTGCCCGGCCGGCCTGTCGGACCACACGCCGGGCACGGCCGCGGCGGTGGCGGCGGTGGCCCTGGGGGCCTGCGCGGTCGAGAAGCACTTCACCCTGGCCCGGGCCGATGGCGGTCCCGATGCGGCCTTCAGCCTGGAGCCGGCCGAGTTCAAGGCCCTGTGCGACGACAGCCGCAACGCCTGGCGGGCGCTGGGCGGGGTCAATTACGACCTGCTGGGTTCCGAGCGCGGCAACATCCTGTTCCGCCGCTCGCTCTATGTCGTCGCCGACGTCGCGGCCGGCGAGGTCTTGACGCCGGCTCATGTCCGTTCGGTGCGGCCGGGCAACGGCCTGCCGCCGGCCGACTACGAGAAGGTGCTGGGTCGACCGGCGGCGCGGGCGCTGAGCCGAGGCGAGCCGCTGGATTGGGATATGGTCGGGTAGGGTGGTCGCGCCGTCAGGCCAGTTCGCCGATCTGCTCGTCCAGGAGGTCGAGGGTGTCTTCGTCCACCTCGCTGACGTCGCTGGGCATGGGTTCGCCGGTCTCGCGATAGACCAGCCAGGCGACGTACATCGCCGCGGTGGTCAGTGCGCTCCAGGCCATTTCGCTGGGCATGCCTGCCGCTTGCGATAGCCGCCGCAGGGTCCCGTGCTCGTCTTCGCTGTAGATCAGGTCGGAGAAGGCGCGGCCGGTCAGGGGCTCGCCGTCGCTCCAGGCGCGCATCGCAGCCAGGGCGGCTTGGGCCTCGCGGGCGTCGGGTTCGACCCGCTCGATCCGCGCGGCGAAGGGCTCGGCGACGGCGGCCAGGCGTCGCGCCTGTTCGCGCGGTGGCAGAACGGTCAGGTCGGCGCGCAATCCCATGTCTCGCGGTCTCCAGTTCTCAGCGATCCACGATCGCGCCGCCCCGCAGGGTCAGGGCGCTGTCCGAACCCTCGGCGGTGACCCGGATCGTCAGGTCGGGGTAGCGCTGGCTGAGCTGCTTTAGCACGCCCGAAGCGGCGTCGGAATCCCTGAGGCCGGCCTTGCAGGCCGAGCAGACGGCTTGTGAGACGTGGATCGAGACCGTGCGGCCCGCAAGGTCGGTTCCGGTCGGCAGGGCGTCGATCGCGCGGGCCAGCGCGTTGGACACCCGCTCCTCGGCATGGCGGACGAACAGCGGGTTGTTGAACGGCGCGGCGATCGGCCCGGCCTCCGGCTGCGGCAGTCCGGCCTCCTTCATCACCTTGGGCGAGGCGCCCTCGAACACCCGGGCCTCTAGGCCGGGGATGTCGGTCCGGGCGGCGGCCACGGTATGGGTCTCCGACACGCCCAGCCGCGCGCGCAGGGCGTCGAGATCGGCGCGGGTGGCCTGCGGAAGGGCCCGGACGCCGGCTTCGACGCCTTCCCGGGCCAAGACTTCGACGCCCTCGCGGGCCACAACTTCCGTCGCGCCGCGGACGCCCGCCTGGGCCGCGCCGCGCAGCGGTCCGCCGCCGATCGGCACGAGATAGGTAGCGGCCTGGCCGGTGGTCATGCCCAGGGTCTCGGGACCCTCGCCACGGCGGATGGCGTCCGCGTGCCGCTGGATTTGGCCGTCCACGAAGCCGGCCGCCGCGTCGTAGGTCGCCGTCGCCGCGCCGCCGAGGTCGCCCAGCACGCGCGACGGATCGGCGGCGACCGCCTGACCATAGTCGAGCACAGCCCCGCCGCCCCGTTCCAGTCCGCCGAGGACGGTCTGGCCCAACTCCGCGCGGGCGGTCGGGGACAGCTGCAGCTCGGCGGCGTAGATCCCCAGCGTCCCGGCCGTTCCCAGCAAGCCCACGCCTTCGTTCAGCACGCCGCCGGCCACGCCCACCGTGAACCGGGCTCTGGTTTCGGCGTCGGTGATCCCGGCGCGCAAGGTGTTGGAGACCAGATTGTCGCCGGGGATCGCGTCCCGGGCCGCCTCGGCGCCCGCCTGGACTTGCCGGCCGGTCCACATCACGCCGTCGCGCAAGCCCTGCTGAGCGACGTGGGTGGCGTCGTTGACGCCCTGGCGCGCGGCGGCGGCGACCGATCGCACCGTACCCTCGGGGTCGTCGACCGCCCGACGACCGAGGTCCAGCCCCGCCTGGCCGAGGTCGCTAGCGCGCTGCAGGGCGTCGGCCCCGAAATCGCGAGCGCCCTGAAGGCCTTGGCCGACGGCGTTGCGCACATCGGACAGCGAGGGAAGGGATGGGACGCTGACACCGAACACGCTCATGGCGAACCTCGAGAATTGCTCGACCCTAAGATCGCTCGAACACGTCGCCGCGTCGCGTTAGGAAAAACCCTAGCGCGGTGCGGAGACCCTCCATGACGGCCATTATCAGGGACGAACTCGTCGAGGCCGCCGCCCGGGCGGTGGTCCGGGGCAGCCTGCTCTTTCACCTGGACCTCGCCCAGGCCCTGGCGCTGGACGCCCTGCCGCCGGGCTTGGAGGTCGGCGGATGGGCGGTCGACCTCGGGGCGGCCGGTTACGAGGTGACGTTCCTCGACGCCGACCTCGCCCGGGAACTCTATGCCGTGACCTTCGCCGCCGACGGCTCGCCCCTCGGCGAGCGGCGCCGAGGCCGCACGAGCCCACGGCTCACGGCGCTGGCGGCGGCGCGGCGCGCGACGCTGGCGTGGGTCTTTCCGGCCGACGACGGATGTATCGTCGCGCCGCCGCCGGCGACCGCCCCGTCCGGCCAGCCGCTTGAGGCCTATGTCCTGCGCCGCGGCGAGGCGTCCTGGGGCGAGCCGCCGGAGGACCATCGGCGGATCACGTTGAGTCCCGACGGCCGCCGCGTGCTGAGTGCGGAGCTGGTGGTGTCGCGGGCGGTCCCCAGCGAGGCGTACGTCTATCTCAGCCTCAAGCGCGGTGTGGCGCTGGAACTGACCACGCCCGACAACGGGGCCCGCTGGCGGGTCGACGGCGAGAGTATCAGCCGGCTATAGATCCTTGTTCTATCGCATTTTCTTCACGCGAACCGGCGTCCACTTCGCTTGAAAATGCTCTAGCCGTGCGCGACCAGCGCCAGGAAGTGAGCCGCGACCCGGGCGGCGCCGCGGCCGTCGCAGACCGCCGCCGAGGCCGTCGCCAGCCGGTCGCGCAGCAGCGGCTCGCCGATCAGCCGCAGGAACTCGGCCGCGAAGGCCGCCTCGAAGTCGGGGTCGGCGACGTCGAGGGCCTGGACGGCGTCGGCGCCGGCCAGGGCCAGGGCGGCTTCGCGCTGGTTGTCGACCAGCACCAGCAGCAGGGTCGGCAGGGCCAGGACGCAGCGCTCCCAGCTGCTGGAGCCGCCGCCGCCGACCGCCAGGTCGGCCTGGAGCGCAAGTTGCGGCATGTCCTGGGCGTCGACGTGCAGGGCCAGCCGCGGTTCGGTCGCCGCCCGGGCGCGCAGGTCCGGCAGGCTGGGGGCGCCGGCGCCGAGCACCACGTCCAGCCGGACGTCGCGGTCAAGCAGGGGCAGCATCAGGTCCACCACCCGACCGGTGATGGCGCCGACATCGGTCAGGCCCAGCGACACCAGGATCCGCCGCACCGGACCGGCCAGGGCTCGGCGGGCCAGGGCGTCCTTGCGCAGGGCCGCGAAGGCTGGGCGGACCGGGGCGTTGTTCGGGCCGAGCAGCAGCTCGGCGGTCGGCGCGATCAGGCCGTCGTAATCTTCGGTCTTGCGGGCCGGGCCGGAGTCCAGCACCAGGTCCGCGGCCAGCGGCCGGTCGGCCAGATCGTCGAGGACCAGGGCGGGCTTCCGGGCCGGGCCGGCGATCCGCCGATGCTCGGGGGCGGCAAGCCCGTAATGGTCGATGACCACGGCGTCGAATCGTGTCGCGAGGTCCGCCGCGGCCGCGACCAGCTCGGCCGTGGTGAGCGGGCCGGTCTCATGCCGGCCCATCTCCGGTCCGAACGCCTTCAGCACCGCCTGGACGGCGGGCGGCGCCAGGAAGGCGCAGGCCGCGCCCTCGGCCTCCAGCGCCTGGGCCAGGGTCAGGCTGCGCATCACATGGCCGCCGCCGACCTCGGGCCCGGCGTTGACCACGAACAGGATGCGGGGCGCGCTCATAGCCGCCGCACGCCGCCGAAGCTGGCCAGGTCGGGGCGGCCGGCCAGCAGGGCGCGGACATCGGCCGAGGTGAAGGCGCGGTTGTCCGGATAGAGCGCGTCATAGACCGCCGCGGCGAAGGCGTAGTCGGCCGGGGTCTCGACCGCCCATCGCACCTCGCCCTGGTCGGGCTGGGCCAGCAAAGCCAGGGACGACCAGCGGTCAGGCGGACGGCCGTCGCCGGCGTCGGCCATCGACAGCCGCGGCGCCTCGCCCTCGGCGGCCAGCCGCCGCAGGCCGGCGGCGGTGATCACCTCCGCGCCCTGGCCCAGGGGATAGGCCGCGCCGGGCGCGCGATTGCTGGTGTGGTCGGCCTTTTCGCCCAGGTGCAGGGCGATCGTCGCGTCGAGAACTTCCGGGTCGGTCAGCGGGCTGTCGCCGTCCAGCCGCAGGACATGGTCGGCGGGATGGACGTCCAGGGCTCCGATCAGCCGCGCCAGCTCGTCGTTCGGCGGGCCGCGATGGACGGGAACCGCCTCGCGGCGCACGACGGCCTCGAGGGCGTCGTCCTCGGGCGCGGCGGTGGTGACGACGACGATCCGGTCGATCCGCCGGGCCCGGGCGACCCGCTCGATCTGCCGCACGATCATCGGCGCCCCGGCCAGCGGCATCAGCGGCGCGCCGGGCAGGCGGTCGGAGCCCGTGCGGGCCTGGATGACGGCGAGGATCAGCGGGGGTCGAACTTGCTCACGGCCCAGGCGGCCACCAGGGTAAGGGCGCCGGCGGCGAGCAGGACCAGAATAGTCAGGGCGAACGGATCCATTCAGTCCTCCACACGCGTCAAAACATAATGGAGCAGGCTTTGGAAAACAAGAAAAGCGCCCAAGGCGCCGGTCACCCGCGCCCAGTCTATATGTCCTGAAATCAAGGGTTGGACGATCGCGGAAATCACGGCCGCGACGGCCAGGGCGTTGAGCGTGGTCGCGACAGCTTTTCGCCGCTCATTTCTGGCGGCCTTGCTGAGGCCTGGCTTGGGACGCTGCGGGTCAGTCACGCTGGAACATAGCGCGAACAATCGATGCGTGCAAGGATCGGCTTGGCTCTCTCCAGGGTTACGAGGCCTTTTTTCCCCGCCCCGCCATCCGCGCCACCACCTCGGCCGCCGCCCGCCCGGTCTCGTCGACGGGGTCGTAGGTCCAGCCGTGGAACGCCCCGCCATAGGGCCGGGCTGCGCCCTGGCGTTCCAGTTCCTGGTGGAAGAGGCGGAACTTCAGGCTCTGGCCGTCCATCTTCAGGATGAACACCGGCTTGCCGGTGGAGGCCGCCTCGACGGCCATGTTGGTCGAGTCTTCGGTAACGAGGATGTAGTCGGCGGCGGCCAGGAAGGCGAAATAGGGATTGGGTCCCTCGCCGTCCCAGAGGACGCCCGGCAGGTGGCGCAGGCGGGCGGTCAGCAGGGCCCGGGCCGGTTCGGGGGTGCGCCGCGAGAAGGTCAGCAGCAGGCTGCCGCCCTCCTGCTCCAGCGGCAGCTGGATCTGCTGGGCGATCTGGGCGGCGCGCTCGACCGACAGGTCGAAGGCCTTCGACTTGCCGCCCAGCAGCACCGCCACCCGCGGATGCGGCAGGGCATCGATCCGGTCCTTGAACCTTTGATATTCGGTTTCGAGCCGCGTCGCCGTGACCCGGTGCGGCGAACCGGTGATCGGCAGGACGTTGTCGCCCGACAGCCGGTCGTGCTTGGGCGGGATCACCAGGTCGAACATGTGGGCCGGCACGCGGGGGTCCTGGACCTGGACGACATAGGTCCCGCCGCCCGACCAGCGCTTGGCGCGGATCGACAGCGGCAGGGTGGCGCGGCCGGCGGCGATCCACAGGTCGGGCCAGGGGGCGTGGATCTCGCTTTCCGGCGTCAGCCAGCGGCGCGGCAGCCAGTTG
Source organism: Caulobacter sp. LARHSG274 (assembly GCF_052871235.1). Lineage (NCBI taxonomy): Bacteria > Pseudomonadati > Pseudomonadota > Alphaproteobacteria > Caulobacterales > Caulobacteraceae > Caulobacter > Caulobacter sp. LARHSG274. The sequence goes on along the minus strand of NZ_JBIXJO010000007.1, from coordinate 27,706 downwards.
GCCCACCACGGCAGCCGGCCGGTCCGGCCGCTCCAGCCGACCCGCTTGACGACGATTCGGGCGGGGACGAGCCGCGCCACCGCCTCGGCCAGGCCGACGGCCTGGGCCTCGATGCCGGCCCGGCCGTCCGAAACCGCCCAGATGGTGATCGGCGGCGGCTGTCTGTCTTCATCCACGACGCGGATCCCGGCCATAGCGACGCCATCGGCCGGTCGCGGGAAGCGCCGGCCCCAGGAACGGAATGACCACGGATTGCGGCCTAAGCTAGACCCACTCGACCTTGAGGATCTCGTAGGCCTTGACGCCGCCGGGCGTGTTGACCTCGACCACCTCGCCGACTTCCTTGCCGATCATGGCGCGCGACAGCGGCGAGCTCAGCGAGATGCGGCCCGACTTCACGTCGGCCTCGTGCTCGCCGACGATCTGGTAGCGGGCCTCTTCCTCGGTGTCCTCGTCGACCACGCTGACGGTGGCGCCGAACTTGACCTGCTTGCCCGACAGTTTCGACACGTCGATGACCTGGGCCCGGGCGATCTTGTCCTCGATCTCGGCGATGCGGCCTTCGATCCAGCCCTGGCGTTCCTTGGCCGCGTGGTACTCCGCGTTTTCCGACAAGTCGCCATGCTGGCGCGCCTCGGAGATCGCGGCGATCACCGCCGGCCGTTCGATCGTCTTCAAACGCTTCAGTTCTTCGTCGAGGGTCTGGTAACCCCCGGCGGTCATCGGCACTTTTTCCATTGCGGATTTTAGCTCAGTTCGCCCTAGGGGAGGAAATAGACGCCCGGGCGCTGGCGCGCACGACCGGGGGCTAAGAGGATAAGAGGCGCGTTTCCGTTACGCAAGAGGCCGCGGTCAAGCTGGTCAGGCCGCGTAATCATAGGGCCCGCCGCGCTCCAGCGCCCGACGATAAGCCGGACGGGCGTGGATTTGTTCCAGGAAGGCCTTCACCTTCGGCCGCGACCCGGCCCCGGCCCGCGCCGCGCCCGCCTCGAGGGGGAAGCTCATGACGATGTCGGCGGCGGTGAAGGCCTCGCCCGCGAACCAGGGGGCCTTGGACAGTTCGGCCTGCCAGTAGTCGATGTGGCTCTTCAGCTGCGGATCGACGAAGCCCGCCTGGGCCTTGGCGGCGATGGCCTTGACCAGGCCCTTCAGCAGGCCCGGCGCCCGGGCCGGCAGGGCGGTGAACACCAGCTTCAGCAGCAGCGGCGTCATCGCCGAGCCCTCGGCATAGTGCAGCCAGTAGGTGTAGCGCAGCCGCTCGGGCGTGCCGGCCGGCGGGATCAGCCGGCCCTGGCCATAGGTCTCGACCAGGTAGTCGACGATGGCCCCGGTCTCGGCGATGGTCTTGTCGCCGTCGGTGATCACCGGAGACTTGCCCAGCGGGTGGACGGCCAGCAGCTCCGGCGGGGCCAGCATGGTGGCCGGATTGCGCTCGTAGCGCTTGACCTCATAGGGGACGCCCAGCTCCTCCAGCAGCCAAAGCACCCGCTGGCTGCGCGAATTGTTCAGGTGATGGACGACGATCATGACGGGCGCTCCGAAGGCTGGCGGCGAGTTGGCGCGGGCCGGGGCCTCCCCGTCAAGCTTCCCCATGCGGCGCCCACCTGCCGCTACGCCCCGCTGAGGCGCGCCAGCACGGCGCCGACCGCGTCGGCCAATGTCGCCCGGACGCTGGGGATGAACAGCAGCCATCCTACGATCAGCTCGGACAGCACGATCAGGAACAGCTGGGTGCGGAACGGCTGCTTGCGGGTCTTGTGGCGCAGGATCTGCTGCGCGAGCAGGGCGCCCAGCCCGCCGCCCAGGGTCGCGATCAGCAGCAAGGTGCGTTCGGAGATCCGGCCCAGTCCCCGGCGGGCTGCATCCTTGTCCAGCCAGAACAGCAGGTAGGCCGCGACATTGACCAGCACGAGAAGGGCGGCGATCTCGACGACCACGCCTACACCGCCGCCAGCGGCGCCAGGTCTGGCGCCACCCAGCCGCGCCGGGCCTCGACGCTGAACAATCGCTCGCGCGACCAGAAGCGCAGCGGCCATTGCTTGTCGCCCATCGGCGTGGCCAGCAGCCGCTCGGCCGCCTCGCCGTCGGATATCCCGGCCGGCAGGGCGGCGACGAAGGCGCGGATGGCGGCCAGATAGGCCTGGGTGATGGTCTCGTGATAGCCGTTGTGGTCGTCATTGACCCCGCCGACGGCGACATTGTAGCCGCGGATGATCCCCGGCATGTCGCGCTCCAGCCCGGCGTCGCGGGTGCGGACCAGGCGCAGGGTGGCGACCAGGTGGGCGGCGTGGGTCCACTGCGCCTTGGGCAGGCTGTGGTCCAGCAGGCGGGCGGCGAGGTCGGCGACGGCTTGGTCGGTGTAGGGGGCGGTCATCCGGCCTGCTTAACCTTTGGCGGGGCGGGGCTCAATTCCGGTCCTTCCGCCCGCGGTCGGGAGCGTCGGCGACGGCGGTCCGCGCAGTCATGACCCGGCCGCCTCACGAATCTTCGCCCAGGCGCGCGGCTTGCCGGGCCTTCGTCTCGGCTGTCAGCCCCAGCCGCCGGCGGATCTCGCGGCGGACCTGTTCGACGCGCGCAGGGGTGCGGTCGCTGTCATCCTCGGTTTCGCCGGCGGTCTCGCGGGCGGTCCGCGCGGCGGCGCGGATGAGGGCGCGGGTCCTGGATCTGGGCATGTCTCTTCTCCTGGCATGGCTTGGCCGCCTCACGCGGCGGGCCGCTGAAGGTTAAGGGAGGGCTGCGGAGCGCCGGGCCAGGCCCGGAAGCTTTGTAGAATTACCGTTTCGACCAGGACCGACGCTCCGCGCGATCGTTATTCGGGAGCGCCCGGCGGTCGGTCCTGTTCGGACCTCGCCGGTCTTGGCCCCCGACGGGCGGGCCGGGCCTACGAAGCCCGGTCCCGGAACGCACGGGTCTCCCCGTGCCTGTCGCTCTCATCGGCCCTTCGTCAACGCCGTATCCGTAAACGGGCCCGGCCGGCACCAGATGACGAGGTCGCGGCCCTTTTCAGGCCCGCCGCCGACGAGCGCTTCCCGCTCGACCGCCCCCCAAGGCCGCGAAGGTCGCAGGCCTCACGCCCTCCCCATCGCCTTGAAGTGGGGTGATTATGCCGGCGGCCTGAAAGGGGGAGGATATCTGAATTTTTGACGTTGAATTTGCTGGGGAAACACGCCGGGAGCGGTGAGGGGAATTTTTTCTCACGCCTCCTGAAAGGGAGCGCGTCCCTCGCGTCTAGCGCGGCTCCCGCGAAGCGGCCTATGGTTGAGGCGCGAGCGAGGGGATGTGGTCGGGCTCATGAACGTCGAGGACTTCATCACGCGCTGGACGGCGCGCGAGGGCGGCGCTGAGCGCGGAGTAACCGATCATGTTTGATGACAGCCGGTCTTTCGTGACGCGCGCGTTCCTACAATCGTCACTCGACATCGAGTATCGAGCCTACGACGACGCGGCTGATCTGCAATTGCGCACCCGTCTCGTCGCTTGGGCGGCCCGCATGAAGTTGAAGGAGACGTCCGCCGAAGGCGCGTTCACTCAGACCTTCTTTGCGGAAACCTGGGGTTACGGCGAGGCTGGCCGTGTTGCCCGAGACGCGGTCACCATCTTCCCCAAGTTTCGCGTAACCGGCGAAGGCGCAGGCGGCGGGTCGGGCGAAGCCGATGTCGCCTTGGGCTGGTTTGGGGACAATCCCAACGCGACCCCTCAAGTTCTTTGCGAGTACAAGGATATTCGATCCGCGCTCGACGCGAAACAAAACCGAAAGGGCAGCACCCGCTCGCCGGTCGAGCAGTGTCTGAACTATGTGCGCGGCGCACGACGAGGCCTGTTCGGCAACGAGCAGGTCCAGCCCTGGTGGGGCTTGGTGACCGACATGAACGAATTTCGCCTGTACTGGTGGGATCGTGCACCAAATCAGTACATTCGCTTCGTCATTGAGCGCGCTGATCTTCTAACGCCATACGATCTTCTTTCCAGTAGCGAAGACGCCCGATTTGACCGTTTCCTGTTTTGGAAACTGTTTCAACGCGATCAGCTGATTTCGGTTGGCGGCCGGCCGCCGCTTCTGCGTCTGATTGAGCGCCAGTGGGTGCGTGAGCGCCAGCTCGAAGGCGAATTCTACGATCGTTATCGAGCGGTGCGCGAGCGCCTATTCAATGTTCTGACGGTCAACAATCCGGGGTTTCCCGGCACGCCCACCGAGCTGTTGCGTCTCTCCCAAAAGCTCCTGGATCGCTTCATCTTCGCTTTTTACTGCGAAGACATGGGCGCGCGGATGCTGTTTCCCCCGCAGGTGATTCGAGACCACCTCAAGGCGCGCTCGTGCGAGGACATCTACGACCCCGACGGCGAGGAGCTCTGGGGGTTCTGCAAGCGCTTGTTTGGCCTGATGGACAAGGGCGGGCCGCTCGGCGCCATGAACGTGCCGGTGATCAACGGCGGCCTTTTCGCCGCCGATCCGCAGATCGAGGCCCTGGCCCTTCCAAACCACGTTTTCGCCGCTCCGGGACAGGGCGCCAACGAAGCCGCCCTGGAGCGTGACCCCGACACGCTGCTCTATCTTTCCGCCCGCTATAACTACGCCGCACGAGGCGACGCACGCCACAGCCTTAGCCTCTACACGTTGGGGCGCATCTTCGAGCAGTCGATCACCGAACTGGAATACCGGGTCGGCGAGCTGGAAGGCCGCGATACGGTCGCCAAGCTTTCCAAGCGCGAACGCGACGGCGTGTTGAATGGGTGGTCAACCTGCTGGTGGAGTTGACCCTCGATCCTTGGTTCGCCGAGGCTCGAAAGGCGAGCGGCTGGACGACGGAAGCCGCCAAGTCTATGGCCGAAGCGGAAGCCTACGAACACCGCCTTAAGGCTTTGCGCATCGTCGATCCCGCCTGCGGGTCCGGCGCCTTCCTGATCGCGTCTTTCCGCCGCGTGCTCGACGAGCGGATCATGGTCGAGCGCGAAAAGGCCCGTCTAGCAAAGCGCGACACCGCCCTGACCGTGGATGAAGCCCGCCTGACGAAGGAGGTGCTTTCGGCCAACATCTACGGTGTTGATATCAATCCGGCGTCGGTCGAGATCGCCAAGCTGGCGCTTTGGCTGCATTCGGCCAGGGCGGACTCGCCGCTGTCATCTCTGGACGGGGCGATCCTGTGCGGCAACAGTCTTGTCGGCCCTGACTTCTGGAACGGACGCAACCCGGGCGTGGGCCATCGAGATCGGGTCAACGCCTTTGACTGGCCCTCGGCCTTCCCTGAGGTCTTCAAGGCGGGCGGATTCGACATCGTCTTGGGCAATCCGCCCTATGTCAGCCTCCAGACCGTGCGCGCCGTCGATCCCGACGTGGCCGACTATCTGCAGGCCCACCGCGGCGACGACACCTATGTCAGCGCCCAGACCGGCAATTTCGATCTCTATCTGCCCTTCTTCGAGAAAGGGCTGCGCATGCTCGCGCCCGGCGGACGCATGGGTTACATCGCGCCCAGTCTCTGGACGATCAACCAACATGGCGAGGGCTTGCGCCGCCTGGTGCAGCGCGGTCGCCACTTGGAGCGCTGGGTGGACTTTAAGGCGCACCAGATCTTCGAGGACGCGACCACCTACACCGCCTTGCAGATTTTCCGCCGCGAGCCGGTGGAGGCGCCTCTGATCGCCGTCGCGCCGCATGGCGACGCGGCTGATATTGATTGGAACGACGCCGGCCTCGCCGTGCCCTACGACGCCCTGCCCGAGGGGCGCGAGTGGCTGATGGCCACCGGCGCGGAGAGGGCGTTGATCGACCGGTTGGCGGCGGATTGCATTCGCCTGGAAAGCAAGCAACTAACCCGGTCGATATTTCAGGGCCTCATTACGAGCGCCGACCCCATCTATCACCTGCGCAAGATCGCGCGCGGCCGATACGTTTGCTCGCCCAAGGGCGTCGCGCCCTACGAGGTGGAGATCGAGGACGCGATTATGAAGCCCTTGGTTTCGGGCCCAGAGGCCAAGCGCTATCAGGCGCCTGAGACCGAAACCTATCTGCTCTTTCCCTATCGGATAGGCGCACGCGGTGTGGAGATCATCCCGTCGCAGGATATGCGCCGTGAATTTCCCCTAGGTTGGCGCTACCTGGAAACCTGGGCCACGGTGCTACGAGACCGTGAAGCCAAGACCCGAAACGGGGAACGCCTCGCGCCCTTTGACGATGAGCATTGGTATCGATTTGGGCGGAACCAGAATCTCGACAAACAGGAGCTACCAAAACTGATCGTTGCTCAGACCGTGCCGGAAATGCGCGTCTGCGCGGACCTAGCCGGGGAGATGTACCTCAATAATGTGCGGGTCAACGGCATCCTTCCGGCCCCGGAGATCGAGGCCGGCTTTCTATTGGGCGTCCTGAACGGCGCGGTCGCCAATTTCGTGTTCAAACGGATTGGCAAGCCCAAGCGGGGCGGCTATTTCGAGGCCAACAAGCAGTTCATCGCCCCTCTGCCGGTGCCGCGCGCCTCGGCCGATGACCAGCGCGACGTGGCCAAGGCCGCCCTGGCCCTGCAAGAGGGTTGGACCGAGCGGCGCGACCTGATCGCCGAGGCGGGCGAGCGCCTGGGGATTCTGTCGCGCGCCCGCCGCGATGAGCGCTGGCTGTGGCCCGACCTGCCCGATCAGAAAGCCTTGGAGAAGCAGACGCCGGTCAAGCTCAAGACCCACGCCGAGCGCCGGGAATGGTCCAAGGCGGCTTTTGGCGAGGCCCTGGCGATCAAGCTGGAAAGCCTCCAAGCGGCCCTCGACGGCGCTGACCATCTGGAAGCGGTCTTCGCCAAGGGAGAACTGCGGCTCTATGCCGACGGCGCCGTCGTTCTGGGGCGGATCTATCTGGATAATGCTCCCGGCCAACTGGCCGAAAGCTACTGGCGGTATCTGTTGCTAAGCCGTCAGGGGACCGAAGCGGACAAACTGGCTCGTGAGCTTCGACGCCCGCCCGATGAGCCCGATTCGCCCGGCGCCCGTCAGTTCATGGAGCGCGTGAGTGCGCTGGAAGCCCGGGTCGCGAGCCTCGCCGAGGACGAGGCGGCTCTGAACGAGCGGCTGTTTGACCTCTATGGCCTGGATGATCGGGAGCGTATGCTGGTCGCCGACGGATGAGCATCGCAAGGCCGGAGGGAATCGTGGATGATGGCGCCATGTCCCAGTTGAACCTGTTTCAGGGCGAGCGTTCCCCCTCGGAGCGCCGGCCGCCCGATCTTGATTTTATCCGCAAGCACCTCGGCAAGGCGCTGAGAACCGCTCAGGCCGCGCAACGCATGCCCTGGCCGCCCAGCGTGGCGCAGGGCTGGGAAGATCGTTTTCCAAAGCTCGCCGCCGATCTTCCGACCGAAGAAGCTGCTACGCTGATCGCAGCCTTCCGCTGCGAACTGGATCGCCTGCGGGCCGCCGCGACCTGAATGCCGAGCGGGGCGGCCGGTCAGGTGCGCTGGCTGCGTCCCCCGGCCGTGCTGGCCGTGCTCGACCAGGCCGAGACCCCGCTCGACGTCGCCGCCATCGCCCGCCGCTTCAAGAAGGGCGGCAAGCGCATCGAACAGGCGGTGATCAAGGCCCTGCCGGGCCTGGTGCGCTACGGCCACGTCACCGCCCTGGCGGACGGCCGCTATGCCGGGCGTCGAGCGGTTTGAACGCGGGGAAGCGGAGTCGCGTCGGCCGCCATCCACCCGATCGGCCATGTCTTTCATCCAGGCTCAGTCGCCAGCCGCTCCCTTGCCGCCGATGCCCGCGAAGTTGCTGATCTTCACCGCGCCATCCGGAAAGCGCGCGACGATGTCGAGTTCGCCGCCCATGGCTTCGATGAAGCGGCGCAGGTTGCTGACATACATGTCGGCGCGCCTCTCCATCTTGGCGATCGCGGTCTGGCCGACATGCAGGGTCGCGCCCAGGTTCTCCTGGGTCAGCTGACGCGCCTGGCGCAGCTCGACCAAAGTCATGTCCTCGCGCAGGGCCGCCGCCTTCGCCTCTGCCTTGGCGCGCTGCTCGGGGGTCATCGCCGCCCGCAGGGTTTGAAACGGCGTCCGTCCGGTCATGGCGAAAATCCTTCCGTCTTCAGTTCATCCAGATGCACGTCGTAGAGCCGGTCGGCGATGGGGACGAAGATGTCATAGAACCGGTCGTCGCCGGTCTTGTCCCCGCCGATCAGCAGGATCGCCATGCGACGCGGGTCGAAGGCGTAGAAGATCCGCAGCGGCCGGCCGCCGCTCTGCACCCGCAGTTCCCGCATGTGGCCGTGCCGCGAACCCTTGACCCCCGACGAATGCGGATGTCCCAGGCGCACGTCGCGTTCCTCAAGCAACGACACGTAGGCGGCCACATCTTCCTGTTCGGCTTCGCCGAGCGTGGCCCACCAGACGCCGAACTCGTCGGTATATTCGACGATACATGCCATGAATCGAATATGCCATAGATGGCATATGGGTCAAGGCCCTGCCGGGCCTGGTCCGCTACGACCACGTCACCGCCCTGCCGGACGGCCGCTATGCGGGGCGTCAGGGCGGGCCCCTTCCCCCTCGCGGGGGAGGAGACGCGCCTCAGCCCAGCGGGCTCACATACGGGCTGACCAGCCCCAGGGGCACCGCCGTGGAGTTCTTGACGCCGCGGATGACGATCCGGCTCTCGATGTTGCTGACCAGGCCCAGCGACAGCAGCTTGTCGCGCAGGAACTCGTCGAAGGCGCGCATGTCGCGGGTGACGATGCGCAGCTCGTAGTCGGCGGCGCCGGTGACGGTGGCGCACTGCACCACCTCGGCCCACTTGGCGACGGCCTGCTCGAAGGTGTCGAGGTTTTCCTTGGTCGGCAGCGACAGCTTGGCGGTGCAATAGACCTCGAAGCCCAGGCCCAGCTTCTCGCGGTCGAGAATGGTCACCCGGCGCTGGATGACGCCGGCGTCCTCCAGGCGCTTGATCCGCCGCCAGCAGGGGCTGGACGACAGTCCCACCCGCTCGGCGATCTCGGCGACGGACAGTCCGGCGTCGTGTTGGATGAGATCGAGGATCTTGGCATCCACGGCGTCGAGTTGTTCGGACAAGATTTCCTCCCCCCAGAGGGTGTTTGGCGCGTTGATCTTGCGCAAAGCGGCCGTGAACCGGGCACGCCTTGGGCAAACAATTTCCCCGTTTCTATAAGATATTGCTGAGCGGGCAGGAAGACCCGGGAGGAATTTTTTTGCTATGCGGCACTCGGAAGTCACGCTCGACGACAAATATCTGCTCGAAGAGGGCCGCGCTTTCATCACCGGCGTGCAGGCGCTGATCCGTGTCCTGCTCGATCGCAAGCGCCTTGATTCCCGCGCCGGCCTGAACACCGCCGGCTTCCTGTCGGGCTATCGCGGCTCGCCGCTGGGCGGGCTGGACCAGCAGGCGGCGCGGATGGGCAAGCTTCTGGCGGCCCACGACGTGGTGTTCAAGGAGGGCCTCAACGAGGACCTGGCCGCCACCGCCGTCTGGGGCAGCCAGCAGGCCAACCTGTTCCCCGGCGCCACCCACGACGGCGTGTTCGGCATGTGGTACGGCAAGGCCCCCGGGGTGGATCGTACCGGCGATGTCTTCAAGCACGCCAATTTCGCCGGCAGTTTCCCGACCGGCGGGGTGCTGGCGGTGGCCGGCGACGACCACGCCTGCAAAAGCTCGACCCTGCCGTCGCAGTCGGAATTCGCCTTCCAGGACTTCGAGATGCCGGTGCTGTCGCCGGCCGACGTGCAGGAGGTGCTCGACTACGGCCTGATGGGCCTGTCGATGTCGCGGTTCTCGGGCCTGTGGACCGGCATGATCGCCCTGGCCGACACCATGGACTCGGGCGTGACCATCGACGTCTCGCTCGACCGCCACCGGATCGTCGTCCCCGACAACTTCCCGATGCCGCCCGGCGGCCTGGGCATCCGGCTGAAGGACCAGCCGATGGAGAAGGAGCGGCGGCTGCGGCTGCACAAGCTGCCGGCCGCCCTGGCCTTCGCCCGCGCCAACGGGATCGACCGCGTGGTGCTGGGGGCCTCGCACGTGCGGGTCGGCAAGGCCCGGCTGGGCGTGGTCTGCCAGGGCCAGGCCTACAAGGACGTGCTGGAGGCCTTCACGGCCATGGGGATCAGCCTGGAGGAGGCGGCCGACCTGGGGGTGTCGATCTACAAGGTCGGCATGCCCTGGCCGCTGGAGCCGCTGGGCATCCGGGCCTTCGCCGCGGGGCTGGAGACCCTGATGGTCATCGAGCACAAGCGCGGCCTGATCGAGCCCCAGGCCCGGGCGGCGCTCTACGACCTTCCCGCCCACGCCCGGCCGCGGATCATCGGCAAGCAGGACGAGCACGGCCATCCGCTGCTGTCGGAGCTGGGCTCGCTGTCGGTGGCCGAGATCGCCCTGGCCCTCTATGACCGCCTGCCGGACGGGCCGCACCGGGATCGGGCCCAGGCCTATCTGAACCGGGTTTCGGCCGCCGGCGTCGCCGCCGTCAGCCTGGCCGCCGACCAGGTGCGCAAGCCGTTCTTCTGCTCGGGCTGCCCGCACAACACCTCGACCAAGCTGCCCGAGGGCAGCCGGGCCCTGGCCGGCATCGGCTGCCACTACATGGCCAGCTTCAACGACCCCTCGACCGACCTCAACACCCACATGGGCGGCGAGGGCCTGACCTGGGTGGGGGCCGCGCCGTTCACGACCGAAAAGCACGTGTTCCAGAACCTCGGCGACGGCACCTACAACCACTCCGGCTCGCTGGCGATCCGGGCGGCGGTCGCGGCCGGGGCCAACATCACCTACAAGCTGCTGTTCAACGACGCCGTGGCCATGACCGGCGGCCAGAGGGCCGAAAGCGGCTTCACCCCGGCCCAGATCACCCGCCAGCTGGCCGCCGAGGGCGTGGCGCGCACGGTGATCGTCGTCGACGAGCTGGAGCGCTACGCGCACGTCAAGGACCTGGCCCCCGGCGTCGAGGTCTTCCCGCGGTCCGAGCTGATGGCCGTGCAGAAGACGCTGCGCGACACCCCCGGCACGACGGTGCTGCTCTACGACCAGACCTGCGCCACCGAAAAGCGCCGCCGCCGCAAGCGCGGGACCATGGCCAAGGCCACCAAGCGGGTGTTCATCAACCCCCTGGTCTGCGAGGGCTGCGGCGACTGCTCGATCAAGTCCAACTGCGTGTCGGTCGAGCCGCTGAACACCGAATTCGGTCGCAAGCGCAAGATCAACCAGTCGTCCTGCAATCAGGACTACAGCTGCGTCGACGGCTTCTGCCCGTCGTTCATCACCCTGGAGGGTGCGCAGAACACCCAGGCCCGCAAGGCGCCGGCCCTGACCGCCGAGTCGACGCCGCTGCCGGCCTTCGACGACTTTCACGGCGTGCGGCGGATCCTCTTCACCGGGGTCGGCGGCACCGGGGTGACGACCGTGGCCTCGATCCTGGCCATGGCCGCCCATGTCGACGGCCGAGCCGGCAGCGTGGTCGACATGACGGGCCTGGCCCAGAAGGGCGGGGCGGTGTTCAGCCACGTCAAGATCGGCGAGACCGAGGAGACGGTGGTCGGCGGCCGCGTGCCCGCCGCCAGCGCCGACGTGCTGATCGCCTGCGACCTGCTGGTGGCCGCCTCGCCCGAGGGCCTGTCGCTCTACGCCAAGGACCGCACCGCCGCCTTCGGCAACAGCGACTTCGCCCCCACCGCCGACTTCGTCACCAGCCGCGACATCCGCTTCGACAGCGGGGCCATGGCCCGGCGGATCAAGGGCGCGACCCGGAGCTTCGACGCCTGCCCGGCCCAGCACCTGGCCGAAAGCCAGTTCGGCGACGCCATCTTCGCCAACATGATCATGGTCGGCTTCGCCTGGCAGCGCGGGGTGATCCCGCTGTCCAGCCGGGCGATCTACCGGGCCATCAGGCTGAACGGCGTCGACGCGGAGTCCAACCTGGCCGCCTTCGAGCTGGGCCGCCGCGTCGCCCACGACCCGGCCTCGGCCGGGCCGCGCGAGGCCGACGTGCCGACGCCGGAGACGACGCCGCTCGACGACCTGATCGCCGGCCGCGCCGCCGACCTGGTCGCTTACCAGGACGAGGCCTACGCCAAGCGCTACCTGGCGAGGATCGAACAGGTCGCGGCGGCCGAGGCGGCGAACGGCGGCGGCGAGGCCCTGACCCGGGCCGCGGCGGTCAATCTCTACAAGCTGATGGCCTACAAGGACGAGTACGAGGTCGCCCGTCTGTACACGGACGGTCGCTTCAGGGCCGAGCTGGCCGGAACCTTCCAGGGCGGCAAGGCCAAGGTCTGGCTGGCCCCGCCGATCCTCGCCCCCAAGGACAAGGACGGCCGGCCGCGCAAGATGGCGTTCGGCGGCTGGATGCTCGACCTGGCCTTCCCGCTGATGGCCAAGATGAAGGGCCTGCGCGGCGGTCCGCTGGACCTGTTCGGCCGGACCGAGGAGCGCCGCATGGAGCGCGGCCTGATCGCCGACTACCAGCAGACCCTCGACCGGCTGGTCGCCGAACTGACCCCCGAGCGCCTGCCCCTGGCGGTCCGCATCGCGGCGATCCCGCAAGCCATCCGCGGCTACGGCCACATCAAGGACGCCGCGGTCGTCAAGGCCAAGGCCGAGGCGGCGGCGCTGTGGGCGCAGTGGGCGGGGTGAGGTCTGGCGCGCCTTCGCCATTGTGATAGGCTCAAGGCCATGAACAAGCCGGTGCGTCCGCCTGACACCTTCTTCATCCCGCCGTCCCTCGCGGCGCGGTTCCAGCCGCTGGTCGACAAGGGCGTATTCGAATCGGTGGGCGAGGCGATCTTCGTGGCCGCCAGCGCCTTCGCCGATCGGATGGAGTTCGGCGTCACCGATGATGTCGAGGCGATCCGCCTCTCGATTGAAGCAGCGATCGAAGAGGGCGACTATCTGGACGCCGAGGTCGTCTTCGCCGAACTGCGCCAGCGCTACGGCGACGGTGGCGATTGAGGCGAATCCGGTTTTCGCGTCGCGCGAGGCTCGATCTCATCGGCATTGGCGACTGGATCGCTCAGGACCGTCCTCGGGCGGCGCGCAGGTTCGTCGAAGCCTTGATCGAACGCACGACGACCCTGGCGGACCATCCCGAACTGGGACCGTTGCGGCCGATCTATGGCGCGAGCGTTCGCGGCCTGTCCTTCCCGCCCTATGTCATCCTGTATCGTGTCTCCGAGTCGGATGTCTTCATCGAGCGCGTGGTCCACGGCGCTCGCTTGCCGAAGAACCTTCGCCAGGTTTGAACGCTTGTGGGACACACACTCATTTCCCCCAAAGCAAATCTTGGCTGAAAGGCTGTGAGGGAAATTTCCGTGGGCGCAGCGGGCGGGGTAGGACTTAGTTCGCTCCCGGCGCCGTGGGGATCTGGGCCTCGACCGCGGCGCGCAGGGCGGGCCAATGGAAGTCGATCAGGATGCGGCCTTTCGCCATCGGCGTCTTGTCGTCGGCCGCAACGGGCGCGACGAACAGCGCGCCCAGGCGGCGCATGGCGTCCTCCTGGGCGGGGGTGGGGGCGCCCATCGCCAGGCACCCGCTGAGGCGGCGCTCGGCGTCCAGGCCGCAATTGAGCGTCGTCGTGCCGCTGTCGCCCACGGCCCCGCGCACCAGATCCGTCGTTTCGGCCAGGGTGGGGGCGGTTTCCCAGGCGAAGGCGTGCACCTCGCAGCGCTGGTCGGGCGATCGCGCGGTGGGGCAGGCGAAGGTCCGGGAATTTGCCGACTTGGCCGTGGTGACCAGGAAGGCGGGGCCGCCGGCGATATAGTCCTTTGGCAGGTCGAGACCCGCGTTCCCGGGCATGGTCAAGACGATCGGCACGATGATCGCGGCGCCGGCCACCGATCGGCCGGTCTTGTCGGCCGGCGCCAGTTTAAAGAGTCTACTCAGCTTGAGGGCCGCGTCGCCGAAATGCAGGTCGCGCGGGGACTCGCCCAGCACACGGCAATCCGCCAGCAGCCCCTTGTCCGTCACCAGGCACTGGATCGCCGCCCAGCCGCTGACCCCGTTGCGCGCGGCGTTCGCGGGATAAGCGTTGGCGATGTCATCGCCGTTGGGGATGCGCGTCCAGACCGCTTCCTTGGGACTCAAGGCGCGCGGGGTCTGAGCCTGGACCGGCGTCGTCAGAACCAGGGCGGCGGCGATGGCCAAGATCAGCGAGCGTCCCGTCATGCGAATTCCCCGTGCGCCATCCAGTCATTGCGAAGCTTGATGCCTGACGCAACCGAAAGTCGCGCCGATCCGCTTGAGGGACACACACTCATTTCCTCAAAGCACTGTCGGCCGCGAGGTGGCGTCGGAAATGAGTGTGTGTCCCTCAAGGCGACCTTCGTGATAACCTGGCGACATGAACAAGCCGGTCCAGCCCGCCCCGGTCGTCGTGACCCTGACGCCGGAGGACGCCTTCGACCTGCAGGCGCGGGTCGAGCGCGGCGAGTTCGCGTCGCTCGACGAGGCGGTCGCCGCCGAACTGGCCGAGCTGAACTATCGTCGCGCCGCCGAGATCATGGGCGGCGGCGAACAGCTGGAAAGCTTTCTCGACGAGCTGGCAGCCAAGGACGATCCCTCCACCGACGTCGACGCCGAAACCTTCTTCGCGCAGCTTCGCGCCGGCCTCGAGCAGCGCCTGGATCCGTCGCGCGGGTGAAGCGGCGGCTGGCGAGCACGGCGGAGACGCGGCGTGACCGGCTGTCGATCCGCGCTTGAGGGACACGGCATCATTTCCTCAAAGCACTGTCAGCCGCGGAGTGGCGTCGGAAATGAGTGTGTGTCCCTCAAGGCCAGAACGGGAGTTGGCGCATGAGTAACGTCTATGAGTGGCCGCTGCCGTACCTGATCAAGCCAACCTCGCCGACGCAGGTCGACGTATTTCTCGATCCCCTGCCGGACCAGCGGATTCTTCGAGACGATCTCAAGGGCGTCGGTGCGGTGGAGATGAGGCTTGGCGGTCCCACGTGGGATGTGCGCGCCGGCGTTGTCGACTCGGTCAAGGACGTCGTGCCTTCGCTTATCACCGGAGTCGTTTCCGTTTCGGTGGATGACCTTCCCGACTACTTTCTCCAGGAAGGATTGGTCTTCGTGTCCGATCGTTTCCGCGAAGTCTGCGAACCCTTCATAAAGAACGCGGAGTTCCTGCCGGCTGCGTTCCGCACGAGCACCGCCGGGGCCGATTCTCTCGGTGGTGGGGTCGAGGTAAATAACTACTATTGGCTGAATACATGGAACCGGATCGACCTTGTCGATCTGGATCGTTCCACATTCGCGCCGAACAATCTCAGGCCTGGGCCGCGTCCAGATCGGCCAGCCCGGATCTCCAGTTGGAAGCAGCTCGTACTGAAGCCGGTCGTCGGGGTCGACGACCATCTGTTCGGCATCATGCAGATCGCCGGCGAAGAACGATACTGCTCGATTGAACTGAGGGACGCCGTCGTCTCCGGGGGCTTGCGGGTGCAGTTCGAGCCGATTCCTCTTGAGGTGGGGCCGGATATTCTCAAGCGGCGCCGTGAATATGCAAAACACATTAATAGCAATGATTTGATTCTTGGGCCGCCGCTTGAAACAGGGACCCTCATGGCGCTGGCGATCGGCGAGGAAGTGGCGCGGCGGCTGGAGGCGTAAGGCTTTCTGCCACCAACTGCGTCCTCGCGCGTTGCCGTCTTGGCTATTCAGGAGGGCGCGATGCTCGACGATTTCATCGACCGGTTGATCTCGCGGCTGATGGCGGGGGCGGGGCTGATCATGGCCGCCGCCATCGCCGCCGTGGCCGCGGCCATGGCGGTGTTCGCCTTTCTCAGCCAGTGGGTCGGAGCGGCCTGGGCCTACGCCATCGTCGCCATGGTCGCGGCGGTGGTGGTCGCGGTCTGGGCCCTGCTGCAGCAGCAGGAAAAGGCCCGCAAGCGCCCGCCGCCCCTGGAGCAGCGGGTGGTCGACCTGATGCAGGCCCATCCCACCGCCGCCTTCATGGCCGGCATGGCCGCCGCCACCCTGCTGAAGGGCAAGCCCTCGCTGGCCGCCTCGCTGTGGTCGGCGCGCAAGGGCAAGCCGAAATAGGGCTTGGGCCTACGTCTTCGGCGAGATCCGCAGCACCCGGCCGTCGTCCTCGTCGGTGACCACATAGACCGCGCCGTCCGGCCCGACCCGCACGTCGCGGATGCGGAACCCCAGTTCCGACAGCAGCCGCTCCTCGCCGACCACCTTGTCGTCCTTGACCGTCAGGCGGACCAGATAGCCCCGCAGGCCGCCGACCAGCAGGCTGCCCTTCCAGGCCGGGAACAGGCCGGCGTTGTAGAAGGTCAGGCCCGAGGGGGCGATCACCGGGTCCCAGTAATAGACCGGCTGCTCCATGCCGGCGTGCTGGGTGATGCCCTCGCCGATCGGCTTGCCCGAATAGTCCTCGCCATAGGTGATGGTCGGCCAGCCATAGTCCTTGCCGGCCTTGGGGATGTTGATCTCGTCGCCGCCCTTGGCCCCGTGCTCGACGGTCCACAGCTGGCCGGTCCAGGGATTGATCGTCGCCCCCTGCAGGTTGCGGTGGCCCATCGACCAGATCTCGGGCTTGGCCTGGGGATTGCCGACATAGGGATTGTCGGCGGGGATCGACCCGTCCGGCCGGACGTGGATCACCTTGCCCAGGGCCGCGTCCAGGTGCTGGGCCTGGGCCCGGCCCTCGGGGATGGCGCGCTCGCCGGTGGTGATGAACAGCGACCCGTCGCGGGCGAAGGCCAGGCGGCCGCCGAAGTGCAGGGCCGAATCGATGGTCGGCATTTGCCGCCAGATCACCTGCACGTTCTCCAGCCGCGGCTGGGCCCCTAGCACCAGCTTGCCGCGCGCCGCCGTCGTGCCGTTGCCGCCCTCGCGCGGTTCGGCATAGGTCCAGTAGACCAGGCCGTTCTTGGCGTAGTCGGGGTCGAGGGCGACGTCGAGCAGGCCGCCCTGACCCTCGGCGAACACCGCCGGCAGGCCGGCGACGGCGGGCGACAGCTTGCCGTCGGCCCCCAGCACCCGCAGCCGACCGGCCCGCTCGGTGACCAGCTTGGCCCCGTCCGGCAGGAAGGCCAGGCTCCAGGGATGGTCCAGGCCCGTGGCCACGGTCTCGACCTGGTAGGCGACGCCGGCCTTCAGCTCGGGAGCGCGGGTCTGGCCGGGGAAGGCCGGCTTCTGGTCGGGGGCGTTGGGCGGACCGGTCTCGACCGGCGGATTGGCCCCGGCGGCTTGTCGGGCCTCGCCCTCCGGACCGCAGGCCGACAGGGCGAGCACGGCGAGGGCGAGGTGGGCGATGCGCATGGGCGGGTCCTGGCCGGGAAGTTCAGGGTTGCAGACGCCTAGGTTGGCATCGCCAGCCCGGATGGCAAGCCGCGATCGGTCCCGGCGTTGACTTGCGTCCCGGCCGCGACGAAGGTCCGGCCTCGCCACGCCCGGAGCCCGCCTTGACCGCCATCCTGCACGCCATGCTGGGCAAGGGTCTGGGCGGCCTGGAGCAGGTGTTCCTCGACTACCAGCCGATCCTCGAGGCCTATGCCCGCGCCCATGGCGGCGTCGCCACCGGCTTGGTGCGGGCCGGCGGCGCCGTGGCCCGGCGCGAGCGCGACCGGGTTCCGCCCCTGGCGACGATGCCGGCCCACACCGACTGGGACCCGCTGACGCTCGGCGCGGCCCGGCGGCTGGTGCGGGCCGCGAAGCCGGACCTGATCCTCAGCCACGGCCAGCGCCCGGCCCGGCTGCTGGCCAAGGTCGCGCCGCCCGGGACGGTGCTGGCGGTCTGCGTCCACAAGCCGGCCTTCGACATCGACCCCGTGCGCACCCACTATATCTGCGTCGGCCGCCACCTGGCCGACCTGGCGATCGAACGCGGGGCGCCGGCCGGCCATGTCCACTTCGTGCCCAACGCCGTGCGGCCGCCGAGCGTGCTGGCCGCGCCGTTCGCCGACCCCGACAGGCCGCCGCGCATCGTCGCCGCCGGCCGCCTGCATCCCAAGAAGGGCTTCGACGTGCTGGTCGCCGCCCTGGCGCTGCTCCGCGACCAGGGCCTGGCCTTTGAGGCGCAGATCGCCGGCGAGGGCGACGAGCGGGGCCGGCTGGAGGGGCTGATCGCCCAGCACGGCCTGGAGGGCCGCGTGCGGTTGGTCGGCTGGGTCGGCGACGTGCCGGGCTTCCTGGCGACCGGCGACGTCCTGGCCTTTCCGTCGTTCCAGGAGGGTTTCCCGCTGGTGCTGCTGGAGGCCATGGCCGCCGGCCTGCCGGTGGTCTCCAGCGCCATCGCCGGCCCGGTCGAGATGCTGGCCGACGGCGTCGACGGCCGGCTGGTGCCGCCCGGCGACCCGGCCGCCCTGGCCCAGGCCCTGGCCGGACTGATCGCCGCCCCGCAAACCGCCGTCGCCCTGGGCCTCGCCGCCCGCGCCAAGGCGCTGGCCGATTACGGTCCGGAAAGCCTGGCGCGGCGCCTGGACGCGGTGCTCGATCGGATGCTCGGACGGGGTTGAAGCCGGCCCCGCTTTGCGCTTATAAGCCCGCCTCCGCCTCGCGCGGCTGGGTAGCTCAGATGGTTAGAGCGGTGGATTCATAACCCACAGGTCGGCGGTTCGATCCCGCCCCCAGCCACCACGGATTTCCTTGCAAAGCATCGGCCAAGCCGCGCCGCTCAATTCAAACCCAGCGCGCGTTCGACGGCCGCCGGCTCTCGATCGATGATCATGAGCAGCGTGCGGGCCGCCGCCTCCGGGCGCCGGCGTCGTTGTTCCCAATCGGTGACGGCGGCGGTGGAGAAGCCGAAACGGGCGGCGAAGGCCGCTTGCGTCAGACCCAGGCGCCGCCGGATCGCCTTGACGTCGACGTCCTGCGGGACATGGACGCGATAGCTGCCCGGGGCCGCCTGGCCTTCGCCGATCGCCTTGGCCTCGCGCAGGCCGGCGGCGATCTTGTCGAATGCGGACTTGGTCATCTGATCCTCCGTGATCCTCCGGTTAGAGGTCTTCCGTGAGCGCCTTCAGGGCGTTGCGTTCGGCTCGGGTAAGATTGGCGCGATCGCCCTTCGCGAACACGGTCAGCAGGAACACCCGATCGCCGACCCGGTAGAAGGTTATCAGGCGATAGCCGCCGGATTTGCCCTTACCCTTGCCGGCGAGACGGACCTTCCGGCATCCGCCAGTTCCCACCATCAGTGCGCCAGCCAAGGGATTGGCCGACAGCAAATCGACAGCCGCGGCCATCTCCGCGGCCGACATGCCGGCGTCCTTGGCCGCCGAGAGATAGGCGCTGGTCTCGACGACCGTTTCCATGGCCAGCATATACGGCAGAGCCGTATCTCCTCAAGTGGAAAATACGGCGTTGCCGGGGCTTGTCCCGTTCTTGCCGGTCACCCGAATGTCGTCAGACGAAGGCGACGGCGAAGCACGCCTTCAAGCGATAGTGCTATCGCATGATAAACTTACGATTGAATTCAGACTCCGTTCTGCGGACAAGCCTCGCGACAGTCAAGGTTCTCGCGCGCAAAGCCTGTTCGGGTGCGGCGTTCCACCGCCGTGGGGAACTGGCCGGGCCTGGGCGAGACCCGGCTTTTTCTCACCCCCCGATGTCGGAACCCGCGCCTCCTCGTTCGTCCTTCGACCAACGAGGCCGATGTTCCATGCTCTACGCCATTCTCTGCTACAACCTGGAAGACGTGGTCGGATCGTGGACCATGGCGGAGGAGGGCGTGGTGATGGCCAGGCTTTCGGGGGTGGAGCAGGAGCTGGCGGCGGCCGGGCGGATGGGGCCGTCGGCGCGGCTGCTGCCGACCACCGCGGCGGTCACCCTGCGCAAGGGCCGCCAGACGGTGGTGATCGACGGGCCGTTCGCCGAGACCAAGGAGCAGCTGCTGGGCTTCCACCTGGTCGAGTGCGAGGGGCTGGAGCAGGCGATCGAGACGGCGCGCGACCTGGCCCGGGCCAATCCCGGGACCGGCGCCTATGAGGTCCGCCCCCTGGCCCTCTACCAGCCCGGCGGCCTGGCGGCGGAACGGACCGAAGGAGCGGGCGCATGAGCGAGACGGCGAACATCGACGCGGC
The DNA here is from genome assembly GCF_052871235.1 of Caulobacter sp. LARHSG274. Lineage (NCBI taxonomy): Bacteria > Pseudomonadati > Pseudomonadota > Alphaproteobacteria > Caulobacterales > Caulobacteraceae > Caulobacter > Caulobacter sp. LARHSG274. The sequence continues at coordinate 7,697 of NZ_JBIXJO010000007.1, read as the reverse complement.
CTGGATCGACGCGGCCCTGACCGCGGCCCGGCCCCAGGCGATGGCGGCGCTGCTGCGCTATTTCCGCGACCTGGACACCGCCGAGGAGGCCTTCCAGGACGCCTGCCTGCGGGCCCTGAAGGCCTGGCCCAAGAACGGCCCGCCGCGTGACCCGACCGCCTGGCTGATCCTGGTCGGCCGCAATGCGGCGCTGGACGGGGTGCGCAAGCGCAGCAAGTCCGCGCCCCTGCCGGCCGAGGACCTGATCTCCGACCTCGACGACGCCGAGGCGGCCCTGGCCGACCGGCTGGACGGCGACCACTATCGCGACGACGTGCTGCGGCTGCTGTTCATCTGCTGCCATCCCGACCTGCCGGCCACCCAGCAGATCGCCGTGGCCCTGCGCATCGTCTCGGGCCTGTCGGTCCGGCAGATCGCCCGCGCCTTCCTGGTCGGCGAGTCGGCGATGGAGCAGCGCATCACCCGCGCCAAGGCCAGGATCGCCGCCGCCGACGTGCCGTTCGAGACCCCCGGCGTCGTGGAGCGGGCCGAGCGGCTGTCGGCCGTGGCGGCCATGGTCTATCTGGTGTTCAACGAGGGCTATTCGGCCAGCGCCGAGGCGGTGCAGGCCCGCGGCTCGCTGTGCGACGAGGCCATCCGCCTGGCGCGGCTGCTGCTGCGGCTGTTCCAGGGCGAGCCGGAGATCATGGGGCTGACGGCCCTGCTGCTGCTGCAGCACGCCCGCGCCCCGGCCCGCTTCGACGCCGATGGGGCGGTGGTGCTGCTGGAGGACCAGGACCGGGCGCTGTGGAACCGCCGGATGATCGCCGAGGGCCTGGCCCTGATCGACAAGGCCCTGCGCCACCGCCGGCCCGGCCCCTACCTGGCCCAGGCCGCGATCGCCGCCGAGCACGCCCGGGCCGAGCGGCCGCAGGACACCAACTGGACGCGCATCGACCTGCTGTACGGCGACCTGGAGCAGTTGGCCCCCTCGCCGGTGGTGACCCTGAACCGGGCCGTGGCGGTGTCGAAGGTCGCCGGCCCCGAGGCGGCCCTGGCGATGATCGAACCCCTGGCCTCGCGGCTGGCGGGCTATTTCCACTTCTTCGGCCTGAGGGGCGGGCTGCTGCTGCAACTGGGCCGGCGCGAGGAGGCCCGCGCCGCCTTCGACCAGGCCATCGCCCTGGCCAACACCCCGGCCGAGGCGGCCCACATCCGCCTGCACCTGGACCGGCTGATGCAGGACGGGGCGAGGGCCTGAGGCGTGATGATTGAGGGTCGAACCCTTGTTATTCCGTCTCCCCGGCGAAGGCCGGGGCCCAGATCGTAAGGCTGCGTGTTTCGGATAAGCGTACGGCGCCACGGCTGAATCTGGACCCCGGCCTTCGCCGGGGAGACGGGGTAATTAGGGGAAGTCCGGGCGGTTCCGCCGCTCCCGCCTCGACGCCGCAAGAAAAATCCCGACGGTTGTCGGATCGGCCGGGGCTGGCCCGTCCTTCGAACGCCGACACGCTCACGGCCCAAGGAGAAACCCATGACCGACGCTCAAACCCTCGAAGCCCAGGCCCCCGCCGCCAGCCCGCCGCCTGTCGGCGGCGTCGTGCCCTACCTGACCCCCAGCAACGCCAGCGCCGCGGCCGACTTCTACGTCAAGGCGTTCGGGGCCAAGGACCTGTTCCGCTTTCCGGTCGACGAGCAAGGCCGGACCATGCACATCCACCTGCTGATCAACGGCAATTCGGTGATGCTGGGCGACGCCTATCCCGAGCACGGCTATCCGGTCCAGACCCCGGCCGGCTTCGTCCTGCACCAGCAGGTCGAGGACGTCGACGCCGCGTTCGAACGGGCGGTGGCGGCCGGGGCCGAGGTGGTCCTGCCGGTGCAGCTGATGTTCTGGGGCGACCGCTACGGCCAGCTGAAGGACCCGTTCGGCGTCCTGTGGTCGCTGGCGACGACGCCGAAGGCCTGACGATCCGGCGAGGACGGGGCCTATCGCGGTCCCGTCCATCCCTGACCAGAACCAAGGACATCCAGGATGCGCAAGACCATCGGCATCGCCGCCCTCGTCGTCGTGGCCGCCATCGTCGCCCTGCTGGGCTATGCGGCGACCCGGCCCGACACTTTCCGCGTCGCCCGCTCGGCGGTGATCAAGGCGCCGCCCGAGAAGATCTACGCCCAGATCGAGGACTTCCATCGCTGGGCCGCTTGGTCGCCCTACGAGAAGCTGGATCCCGCCATGACCCGCGCCTATTCCACCCCCGCCGCGGGGCCTGGCGCCACCTACGGCTGGACCAGCACCGGCAAGGCCGGGGTCGGCGACATGAAGATCACCCAGGCCGCCGCCCCGTCGCGCCTGGCCCTGGACCTGGACTTCAGCAAGCCGTTCACCTCGCATAACAAGGTGGTCTTCACCTTGGAGCCGCAGGGCGACGCCACCCGGGTGACCTGGGTCATGGAAGGGCCCGCGCCCTATATCTCCAAGCTGATGGGGGTGTTCTTCAACATGGACAAGATGATCGGCGGCGACTTCGAGACCGGCCTGGCCAACCTGCGGACCGTGAGCGAGGGGTGAGCCCTCAACAGTCGAGGAACTTCACCTCGGTGGCCGCGTAGCGCATGTCGCTGGCGGAGAACAGGCTGGACAGGCCCAGCAGGGCGGGGCGGCCGGGCATGGCGAACACCGGCAGGTCGGCGAGGTAGGCTTCCATCCGGCCCTTGGCGCGGTAGCGACGGGTGAAGGCCTCGCGGTCCAGCAAGTCGCCGATCGCCTCCAGCAGCGGGCTGTTGAGGAACACCCCGCCGCGGGCGGCGAACAGCAGGGCCATGTCGCCGGCGAAGCCGCCGAGCAGGGCGCTGAAGATCGAGATCGCTTCGCAGGCCACGACGTCGCCGGCCCGGGCCTGTGTGATGACAACGTTGTCATTGAGCGGTGTCGAAATCCGCGCCAGCGCCTGGTGGATGTCGCCCAGGCCTTGCTTCGACAACAGGCGCTCGGCGGCGGTGTCGCCATGGCGCGCGCGAACGGCCGCGAAGACCGGCGCCTCGCGGGCCTCCAGCGGCCCGAAGTCGATGTGGCCGCCCTCGCTGGGCACGGCCAGCCAGCCGCCGCCGCGCAAGGGGGCCAGGCCGGCGACGCCCAGGCCGATGTCGGGACCGAGCACGGCGATGGCGGCGTTGCGGGCGGCGCGGCCGGGATGGACCACCTCCAGCGAGGCCTCGCCGACCTTGAGCGCGCCCATGGCGCAGGCGGTGAAGTCGTTGACCAGATAGACCCTGGGCGTGCGCAGCACGCTGCGCAGCCAGGCCTGGGAGATTGTCATGCCGGTGCTGGTCAGGGTGATGGTTCCGTCGATCTCGGGCCCCGCCGCGCAGACCGCCGCCCCGACCAGTTCGCCGGGGTCGAGCTGCGCCAGCACCGAGCCCAGGCAGGCCTCCAGCTCGCGCGGACTGGCGCAGGGCATGACCCGGTGTTCGCCGGGCGCGTCGCCCGGCCGCGCCAGGGCGACGATCAGGTCCCGGCCGGTCACGTCGGCCAGCAGCGCCACGCCATGAGTCATGAGCACATCCCCCTTCGTTCCTCGTCGGCCGGTCTTCGCCGGCCTCATCCCCATCCGATCGCCAGGGCGTCGATCCCTAACCCGCCGCGCCGGCACCCGTTCCGGCGCGGGCGGCGTTTCGCCGCGACGGAGCGTGACAAATAAACCATCCAGCTGCACCATCGATTAACGCCGGTGCGCGTTGTTAGAAACATGTCGAAGTTTGGTTCTGGCGGGATGGCCGACCGGCGCGCCGGTCCCCGCACGATGATGCAACATGCCGGCAAGGTGCTGTGCGGCGCCTTCGCCTGGGACTGCGTGATCCGCGACATGTCGGAGTCGGGCCTGCGCATTCAGCTGCTGTCGGGCGCCTGTCCGCCCGGCGCGGTCCAGCTGGTCGACCTGGTCAGCGGCTTCGCCCACGACGCCAGGGTGATCTGGCAGAAGGACCGCGAGTTCGGGCTCAGGATCGTCCGCAGCCATGACCTGCGGGGCCTGGCCCCAGCCTCGCTGCAGACCGCCAAGCGCATGTGGATCGCCAGCCAGGGCCGGCTCTCGGCCAGCTGACGAGAGCCCCTCAAAACGCCATCGGGCCCCGGCGCGTGTGCGCCGGGGCCCGAGCGGAAGAGGTCGTTCAGTGGCGCCCCGTGGCTAGGAAGCGGCGTCGTTTCGGTGGGCTTCTTCGGCCATGGCGCGGACCAGGTCGAGAACCTGGCGGCGAACCCGGCCGCGGTTGATCTTCGGAAACACCTCGGCCAGTTCCAGACCTTCAGGCGTGGTCAGGAATTCCTGGACGACGCGCTCGGCGTGCTGGCCGACCTCGTCGTTTTCCGAGCCGTCCATCGGATCGGCCAGACCATCGAAGAAGAACGACACCGGCACCTGCAGGGTGCGGGCGATCTCATACAGTTTGGACGCGCTGACGCGGTTGGCGCCGCGCTCGTATTTCTGCACTTGCTGGAACGTCAGGCCCAGAGAATCGGCCAGCTGTTCTTGGCTAACGCCCAACAGCTTGCGACGCATCCGGACACGGCCGCCGACGTGCAGATCGACGGGATTGGGACGTCGGCCTTCGGTTTCTTCGCTCAAGTTTCGCCTCCAACGGTTGTTTAGCCACAATGTCACGTCCAGCACGTTGATGAAATGGGGCGCGGCGTTGTGCCGCTGAGGCTGAGCTTGTTTACAATTGGGCTGTCGTCGAGCTTGGGGCATGTCTCCCAAATTGGGCGACTTTTAGGCAAAGGATTGATCCTGTGACGGATCACTGTGACGCTTGGACCGGATGCGGCGAGCGTGACCAGAGGCGCCGCCCAGGACGCGATCGGGCCGCGTCGCCCTTGCCACGGCGGGTCAGCGGGCGGAACATCGCACCCATGATCGAGCCCAACGCTGAGGACGGCGGCGGCCGCTATCGCAGCTTCGCCGCCTTCTATCCGTTCTATCTGACCGAACACCGCAACCGCGCCAGCCGGCGGCTGCATGTGGTCGGGACCTGCCTGGTGATCGTCGCCCTGGTCGCCGGCGTGCTGGTCGACGGCCGGTTCTTCATCGCCGCGCCGCTGGTCGGCTACGGCTTCGCCTGGGTGGGCCATTTCGTGTTCGAGAAGAACCGCCCGGCCACCTTCAGATATCCGCTCTACAGCCTGGCCGGCGATTTTCGGCTGTGGTTCGAGGTGGTGACCGGCCGCCGGCCGTTCTGACGGCGCGCCGTCTTCGCTTTTGCGATATTGCGCCGCAGCAAAAGCCGGCTCATGATCGTTGGTAACAAGAACGATAACGGGAAGCGCAGGATGACAGCCAAGCCGTTCCAGCACGCGCCCGACGCGCCCTGGATCTTCCGCACCTATGCGGGGCATTCCACGGCGCAGAAATCCAACGCCCTCTATCGCTCAAACCTGGCCCGCGGCCAGACCGGCCTGTCGGTGGCCTTCGACCTGCCGACCCAGACCGGCTACGACCCCGACCACATCCTGGCCCGCGGCGAGGTCGGCAAGGTCGGGGTGCCGGTCAGCTGCCTGGGCGACATGCGCCAGCTGTTCGACCAGATCCCGCTGGAGCAGTCCAACACCTCGATGACCATCAACGCCCCGGCCGCCTGGCTGCTGGCGCTGTACGTGGCCCTGGCCGACGAGCAGGGGGCCGACCGCGCCCTGCTGCAGGGCACCACCCAGAACGACTTGATCAAGGAGTATCTGAGCCGCGGCACCTACATCTTCCCGCCCGGGCCGAGCCTGAGGCTGATCGGCGACATGATCGCCTGGTGCTATATCGAGGTTCCGAAATGGAACCCGATGAACGTCTGCAGCTATCACCTGCAGGAGGCGGGAGCGACGCCGGAGCAGGAACTGGCCTTCGCCCTAGCCACGGCGATCAGCGTGCTCGACACCGTCAGGGCCGGCGGCCAGGTGCCGGAGGAAGACTTCGAGATCGTCGCCTCGCGGATCAGCTTCTTTGTCAACGCCGGCGTGCGGTTCGTCACCGAGCTGTGCAAGATGCGCAGCTTCACGCGGCTGTGGGACCAGATCCTCCTGGAGCGCTACGGCGTCCAGGATCCGAAGGCCCGGCGGTTCCGCTACGGCGTCCAGGTCAACAGCCTGGGCCTGACCGAGCAGCAGCCCGAGAATAATGTCTATCGCATCCTGATCGAGGCCCTGGCGGTGACGCTGAGCAAGGACGCCCGCTGCCGGGCCCTGCAGCTGCCGGCCTGGAACGAGGCCCTGGGCCTGCCGCGGCCGTTCGATCAGCAGTGGTCGCTGCGGCTGCAGCAGGTGCTGGCCTACGAGACCGACCTCCTGGAATACGAGGACCTGTTCGACGGCAGCCACGTGGTCGAGGCCAAGGTCGCCGAGCTGTCGAAGGGGGCGCTGGAACAGCTGGCCCTGATCGACGCGATGGGCGGGGCCGCCAGCGCCATCGACTATATGAAGGGCGAGCTGGTCGGGGCCAACGCCCGGCGGGTGCGCTCGGTCGAGACCGGCGACCTGACGGTGGTCGGGGTCAATCGCTGGACCGACAGCGAGGACTCGCCTCTGGCGGCGGGCGGCAAGGCGATCGAGACCGTCGACCCCCTGCTGGAGGCCGGCGTCGTCGAGCGGCTGAAGGCCTGGCGCGCCGCCCGCGACCCGGTCGCCGCCGAGGCCGCCCTGGCGGCGCTGAAGGCCGCCGCGGCCGATGGCCGGAACATCATGGAACCCTCGATCACCGCCGCCAAGGCCGGGATCACCACCGGCGAATGGGCCGGGGCCCTGCGCGAGGTGTTCGGCGAATATCGCGGCCCGACCGGGGTCGCCGTCGTGGTCTCGAGCGGCGAGGCCGAGGACGTCGAGGCGGTCAAGGCCGAGGTCGAGCGGGTCTCGCAGCTGCTGGGCCGCACCCTGACCTATCTGGTCGGCAAACCGGGCCTGGACGGCCATTCCAACGGCGCCGAACAGATCGCCACCCGGGCCCGGGCCTGCGGCATGCAGGTGATCTATGACGGCATCCGCTCGACCCCCGACGAGATCGTCCGCCGCGCCAAGGAAGGCCGCGCCCACGTGGTCGGGCTGTCGATCCTGTCGGGCTCGCACCTGGACCTGGTGCAGGAGGTGATCCGGGTGATGCGCGCCGAGGGCCTGGGCGACATCCCGGTGGTGGTCGGCGGCATCATCCCCGACGGCGACGCCCTGATCCTCAAGCAGATGGGCGTGGCGCGGATCTACACGCCCAAGGACTTCAAGATCACCGAGATCATGGGGGATGTGGTGAGGTTGGTGGAGGCGGCGGTGGTGGCGGAAGCGGATATCCGCTAATCGCCGCGTTCCGGCGGCCATTGGCGCGAGGTGTGGATCAAGGTCAGAATCCAGACCGTGTCGTCCTCGACTTCGTAGACCAGTCAATAGCTCTCATGCGGGAAGATCTCCCGGGTCCCCGGGACTTTTCCGACGCGGCCCATCTGGGGGAAACGCCCTAGAGCATTCGCCCGTTGAGTTGAATCGATTGTGATCGGAGGGAGGATTCCCTTCGTCGTGGGCTCATGAGTCCCTTGAGGCCTTCTGATTTGGGAGGTTTGGATGGGCGCGGCGCATTCGAAGGGTCTTCGCGAGCGGGTCGTGGCGGAAGTCGTGGCGGGCGCATCTCGCCGCCAGGCGGCGGCGCGGTTCAAGGTCAGCATATCGTCGGCGATCCGCTGGGTGGCGCTGGCGG
>NZ_JBIXJO010000006.1:0-234283 GCF_052871235.1 Caulobacter sp. LARHSG274 | reverse complement strand
ACAGGCCCGAGCCGCCGACGTCCTCCTGCACATAGACCCCGGCGAATCCCAGGGCCGCGGCCTCGCGCAGCGCCTCGACGGGGAAATGCTTGGTCTCGTCCCAATGGGCCGCATGCGGGGCAAGGCGTTCCGCCGCAAAGCCCGAGGCCATCTCCAGTATGGCGCGCTGGTCGTCGGTGAGCGCGAAATCCATGCGCGAAATCCTCCCCTGCGAGGCACAACCGCCCTCGCCTCTTGTCTTGCCCGCCGACCTGCCGCGCGGCGGCGGCTGTGTCAATCATACCGCACTTGCCGACTTTGCTGCCCGCCGCGCAGGCAAAAATGCCGCACGGCCCTTGATCGGTAACTTTTCCCGTCCCAAATCGCCGTCATTGGAGGCGTCATCCTTTCGTCATGCGTAAGTTCAGCTTGTTCCTCGTCGCCCTTGCGGCGCTCGTCGGCGCCGCCTGCGCCCCCGCCTATGCGGCCGACAACGCGCGCGGCTACGGCGTCTGGCGCAACCCCAAGGACAATGTCCGGGTCGAGATCAAGAACTGCGGGACCAGCACCTGCGGCGTCGTGGTCTATGCCAGCCCCAAGGCCGAGGCGGACGCCCGCAAGAGCGGCTACCAGACCCTGGTCGGCCAGCAGCTGCTGCGCGACTTCGAGCCGGTCGGCAACGGCAACATGCGCGGCAAGGTCTTCGTGCCGACCCTGAAGGTCACCCTGTCGGGCACCGCCGAGTTCATCGACGCCCGCACCATGAAGGCCAAGGGCTGCGTGCTGGGCCGGGTGCTGTGCAAGTCGCAGATCTGGACCCGGGTCGACAGCGTCACCGCCCGACTGGACGACCGCGCCAGCTGAACGCTCGGGCCTTGCCTCGCGGCGTCTCCCGCGCGACACCCTAGGCCATGACCACGCCGCCGCTCGCCCCCTACCCCGCCACCCGCCTGCGCCGCCTGCGCCAGGCCGACTGGACCCGCCGCCTGGTGCGCGAGACCACGTTGTCGCCGTCCGACCTGATCTGGTCGATGGTGGTGCATGAAGGCGAGGGCGTGATTCCGGTCGCCTCGATGCCGGGCGTCGAGCGCCTGAGCGTCAAGGACGCCGCCAAGGCCGCGGTGCGGGCCCGCGATCTGGGCATCCCGGCCATCGCCATCTTCCCGCACATCGACGGAGCCCGGAAGGACGCGGCCGGCTCGATCGCCGCCGATCCGGACGGGGTGATCCCCCGCGCCGTCAAGGCCATGAAGGACGCCGCCCCCGAGGTCGGGATCATGTGCGACGTGGCGCTCGACCCCTTCACCGACCACGGCCATGACGGCCTGGTCGAGGGCGGCCGCATCCTCAACGATCCGACCATCGAACGCCTGATCGAGCAGGGCCTGATGCAGGCGCAGGCCGGCGCCGACATCCTGGCCCCGTCCGACATGATGGACGGCCGCATCGGCCGGCTGCGCACGGCCCTGGAGGGCGCGGGCTTCCAGGACACCATGATCATGTCCTACGCCGCCAAGTACGCCTCGGCCTTCTACGGCCCCTATCGCGACGCCATCGGCTCGGCCAAGCTCTCGGCCGGCCCCAATGGTCAAGGATTGGGCGACAAGAAGACCTACCAGATGGATCCGGCCAACAGCGAGGAAGCGATCCGCGAGGTCGCCCTCGACATCGCCGAGGGCGCCGACATGGTGATGGTCAAGCCCGGCCTGCCCTATCTCGACATCCTGCGCCGCCTGGTCGACGAATTCCGCATGCCCACCTACGCCTTCCAGGTGTCGGGCGAGTACGCGATGATCAAGGCCGCGGGGATGAACGGCTGGATCGACGAGGAGCGCGCCATCCTCGAAAGCCTGACCGCTTTCAAGCGGGCCGGCGCGGCCGGGATCATCAGCTATTTCGCGCCCTGGGCGGCGGAAAAGCTGGGCTGACATGGCCGCCCCGAGAACCGCCTTTTCCCCGGGCCGGTTCTACGGGGTCTCGACCGTCGAGCGTCAGTTGCCCGGCGTCCGCGTGGCCCACGTGTCGGCGACCATCTCGGCCGAGGGCGTCGAGGAGCACAGCCACGACGACGCCCACTTCGTGCTGGCCACCCATGGCCGCTACCTGACCACCGCCGGCGGCCCGCAGACCGAGGGACCGGTGCTGGTCTACAACCCGCCGGGCGTGGTCCATCGCGACCGCTTCGTCGAGGCCGGCGGCTATTTCCTGGCCGTCAGCTTCGCGGCCAGGGCCTGGCGCGACCTGGCCAGCCAGGAGCCCGCCGCCATCGACGCCCTGAGGCTGACCGGCCCCACGGCCCGCCGCACGGCCCTGCGGCTGACCCGGGCGATCCTGGCCCGCGACGTCGAGGCGGTCGCCCTGGAAAGCCTGGGCCTGGAATTGGCCGCCGAGGCCCTGGCCCCGCCGCGCCAGGAGAGCACGCTACGGCCGTCCTGGCTGGACGCCGCCGAGACCTATCTGGCCGACGCCTTCGACCAGCCGATCGCCGTCGCCGACCTCGCCCGGGCGGCCGGCGTGCATCCGGTCCACCTGGCTCGAGGCTACCGCCGCTGGCTGGGGGCGGCGCCGGGCGCCCGCCTGCGGACCCGGCGCCTGGAGCGGGCCGCCGACCTGCTGATGCAGGGCAAGGCCGCGATCGGCGAGATCGCCCTGCGCGCCGGCTTCTGCGACCAGAGCCACCTGAACCGCCAGTTCCGCCTGGCCTATGGCGTCACGCCTGGCGAGTTCGCGCGGCTGTGCGGCCGGCGGCCCGATGTTGCAAGCGTCCAAGACGGACCCGCGCCCAGGCTTTAGATGAGACTCTCCAGCGCCTGGAGAGTCCGACTTGAAACCCTTGCTGCTCGCCGCCCTGCTGCTGACGGCCCCCCTGGCCGTCCCCGCCATTGGCCACGCCGCGACGCCGGCCGCCAGTCTCGACATGCCCACCGCGACGCCGGCCGCCGAAGGGCTGTCGGCCGCCCGGCTCGACGCCATGTCGGCGGCGATCAAGGCCGGCCAGTTCCAGCAGATCACCAGCGTCCTGATCGCCCGCCACGGCAAGCGGGTGTTCGAGGCCTATTATGACGACGGCCAGGCCAGCGGCGGGGCCGAGGCGCGACGCAACACCCGCTCGGTGACCAAGACTGTGACGGCCATGTTGGCCGGGGCGGCCATCGCCCGCGGGGCCCTGCCGGGCGTCGACGCCCCGATCTCGGCCTATCTGCACGACCGCTCGCCGGTCGCCAATCCCGACCCCCGCAAGCGGAAGGTCACGGTCGAGGACCTGCTGACCATGAGCTCGATCGCCGAATGCGACGACGACAACCAGTTCTCGCGCGGCAACGAGGAGCGGATGTACCTGATCGAGGACTGGGTCGGCTTCTATCGCGACCTGCCGGTGCGCGGCTTTCCCGCCTGGACGCCCCGTCCCGAGGCCTCGCCCTACGGCCGGGCCTTCAGCTACTGCACGGCCGGCGTCACCACCCTGGGCGCGGTGATCCAGGGGGCGGTCGGCCAGCCCCTGCCGGCCTTCGCCGAGGCGGTGCTGTTCGGCCCGCTGGGCATCGTCAAGCCTGAATGGCAGGTCTCGCCCCTGGGCCTGGCCCAGGGCGGCGGCGGCCTGGGCCTGACCAGCCGCGACCTCTTGAAGCTGGGCCAGCTCTACGCCGATGGCGGCCGGTGGAACGGCCGCCAGGTGCTGCCCGCCGCCTGGGTGGCGACCGCCACGGCCCCGCGCGCCCAGGCCCGCGACGACGCCGACTACGGCTATCTGATCTGGTTGCAGACCTTCGCCGGGCACAAGGCCTGGGTGATGAGCGGCACGGGCGGCAACAAGGTGGCGATCGTCCCCGACCTGGCGCTGGTGGCGGTGATCACCACCACCAACTTCAGTGTCCGCCAGCCGCACGCCATCGCCGAGAAGCTGCTGACCGAGCACATCCTGGCGGCGGTCGACCCCTGAGGACGCGACTCGCCGCTGGGGCTAGGCTGGCCCCATGACCCAGCCCAGCCTCGACATCGTCACCGCCGTGATCCGCGACGCGGAAGGCCGCATGCTGGTGGTCCGCAAGCGCGGCACACGGCTGTTCATGAAGCCCGGCGGCAAGCGCGAGCCGGGCGAGGACGACCTGACGGTCTTAGCCCGCGAGCTGGACGAGGAGATCGGCTGCCGGCTGATCGAGGCGTCGCTGCTGGGCCGGTTCGAGGCCGCCGCCGCCAACGAGCCCGGCTTCACCGTACGGGCGGCGACCTATCTGGCCCGGGTGGAAGGCGACATCGCCGCCCGGGCCGAGATCGCGGAACTGGCCTGGATCGACCCGGCTGCGCCGGGCGACCTGCCGCTGGCCCCGCTGATGCAGGTCGTGCTGGAGCGGCTAACCGCCTAGACCCGCGCGAAGATAGAGGGCCGCATCCTCTCTCATCCCGTCTCCCCGGCGAAGGCCGGGGCCCAGGTTCAGCCGTGACACGGGACGCTTATCCGAAAGACACGGCCCTACGATCTGGACCCCGGCCTTCGCCGGGGAGACGGAAGAGAATGGACGTTTCCATCTGGCCTCTTCCGGCTCTAAACCCGCGCGAAGATCGCGTTCAGGGCCCGAACCCGGCGGCCCTCCGGCCGGATCATCAGAAACCGGCCCGACCATTCGGGCGTCGACCAGCGGCCCTCGATCTCGGTGGCGTCGTTGCTGAGCACGCCGTCATAGACCACCGAGTGGTTCCAGCCGTTCTCGCCGTCATAGGTCTTGGTGAAGCCCACCGTCCGCTCGGCCCGCTTGCCCAGCAGGGTGGCGCAGACCTCCAGCCAGTCGCCCCACTGGTCCTGGGCGGTCTCGTGGACCGAGCCGCTGAGCCAGGCGCCGCTCTCGATCAGGGTGGCGGTGAAGGTGACCGGCTTGAGTCGACGAGGATAGGAATAGAGGCCCTGCCAGATTCCCGTCAGGTTGCTCTTGACCAGCGTCGTCATCGGCGTCTCTCCCTCGCGCAGACATAGGCCCCCAGGCGACCCCTCCCGTCAAGGTCGAGACCCTCGCGCGAAACCGCCGACAGGCGTAGGGTGTTGTCAGTGTTCGGCCAGAGGCCGCGTACGACGGCCCGGTCCGATCCGCGACGACAACGGAGGTGACGCATGGACGCCGATTTCAACGACGCCGGAAAACCCGATCTGCTGGCCCACGAGCAGACCTATCACGGCTTCAGCGTGCTGCTGCGATGGTGCATGCTGGGCCTGGCCACGGCCATCTCGACCCTGACCCTGTGGTTCGCCACCCCGGCCGGCTTCCTGGGCGCGCTGGTCATCGGCGTCGTGGTCTTCGCCGTCGGCTACATGATCCTGGTCCATCGCGAGGAGAAGCAGCCGCTGAACCTGTGGACCGAGGGGCGCTAGACGCTCACCGCCGCAGGGCCGCGAACCAGCGCTCCAGCACCTCGGCCTCGACCGCCAGGGCCCGGGCGCGGGCGGCCGCCTCGGCGTCCTCGCCCCAGGTCTGCGCCTGGAAGATCTCCTCCAGCCGCGACAGGTCCAGGGCCCGCTGGCCGGTCACCGCCCCGGCCCGCAAGGCCAGGGCCAGCACCGTCGAACCCAGCAGGCCGGCGCCATAGGCGACGCCGGCCAGGGCGAAGTCGTCCAGGGTCAGGGCCAGGGCCTCGACCGCGGCCAGGGCGGCCTGGGGCTGGGCGGTGTGGATGACGCCGCTGACCGGCCGCAGGTCCAGGCCCAGCTCGGCTCGGGCCCAGTCGAGCATGCCGCCCCAGTCGCGCCGCTGGCGCTCGACCAGGGGCGTGGGATGGTCGGCCCAGTAGCACAGCAGGTCCGAGCCGGCATAGGCGGCGACCTCGGCGGCGACCTCGGCCCGGGTCTCGCGGATGCGGTCGATGGCGGTGAAGGCCAGGCGGGTGGCCGGCATGGCCGTGCTGTCGATGACCTCGGCCTGGGCCTCCCACTCGCCGGCCACCAGCTCGGCCAGGGCCAGGTTGGGCAGCACCAGCGGGGCCTTGGCCGGCGACTTGGGCGTGCGGCCGTCCAGCAGCACGGCGAAGCCGCCCGCCGCCGGGCCGGCGGCGGCGGCCTTGTAGAACCGGCGCGGACGTTGCAACAGGTCGGATTTATCGGCCAAGGCGAGCCTTCTTTTCAAGCTGGACATCAAAACAACGCGTCCAGCGCGTTGAATGGGCAAAACCGACGCACCGCGCAAGGGAGACAAACGCTTGAGCCCGCCTCCGTCCGCCTCGGCCGGCGACCTGCCGGCGGCGATCGCCGTCACCCGCTTCGGCCTGGGCGCCCGGCCCGGTGAGATCGCGGCGGCGCGCAGCGATCCGCGCGGCTTCCTGACCGACCAGATCCGCGTCGAGGGCGCCGACCTGCCGCAGGCCGCGCCCGACACCACGGCCCAGCGCCTGTCCGGCTTCCGCGACTACGAGCTGCGCAAGCGCGAGATCAAGGCCGGCCCGGGGACGAGCGACGCCGCCGCCCAGGCCGACGCCCTCAAGGCCCTGCAGAAAGGCCTGCGCGACCAGGCCGAGACCGACTTCCTGGCCCGCGCCCGGCTGGCGACCAACACCGAAGCGGCGTTCCGCGAGCGCTGGACGCTGTTCTGGGCCAACCACTTCACGGTGTCGGCGACCAAGGCGATCACCGGCGTCGTGGCCGGCCCGTTCGAGCAGGAGGCCATCCGCCCGCATGTGTTCGGCCGCTTCGAGGACCTGCTGGTCGCCTCGTCCACCCACCCGGCCATGCTGCTCTATCTGGACCAGGCCCAGTCGGTGGGTCCCGACAGCAAGGCGGCCGCCTACCAGCGTACGCGCGCCAAGAAGGCCGGAGGCCTCAACGAGAACCTGGCCCGCGAGATTCTGGAGTTGCACACGGTGGGCGTCGGGGCCGGCTACAGCCAGGCCGACGTCACCGAGTTCGCCCGCGCCATGACCGGCTTCAGCATCGGTCGGCCGCAGGAGGAAGGCGCCTTCCAGTTCCTGTTCCGCGACAACGCCCACGAACCGGGGCCGCGCACGGTGATGGGCCGCCGCTACGACCAGGACAGCCAGGCCCAGGCCCTGGCGGTGATGCGCGACCTGGCCGCCAGCCCGCACACCGCCCGCCATGTCTCCGCCAAGCTGGCCGCCCATTTCGTCAGCGACGATCCGCCCCCGGCGCTGGTCGCCCGGCTGGAGAAGAGCTTCATGGCCAGCGGCGGCCGGCTCGACGCGCTGGCCCGGACCCTGGTGGCCGCGCCCGAGGCCTGGGACCCGGCCCCGGCCAAGTTCAAGACCCCCTACGAGTTCACGATCTCGACCTGGCGGGCGATCGGGGCCGAGCCCAGCGCCATCGGCAAGCTGGCGCCGGTGCTGTCGAGCCTGGGCCAGAAGCCGTTCTCCGCCCCCTCGCCCAAGGGCTGGCCCGAGGAGGCCCAGGTCTGGTGCGCCCCCGACGCCCTGATCAAGCGGCTGCGGTTCAGCGAGGCCTTCGCGGCGGTCACCGCCGACCGCCTTGACCCGGTCGCCCTGGCCCAGTCGGCCCTGGGCGCCCGCCTGACGGCGCCGACCGCCAAGGCTGTGGCCCGGGCCGAGACCCGCCGCGAGGCCATGGCCCTGCTGCTGATGAGTCCGGAGTTCCAACGCCGATGACCGCCCCCCGCCTGCCCTTCCTCTCTCGCCGGTCGCTGCTGGCCGGCCTTGGCCTGTCGGTCAGCTTCCTCGGCGGCCAGGCCTTCGCCGCGACCGACGGCCCGCTGGCCCGGCGCAAGCTGGTGGTGGTGATCTGCCGCGGCGGCATGGACGGCCTGACCGTCAGCCCGCCGGTCGGCGATCCCGACTATGCGGCCCTGCGCGGCGACGTCGCCGTGCCCGCCGACCAGGCGCTGAAGCTGGACTCCAACTTCGGCCTGCACCCGGCCCTGACCTCGGTCCACGCCCTGGCCCTGAAGGGCCAGGCCCGCATCGCCCCGGCCGCGGCCAGTCCCGACCGGGCCCGTTCGCACTTCGAGGCCCAGGACGTGCTGGAGACCGGCGCGGCCCAGGTCTATGGCGTCAATTCCGGCTGGCTGAACCGCACCCTGGCGGTGATGGGGCCCCAGAGGATCGAGGGCCTGTCGGTCGGCGCCACCGCGCCGCTGATCCTGCGCGGCAAGGTCCAGGCCGCCAGCTGGTCGCCGGGCAAGGGCGTCGACGAGACCGCCCGCCTGCCCACCCTGCTGCAGGACCTCTACAAGACCGACCCGCTGATGGGCCCGGCCTTCGCCCGCGGCCTGGAGACCGAGGCCATGGCCCAGGCGGCGATGACCGCCCTGGCCCCCGCCCCGACTCCGGTCGCCGCCGATGCCGCGACGCCCCCCGGCATGGCGACGCCGGCCGCCATGGCCGCTCCCGCCCCGGCCATCGCCAACCAGCGCCAGGGTCGCGAGGCGGCCCGCGGCCTGGGCGCGACCCTGGCCGGCTTCATGGTCCAGGACAGCGGCCCGCGCATCGCGGCGATCTCGCTGGACGGCTGGGACACCCACGCCGGCCAGGTCGGCCAGCTCAACACCCGGCTGGCCTATCTCGACGCCGTGCTCGACGGCCTCAACACCGGCCTCGGTCCCGCCTGGTCCGACACCGTGGTGGTGGTCGCCACCGAGTTCGGCCGCACCGCCCGGGTCAATGGCACCGGCGGCACCGACCACGGCACCGGCTCGACCGCCCTGGTGCTGGGCGGCGGGCTGAAGCCGGGCGGCGTCATCGGCGACTGGCCGACCCTGAAACCGGACGCCCTGTTCGAGAACCGCGACGTCCGTCCCGCCCTCGACCTGCGCGGCCTGTTCAAGGGCGTGCTGGCCGAGCACATGGGCGTCGACCGCGCCGCCTTGGAGACCACGGTGTTCCCCGACAGCGCCGCGGCCAAGGCGGTGGCGGGCTTGGTGTGAGGGCAAGCCCGTCGCGCGGCATGAAAGTCAGGCGACGGGCTATTGAGGCCTGATGGCGATCGCCGCGCCGCCGCCCGCGCTCAGGGGAACCTGAAGAACGTCGCCGTTGGAGACCGGCTTGGCGACATGGTCGACATCGTTGGGGCCGGCGCCGTCCTGCCAGATCTCGGCCGTGAACGTCCCTGCCCCCAAGAAGGCGAGCGGTATGGCCACCGTGCGGGACTGTTCGTTCGTCATGGCGCCGACGTACCAGGTCCGGCCGCTGCGGCGCGCCACCACGACATGGCTTTCCGGGTCGCCGTCGACGAACCGCGTTTCGTCCCAGGCGGTCGGGACCGCCTTGAGAAAATCGAATCCCGGCGCGTTCGCATAGGCCGCGGGATCGTCGGAGACCATCTGCAGCGGGCTGTCGAACACTACGTACTGGGCCAAGGCTTGGCCGCGCGTCGTGCGGGTCATCGGCATGACTTCCCGGGCGACATAGGTCTGCGGCGTGCTGTTGCGGAAGCCGCCCGGCGTGTAGTCCATGGGACCCAGCAGCATGCGGGTATAGGCCAGCTTGACGTTGTGGCCGGGCGTGACCGGTCCCCCGACGAACTTGTTGTATTCCAGCCCCAGCACGCCTTCCTGGGTGATGTAGTTGGGATAGGTGCGCGCCAGGCCGGCCGGCGGAAAGGCGCCGTGCATGTCCAACAGCAGATGGCGCTTGGCGGTCTCCTGGGCCAGGCGGACGTAGAACTGGACCATCTCCTGGTCGTCCCGTTCCATGAAGTCGACCTTCACGCCCTTGATCCCCCAGCGCTGGTAGGTGTCGAGGACCTCCGCCATCCTGGGTTCGACATGCTTCCAGTGGGCCCACAGAATGAGCCCCACGCCCTTTGAGTCCGCATATTTCACGAGGGCCGGCATATCGATCGCCGGATTGCTCTGGGTGATGTCCGTCTTCGGGTCCGCGTCGCAGCACGGCGTGGCGTTGAGGGGCCATCCCGCGTCAATGAGAAAATAGGGAAAGCCGGACTCGGCCGCGAAATCGATGAAGCGGCGGAATCGCTCGATGGTCGGCTTCTCGCCCGCGGTCGGTCCCGACCACCAGTCCCAGGCCGCCTTTCCAGGCTTCACCCACGAAAAGTCGCCGCTCGCCTGCGTCGCCAGGTTTCCGATCAGGGGCGACTCGATCAGGTCGCCGGCCCGGTCGCCCATCATGATCACCCGCCAGGTGCTGGTCAGGCCGGCGGCGGAGTCGACGGCGACATCCTTGCGGTTGGGGAGCGGCGTCACCCTGACCTTCAGCCCGCCGTCGACCGGGACTAGGCTTGAGCTCGCATAGGCGTCTATGCCCGACTGCGCGATCGCATAGTGCGTGCGGCCGGAAGCTGACGAACAGACCACCGGAACGTCATAGAGCTTGGCCCGGTCCAATTCGGAGATCTTCTTCAGGGCCCATGTGTTCTCATGGGACCCCCCATATTCGCTGACCTCGCAGGCGGGATCGTTCGGAAGGCGGTACGCCGTCTTTTCTCCCTTGAGCACGACCGGCGCGTCTTTCGGCAACAGGTAGCGGAACGCGACCCCTTCGTTGGCGGCTCGCGCTTCCACCGACAGCGTACGGTGGGCGCCGGCCTTTTCGCGGAAGATGACGACGACGCCGTTGTACCAGTCGCGCGCCGTCCTCGCCTTCGTCGCCGTCAGCGGAATGTCGCGCCGCTGTCTCTGCTTTTTGACGTCGACGACCTCCAGATCCGAGAAGTCGGCCGCGTTCGAAAGCTCCAGGCCAATCGGAGACGCCGATACGATCGGCTCGCCCTTGCGGTAGACCGAGTAGCTCGCTCCGTCGGCGGTGATCCTGATCTCGGCGCTCTTGTCGGGCGAAGCCACGATGATTTGCGACGCGGCGAGCGCCATCACGATGTTGAACAACAGAGGACTCCCTTGGAGGGCGAAATCGAAAGATGCGACGGTGCTGCTACTGCAACAACTCGACGCCGTAGGGCTTGAGGTCGATCTTTCCGGCATAGGTCTGGTGCGTGAGCGCGCTCGATTTGGAGCCTGAGAAGGTCACGGTCGCCGGGGCGTTGTTGGTGTTCACATACATCGTCCGCCCTTCGACCACGCGCGCCACGACGCCCTTCGGCGTCTCCGGGCCGCGCTCGATCCCGAGCTTGGGATAGAGCGACCGCAGCAGGGGACCGATCAGGCCGGGCTGGGCGGCGGTGGCCAGATAGATCGCCTGCCCCTTGCCGAAGTGATTGATCGAAACGGCCGCGCTCTTTTCCGGCGTGTTCTCGAAGGTCGCCAGGGGCTTGGCGGCGCCGAGCTCGAGCACTTCGTAGTAGGTGTCGCCCCCGGTCAAGGTTTCGCCGTTGAACTGAACCTTCAGCGGCTCCCAGTGGCGATAGAAGGCGTTGGTGCGCAGGCCGAATACGTCGGTCAGACGTCCCGGCAACGGCGTCTCGAACCATTTGCCGGTTTCGTCGACCTTGGCGGAATAGCCCGTCATCACGACCGTGCCGCCGTCGGCGACGTATTTGCGCACCGCCGCGGCGGTCTGGGCGTCCATCACATAGGCGCTCGACAGCACGATCAGCTTGTACTTGTCGAGCCGGTCGTGCCCAAAGTCGATCACCGCCGCGTCGATGTTGTCCTCGAACAACGGCCGATAGGCCGCCTTCACCTGCTCGGTGTAGTTGCCCTTGAAGTACTCCTGCATCGTGTTCGGACCCGGGGGCGGATTGGTCAGCCACATCGTGTCGAACGAGTAGCTGACCGCGACCTGGGGCTGGCGGTCGCGCGGAAAGCCCATGGTCTTGAGGGTCTGGAACTCGCTGGCGATCCGCCCGAACTCGTCGACCTTCCAGGACGGGCGGCCGTCATGATCGACCAGGCCGAACAGCGCCTGTTCCTCGCCGCCGATATGGGTGTTGAACGTCCAGGCCAGGAAGGTCTGCCCATAGTAGAGCAGGCCGAAATAGGCCCACATGCGCGATCGTCCGGGATCGCCATAGAAGCCGCCGCCGCCGGCCGTGAATTCGTTGAACCAGACCGGCGTCTCGTGCGCGGCCTTGTTCATCATGACCTCGAAGCCCGCGCCCAAGGCGTCGCCGGGATAGAAGCCCTGGGCGCCATAGGTCGAAACTTCGTCCCATGAGCGCAGATGGTCGAACCCCTTGGTCGGGGCGGTGGGCCAGAAGTTCGACGCGACCGGGAGGTTGGGCGCGTACTGCTTGCGAATCCCCTCCAGGTCCTTGAGCGCGCCGATCGCGTCGTCGGACCAGTACCGGCGCAGGTCGAGATAGCGCTCGTTGGGACCAGGGCCGCGGATATAGGGCAGGTCGACCTCGTCCCAGCTGTTGACCCGGCGCGACCAGCGCTGCGTCGCCCAGGCCTTGTTGAGCGCCTCGATCGTCCCGTACTTCTTCTGCAGCCAGGTGACGAAGCGCTCGCGGTCGGCGGGCGAATAGGAGACTTGGCCGTTGCCGATCTCGTTGTCGTAGCCGACCGCGATCACCGCCGGATTGTGGGCGTAGCGCTCCATCATCTTCTGCCCGAGCCGCTTGGCCAGCCGGCGATAGTCCGGGTCGCTGATATTGTCCCAGTAACGCGTCGCCGCGTTCAGCCGGGCGCCGTCCTGGTTGACGATGTCGACGCCGGGATAGCGCTTGTGCAGCCAGATCGGGGCGGGCTGGCCCGGAATGTCGACGATCACCTTGATCCCCGCGGCGTGCATCTGGGCGACCACCTGGTCGAACCATTCGAAGGTGAAGCGGCCTTCCTCCGGCTCGAAGGAGTCCCAGGACAGGTCGCCCATGCGAACCAGGTTGAACCCGGCGGCCTTCATGATCGCGATGTCCTGGCGGATCTGCTCGGGCGACCGGTCGATGGGCTGGTAGCAGGCGCCGACGAACAGCTCGCCCTTGCCCGGCCAGTCGGGATGTCCCGCCGCGCTTTGCGCCTGGGCGGGCGACGGCTGGACGATCGGCGGAAGGCCGGTCGCCAGCATCAGCGCCAAGGTGGTGCCGGCCAGGCGGGCGGAACGATGTCCCATGAATCTCAAGTCCTAATTGGGTTGTGGAGTTGCCGTGACGCGCCGTTCGGCGCCTCAGGCGAAGCTGATCTTGAAGACGCTGGCATGGCGCGTCGGCAGGCGCGGCGGGACCTCGATCGACAGCGCGCTTGCCCCCTGGCGGAACTTGAGCGGTCCGCGCACCCCCAGCATCTCGACCCGCGCTACGCGCCGGCGCTCATGGGGATTGCCGGCGGCGAGCGCGGCGATCTCGGTCGTGCCAGACGGCTCTCCGAGCGCGGTCGCGTAAAGGGCGCCGCCCTTGGTCGTGAAGCGGATGTCCCGAGCCGTATAGGCTCCGCTCTCTTGGAACGCCCCGACCGCGGCTTCGGTCGGCCCTTCGCCGAACAGCTTCCATGGCCGGGTTCCGTGGATGGCCTCGGCGTTCACCGCCATCCAAGGCGCCAGCTCGTCCAGCAGAAGCTGCGACTCCGGCGGCAGGCTGCCGTCCGGATACAGCACGACGTTCAGCAGCAGGTTGCCGTTCTTGCTGACGATATCCGCCAGCATGGCGATGACTTCCGACGTGGTCTTGTACTTGAAGCCGTCGCTGTAGAACCAGTCGCCGTTGGAGGTGTCGGTCTGCCACGGCAGCGGGTTGATGCCGTTCAGCACCCCGCGCTCGACATCCTGGACCGCCCATTCCTTGTGGAATTCGCCCGAGCCCAAGTCCTTGCAATTGTACACGGCCTCGAGCTTGCCGCTGCGCGCGATGCTGCTGTTGTACATGTGCGCGACTAGGCTGCGCCCGACCACGCCGAAGGGCAGCCCGCCGTCCGAGTAGAGGAGGTCCGGCTCGTAGGTGTCGAGCAGGTCGCGGATGCGGTCGAACCAAATCTGATGGAATCTGGGATCACGCGAGTACCAGGTGTCGGCGGAGCCGCGGTAAGGCTCGTTGTGCGGCGGATGGTAGAGGTCGGCGTATCTGGGGTCCGCGCCGTCATAGGCCACGCCGTTTTCGGGCCAGGTCTGGTTATAGAGATGGCTGGGATGATACCAGTTGTGGCTGGCCCCCAGGTGCTCCGACACGCCGAAGCGCAGCTTGCGCTTGCGCGCGGCCGCCTTCCAGGCGCCGACGATGTCGCGCTTGGGCCCCATGGCCACGGCGTTCCACCGGTGGTGCTTGGAGTTCCACAGGTCGAAATTGTCGTGGTGCACGCCCATGCTGACGAAGTACTTGGCGCCGGCGGCGGCGTACTTGTCCATCAGGACTTCGGGGTCGAACTTTTCCGCCGTCCACAGGGGAATGATGTCCTTGTAGCCGACCTTGGAAGGCTGGCCGTAGGTCTTCAGATGGTGGTCGTAATGCGGGTGGCCCGGAACGTACATGTAGCGGGCGTACCAGTCGCCCTGGCGCGGCACGGCCTGCGGGCCCCAGTGAGCCCAGATCCCGAACTTGGCGTCGCGGAACCAATCGGGCGCCTGGTAGGTCTTCAGGGACTCGGGCTCCTGGCGGAACGGGCCCTGGGTCATGGGTAGCCGGTAGTCCGGCGCCGGCAGCTTGGCGCAGGCGTCCGCGGACGGCTCGTCCCTGGCCTGCGCGGCTCCGGCCAGGCCCAACGCCGCGAGAGCCGGAACACCCAGGAACTGCCGCTTGCTCACCTTCATGATGTATATTCTCCAAATTTCTTAGTCTTGAGCAAGCGACGGTAAACAGTTCTCCGGGCGCGATTGCTCGTGACATTCTTGAGTACTTGTTCTCGGGAAAATGTTCGAAAATCTTATGAAACCGGCGTCAAGGTGACCAGGCCGATGTCATTGCTGCGCATCGGCACCATAACCACGGCCGTACCCTTGTCGCTCACCGTAAGCGTTTGAGCCGTTTCAGGAATATCGCGCGTAAGATCTTGCAGCGTCTGAAGCTGCTTCGGCGTCAGGTCCTTGGGGGCGCCCATCTCAAGGTAGTGGCTGTGGGCGTCGTTGACCTTGTAGCCGGTACGCTGAATCTTCAGCTCGTACCGACCAGGCTTGAGTCCGGTCAGATTCAGCCTCACAGGGGCAGACTTGGCGTTCGGGACCAGCTTGCTGAAGAAGACGCCGTTGCTGCGCCCCCCCTGGTCGGGTTGTTGATAGTCCCAGATGACCGCCGCCAGGGTGCGGCCGTCCCAGGACGCCCACACCTGATGATCCGTAGACGGAATTTCCGCACCTTGCAGGGCGCGCAGGTACTTGTAGGCGAACCACGACGCCTTGCGAACGCCGTCGCGGGTCATCAGGCCGAACCCGCCGTGAAAAGCGCTCGGGGGCGCACCGGGCTCTTCGAACAGATCGGAATAGACCCAATAGCTCATGCCCTGGACGAGGCCCTGAGTGGCCCTCAACTTGCCAAGGATGTAAGGCGCGGCGATGTAGGAGTCGTGGCTGAGGTCATGAGGATTGTAGCTGGTGCTCCACTCGGTGAAGAACAGCGGCAAGCCGGGCCGGTGCGAGGCTTCGATCTCTTTGCGAACCTTGCGGACGTCGCCGACAATGGCGTCGGGGTTCTTGGAGAGTTGGAGGTCCATCTTGCCCTCCTCGTCGAGATAGCCGTAGTCGACGCCATAGGTATGGGTGGTGGCGAAATCGACTGGCGTGTTCGTGGTCTTCGCCCAGGCCAACAGTTCGCTCACCCAGGCGGCGCCGGCCGTTGAAGGCCCGCCGACCCGAAGCTGCGGATCGATGGCCTTGATTGCGCGGGCGGTGACGCCATACAGGGCGAAATAGGCCTCTTGGTCACCATACTGCCAGAAACCATCGAGATTGGGCTCGTTCCACACCTCGAAATACCAGGTACGGACCTCAGCTAGGCCGTAGCGGGCGACCAGGTGACGGACGAAGGTGTCGATCAGTTGCTTCCACAGGTCCAGGCGTGGATGCGAGGTGTTGCCCTTCCAGTAGAAGACCGTCTGGTCCGACGACTTCATGGCGCCAGGCGTGAAACCGAGTTCGACGAACGGCCTGATGCCCATCTTCAGGAAGCTGTCGTAGAGGTAGTCAATCTTCGTCCAGTCATAGACCAGCTTGTTGTCGACCATCTTCACGACGCCCATGTCATCGTGGAAGATGTCGTGGAACCGGATGTAGCGGAAGCCGAGTTCCTTGGTGGCGATCTTCAATTGCGCCAGATTGGCGTCACGGATCGTTGTGCCGGGATAGTCCGCTCCGACCGACAGATCGAAGAATCTATCGATGGGTTTGGAGGCTTGCCGAACATCGAGGGTGACGCGCCGCTGGTTGATCGACTGCGCCAGCACGCCGCTGGCCGGAGCCGCCGCTGCAAGGGTCAGGAACGAAGCTAGGGCATTACGCCGCGAAATCTGGTTTCTCATGTCTTTAAACCCGCTTTGCGTTGGTGTTCTTTGAAATTATCGATTGACCTGAACGAGACCAAACAAGGCAGGAAGCCGCCGTTTGGTCTAAGAAAGTCGACCGAAAGAGCCCGTGCGGAGCTTTCATGCTCTATTCGCCGCTCGAACGAAGTACACGTCCAAAGAACGGCAGAACGTTATTCTGGAAACGACTGGCGACGGCGCTGCCGTGATCGCCGCTGTAGATCTCGAAGGTGTTCGCCACGCGGGAGGCGTCCAGGCGATCGTGCAATTCAGCCGCGTCGACCTTCAGCCCGTCCTGGTCGCCCACGTCGATGGCGATCGCCTGATATCGCCGCAGATTGAAGACGTACTGGTCAAGCATGCTCAGGGGCGCATTGGCGGCCCATCGCGCCAGCACCGACCGGTCGACGACGCCGTTCGACGTCGGCAGATCGACATAGAAGGGCGGCTTCTTCGGGTTGGGCGACCAGGCCGCGGCGACGGCGAAGGTCGCGCGCGGCAGGAAGCCGAGCTTGGTCGCCTCTTCCGGGGTCTTGACGGCTTCGACGGCGGCGGCGGCTTCCGGCGGCGGGACGTCGCGGGCCGAGAGGCAGCACGGGCTCATGATGTAGAGCGCGCCGAAGGTCTCGGGGTGCTTCATGCCCAGGCGCGCGACGCCGTAGCCGCCCATCGAGTGCCCGGCCAGGCCGCGGCTCAGGCGGTCCGGAAGCGTGCGGTAATGGGCGTCGACATAGGCGACCAGGTCACGGGTGATGAAACCCTCCCAGTCGCCGATCGTCACCGAGCTCGAATACATGGAGCCGTTGTGCAGGGTCTGGGTGTCGGGCAGGACGACGATCATGCCGGGCGCGCCCGCGGCGAAGGCGCCCTCGACCGTCTGCGGGGCCTGGAGCAATCCCGCGAAGCCGTCGGCGGTCAGGCCATAGCCGTGCAGCGCATAGACGACCGGATAGCGGCGCGTCTTGTCGGCGGCATAGCCGGGCGGGAGATAGATCACGACGTCCCGGTCGGGCGACTCGCCTTCGAGATTGCCCTCCAGGGTCGCGCCGTGGACCTTGATGCGCTCGACGGTCACGGCCTTGGCGCTGGCCGCGGGCGCCGGCGAGGCCGCCTGCACGTCCGTGCTCGACGCCGCCAATACAATGGCCATCGCCATGGAAGCCCAAACCGGTTTCATCTGCCTCCCCGCCTCCTTCTTGGGTGAAAGCCCAAAATCGCTCCACCGCCTGTGCTTTCTCACGCCCCTGTTCCGGGGCTTGGCCGATGGTCAGTTCGGATTGCCGACTGGAATGATCGCCGCGCCCTGGGCCGATCCGAACTTGATCCGCAGGACCTGCTGGCGATCGACCAGGTTGAGGCCGTAGTCGGTCTGGTCGCCGTTCCAGACCCGCCGGAAGATCCATTTTCCGTTCTCGAACCGGCCCTCCTCGACCCGCAGCATCTGGCCGCTGTCGGGCTTGGACGGCTCGAACTTCACGCGGGTGTTGAAGCCGGTCAGCAGGTAGTCGCCCGGACCAAGCTCGGCGATCGCCGCGCCGCCCACAGGCTGGGGATTGCCGGTCGGCTTGTCCGTCCCGAACTGCCATTGGCCGAAGGTGGCGACGGCGCGGTACGGGCCGAGCTCCATGATCTGGGTGTGGTTGGCCTTGGGATCGGTCGGCTCGGAAACGCCCCAGGTCTTGCCCGCGAACGCCAGGGCCGCCCACTCGCGCGCCATCGGCTCGAACAGGGTATAGTTGCGGGCGAACAGTTCCTGCTTGGCCGCGTCGAAGTCCTTGGCCCCGAGGGGGTAGTTGTAATAGCCGGTATCATCCATGCCGAACGGCGAGAAGCCGATCGCGCCCTTGCCGATGGCCGCGAAGAAATAGCGCGCGAACTCGGTGTCGTTGCCGGTTTCAGGCACGAAGAGCGCGTTGTCGGGCCGGGCGTAATAGTCCAGATAGGCCGTGTAGGCCGCGTGGTCGCGGACATAGATGTCCGGCGCCACCAGGTCGATCGACGGCGCGGCGGCCTTGTAGACGTCGATCACGTGATGCACCGGACCGCCGCTGGCGTAGGTCGCCGCCGGCTGCCGGCCGAAGGCCGAGGCCAGGGCCGCGTTCATGTACATCGGCAGCGGCTTGACCGCCTTGCCGGCCTTGGCGATCTCCTCGACATAGGCGGCGAACGACCAGGCGTTGAAATATTCGTCGGCGTCGGTCCCGAACACCGCCTTCCAACTGCCCGGCGACTTGCCAAGGCGCTTGAGCAAGGGGGCGGGAACCGGCCCGTCGAACAGCTTCTGGGCCGCGGGCGAGAAGTCCCGGACGCTGCCGTAGGAGCCGACCTCGTTCTCCGGCTGGATCATGATGATCGTGTTCTGCGGGTCGATCTGCCGGATGTGCTCCATCAGCTTGACGAAGGCGCGCTTGTCGGCCTCGAGGGTGTTCCGGCTGTGCGGCGACGGGACATAGTGCGGCTGGCCGCTGGCGGTCATCATCCGCGGGAACCGCTTGGTGTCGAGCTTGACCCATTCCGGCGTATAGGCCGGCCCGGTGTTCTTCCAGGTGCCGAACCACAGCAGCACCAGCCGCACCTTGTTGGCCCGGGCCTGCTCGACCAGCGTGTCCACGAACGAGAAGTCGAACTGACCTTCGACGGGCTCGATCTGCTCCCAGGCCACCGGCACCTCGACGGTGTTGGCGTGGATGCGCTTGATCGTGGGCCAGACCTCGGGCAGCACGTCCGGGTAGTTGCTGCTGTTGTTGACCTGGGCGCCCAGCATCAGGAACGGCGCGCCGTCGACGAACAGGGCATGGCGGCCGTCGCGGGTCACGATGCGCGGGACCGGGTTGGCCTGCGGCGCGTCAGCCGCCATCGCCGAACCGCCGGCGAAAGCCAGGACGAGGGCCGCCAGGCTGCTGGCGATGCGCGGCGACCGGTCACCTTGAATCGAAGTCCACATGCTCAGAAAACTCCAAGACCCCGCACGAACGGCGGGGTCGATCTGCTGGACGAGGGTTTGACCGGCCTCCCGGTCAATCTGCCGCGTTCACTCGCGCTCGGCGACGATCACCTCCGCGCTCATGCCGAACGGTTGGCCGGGGGCGACGGCCATCAGCACCGCCACGGTCCGCTGGCCCTCCTTCGCCGGCAGCGGCGCGGTCAGGGCTCCGGGCGTCGCGTCCGCCCTGGCCGCGACCTTGACGCCGTCGACATAGATCTCGGCCGGTCCGTTCAGGCGGCCGAACAGCAGCCTTCCGCCAGCCCGCCGCACCGTCGCCCGGGGCGTGAAGGTCGCGCGATAGAGGACGAAGCCGCCCTCGGGATCGGCGCCCTGCAGCAGTCCTGGCCTTACCCAGGTCCAGGAGTTCATGTCGTTGTCGGCCGGCCGGGTCGACGGGTCGGGACGAGCGCGTGTCACCGGCGAGACGCGCCAATCCGACAGGGTGGAGATGGGCGAGGTCCGCGGCTCCATCAGCCGGGCTCCGGGCTGGAGCGACAGCTGCGTCTGCGCCGCGCGCAACCCCGGCGCCGAGGCCGTCAGGCGCAGAACGCCGCTGGATCCGCGGTCGCTCTGCACGATCACCTGGGCCAGGCCGTTGAACAGGCTGCGGGCGTCGCCCTTCTCTGGTTCGTGGCAGTTGGGATCGCCATTGCCCAGGCCGATGATCCGGCCGTTGGCGATCTCGAAGGTCACCGGCAGGTTGGCCGTGGGAACCACCCTTCCCGCCTTGTCCAGGGCCTCGACGGTGACCGGCGCGGCGTCGGCGCCGTCTCCGGTCAGGACGGTCCGATCCGGCGTCAGGCGCAGGGCGACGGGCGGACCGGCGGTCTCGACGACCGCCTTCGACACCGGCTTGCCGCCGACATAGCCGATCGCCTCCAGGCGTCCGGGCGCATAGGGCACGGTCCAGGACGGCATGACGAAGGGGTCCACCGCCTGGCGCGAGATCAGCCGGCCATTGAGGCGCAGCTCGACCTCTTCCGCGTTGGTCAACGCCATCACCTTGATCGGCTGGCCCTCCTTGCCGGGCCAGGTCCAGTGCGGGGCCAGGTCGAGCAGCGGCCGGTCCTTGATCCACTGGGCCCGGTGCAGGAAGAACGCCATCTTCGGGAAGCCGCACAGGTCCATGGCCCCGAAGAACGAGCTGGCCGAGGGCCATTCGAACGGGGTGGGTTCGCCGCGATAGTCGATGCCCGACCACAGGAACGCCCCCGCCACGAACGGACGCTTGGCGATCGCCTCCCAGCCCTTGCGATGGGTGGTGCCCCAAGACGACGGCTCCTCGTCGTTCTCGGCCAGGATGTTGCGCGCGCGGTCGGTGAACCATTCGCCCCGGGTCATGAACGCCGAGGTGTCCTCCGAACTCATCATCGGCAGGTTCGGATGCTCGGCGTGGAACCGGTCGTAATTGTCGGACTGATAGTTGAAGCCGACCACGTCGACGGCCTGGGAGACGTTGATCGGGTTGAACATGCCGTCGTTCATCGCGGCGGTGACCAGGCGGCTGTCGTCCAGCCGCTTGACGGCGGCGACCATGCGCCGAACCATCTGGTAGCCCGCCTCGGTGCCCTGCATCGGCTCTTCGTTGAACACCGACCACAGGAAGACGCTGGGATGGTTGCGGTCGCGGCGGATCAGCCATTCCAGCTGCCGCATATAGTCGGGACTGGGATTGAAGTTGCGGTTCTCGTCGAGGATCAGCACGCCGAGCCGGTCAGCCGCCTCCAGCATTTCCGGAGCCGGGGCGTTGTGGGCGCAGCGGACGGCGTTGGCGCCCATGGCCTTGACCCGGCGCAACCGGAAATCCCACAAGCTGTCGGGCACGGCCACGCCGACCCCGGCATGGTCCTGGTGCAGGCAGACGCCCTGAATCTTCAGCGACCGGTCGTTGAGGAAGAAGCCCTGGTCAGGGTCGAACCGCAGCGCGCGGAAGCCCGTCGAGGTGATCGCCTCGTCGACCACCTTGCCGGCCTGCATGACGCGGCTGCGCACCGTGTAGAGCGCCGGATCGTCGACCGACCACAGGCGGGGAGTCGCGACCTCCAGCACCAGCCGGGCCTCGGCCTGGTCCAGCGACGGGACCTCGGCGGCGACGCGCCCCGCGCCCACAACCTTGCCCCAGGGGTCGACCAGCTGGGCCTCGACCTCGACCGCCTCGGCCTTGGGCCCGATATTGCCCAGGGTGGCGACGACCGGCAGGGTCCAGCGCCCCGCCCCGTCCCGCCGCGGGACGGCATGGACGCCGTCGTCGGCGATGTGCACGGCCGCGCGCTTGGTCAGCCAGACGTGGCGATAGATGCCGCCGCCCTCGTACCACCAACCCTCCATGAGGTCGGCGTCGACCCGCACGGCGATGCTGTTGAGTTCGTCGCCGTAGCGGGCGAACGGGGTGATGTCGATCTGCAGAGCGTTGTAGCCGCTCCAGTTGTGGGCCACGACGCTGCCGTTGAACCAGACCGTCGCCTGGGTGGCGATGCCCCCGAACTCAATGGAAAGTTGCTTGCCGCGATCGGCGGGGTCCAGCCGCAGGGCGCGGCGATACCAGGCCTTGCCGCGTGGACGATAGCCCTGCGCCAGGTTCTCGTCCTTGTCGAACGGTCCCTCCACCACCCAGTCGTGCGGCAGGTCGAGTTCGCGCCAGTCGCTGTCGTCGTATTCGGACGAGGCCGCGCCCTGGGCGTTGCCGGCCTTGGCGTTGGCGTAGGACCAGCCATGGCCCCGGATCTTCGGAAACGGCACGTCGCCCAGGTGGAAACGCCAGCCCTGGTCCAGCGACGATCGCTCGCCGGGCGCCTTGAGCTGCGGCCGCGGATAGGACCGATCGGCTCCGGCGGCGACGCTCCCCGCACCCGCCCAGCTCACGCCAGGTCCGACGCCGGCGCTGGCCAGCGCGACCGCTGAACTCGTCCACAGGAAACGACGACGGTCCAGGTTCATGTTGCTGGTCTCACTCACGCTTCTTAATCTTTGTCTCTGCCGCCGGACCGCTCAGCCGATGACGTCGCGCATGGCCGCGGCGGCGCCCGCCTCGTCGCCGTCGCGGATTGCGCAGAAGACCCGACGCATCGCCTTGGCGCGGGACGCCGTCGATCCCCGGCTCCGGCGGGCGTCCAGCAGCAGGTGAGCCTCGATGAGGCCCGACAGGGAGCGCATCACGGGCCGGTCCGACGCCGCGCAGACGGTCAACCGGAAGACCCGCTGGATGACCCGGGCCGCCGTGTCGGATGGATCGGCCGCAAGGTCCGACAGGCATTGCCGCAGGGCCTCCAGGTCGTCGAGCGAGCGCCGCTTGGCCGCCCGGCGCGCCGCTTCGCATTCGAGCCCCAGGCACATCGCCCGCACGTCTTCGCCGAACACCGGGTTCTCGCCAGCCCCGAGGCGCCAGCGCAGCACGTCGCGATCGAAGTGGCTCCAGTGCTCGGCCCTGCGGACCGTGGCCCCGACCCGCGTCTTGACGCTCAGGAAGCCCTTCGCGGTCAGGCCGCGGATGACCTCGCGCAGGAACGGCCGCGAGACCTGGAAACGGCGCAGCAGCACCATCTCGCTCGGAAAGCCGCTCACGTCATAGGCGCCGTCCATGATCTCCAGGGCCAGGACGCGCAGCATCTGGTCGTGGGCCGAACGCGGACGCTCCAGGCCCAGACCCGGCCAGGCGGACGCCGCCCCATCCCCCGGGCGCTCCTCCCGCCAAACCGCGCCCAGGAGCGCCTCGTCGGCCGGCGGGGCTCGGTTGCCGCCGCCACGGGCCTCGACACCACCAGGCTCGCCGGCGGGAAACACCGCCGGTCGGTGATCCCAGGCGCCGTTCACACCCGCCTCTTGCCGGCGCAGCGGTTCGCCTCCCGCGCCGCTCATCCGCCGCCCGCCTGCGCTGTCGCGCCCGACCGCGCCATGATTTTGCTGGCCGGGGCGGACGCGGCGGTCAGCCCTAAAATGCTCTGCTCGCGAAGCATTTGCCCTCCCCGGTTGCTTGCAGGGTCGTGACGCTCTCGATGCGTCAACTAGACCCGCGTCGACCCGCTGCCGAATGGCAACGTTGTCATCGCCCTTATGGGCCTACCGGATTGCCCGAAATTGGCAAGACAAATCCTCATACAATTAGCGAAATGTGGCGCCGATGCGACACATAGACGCTGACACCGGTGGCAAATCTCAGGCCAGCTGACGATACGGCTGGGCGAACCGCAAGCGGTTGCGGACCACCTACCTTATTGAATGATTTATAAATTTAGTTCTATAAAACGGCCTGACAGCGAGATTGAAAGTGGTCATATCTCGCCGACGTCGCAGGATCGTATTGGTCAGACAATTATGCGCCGAACTGCTTCCTGATACATATATGCGAGATTTGTATCGGCCTGGAGGTGATGAGGTCGACGCCCCCGTCAATGGGTCGTCCCGTCAATGGCCGCAATAAGATGGGCAGGGCCATCACCTAGGCGAACCGAGTTGAATGTTACCATGGCATTTTATTTGCGCAAAGTTTTTCGCCCACGCATTTCCTGAACCCAGAAAAACAATGCTCCAAGACTCCTGGACCAAGGTCCGTGCCCGATTGAGGCCCAGGGGCGGGCCTCGGAATACATGCGTCCTGCAAGCGTCTGGCTTGCCCGCGCGCGTCGCGAAAGCTAGAGCCTGAAGCCCCTGGCTTCGAAGGTCTCGCCATGCCGGATCGCAAGTACACCGCGCCCGCCCTGGAAAAGGGGCTGGATATCCTCGACCTGCTGGCGAGCCATGGTCAGGCCATGACCCTTTCCCAGATCTCCGTGGCGCTGGGAAAATCGGTCGGCGAGATCTTCCGGATGATCCACGTGCTGGAGTTCAAGGGTTTCATCGAGACGGTCCCTGGCGGAGAGGGCTATGCACTGACCAACCGTCTGTTCCGGCTCGGCATGGCGCGCGCTCCGGTCACGACCTTGCTGGAGGCGGCGCTTCCGCTGATGCGCGAACTGGCCGCGCGGGTCGAGCAATCCTGCCATCTGGCCCAGGCCTCGCGCGAGCAGATCGTCGTCGTCGCCCGGATCGAGAACCCCGGATATTATGGCTACTCGGTCCGCACCGGCCACCGCCGCGACATCGTGCAAGCCACCTCGGGCATGGTGCTGTACGCGTTCCAACCCCCGCCCGTGCAGGCCCGGTGGCGGGAGGTGATCTTCGACGGCGTCCCGGAAGCCGAGCAAGCTGCGTTCCTGGCCCATGCCGAACGCGTGGCCCAGCAGGGCTATTGGCGAGCCGAAAGCGACCTGGCGCCGAACGTCATCGACATCTCGTCGCCGATCGTGGCCGACGGGACCGCCGTGGCGGCCCTGACCATGCCCTACCTCTACAAGCGCGGCGTACGATCGGTCGACGAGACCATCGTCGAGGTGAAGGCCACGGCCGCGGCGATTTCGCGCGAAATCCAAGGCGTCACCTGAGCGCCGGTCCCGCCCTCGCCAACTTTTACTCGTGAATCAATCTATCGGCGACCCGTCCCTCCACCACGAACCGGATCCTTTTCCCGCCTCGTCATGGCGGCCACAGCCGTTGGCGACCGCCGTTGAACTTCGGCCGACTGCGGCGCTTTCCCGAAAGTTAGCGCTACCATTTATCGCCTCGCCGATTAGGATCACCGCGGGTTTGGCTTGAGACCGACGCCCCGTCCGGCTGTTCGCCGGACGTAAGAACAGCTGCGATTTCAATCGCGGCGTGAGGAGGGAAACGCCAGATGATCCGACAAAGTCTCTTCGCCCTTTCCCTGCTGGCCGCCGGCGCCGCCGAGGCTCGCGCCCCGATCGAGGTGGGCGAGCGGCCGGTCGATGTTCGACCGACCGGCCTGGAGGCGAGCTTCGACTGGTTCGAGTACACGGGCGCCGATCCTTCGGACGCCGCGTTCAAGCCAGCCCCGACCCAGTACGCCAACCCGATCCTTAAGGGGACCTACCCTGATCCGGCCGTCATGCGCGTCGGCAAGGACTTCTATTTCGTCAGCTCGACCTTCGCCTGGTTCCCGGGGCTGCCGGTCTTCCACTCCACCGACTTGGTGCACTGGAACCAGATCGGCAACGCGATCGATCGCCCGGGCATGCTCGACTTCAAGCGCCTGGGCCTGTCACGAGCGGTCTTCGCGCCGACCCTGAGCCATCGCGACGGCGTCTTCTATATTCTGAACACCTGCGTCGACTGCGGCGGCAACTACCTGATCACGACGAAGGATCCCAAGGGTCCCTGGTCGGATCCGGTGTGGCTGCCGGCGGTCGAGGGCATCGATCCGTATCTCTTCTTCGACGACGACGGCAGCGCCCTGATCGTCTTCAACGGCGCGCCTCCGGGGCCACCCGAATATAAGGGCCATCGGGCGATCTGGGCGATCGGCTACGACGTCAAGACCCAGAAGACCGTCGGCGAGCCCAAGCTGTTGCTCGACAAGGGCGTCAACCCCGCGGCCAAGCCCATCTGGCCCGAGGGACCGCACATCCTCAAGAAGGACGGCTGGTACTATCTGGTCGCCGCCGAGGGCGGCACCGCCGAGGGCCACAGCCAGGTGGTCCTGCGGTCAAAGAGCCCCTGGGGACCGTACGTTCCCTATGCGAACAATCCGATCCTGACCCAAAGGGGCCTTCCCAAGGACCGTCCGCTTCCGATCACCTCGGCCGGCCACGCCACGCTCGTCGACACCCCGGACGGCAAGTGGTGGGCGACGTTCCTGGCGGTGCGGCCCTATGGCGACGACCTCTACAACACCGGCCGCGAGACCTTCCTGCTGCCCGTCACATGGAAGGACGGCTGGCCCGTCATCCTGGAGAACGGCAAGACCATCCCCTACGTCCAGACCAAGCCGGACCTGCCCGCGACGACGCCGACCCCGCCGCCAACCGCCGGCGCCTTCACGGCTCGCGAGGAATTCAACGGCAAGGCCCTGCCGCTCAGCTGGGTCACCATGCGGATTCCGCAGCAGCGCTGGTGGCGGCTCGACGGCGGCAAGCTGATACTGACCGCGCGCCCCGAAACGATCGGCGGCATGACCCAGCCTTCGTTCTGGGGACGTCGTCAGCAACATATCAACGCCAGCGCCTCGACCCTGATGCGGTTTCGTCCGACCAAGGTTGGCGACAGGGCCGGCATGGTCGCCGTTCAGAACGACGACCATTTCTTTTTCCTAGGTCTGATCCGAGATGCCGGCGGTCGGGACAGGATCGTGCTTGAGCGCCGCGCCGGCGCGAAAGATTCCATCGACGGGGTAGAGGTCGCGAGCGCTCCCGTCGCCCTGAAGCCCGGCGCCCCGATCCGGCTGAAGATCACCGCCCGCGGCGGCCTCTACGATTTCTCCTACGCGCTCACGCCCGGCCAGTGGAAGACCCTGAAGGCCGGCGAGGACGGAACGATCCTTTCGACGAAGACGGCGGGAGGCTTCGTCGGCGCGTTGCTGGGGGTCTACGCCCACAGCGCGGAGCCGGGCGTGGCCCAAGGTCAATGAAAGGGAATCCTGCACACGTCTGCGTCCGCCCGACTTTCCCGCTCGTTCGACAAGCACGCCTGAAGTCTGACCTTTGAGGGCGAGATGGTTCAGGAGCTTCCTCAGCAACGAGGCCGGAGAGCCATAACCCCAATATTCTAAGGTGCTGTGCTCCAGAGGAGACGACGCCCTGGCCGCCAAATTGCCTGACAACTTGCCAAGCCTCACTGGGTTACGCTTATAGATCGCTTCGAATCCCAGGAGCCTCACGCCCATGCCGTTGGACGAGTCGGACGACAAGTCGATCAAGCGATCGGCGAGAGGGTCCGGCCGCCGCCTGCGCGGCGCCATCGCCCACTATCTCGGCACGGCGATCGTTTCGGGCCAGATCGCGCCGGGAGAGAAGCTGACTGGCGAAATCGCCAACGCCGAAGCGCTCGACGTCTCGCGGGGCGCCTATCGCGAGGCGGTCCAGGTGCTCACGGCCAAGGGGCTGGTGGAGAGTCGCCCCAAGGCGGGCACACACGTGCTGCCGCGCAGCCGCTGGAACATTCTGGATCCTACGGTCCTGGCCTGGGCGTTCGCCGCCGAGCCAGACCTGGCCTTCGTTCGCGACCTTTTCGAGCTGCGCGCCGTCGTCGAACCGGCCGCCGCCCGCTTCGCGGCCGAACGGCGTGACAAGGACGACATCAAGGCGATGAAAGAGGCCTTGGCGAAGATGAGGCGCCACACCTTGGCGACCGAAGCCGGCCGGGCGGCCGACCGCGCGTTTCACGACGCGCTTCTGCGCGCCACGCACAACAGCGCGATGATGGCGTTGAGCGCCAGCATCAGCGCCGCAGTGAGCTGGACCACCGAATTCAAGCAGCGCTCGCGCGCCCTGCCCCGCGATCCGGTGCCGGATCACGTCAAGGTCTGCGACGCGATCGCGGCTGGCGATCCCGACGCCGCCGGCGCGGCGATGCGAGCGCTGGTCGACCTCGCGCTCGACGACACCCGTTCAGCCATGTAGGCGCGCAACGGCGTCGAGAGGCCCGGCTCAGGCCCGCCGAAACCGATGCAGGCCCCTCCATCGTCACGTTGGCCCCGGCGCCACTGTGGGGATTTTCTCTTGCAAGATTATTCTCACTAATAAAAAGTCACTCAGACCAAGCTCGGCCGCGCCGCGCATTTTTGTCAGAGTCGTTTCGGAACCTTGATGCCGTCGTTCGCTCCTCTGCGGGCCGCCCAGAACAGTCCGCTCGGGCGGCGAGCGCCGCATCGGCTGGCCTATGCATTGATGGGCCGCATCAAGACCGGAGCCCTTCGTCCTGGGGAATGGCTGCCGACCGAGCGGGAGTTGCGCCGCGAATTTCCGGTCAGCCGGACGGTCCTGCGCGAAGCCTTGATCATCCTGGAGTGCCTGGGCCTCATCGAGTCGCACCATGGCGCCGGCAGCCAGGTGATCGGTCGCGAGCCTAAAAGCCGCTTGGGCCCCGTCTCGGTGGATATCATCGCGCTGCTGGAAGCCTGCCGCGCCTTCGAGATCGAGGCCGCCAGCCTCGCCGCCGGTCTCAGTGAGGCGGACGGGATCTCGCCCGCCCCGCCCCGCCCTGGCGCATCGGGCCCGATGACCGTCGCCCTCTGTCGCGATTTCCACGTCGCCCTCGCGCAAGCGACCGGCAACCCGGCGATTTGGGCCTCGATCCGTAACCTCTGGGACCTTGCCGCGACGAGGCCGGCCTTTTGCGGCCCTTTCAATGCTGCGCTCACCCGCGCCGACCGCGGCCTTCGCCTATTGCAGCGCCGGGTGGTTGAAGCTGTCGCGACGCGCTCGCCCGCCGCGGCCCGCCAGGCTGTCGATGCGCTGTTCGCCGGCTATCTCGCCGCCATCCTCGACTTCGAGGAACGGGAGCATCCCATCGCAGCGCCCGCAAAGCCGCCGACAATCGATGGCCGGCGGCGGATGGCGCCGAACCGGTAGCCTTCATCCTGAGCCTGTCGAAAGACGAGGGCGGCGCCCACCATGCTAACGCCTAACTGTCCGCGGCTTCTACCGTCCCTGAAACGCCAGGTTCTTGCTGAAGAAGGGCAGCACATGATCCTGGAACCGCCGCGCCACGTCGCTGGTGTGGTCGCCGGGATAGATCTCGAAGCTGTTGGCGACGCCATAGCGGTCCATGGCCTCATGCAGCTTGGCCGCGTCGACCTTCAGGCCGTCGCGGTCGCCGACGTCGATGGCGATCGCCTTGTAGCGGCGCAGGGCCCCCACATACTGATCGACGAACGCCAGCGGAGCATTGGCCGCCCACTTGGCCAGCACGTCAGGTCGGACCTGGCCGTTCTCCACGGGAAGGTCCAGATAGAGCGGCGGCTTGTCGGGATTGGGCGACCAGGCCGCCGCTGTCGCCAGTTGAGCGCGCTGGCCCCAGGAAAGCTTCTGCGCGTCGTCGAGCGTCTTGACCTGGGCGAGGGCCGTCGCCGCCTCGGCGTTGAACTGGCCAGGATCGCGCGGCGACAGGCAGCAGGGGCTCATGATGTAGAGCGCGCCGAACACGTCGGCATGACGCATGCCGATGCGGCTGGCGCCGTAGCCGCCCATCGAATGGCCCACAAGACCCCGGCTCTCACGCCTGGGCACGGTGCGATAGTGGCCGTCGATATAGCTGACCAGGTCCCTGGCGATGAAAGTCTCGAAATCGCCCGTCGTCTGCGAGCTGGAGTACATCGATCCATTGTGGACCGTCTTGCTGTCGGGCAGCACCACGATCATCTCGCCCGCCCCGCGCGCGAAGGCGCCTTCGATAGTCTGGGGAACGCGAATCTCGCCGATCCATTGCTCGGCGCCGATCGAATAGCCATGCAAGGCGTAGACGACCGGATAGCGCCGATCGGGATGACTTCTGTAGCCTGGCGGCAGGACGACGAGTACGTCGCGATCGGCGCTCTCGCCTTCCAGATTGCCCTCGATGGCGACGGAATGGACCTTGATCCGTTCGATTGTCACAGGCTTGGCGCCGGCGACCGGCGGCGGCGCGTTCGTCGTCACCTGGGCGTCCGCCGCCGCCGGAACGGCCAGGCCGAACGCCACGATCGCCGCCAGGCGAGCACAGGCGCGAAGACCGCGGGCCCGCCCGCCCCGGATGTCACAAACGATCATTCCATCCTCCCCGTCGCACATCTTGACATTGCATGCGGCGACTTGTTAGCGCTACCATCTGTCGGCTTAAGGACGACCATGTCAAGGCAGGCCAGAGAGGTCCGAGCCGCCTTTCCGGAACCGGCGCCACCGGCGCAAACACCGCCGGCGTCATGAAGACCGCGAGGCGTCGTCGCGCGCGCGAATGACTGACAAGAGCACCCGCCTCGCCATAAGGGGCGGGCCCATAAGAACGACCGAGGAATTAGGGAGCGTTTTTCATGCGGTATGGATGGATGATGGCCGCCTGCCTGGGCTGGGCGATGGCCGCGTCGGCGGGAGCCGGCGCCGAACCCGTGAAGGTGACCATCGACGGCGCCAGCCGCGCCGCGCCGGTCACCAAGTACGAGTACGGCATGTTCATCGAGCCGATCGGCGGCCTGGTGGCCCGCACCCTCTGGGCGGAAATGCTCGACGACCGCAAGTTTTACTACCCGATCGTGCCGGCGGCCCTCGACGCCCCGCCGCCGCTGAACGCCGAGGGACGCCCCGGCGTCAGCTATCGCAAGTGGCGGCCCATCGGCGGCGACAACGCCGTGATCATGGATTCCAAAGCGGCCTATGTCGGCGCCCAGAGCCCCCGCGTCGTCGTCGATGGGACCCTCCGCAAGGGTTTTTCGCAATCGGGCGTCGGGGTGGCCAAGGGCCGGCGCTACGACGGCTACCTCATGCTGTCGGGCGATGCGACCGCCCGGGTCGAGGTCGCCCTGGTCTGGGGACCGGGGCCTGACGACCGCCAGACCATCGCTCTTCCCTCACCCGACGGCGATTGGAAGCGCGCCGCCTTCAGCTTCACCCCCGCCGCTGACGCCGCCGACGCGCGCCTGGAGATCACCGGCCTCGGCTCGGGCGCGTTCCGGGTCGGCGCGGTCTCGCTGATGCCCGCCGACAACATCCGCGGCTGGCGCGCGGACAGCACGGCGATCGCGCGCTCGCTCAATTCGGGCATGTGGCGCCTGCCGGGCGGCAATTTCCTGTCGAACTGGGATTGGCACGGCGCGCTCGGCCCGCGGGACAAGCGCGCGCCGATGTTCGATCACGCCTGGAGCGCGATGCAGCCCAACGACATCGGCCTCGACGAATGGATGGACCTGACCCGGATCCTCGGCGTCGAACCCTATGTCACCGTCGACGCCGGCCTGGGCGACGCCAATTCGGCGGCCGAGGAGGTCGAATATCTCAATGGGCCGGCGACAAGCGCCTGGGGCGCGCGCCGAGCGGCCAACGGCCATCCCGAACCCTACGGCGTCAAGTTCTGGAACATCGGCAACGAGCCCTACGGCTGGTGGCAGATCGGCAAGACCTCGCTCGACTATTTCATGATCAAGCACAACGCCTTCGCGGCGGCCATGCGGGCGGTCGATCCGACGATCACCCTGATCGGATCCGGCGCCATGCCCGACCAGCTGCATCCGCGAGAGGTCAAGGAAAACGCTTCGCTTGCGAGCATCGCGCCCAAGTTCGGCACCGAGCAGGACTGGACGGGCGGCCTCCTGGCCCAGGCCTGGGGCAATTTCGACGGGCTTTCCGAGCACTGGTACGACCGGCCCGAGAAGCGCCCGGACGCGCCCGCCGACGCTGAGTTGATCGAATATGCCCGCGCCCCTTCCAATCAGGTGCGGATGAAGGCCGAGGAATGGAAGATCTACGAGCAGCGCTTTCCGGCCATGAAGGACAAGAAGATCTTCCTGTCGATCGACGAGTACGCCTATTTCGGCGACGTCAATCTGAAGTCGTCCCTGGCCTACGCGATGGTGTTGCAGGAAATGCTGCGCCACACCGACTTCCTCACCATGGCCGCCTTCACAACCGGCGCCTCGACCATGGACATCACCCCGACCGACGCGGCGCTCAACGCGACCGGCGCCGTGTTCAAGCTCTATGGCGAGCACTTCGGCGCCGGGGTCGTCCCGATCGCCGTTTCAGGAACCTCGCCCCAGCCCGAGCCGCGATATCCGGTCGGCTATAGCCACCCCCAGGTGCGCGCCGGCAGTCCGACCTATCCGCTCGACGTGATCGCGGGCCTGAGCCCTGACGGCAAGACCTTGCGGATCGGCGTCGTCAACGCGACCTTCGCCCAGCAACCTCTGAACCTGGACCTGAAGTCCATGGCGGTTCGCGGCGCGGGTCGGCGCTGGGTTCTCACCGGCGCCTCTCTTGAGGCGGCGAACAAGGTTGGCGCGTCCCCGGGCGTGACGATCACCGCCGGCTCGGCTCCCCGCCCCGGCGCGCGCCTGACGGTTCCGCCGATCTCGGCGACAGTGTTCGAGTTCCCGATCGCGGCCGAGAATCGATAGATCTTTCAGGACGCCGGTCTCGGCCGGCGCCTCATCCGCCCCGCAGCATCCGCATGACGCTGGCGCGGATCTTTCCGTAATTGCCCTCCGCCAGCGCCCCGAGAATCCCGTGGCGCGCGGGCGGAAGGTGGCGCAGCGGGTGCCCGTCCGGACGGAAGACGTAGTGATCGAAGAACGCCCTCCAGGCCTGGCGTTCGGCCGGCGGGCGTTCGGCGATGGCGATCATCGCCAGCATCAGGGTGACGAACGGCGCATCGAGTCCCGCCGAAAATCCGTCCCACCAGTAGTTGACGAGAAGGTTGCGGGGTTCGAGCGCCTCGACCTGATGCCACCAGAGTTTGGGCAGGTAGAGCGCGTCTCCGGGCGCCAGCTCGACCACGGCGGCGCGATCCCGGACCTTTTCGAAGCGCGGATAGCGCGGATCGCCTGGTTCGGCGCTCGCCGCCAATCCCACAGGCTGGCCGGCCATGGTGTGGTCGATGGGACCGACATAGAGATCGCCGACGGCGTCCGGCGGATAGAGCGTGAAGCGCCGGCGGCCGGCGACGACGCACGCCAGGTTGTCGTAGGTGTCGTAATGGCAGGCCACCCGGCCGGCGTTGCCGAGCCAGACGCGAGGCCGGGCCGTGGGCGGCAGAAAGCCGACCCGATGGTCGCCGTCGAAGCCCGGCAGATAGTCCTCGGCCGGCAGCGAGCCCATATAGACGCTGGGCCGGCCGGGGTCGGCGGCGGCCTGGTCGATCCGCTCCAGGGTCTGGCGCAAAGTCAGGGACTCGCGGTCGAAATTGAAGCCCTCCAAGTCGTCGCCATAGTCATAGCGGCCGGCGATGGCCGGCGCCCCCACAAAGGCCTGGCCGGTCAGTCCCGCGTCGAACCCAATGAGATAGTCCGCGAGTTCCTGCCAGGAGCGCGCGGCGGCGCGGGTCGAAGGCCAGTCGCGGCCAAGGCCTCGCAGCACGACGGGTCGGCAGGCCTGGGCCACGTCGCGCGCGAAACCGGCCGCATCCCACCCCGGCGCGGGGTCGCGCTCGACAACCTCCGCCGGGCGTCCCGAGGTCATGCCGCCAGCCGCTCGTTTCTCAGTTGGGCCAGGATCGAGACCTGCTTCAGCGAGCCGGCCATGGTGTAGATCAGTTGCAGGTAGCCTCGGCGAAACAGGTCGAGCACGGCCGCGTCCTCCAGCTCGGCCAGCGCATCCAGACTGACAGTGTAGAGACCGCCGAGGCTCAGGGATTTTCCGTCGTCGAATCGCAGGTCGATGTCGACGATCTCCACCAGCCCCCGGCCGACGAGGACCTGGATGAAGGCGTCAGTCTCCGGGACGCCGGCGCTCAGTTGCGCCAGCACATGCTGGATTCGCCGTAGCGCCGGACTCGGCTGACCGTCCGCCTCGAAGAGCGCCGTCCCGCGCCCGGCCGCGAAACGCGGATGGCCTGGATCGATCGCGATCGCGCCGCCGGGCGCGAGGAAGAATCCCTGGCGTTCGAGGTCCAGCGGCACGAAGGCCCGCCGACCAGACGCATCGTTCCGGAGGAGATTCTCGCCCGGCTCGAAGC
This sequence comes from Caulobacter sp. LARHSG274, assembly GCF_052871235.1. Taxonomy (NCBI): domain Bacteria; kingdom Pseudomonadati; phylum Pseudomonadota; class Alphaproteobacteria; order Caulobacterales; family Caulobacteraceae; genus Caulobacter; species Caulobacter sp. LARHSG274. The sequence goes on along the minus strand of NZ_JBIXJO010000006.1, from coordinate 200,611 downwards.
CGAACATCGCGCCGGCATAGAACTGCCCGGTCTCCGGGTTCTTGGTCAGGAAAATCGGGCATGTGGCGGCGGCGGCGGCGAACTCGGTCGCGACGACCTGGACGAAATGCGGACCGTCCGCGCTCAGGTCCGCCAAGCGCAAATCGGCGTGACGCTGGGCATTCAGCAATTCCAAGTCCATGGGTCGTTTTCCTCCTTGGGCGTTCGCCGGATCATGGGCCGGGGGCGCTTTGCATTGATCGATAGCCGCGATCGCCGCACCCGTCCAATCCGGCGACAACTGCACCGACAAATACTCTTGATACCGCTACCAGTTAGCGCTACCTTCAAGGCAACAAGAATATAAATCACGCAGGGAGGTTGTGATGCGATCGGACCGCAAGGACGACGGCTAGAATCATTTTTCCACAAAAAGACAACACGTTACGGCCGGAATGATCCGTTCGGCCGAGCGATAGCGCACGCGTTCATGTCAATGAACCAGGAGGGGAAACATGAAAAAATCAGAGCTCACTTATCAGACTAATCCGTCCGCCCAGCAGCGCGCCTCAAAGGCGGTCCTGGTCGGCGCTTCCAGCCTATTGGCCCTGGCGCTTTGCGGCGCGGCCCAGGCTGCGGAGCGCGCAGCGGACGAACCCATGGCGACGGCCGCGGCCGTCGCCGCGCCGGCGGCCGAGCAGGCCGCTCCCGCTCAGTCAAGCGACGCGAGCGTCGTCGAAGAGGTCGTCGTCACCGGGCTGCGCGGCTCGCTGCAGCGCAACCTCGACATCAAGCGCAGTTCGGAGGGCGTCGTCGACGCCATCTCGGCCGAGGATATCGGCAAGTTCCCCGATTCCAACGTCGCCGCCTCGCTGCAACGCCTGCCGGGCGTCTCGATTCAGCGCGCCGGCGCCCGCGGCGAACCGCAGGGCATCACCGTTCGCGGCTTCAGCGGCGACTTCAACGAAACCCTTTATGACGGGCGTCGGATTTCGACGGCCACGGGCGGACGCTCGGTGGACTTCAGCACGGTCGGCGCCGACTTCGTCGGCGGGCTGTCGGTGCTCAAGACTCCCGACGTCACCCTGTCGAGCAGTTCGATCGGCGCAACGGTCAACGTCGCCTTCCCCAAGCCGTTCGATCATCCGGGCCGCCGTATGGCCTTCACCGCCTCCGGCTCGCTGCAGGACGACGCCGGCAAGGTCGTGCCCACAGTCGGCGCCCTGTTCAGCGACACCTTCGCCGACGACAAGTTCGGGGTGCTAGTCGACGCGATGTACACGCGCCACGACACCCAGACCAATCGGGTCTTCGTCAGCGGCTGGCCGGGCGGCTACTACGCGCCCTGCCAACTGACGCCCACCTGCACGCCCGAACAGCTGGCCCCTGCGAACAAGACCATCCTCGGCTGGTTCGAGCAACAATATGGCGCCACCCAGGTCTACACCAAGGACGAACGGATCGACGGCCGCATCGCCCTGCAATGGAGACCGACCGAAGGCGTGACGGTCACCCTGGACGACAACTATTCGCGCCAGAACGTCCGCGCCGACAACTTCGGCTTCGGGATTTGGTTCAACCAGGACAACTTGCGAAACGTCAAGCTGGACCAGAATGGAACCACGATCGACTTCACCCAGGCCGGTTCGCAGACTGACTTCACGGCCGGGACCGACCACAACATCCTGCAGACCAACCAGACCGGCCTGAACCTTAAATGGGACGTGTCGACGAACCTGAAGTTCGAGGCCGACGCCAGCTACGCCAAGAGCTGGCTCAACCCCGACGGCGGCGTCAGCAGCGACAACGCCGATGTGGGCTACGGCTTCGGCATCGGCCCCTCCCTGGGCATCAGCATCGGCGGCGACAGCAAAAACACCCTGCCGGTGCTGCATGGCTACGGTCCCAATGGCGACGCCTCGCGCTGGGTCGACACCTCAGTGATCGGCTCTCACGTCACGGTGCGGCAAGCCCAGGAGAACACCGACGTCATCAAGCAACTGCGGTTCGCGGGCACGTGGGAACAGGAAGGCTTCCGCATCAAGGCCGGCGGCAGCTACATGGAAGACCACTACCAGATCCAGCAGAGCAACACCTTCGTCAACAACTTCTGGCAGGCCTATCCGGGCTACGGCCCGCCGTCGGGAAACAACGGCGGCGTCCTGGTGCCGTCCAGCCTGTTCACCGGCCGGGTCGGCACCAACGACTTCATCCCCGGTTTCGACGGCGCCCTGCCGCCGACCCTGTTGAAGTTCGACGCCCACGCCTACCAGCAGTTCCTGTCCAGCCTGGGAAATCCGCAGACCAAGAACATTCCCGGCTTCAACTATGGCGGCGGCACCGTCGGGACCACCTTTACCGGCGCCTTCGACCTGGCGCTCGACAACGGCAGCATCCGCGACATCACCGAGAAGACCTGGGCGCTGTTCATGCGGGCCAATTTCGACGTCGACGTGGCCGGCATGCCGTTCCACTTCAACGCCGGCGTGCGTGAAGAAAACACCCACGTCACGGCCAACGGCTTTGGCCAGGTGCCGACCGCAATCACCCGCGGCGCCGGGGATCCGACGCTGCTGACGGTGACCCTGAGCCAACCCCAGGCCGTCTCGACCAAGAGCAACTATTCCTACCTGCTGCCCAGCATCGACATGAAGCTGGAGCTCACCGACAGTCTCCAGCTGCGTTTCGACGCCTCGCGGACCCTGACACGTCCGGGCCTGAACCTGCTGACGCCGGTTCTCAGCGTGGGGACGGGCCAGCGGGTCGGCGCTTTGACGGCCAGCGGCGGCAGCCCCGCGCTGAAGCCTTACCTGGCCGACAACTTCGACGCGGCGCTGGAGTGGTACTACCAGCCCAACTCCTACGCCTCGATCGACTTCTTCGTGAAGGATGTCAGCAACTTCATCGTCGGCGGCACCCAGCGGCAGACGATCAACGGCGTGATCGATCCGTCCACGGGCCAACCGGCGATCTTCAGCGTCACCCAGCAGGTGAACGGTCCGGAAGCCACCGTGCGCGGCGTCGAACTGGCCTGGCAGCACGTGTTCGGCGACAGCGGCTTTGGGTTCAACGGTAACGTCACCCTGGTCGACACCAACAAGCCCTATGATCGCACCGACATCTCCCAGAGCGGCTTTGCGATCACCGGCCTGGCCGACTCCGCCAACCTCGTGGCCTTCTATGACAAGAACGGCCTGGAGGCGCGGGTCGCGGTCAACTACCGCAAGGAATATCTGCGCGGCTTCGGCCAGAACCAGAACACTGGGGCCTTCGGTTCGGAACCGACCTTCGAAAATCCGAACCTGCAGATCGACTTCAGCACCAGCTACGCCCTAACCAAGCAGATCAACCTGTTCTTCGAAGCCCTGAATCTCACCAATGAGGTGCAGAGCACGCACGGACGGTTCGATAACCAGCTGCTGGACGTGTTCGCCTATGGCCGTCGCTATACGGCCGGCGCGCGCTTCCGCTTCTAGGTCCCCCTCGGCCGGGAACGTCGCTCGCTCGACGTTCCCGGCCGCTTTTTTTGTTCTGAGGCCATGGTCCGTCCCGTCAAAAACATCGTCATCGTCGGCGGCGGGACCGCCGGATGGCTCACCGCCGGCCTGATCGCCGCCAAGCATCGGGCCCGTATGGCGACGGGCTTCACCGTCACCCTGGTGGAATCGCCCAACACGCCGATCATCGGGGTCGGGGAAGGCACCTGGCCGACCCTGCGCACCAGCCTGGCCAAGATCGGCGTGTCCGAGACCGATTTCTTTCGCGAATGCGACGCGGCGTTCAAGCAGGGCGCCAAGTTTGCGCGCTGGACCACCGGCGCCGCCGACGACGCCTATTACCACCCGCTGATGCTGCCGCAGGGCTTCTCGCAGGTGAACCTGGCCGCCCACTGGCTGGCCGGCTCGGGGGCGCAGAGCTTCTGCGACACGGTCAGCCCGCAAGGCCGTCTCTGCGACGACGGCCTGGCGCCCAAGACCATCACCGCCGCGCCGTATCAGGGGGCGGCCAACTACGCCTATCACCTGGACGCCGGCAAGTTCGCGCCGTTCCTGCAGCGCCACTGCTGCAACAAGCTCGGCGTGCGCCATGTCCTGGCCGACGTGCAGAGCGTGGCCATGACCGAGGACGGCGACATCCGCGGCGTCGTCACCGAACAGGCCGGCGAAATCCAGGGCGACCTGTTCGTCGACTGCACCGGCTTTCGCGCCCTGCTGCTGGGCGACGCGCTCGGCGTGCCGTTCCGCGAGTGCGGCGACGTCCTGTTCTGCGACACGGCGCTGGCTATCCAGGTTCCCTACGAGACCGAAACCAGCCCGATCTCCAGCCATACGATCTCCACGGCCCAGTCGGCCGGATGGATCTGGGACATCGGCCTGCCCACCCGCCGCGGCACGGGTCACGTCTATTCCAGCGCCCACATCAGCGACGAAGACGCCGAGCGCGAGCTGCGGGCCTATATCGGCCCGGCCGGCCGCGACCTTCCGGTTCGAAAGATTGCGATCCGCTCGGGCCATCGCGAGACCTTCTGGAAGCGCAACTGCGTCGCCGTGGGTCTGGCGGCGGGCTTCCTCGAGCCGCTGGAAGCCTCGGCCATCGTGCTGATCGAGCTGTCGGCCAAGCTGATCGCCGAGCAGATGCCCGCCTGCCGCGAGGTGATGGACATCATCGCGGCGCGCTTCAACGCCACCACGCACTATCGCTGGGGCCGCATCGTCGACTTCCTGAAGCTGCACTACGTGCTCAGCCAGCGCTCGGACACCGCCTTCTGGCGGGATAATCGCGCGCGCGAGACCATTCCCGATCGGCTGGCCGACCTGCTCCTGCTGTGGCGTCACCAGCCGCCCTGGCAATACGACGAGTTCGACCGGGCCGACGAGGTCTTTCCGGCGGCCAGCTACCAGTACGTTCTCTACGGCATGGGCTTTCGCACGGAGATCGAGCCCGAATCCCTGGCCGACGAGCGGGCGATCGCCGAGCGGGCCCTGCGCGAAACCGCGGCCCAGACCGAGCGGCTGCGCGCCAGCCTGCCCCGCCACCGCGACCTGATCCGCAAGATCGTCGAACACGGCCTGCAGCCGGTATGACGATGCGCCGCTCGTCCGCCCAGGGACGAGCCGGCTCCGTCCCGTTGACGCCCCGCCCTCCCCGAAAACCAGATCAATCCGCGAGGTAGCTCATATGTTCAGCTCCAATTGGCGGCGATGCGGCCTGGCGACCGCGCTTTGCGCGGCGATGTCCATGGGCGCGCCGCCCGTCCACGCCGCGCCCGCCCCGCCGACCTCCGCCGAACGCGCCGAGGCCGATCGCCTGGCCGCCGAGCTGGTGGGCAGGATGACGCTCGACGAGAAGCTCGAGCAACTGCTCAACACCGCGCCGGCGATCCCGCGGCTGAGCGTCCCGGCCTATAATTGGTGGACGGAGTCGCTGCACGGCGCCCTGGGCGCCCTGCCCACGACCAACTTTCCCGAACCCATCGGCCTGGCGGCGACCTTCGATCCTGCGCTGGTTCATGATGTCGCCGGGGCGATCGGAGCCGAGGTGCAGGACCTGCACGCCCTGGCGCGCGCCACCGGCCGCATGGGCCGCATCGGCACGGGGCTGAACACCTGGTCGCCCAACATCAACATCTTCCGCGACCCGCGCTGGGGCCGCGGCCAGGAGACCTACGGCGAGGACCCCTACCTGACGGCGCGGATGGGCGTGGCTTTCGTGCAGGGCATCCAGGGCGATGACCCGGATCGTCCGCACATCATCGCCACGCCCAAGCATTTCGCCGTCCACAGCGGACCTGAATCCACCCGCCACGGCGCCAATGTCTTCGTCTCGCGCCACGACCTGGAAGACACCTACCTGCCGGCGTTCCGGGCGGCTGTCGTCGAAGGCCGAGCCGGCTCGATCATGTGCGCCTACAATCGCATCGACGGGCAGCCGGCCTGTGCGAGCGATCTCCTGCTTAAGGATCACCTGCGCGGCGCCTGGAAATTCGACGGCTACGTCGTGTCCGACTGCGACGCGGTCAAGGACATCAGCGATCACCACAAGTATGCGCCCGATGCGGCCAGCGCCGTGGCCGCCGCGCTGCGGGCCGGGGTCGACAACGAGTGCAACGGCGCGACCCTGACTGACACAGACGGCCTTGCGGGCCGATATCGCGAGGCGCTGGATCGCGGCCTGATCACCACGGCGGAGATCGACACGGCCTTGGTGCGCCTGTTCTCGGCCCGGTTCAGCACCGGCGACCTGCCGGCCAAGGGTGGCGGCGAAGGACGCGCGGCCCCGACCGCGGTGATGACGCCCGACCATGCGGCCCTGGCCCTGGCCGCCAGCGAGAAGAGCCTCGTGCTCCTGAAGAACGACGGGGTGCTGCCGCTCAAGCCGGGCCTGCGCATCGCGGTGATCGGTCCGCTGGGCGACGCCACCCGCGTGCTGCGCGGCAACTATTCCTCGGCCCTGTCGGCGCCGCCGATCTCGGTGGTCGACGGCCTGCGGCGCGCCCTGCCCGCGGCCCAGGTCTCCTATGCGCCATTCGGCGCCTCGTTCACCGACGGCGACCGCGTGCCGACCGCGGCCTTGCGCACCCCCGACGGCAAGCCGGGCCTGCTGGCGCGCTATTTCAACACGGTCGAGCCCCCGCCGGCCCGGTTCGCCCCCGGCACGTTCGGCCAGGCGGTCGCCAGGATGACCTATGCCGACAAGCCGGTGGTCACGCGGGTCGAGGCCGACGTCGCGGCCCGCAGCCTGGACCTGGCCAGCGTCTCCGACCACCATCGGGTGGTGTGGACGGGTTTCCTGGTTCCGCCCGAGAGCGGGACCTATCGCCTGGGCCTGGCGGGCTTCAACGGGGAGCTGAAGGTCGACGGCAAGCCGTTCGCCGATCTCCGCAAGGCCGGGTGGGCGAGCCTGCCGACCCTGAAGACCCTGCGTCTGGAAAAAGGCCATCGCTACCCGATCGAGGTGACGTCGGAATCGCACGCCTTGTCCGGCGTCAGCCTGGTCTGGAAACGCATCGCCGACGATCCGACCGCTGAGCTCAAGGCCGCCGCGGCCAAGGCCGACGTGCTGGTGGCGGTCGTGGGCCTGACCTCCGACCTGGAGGCCGAGGAATCTCCGGTCGAGATCCCCGGCTTCAAGGGCGGCGACAAGACCACGCTCGATCTTCCCGCCGACCAGCAGGCCCTGCTCGAACAGGCCAAGGCCCTGGGCAAGCCGCTGATCATCGTGGCCATGAACGGCAGTCCCCTGAACTTCTCCTGGGCCAAGGACAACGCCTCGGCCCTGCTGGAGGCCTGGTATCCCGGCCAGTCCGGCGGCCTGGCGATCGCCAATGTCCTGACCGGCAAGGCCAATCCGGCGGGCCGTCTGCCGCTGACCTTCTATCGCTCGACTGAGGATCTGCCCTCGTTCGACAACTACGCCATGGCGGGCCGGACCTACCGCTATTTCGAGGGAACGCCGGTCTATCCGTTCGGCTACGGCCTCAGCTACACCCGCTTCGACTACGGTCCGCTCAAAGTCGAGCCCGCGGCCAAGGGGGCGGGTCAAGGCGTGCGCGTGACCACGACGATCACCAATGCCGGAACTCGGTCCGGCGAAGAAGTCGCCCAGCTCTATCTGAACTTCCCCGAGGCGCCCGGCGCACCCCGATTGGCCTTGCGCGGCTTCCAGCGGATGGCGTTGAAGCCTGGCGAGACCCGCGATGTCGTCTTCACGCTCTCGCCTCGCGATCTCAGCTCCGTCGACCTAGACGGCGAGCGCCGCGTCAGCGCGGGACATTATCGCGTCAGCGTCGGTTCGGGCCAACCCGACACCGGCGCAGCGAGCCGCTCGGCGGAGTTCGCGGTCGATGCGGCCGTCACGGTGGCCAAGTAGCATTCCCGCCCGCCGGCGATCATGAGCTCGCGACACGGTGTGGCCGCGGCACAAACTACAAAGGAGGAACGCCATGAAATCCCCCGACTTCGAGAAGTCCGGCCGTCGAACCGGATCCCTCCGCGCCGGTCTGGCGGCGGTCAGCCTCGCGCTCGCCCTGGCCACCGGGGCCCACGCGCAGGACGACAAGATGGTCCCTACGCCGATCCCCGCTCAGCCGAACGCGATCGAACTGGGCACCGGCGCCCTGCCCGGCGCGACTGCGCCGGAATCCTGGCACCGCCAGTACAACAGCCTGTTTGCGCGCAACGTCACGGTCGCGACGCTGACGCCGTTCCTTCCGGATCCGGCCAAGGCGACCGGCGCGGCGGTCATCGTCGCTCCCGGCGGCGGGTTTCGCACCCTGTCGATGGAGAACGAAGGCTGGGAGGTGGCGCGGGCGCTCGCCGACAAGGGCGTGGCCGCCTTCGTCCTCAAGTACAGGCTGAACCCGACGCCGGCCGACATGCCCGGCTTCGAGCGCTCCATGAGCCAGATGTTCTCAGGCGCCGCGCGCCCGCCGCGGCCAAGTCCCCAAGCCGCCATGGCGGGCCTGGCCCCGCAGATCGCCGACTCGCGTGCGGCGTTCGCGCTGGTTCGCCAGCGAGCGGCCGAATGGCGGATTGACCCCGACCGCGTCGGCATGATCGGCTTTTCCGCCGGCGCCATGCTGACCCTGGCCACGACCTTGTCCGGAGACGACGCCAAGCCCGCCTTCATCGGTCTGATCTACGGTTCGCTCTCGCCGGTGACCGTGCCCGCCGAAGCCCCGCCGATGTTCGTCGCCCTCGCCGCCGACGATCCGTTGTTCGGCAATGGCGGCTTTGGCCTGATCGACAGCTGGCGCGCGGCCAAGCGCCCGGTCGAATTCCACCTGTATGAACGCGGCGGGCATGGGTTTGGCATGTATCAGAAACCCACCACGAGCACGGGCTGGTTCGACGCCTATGTCCGCTGGATCGGCATGCACGGCATGCTGAAGCCCAAGCCCTGACGACGAAAGAGCCGGCCGGAGGCGCCTGGCTTCCTTCAGCAAACAAGAAGACGCCCGGGTCCAGGGATGGCCTCAAGCCGATCCCGGACCCGGGCGAGACCGCCCTGGGGGGGAAGGCGGGCAGTCATGGCACCCAGCCGTAACAAGCTGCACGACGAAAATCTGTAAGACAGATTTTCCGAGTCGAGCAACCTTACGGCGATGGTTGCGTTAACATTGGCTCATTCGCGAGAATTTGTCCAACCAATATCACAGTACGGCGCGCAAAAATTTTATCGGAGCCCAACAGGATCGCCGCGGCGCTTGACGCATCGCGACGATCGGTCATTGCGTCCGATGCGCAATGGATTAGGTAACATTTGGAGCGACGACGACGGGGCGACGGATTGGCAAGGAACTCAGGGGGCGGTCGCCCGACCATTGTCGACGTCGCGGCGCAGGCAGGCGTGTCGCCGATGACCGTCTCACGCGTGATCAACGGCCGTACGGGCGTTGGATCTGAAGCGCGCGCGGCGGTGGCCGAGGCCATCCAGGTGCTCGGCTACACCCCCAATGTCGCCGCGCGCAGTCTGGTGACCTCCGTCGAGCTCAGGATCGGCGTGATCTATTCCAACCCCAGCGCCGCCTTCATGAGCGATTTCCTGACCGGCGTTTACGAGGAAGCCTCGGCGCGTGGAGCCCACCTGATCCTGCTCAGGGGCGGGCAAGGCGGGCGCTCGCCCGACGTCGCGGCGCTGAAAAGCCTGATCGCGTCCGGCGTTTCCGGCGTGATCCTGGCGCCGCCGCTGGGCGAATCCCCCGCCGTGCTGCAGGTGCTGCGCAAGGCGCGCCTGCCGATGGCCGCCGTGGGCGCCTATGATGTCGAGGGCGCGATCTGCGTGCGTATTGACGATCGTCGGGCCGCCTACGAAATGACCCGCGAATTGATCGACCTTGGCCATCGCCGCCTGGGGTTCATTCTAGGCAATCCGGACCAGGCGGCGAGCGCCGAACGGTTGGCGGGCTTCTATGCGGCCGTGCGCGAGGCCGAAGGCGTGGTGACGGCGATCGCCCAAGGCGATTTCAGCTTTTCCTCCGGATTGGCCGCCGCCGAGCAATTGCTTGATGCGGCCTCACCGCCAACGGCGATTTTCGCCAGCAATGACGACATGGCCGCCGCCGTGGTGTCCGTCGCCCATCGCCGTCACCTCGACGTGCCGGGCGAACTGACCGTTGTCGGGTTTGACGACACCCCGGCCGCGGTCACCCTGTGGCCGCCCCTCACGACGGTCCATCAGCCTGTTCGCAAGCTCGCAGCCGAGGCGCTGGGCCTGCTGGCCGCTCAGATCGCCGGCATCGAGCCGCTGGGCGGCGGACGCGATCGCGTGCTCGACCACGAGATCGTCACGCGTCTGTCGACTTCACGCCTTTAGGCGTCCTGGCGCTTAGACGTCCTCCCGCCGCCCATATCGGAACCCAGCCAAACGATCGGCCGCGGCAGTTCTTGCTCGACCGCCAGCACGATCGTGACTGACGCACCGAGCACCAAGCACATGGCGAAGGCCCCAAACCACTGCGAAGATCGCGCGGATACGGTAACGCTACCATCTCGAAACGTTGGTTTATGGCGCGACAAACTCGCCTAGTTGGCGAATATCTGGGGGTATTATCCCAAGAATCATGGAGTTTGAGGACTATTTCAGCGTTATTATGTCGGAGTATTGACTCGACAGGGCGGCGGACTTACCAAATTTTACGTTAACGCTACCATCGCGCCGGCAGACGCCGGCAGGGAGCGTCAAATTGCGCCGATCAACGGTGCTTAGGGAGGGACGGATATGCTTTCAAACGGCCTTGCGCCTTCGAGCCCGCGCGCCAGGAACGCCGGGGGCGCACAACAGGACACCGCGGCGGTCTCGACCTTAAAGGGCCGCTTGATCCAGCAGATAAGACGTCAAGCTTTCGGCTCGGCCGGCGCGGCCGCCCTGCTCGCCAGCACGATCGCCGCGCCCGCCCTGGCGCAGACCGTCGTTCCCGCGCCCGCGGCCACGCCGGACGCCGCCACGGTCAGCGAGATCGTCGTCACAGGCACGCGCATCCAGACCACCGGCTTCACCGCGCCGACGCCGACCTCCGTGATCGGCGAGTCCCAGATCCAGAACAACGCCCAGCCCAACGTCTTCGCCACCATCGTCCAGCTGCCGTCGCTGCAGGGTTCGAGCGGCTCGACGACGAACACCTTCAGCACCTCCAGCGGCCAGCAGGGCCTCAGCTCGTTCTCGCTGCGGGGCCTGGGCACGATCCGCACCCTGACCCTGCTCGACGGCCAGCGCGTGGTCGGGGCCTATTATACCGGCGTTACCGACGTCAGCCTATTTCCGCAACTGCTGATCCAGCGCGTGGACGTAGTGAACGGCGGCGCCTCGGCCTCCTACGGATCCGACGCGGTCGGCGGCGTCGTCAACTTCATCACCGACACCCGCTTCACGGGCTTCAAGGGCAACGTCCAGGCCGGGATCACCACCTACGGCGACGACGAGCAGGGCCTGGTGCAACTGGCCGGCGGCCGCAGCTTCCTCAACGATCGCCTGCACCTGGTCGCCAGCGGCGAATGGGCCAAGGAGGACGGCGTGGGCCCCGGCGACTTCGGCCTGGACCTGGCCGGCGACCGCGACTGGTTCACCCAGACGACGATGATCAACCGCAACGTCACCAATGACGGCTCGCCGCAATATGTGATGCGCGATTTCGTCCAGCCCTACAGTTACACCAAGTACGGCCTGATCTCCGCCGGTCCCCTGCAAGGCATCGCCTTCGACCAGAACGGCCAGCCGTTCCAGTTCCAGTACGGCTCCAACGGCGTGCCGGCCAAGAACGCCTCGGGCGCCGTCAACGGCTGCTTCCCGGGCTCCTGCGTCGGCGGCGACCTGTCGGGCAATGTCGACAGCGGCCGCACGCTGCAGTCGGCGATCGAGCGCCGGGTGGCCTATGGCCGCGTCGGCTACGATTTCGCCGCCAACAACGAGGCCTATGTCTCGTTCAATCTCGGCCAGGTCAAGACCAGCAACCAGCCGGTGAACGGGGAAAATCGCCCGGGCCTGACCCTGCAGTGCGCCAACCCGTATGTGCCGGCGTCGGTGCAGGCGGCCTGCGCGAGTGCGGGCGTCACCAGCTTCCAGTTCGGCACCAGCAACGCGCTGCTGCCCAACACCGAGGTCCACACCGACCGCCGCCAATACCGGGTCGTCGGCGGATTGAAAGGCAAGTTCGCACTTCTCGACACCGATTGGAGCTATGACGCCTATTACGAGCACGGCGTGAACAAGACGGCGGTCGACGTCGATCACATCATCCTGAACCCGCGCTTCAATCAGGCGATCCAGGCCACCACGCTCAATGGCGCGATCGTCTGCGCCGACCCCGTGGCGCGGGCCAATGGCTGTCAGCCGCTCAACGTCATCGGCGGCAAGACGCCATCGGCCGCGACGCTCGCCTACGTCCAGCCGGAGAACGGTCCGTTCCAGCGCCTGCGCATGACGCAGGACGTGGCCAGCCTGAACTTCTCGGGCGCCCCGCTCGAGCTGTGGGCAGGGCCGCTGTCGGTGGCGTTCGGGGCCGAATATCGCCGGGAGTTCTACACCGTCCACGCCGACCCTTACGGCGCCGGCGTTTCCGACCGCAGCCCCAACTCCGCTGAGTTTCCGGCCGATCCCGTGCTGTCGACGATTGGCAACAACTGGTATGCGGGCAATTACAAGAACGGCAACGGCGCCTACCACGTCGAGGAAGCCTATCTCGAAGCAGACCTTCCCCTGGTCGATTCCGAGGTCCTGGGGCGCGCCAACTTCAACGCCGCAGCGCGCGTGACCGACTACAGCACCTCGGGAACCATCTGGACCTGGAAGGCCGGGGGCACCTGGGACACGCCGATCAAGGGCCTGCGCCTGCGCGGCGTCACCTCGCGTGACGTGCGCGCGCCCAACCTGTCGGAACTGTTCGCCGCGCCGGTCACGACCACCCTGCCCAACTTCCTCGATCCGGCGCGCAATGTGAGCGTGGTGGTGATCCAGAACGCGGTCGGCAATCCCAACCTGACCCCGGAGATCGCCCGCAACACCGAGCTGGGGGTGGTCTTGGCCAATCCCCCGTGGCTGCCCGGCTTCAGCGCCTCGTTCGACTATTACAAGATCAAGATCGACGACGTCATTTCCAGCCTGGGCGCGGCCCAGATCGTCGACCTGTGCTTCCGCAACATCCTGCCCGAGACCTGCGGAACCTATAATCTCAACAACCCCAACGGCCCCAACTACATCAATGTGCAGTCGTTCAATCTGGCTTCGTGGAAGACCAGCGGCTTCGACATCGAAGCCAGCTATCGCTGGCAGCATCCCCTGGGGCTGGACGGTAACTTCACCCTGCGCGCGCTGGCCACGCACATCCGTGAGTTCATCACCGACACGGGCCTTCCCGGCACCGCGCCGACCGACTCGGCGGGCGTGAACACCGGCGCCACGCCGAACTGGAAGTGGCTGGCGATCCAGACCTATGAAGCCGACAACTTCAGCCTGACGCTGCAGGAACGCTGGTTCAGCGACGGCAACTACGGCAACCAGTATGTCGTCTGCGCCGCCGGAAATTGCCCGGTTTCGACGGTCAATGCGCCGACCATCGACAAGAACTTCATGCCGGGCGCCTTCTACCTGGACGTCGGCGGAACCTACAATATTCGCCCGGACGTCACGGCCTATTTCAAGGTCGACAACGTCTTCGACCATGACCCCGCCAAGTCGCCCTCCTACGCCAACCCGGCGCTCTATGACATCATCGGCCGCATCTACCGCGCGGGCGTCCGTTTCAAGTTCTGATCGAGGCTCGAGTTCGTCGCCGATGTCGCTGCTCCACAGCGGCGACATCGGCGGCGACCTTCGCGAGGATCGTCAAGCGTAGGCGGGGGGCGTCTAGAGCCTGTCGGGATCAGATGGAATCATCTGATCCCGACAGGCTCTAGATCCAAACATTTAGAGCGCGTTTGGCGGGCGAAACCGCTCACCCTTTCGCCCAACGCGCTCTAGGAGCAGGCCTGGCAAGGTTCGGAAGTTGACAGCCGAGGCGCCCGCCCCCGCCGTACGGCCAGGACCAACGCCAGGCCGGACGCCGCCGCCACGCCGGCATAGGCCGAGGCGCTGACTGCGTCGAGGCGATCGACGAGAACCCCGCCGAAGATCGCTCCCATGGCGATCGCCACCTGGAAGGTCGAGGTCAGGAGGCCGCCGGCCAGTTCGGCCTGGTCGGCCGCTTCGGACGTCACCCAGGACTGGAAGCCGACGGGCAGCATGGCGAAGGCGAAGCCCCAGACCGTCAGGGCGGTCGCAACCACCCAGGGCGAGGCGCCTAGGGTCACGATCGCCAGGGCCGACACGGCCAGCAGTCCCGCGCCGCCCAGCACCGCCAGGCGCGGATCGCGTTCGGCCAGGAAGGCGCCGGCGAAGTTGCCGAAGAACCCGGCGACGCCGAAGGCCAGCAGAACCAGCGAGATCGCGCCCACGTCGAGCCGGGTGACCTGCTCCAGTACGGGGCGAACATAGGTGAAGCCGGCGAAGTGACCGGAGATCACGAGCAGCACGCCGATCAGGGCCACGGCCACGCTGGGCCGGCGCGCCACCTGCAGCAGGCCGCGCAACTTCGGCGACGCGGTCGGCGCCAACCTGGGCAAGGTCAACACCTGGGCCAGCAAGGCCAGGGCGCCGACCGCGCCCGCGATCATGAAAGCCGCCCGCCAGCCCAGGGTGTCGCTGACATAGGCCCCGACCGGAGCGGCCGAGACCGTCGCCACCGAAACCCCGGTAAAGACGATCGACATCGCCCTCGGCAAGGCGTGGGCCGGCACCAGCCGCATGGCCAGGGCCGCGGCCATCGACCAGAATCCGCCCAGGCTCGCGCCCAGCAGGATCCGGGCGACCAGCAGCATCGGCAGGTTGACGGCGAACACCGTCAGCAGGTTCGAGGCGCAGAGCAGCGCCATCAGGGTCCACATCACGATCCGGCGATCGAAGCGTCCGGTCAGCACCGGCGTCAGGGGCGCGGCGATGGCGCCGATAACGGCTGTGGCGGTGACCGCCTGGCCGGCCGCGCCGACGCTGACGCCCAGGTCGGCCGCCAGCGGCGTCAGGACGCTGGCCGGCAGGAATTCCGAGGTCACCAGGGCGAAGACGCCCAAGGCCAGGGCGCCGATCGCCGCCCAGGCCGCCGGTGCTTCGGGAACCGGATCAGGCGTCGCGACATCTTGCACCGATTTGACAATGGTTGAGCCATCCATGGCGGTCTCCGGCGGGCCCTCGTGGGCCGGGCGAAAGTGGGGCGCGGCGGGCGAGGATCACGCCCGTCTGCCGCAGACATAGGAGCGGGCTGGGTGTATCGCCGGGGTTGTGCGGCGCAAATTTCCGCAAGGCGCGCGCAGCATTTCTGGATGGCGGTCCGGACGCTCGCCGACTCAGCAGCGCCGCTCAAGCCCACGCTCAGAGATTGCAATCTGTGGAGCTTCGCCGCGCCTGCATAAGCTCGTCGCTCTCGGCGTCGGCCCCACCTTTCGCAATCAGAAGAACCCCTCGCTAGGATCGCCCTTCGCCGCGCCAACCGACTGAGCCTGCCCGCCCAGGAACGGCATGCCCATCAGGCCCTGCGACCAGTCGACCGACACGCCCAGGTCCCGCATCCAGTCATAGAGCATGGTCCGGCGGGCGATCCGCCATTGGCCGTCGCGCCGCTCCATGCGGTCCAGATAGCGGCCGCCGAGGAAGACGTCGTGCTCGGCCTCGCCGAAGTCGATCCGGTGGTAGGCGCTGACATGGGTCTCGACCGCTGCGGCGTCGCCCCGCAGGTGGATCAGGCTTTGGCCCAGGGTGTGCAGGGTTACCGGGATGCTCGGCGCGCCCGGCGTGACCCAGGCCAGATAGTCGGCGAACGAACCGGCGAAGACGCCGAACTCGACCGCTGCATCGGGCCAGAAGCATCCGGAAATCAGGGCCGCGTCGCGCCGGTCCTCGCCACGGGCCAGCCGGGCCAGGCAATCGCGGATCTTTTCGCGGGCGAGGAGTTCGTTCAGTTCATCGCTGTCGTCCACGGCCTGGTCCCTCGCTCGCTCTGTCGAGCCAAAGCCTAGGGTCAGGACGGGCCAGATCAATCCCCGGCCGGCGCCGGTATCGGGGCGGCGATATCGGTTGCGGACGGCCCGGGTTCGCTTGCGCGCCCTCCCCCACCGATTACCACTATCGGCAAAACGACAGGCGAGGTTACCCCCATGGCGGACGGTGCAATGGCTGCGGAACGGCCCGTGCCGTTTTCGGTGGAGAACCCCGAGCGCATCCCGTCGCGGCGCTATTACGACGAGGAATTCTACCGCCTTGAGGGCGAGCACCTGTGGCCGCATGTCTGGCAGATGGCCTGCCGACTGGAGCAGATTCCCAATGTCGGCGACTGGGTGGAATATTCCATCCTCGGCAAGTCGGTGATCATCGTTCGCGGCAAGGCGGGCGTGAAGGCCTTCCACAACGCCTGCCGCCACCGCGGCGTGCCGCTCGCCCAGGAAGGCGGCCACGGGAACTGCAAGACCCCCGGTTTCATCTGCCCGTTCCACGGCTGGCGCTGGAACATCGAGGGCGAGAACACCTTCGTCTACGGCAAGCACATGTTCAGCCAGGCCCAGCTCGACCAGGCCGACCTGGCGCTGCGGCCCTGCCGGGTCGAACTGTGGGGCGGCTGCGCCTTCATCAATTTCGACGACAACGCCCCGTCGTTCCGCGACACGATCGGCCCGGTGGCCGACCGGATCGAGGCGCACGGCATGAGCAACCTGCGCTCGGAATGGTGGTACGCCACCGTCCTGCCGGCCAACTGGAAGGTGGCGATGGAAGCCTTCATGGAAGGCTATCACGTCATGCGCACCCATCCGCAGCTGCAGCAGGCCGCGCCGATGCTCTACAACATGATGTACGGCATGGACACCGGCGGCATCGGCGTGCCGATCGACCCGAACATGAGCGTGCGCGACAACATCAAGGCGCAGATCAAGCACCTGGGCCTGCTCAGCGAAGGCATGGCCGGCATGGTCCACGCCAAGGAAGTCGAGATCGCCAAGCAACTCGCCGATGTCGAGCTGCCGGAAGACCCCGCCCAGGCGGTGATGATGTGGTACGGCATCCTCAACGCCCAGATCACCGCCCAACTGCAGGCCAAGGGCGAGAAGGTGCCGGACCTCAACGGCGTCGCGGTCTCCGATCCGATCAACGCGGTCGAATTCCTGTTCCCGAACTATTTCCTGCTGCCGATGTTCTCGAGCATGTCGTCGTATCGGATCCGGCCGCTCGGACCGGAGAGCTGCCTGTTCGAGCTGTGGTCGCTGACCCATGTCGCCGAGGGCCAGGCGCACCAGACGCCGATGGAGCCCACGGTCCTGCCCTATGACAGCGACGCCTTCCCGCCGATCCCGCGGCAGGACTATTCCAACATCCCGATCCAGCAGAAGGGCATGCACGCCGAGGGCTTCGACTTCATGCGCCTGTCCAAGGACATCGAGGGCCTGATCAGCAACTACAACCGGATCATCGACGGCCACCTGAAGGGCGTCGCGCCCGACAAGCTGGCCGCGGCGACCAACCTGCTGGGCGGCAATTTCGACGGCAAGATCCTCGATCTCGGTTTCTGAGCCGTGAGCGACGCGCCCAAGCTGCTGATCTTCCTCAAGCGGCGGCCGGGCCTGAGCCGCGAGGACTTCCGCCGCTACTACGAAGGCGTCCACGCGCCGCTGTGCCTGAAATACATGGCCGGCGTCAGTCGCTATGTCCGGCGCTATCTGGAGCCCGCGCCGGGCATGCCGGAAATGGAAGCCGACGTCGTGACCGAGGTCTGGATGAAGGACCGGGCGGCGCTCGACTATGTGCTGGCCAACGCCGCCCGGGACAGGCTCCCGCCTGACGTTCTCGCCGACGAGGAAAAGCTGTTCGACCGCTCGAAATCCCGCTTCTGCGCCGTGATCGAGTGCGAGACGGACATGGCCGGCTGAATGCAATGCCCGCGCCGGGTGCGCGACAGGGAAGAAGGAGAGATCCGATGGCCAAGGTCGAATTCGAACCGATCAAGCCGCAGATCGGCGCCCGGGTGCTGGTCGACCGCGCCTGCCTGTTCGACGACGACGTCGCCCAGGCCTGCCTGGCGGCGCTGGAGGACCGCGGCGTCCTGGTCTTTCCGCAGGTCAATCTCACGGACGCCGAACAGCTGGCCCTGACCGACAAGCTGGGCGAGCGCGTCAACTTCTCGCGCAACGCGCCGGGCGGCGATGCGGCGGCGCAGGACGTCTACAAGGTCACGCTCGACAAGACAGTCAACGCCCATCCGGAATACGTCCTGGGCACCTTCTTCTGGCACATCGACGGGGTCACCATCGACCAGCCCCTGCCCAAGGCGACCCTGCTCTCGGCCCGCAAGCTGTCGGCCAAGGGCGGCCAGACCGAATTCGCCAATCTCTACGCGGCGTTCGAGCATCTGCCGGCGGCGGAGAAGGCCGAACTGAAGGAACTCCGCGTCGTCCACACCATCGCCGCCAGCATGAAGGTGTTCATGGACGAGGTGAACGAGGAGACGGTCGTCCTGCTCAACAAGGCGGTCGACGTGGTGCATCCCTTCGTCTGGACGCACGAATCCGGGCGCAAGTCCCTGCTGGTCGGCAGCCACGCCGACCATGTGGTCGACATGCCCTATCCGCACGGCCGGGCGCTGATCACCCGAATGATCGAATGGGCCGGCCAGCCCGAGTTCCGCTACACTCACCAATGGCAGCCGGGCGACTTCGTGATCTGGGACAATTGCGGGCTGATGCACCGCGTCGTTCCCTATGACGAGAACTCGGGCCGCACCATGCACCGCACGACCCTGGCGGGGCACGAGAGGGTCGTCTGAAAGGGCGCCATCGGAGAACGCCTCTAACTCCCCGGATCCTGGCCAGCTAAGCCGCCGTGCGTCCTTCGAGGCTCGCTGCGCGGGCGCCTCAGGATGAGGAATTCAGCACGGCTTTCCTCATCCTGAGGTGCGAGCCGATAGGCGAGCCTCGAAGGACGCACGGCGAACGCTTCAGCCCCAGAGCGCTTCCGCCGCCGCCAGCCCCTGCCCGCCCCGGCCGCCGAGTTCGCCGATCAGCGCCTTGAGGCGGTAGGTCCACAGGTGCAGCGGGTGCTCCAGCGTCATGCCCATGGCGCCGAGGAACTGGTGGAAGTCGTAGACGCTCGCCCGAGCGCTCTCCTGGGCGTGCAGGGCGGCCAGGGCGGCGTCGCCGGGGTCGAGCGTGCCGGCCGCCTTCATCGCCAGCCAGTAGACGCCGTTGGCGCGCACCTGGGCCTCGGCCAGCCGATGGCGCAGCGCCTGGAAGGTGGCCAGCGGCCGGCCGAACTGCTGGCGGTCGGTGACATGGGTGGTGGTGCTGTCCAGCGCCGCGGCCAGCAGGCCGGCCGCCTCGGCGGCGATGGCGACCCGCCAGCGGGTGGTCACGTCCTGCGGCGACACGTCCTGCGCCGGGGTCGCGATCGTCGCCGGATCGACCCGCAGGCCGCCCATGGGATAGCCGAACAGGGTGTCCTCAGCCCGGACCTGGTCCTCGGTCGCGATGAAGCTGGAAACGCTGTCCTGGCCGACGACGAGCACGGTCGCCCCAGCCTTCAGGAAGCGGATCGGGCGCCTCCATCGTCCCTCCATCACCAGGCAGAACGGGCGCGGCAGATCCGGGAACAGCGGGCGGACCAGGGCGCTGGCCGCCGCCTCCACGGCATAGGGCAGCCTGGCCAGGCGCTCCACGACCAGCGCGGCCGAGCCGGCGCCGAGGTCGGGATCGAAGGCGACGTCGAGGAACCCGCCCTCTTCCAGCGCGCGGTCGAGCTTGTCGCTGACCAGGGCGAAGCCGGCGTCGTGGACCGACGGGCCGACGAAGGGCCGGGCCAGGGACTCCACGGCGTCGAGGATGGCCGTCTGGTCGGTCGTCAGGGCGAGGTCCATCAGCGCGGCTCCCGGGGCAGCTTGAGCACGTCGGTGGCGATGATGTTGAGCTGGATCTCGGCCGCGCCGGCGGCGATGCCGGCCACGATCCCGCGCTGGTGGTGCATCTTCAGATAGGGGTGGGCGTCGGCCAACGCCTCGGGCAGATATTCGACCGCGAACTCGGCGACCCGGCGCTCGGCCATGATGGTGGCGAAGCGGGCGGAACTGGATTCCGCCCCGATCGCCTCGCCCCGGCAGCGCCGGTCGATGATCGCATAGCTGGCCATCCGGGCCGCCTCGCACAGGGCGGCGCAATGGGCGGCCTCAAGCCTGACGGCCTCGGCGGCGAATTCGTCCTGGGCCTGAAGCACCTGGACGGCGCGATCGAGGGCTGCGCGGGCCAGGGCATAGCGCGGAATGCCCAGCCGCTCGTTGGTCAGCGAATAGGCGATGATCTCCCAGGCTTGGCCCTCCTCGCCCAGCCGCGCCCCGATGGGCACGAGGCAGTCGTCGAAGAACACCTCGTGGATGTCGCCCTCGCCGATCAGCGACGGGATCTGCCGAACCGTGACGCCCGGCGTGTCCATCGGCACCAGCAGGATCGAGATGCCCTTCTTGCGGTCCTCGCTGGTGCGGCAGACCAGGAAACAGGTGTCGGCCAGCCCCGCATAGCTGGTCCAGATCTTCTGGCCCGACACCCGGTAATGGTCGCCCTCCAGCACCGCCCGGGTGCGCAGCGACGCCAGGTCCGAACCGGCTCCGGGCTCGGAAAAGCCCTGGCACCACAGCGCTGCGCCCTGCGCGATCGGCGGCAGGTAGCGCGCCCGCTGTTCGGGCGAGCCGTAGCGGATCAGGGTTGGCCCGACCCAGTTGACATTCATGTACTGGCCGCCGCGCGGCTCGCCGGCGATCCACATCTCCTCGGCGAGGATCGCCTGGCGCCACGGGTCGGCCCCCGCGCCCCCGATCTCCGTCGGCCAATGCGGGATCAGTAGGCCCTCCTCGGCCAGCTTGCCGCAGAAGCTGCGGGCATATTCGGTCAGGGCCGGCGAGGCCGGGCCATGCTGAGAGAACCGCTCCCAGTCCTCGGGCAGGGTGGCGGCCAGGAAATCCTGCAGGCGCTTACGGAAAGCGGACTCCTCGGCGGTCCATTCGAAATTCATGGGACTCTTCGTTTCGCAAGGAAGCTTCGCCCAAGACCTTGGGACGGGGCGCAGCCAACCCATACACCAGGCCGGCAGGCCGCGCCGTGCGGGGCGCGGGGTCCCGCCCCAAAGACCGCCGGGGTGATATGGCCCGCTCTTGCGCAGAGCCGGCAAAGCCGCCCAAGTCACGCGGATGACCGAACCCATCTTCACCGCCGTGGCCACGATCGGCGAGATCGCGCCCGAGACCGCCAAGGCGGTCGAGGTCAACGGCCGCTCGATCCTGGTCTGCCATAGCGACGGCCGTTTCTTCGCCGTCGAGAACCAGTGCTCGCACGCCCAGGAGCCGCTGGCCTGCGGGCGGCTGAAACGCGGCTGGCTATCCTGCCCAGCGCACGGAGCGCGGTTCGATCTGGAGACGGGCGAGCCGCTGAATCCGCCGGCGACCGAGCCGATCGCCACCTTCGCCGTGCGGCTGGTCGGCGAGGTCATCGAGGTCGCCGCCTGACCATCGCCGCCCCGATATCTGCCCCGGCCCCTTGCGGTCCTGGCCCCAAATAGGCGCTAGCGTGTGGGCAGACCGGAGGCCCGTTCTTGACCGACGCCCTTGCAACTTTGCGCCACGACGTGCGCGCCTGGCTGGCGGCCAACGCCCCCAAGGACTGGCGCGCGGCCTGCACCATCCACGAGGCCTTCCTCGACACCCAGCGCAGCTGGTTCGCCAAGCTGGCCGAGGGCGGCTATGCGGTGCCGCACTGGCCGGCCCAATGGCCAGGCGGCGGCCGGGGCCTGGCCGAACAGAAGGTGATCTATGAGGAGCTGGCCCGGGCCGACACGCCGCGGCTGCTGCTGTCGTTCATGTCGACCTATCACGCCGCCAGCACCCTGTTCGAATGGGGGAGCGCCGAGCAGCAGGCCCGCTACATTCCCCGCATCCTCGACGGCGAGATCTGGTGCCAGGGTTTTTCGGAGCCCAACGCCGGCTCCGATCTGGCCGCGGTGCGCACCCGGGCCGAGCGGCGCGGCGACGTCTATGTCGTCAACGGCCAGAAGCTTTGGTCGACCATGGGCCAGTTCGCCGACAAGTGCCTGCTGCTGGTGCGCACCAGCACCGAGGGCGCCAAGCAGGCCGGCCTGACCTACCTGCTGCTCGACCTTAAGGCCAAGGGCGTCACCGCCCGGCCGATCCATCAGATCCACGGCGACGAGGAGTTCGCCGAACTGTTCCTCGACGACGTCGAAATTCCCGTGGAGGACCGGCTGGGCGCGGAGGGCCAGGGCTGGGCCGTGGCCCAGTCGACGTTGTCGTCCGAGCGCGGCCTGACCCTGCTGGAGCTGAGCGCCCGCATGCGCGGCGCCCTCTGGCGCATCGCCGACCTGATCCGCCAGGCCGGCCGCGAGGACGATGCGGGCGTCCTGCGCGACTTCGGTCGGCTGTCGATCAAGGTCGACGCCGCCTGCGCCCTGGCCGACCAGTTCCTGGCCAACCGCATCGCCGGCCAGGAACGCGCGGGCGACGCCTCGCTGGTCAAGCTCACCTATTCGCGGACCCTGCGCGAGTTCACGGCCCTGGGCCTGCGGCTCGGGGGCCTGGACGCGCAATACCACGCGCCGATCATCTTCGGCGGCGGGATGGAGACGGGCAACTGGATGGCCGATTTCATGAACAGCTACGCCTGGACGATCGCCGGCGGCAGCGACGAGATCCAGCGCAACATCATCGCCGAGCGCCTGCTGGGCATGCCGCGCGAGCCCAAGAGCTGGACCCTGGCTGGAGACGCCACATGACCCTGGCCCGAGCCGAACTGCAGGACGCCGCCCGCAAGGCCTTTGGCGCCGGCGGCCTCGCCCCCGATCCCGAGGCGAGCTGGGGCCTCGTGACCGAAATGGGCGCGCTGATGATGACCGTGCCCGAGGACCTGGGCGGCCTGGGCCTGGGTCGCGAGGCGACCGGCGTGATCCACACCGAACTGGGCCGCACCCTGGCGCCCGGTCCGGCCATCGCCCAGATGCTGGTAATCGAGGCGCTGTGCGCCGCCGACGGCCTGGCCGAACGCCAGGACCTGCTCGACCGCGCTATGGCCGGCGAGGTGATGACCGCCTCGCTGGCGGGCCCCGGCGCCTTGGGAGCCCTGACCTGCGTCCCGGACGCCGATCGCGCCAGCCATGTCCTCGTCGTCGAGGACCGGCGCGTGGCGCTGGTTTCCCTGGACGGCGCTGAGATCAGGCCCCACGAGACCTGGGACAGGACCCGCCGGTTGTTCGACGTGAGTCCGACCGCAGGCGGCCTGGTCCTGGCCGAGGGCGAGGCGGCGACGGCGCTCGGCCAGCGGCTTGAGGCGCAAATGCTCTTCGCCCTCGCCGCCGACTCCCTGGGGGGCGCGGACGCGATCCTCGGGCTGACGATCGACTATCTCGGCACGCGCCGCCAGTTCGACCGCCCCCTGGCCCTGTTCCAGGCTCTCAAGCACAGGGTCGCCGACATGAAGACCTGGCTCTCGGCGGCGCAGGCGCTGTTCTGGAGCCGCGCGGCCGATCCCGTCGCCGGCCTGGCCGAACTGGGTGCCCTGAAGGCCCACGCAACCGGCGTCTATCGCGCCATCGCCGAGGACGCGGTCCAGCTGCATGGCGGCATCGGCCTGACCATGGAGCACCACTGTCACCTGTTCCTGAAGCGCGCCACGCTCAATGGCGTGCTGGGCGGCGGCGTCGACCGCTGGGAAGCCCACGCGGGCCAGCAGGCGCTCGCCAAGGCCGCGACCTGATCGTCCGCTCTCAGACCCGACCCCATGCCGCCGTGGAGGGCGGCATGGGGCCCGTCGGCTATTTGCCCATCACGTCCTTGACCGCCGCGACGATCGAGTCGACCGACACCAGATAGGCGTCTTCCAGCGGCTTGGAGAACGGCACCGGCGAATAGGGCGCGCCGAGCCGGCGGACCGGGGCCTTCAACTGTCCGAACAGCTCTTCATTGACGGTCGCGGCGATCTCGGCGCCGGGGCCGAAGCTGCGAACCGCCTCGTGCACGACTACGCAGCGGCCGGTCTTGGCGACCGACTTGAGCACCGCCTCCTTGTCCCACGGCGACACCGTCCGCAGGTCGACGATCTCGACCGAGATGCCGGCCTCGGCCAGCGGAGCCAGGGCCTGCAGGCTGCGCACCACCATCGACGACCAGGAGACGATGGTCACGTCGCTGCCTTCGGCGGCGATACTGGCCTTGCCCAGCGGGATAGGCCCCTGGTCGACGGGAACGTCGCCGGGGATGAACAGGGTGCCGGCCGACTCGATGATGATGCACGGATCGGGGTCCTGGATGCAGGACAGCAGCAAGCCCTTGTAGTCGGCTGGATTGGACGGGGCGACGACCTTGATCCCGGCGCTGTGGGCGAACCAGCCTTCGAGATGGTCGGCGTGCTGGCCGGCGGTCTGCCAACCGGCCCCGGTCAGGGTGCGGATGGTGATCGGCACCGTGCTCTGGCCGCCGGACATGAAGCGAAGCTTGGCCGCATGGTTGAAGATCATGTCCATGCAGACGGCGGTGAAGTTCATCAGCATGATCTCGGCGACCGGCTTGTAGCCGGCCAGCGCCGCGCCGATGGCGGCGCCGATGATCGCCTGTTCGGAAATCGGCGTCGACTTGACCCGCTGGTCGCCGAACTTGGTCGACAGGCCGATGGTGGCGCCGGTGACGCCGCCGCCTTCGCGGTCGGCGATGTCCTCGCCGAACACCAGGACCTTGGGGTCCTCCGCCATGGCCTGGTGCAGCGCCGAATTGACCGCCTGGAAGGCGTGCATCTTGACAGTCTCGGTCACGCGGGGATCTCCGTGGCAAACACATCGCGGCGCATTTCGTCGACGGACGGGAAGGCGCTGGCCAGCCCGAACGCCATCGCGTCGTCCACTTCGGCCTGGATGTCGGCCTGCATCTTGGTCAGCTGGTCTTCGGTCGCGTGGCCCTCGGCGATCAGGCGGGCGCGGAAGGCGGGCAGCGGATCCTTGGCGATCGCGGCGGCCTTTTCTTCCTTGGTCATGTACTTGTCGTCGTCGCCCAGCACGTGGCCGAGGAAGCGGAAGGTCTTGCATTCCAACAGGGTCGGCCCCTCCCCGTCCCGCGCGCGGTTGATCGCCTCGTGGGCGGCCGCGTACATGGCCCAGGGGTCGTTGCCGTCCACCGTGTAGCCCGGCATGCCGTAGCCGACGGCGCGCTTGGAGATGAAGTCGACCGAGGTGCCGTTCTCGTAGCGGGTATGCTCGGCGAAGCCGTTGTTCTGGCAGACGAAGATGACCGGCAGCTTCCACAGCGAGGCCAGGTTCAGCGACTCGTGGAACGCGCCGATGTTCGACGCGCCGTCGCCGAAATAGGCGATGCTGACGCGCTTGCTGCCGTCCAGCTGGGCCGCCCAGCCCAGGCCGTTGGCGATCGGCATCGAGGAGCCGACGATCCCGGTGGTCACCATCACCCCCGTCTCCGGGTGGGTCAGGTGCATCGGGCCGCCCTTGCCCTTGCAGGTGCCGTCGATGCGGCCGGCGATCTCGGCCCACAGCGGCCGCAGCGGCATGTCCTTGGCGACCATGTCGTGGATGCCGCGATAGATCGTGCAGATCGTGTCTTCGTTGCTGAGCAGCGTGGAGATCGCCGAGGGAATGACCTCCTGACCCCGCGCCGAATAATAGGGCATGACCAGCTTGCCCGCCCGCATCGCCCGGCGGATCGTGTCGTCATTGCGCTCGATCCGGATCATCCGCCGGTAGATGTCGACCAGCGTCTCCGTGCTGGGGGCCGGACTGTTGCTCTGCTCTGCCATGACGTCCTCAAGGGATGTGGATCGGGTCAATCGATCAGCGCTCGGGGCGCCCAGGTCAATCGCGCCCCGACCCGCCCCGGCGATATCTGCCCTGGCGGCCGTTCGCCGCCGACGAGGGCCGAGGCAAGCCGCGGTGTCAGCCGGTCCGGAGCGCCGCCAGCTTGTCGGCGTCGAGCAGTTTCCACAGGCCGTCGGCCGAGGCGATCGTCCGCTCGCCGGCCATGATCAGTCCGCGCATGAACACGATCTGCGAGGTCCGGCGAACCAGTTCCGGCCGGCAGGTGAGGAAGCTGCCGATCGGCGCGGCGGCCGCGAACTGCAGCTGCAGCTGTAGCGTCACGCAGTCCCGGGTCTGGGCCGCGTCGACGACGCCCAGGCCCAGGGCGATGTCGGCGAAGGTCATCAGCACCCCGCCATGGATCGTGCCGACATGGCCGTTGCCGTGCTGGTCCTGGCCGAGCAGGCCGACGATCCGGCCCGCCCCGTCGCCGCGAACCCAATAGGGTCCGGCGGCCGCGTGGAACTGGGCGCCGGACAGGCAGGTCCAGCCGTCCGCCTCCAGCTGCGCGGCGTCGACGGCAGGGCTCACAACTGGTTGTCCAGGCCCGCCGCGTGCTTGGCGGCGACATAGCCGAAGGTCAGGGACGGACCGATGCTGGCCCCGGCGCCGGGATAGACATTGCCCATCACCGAGGCGGTCGACACGCCGGTGGCGTACAGGCCCTCGATCGGCGAGCCGTCCGCCCGGACCACCCGGCCATGCGCGTCGGTCACCGCCCCGCCATAGGTGCTGACGTCGCCCGGCACCACGTCGATCGCGTAGAACGGCCCCGTCTCGATGGCGCCCAGCGCCTTATTGGGACCGTGATAGGGATCGCCGAGCCAGGCGTCGTAGGCGCGCTCGCCGCGGTGGAAGTCCTCGTCGACGCCCATCTCGACGAAGCTGTTCCAGCGCTCGACGGTGGCCTTCAGGGTCGCCGGATCGACCCGGATCAGGCGGGCCAGCTCCTCGATGCTGTCGGCCTTCTTCAGATAGCCCTGCTCGGTCCAGGCGGCGGGCTTGTTGGCGCCCGGCATGGTGCCGGCGACCATGTACTGGTCGATGCACGTGGCGTCGAAGATGGCCCAGCTGGGAATGGCCGGCGCCGTCTGGTTCCGCTTCAGCATGGTCTCGCAATAGAGCTCGTAGGACCCGCCTTCGTTCATGTAGCGCACGCCCGTCTGGTCGACGAGGATGGCGTGCGGCTTGCCCGTCAGGCTCTGGATCGGCGGCGTCGGGAACATCGTCTCCCAGCCGGGGGCCAGCGAGGTCTGGTAGCCGACCATCTGGTCCATCTGGGCTAGGACGCCGCCGATACGCTCCATCTCGACATGCATCTCGCCCATGTCGCTCTCGTTGGTCTGGGACCATTCGGCCCGGGTCCCCGGCATGTACTTGTCGCGCATGGCCTGGTTGCGGGCGAAGCCGCCGGCGTTGACCAGCACGCCCAGCCGTGCGCCGACGCGCCAGGGCTTGCCGTCCTTCACCGTCACGACGCCCGTCACGACGCCGTCCTTGACCACCAGCTCGGAGACCGGGGATTCCAGGCGCAGGTCGACGCCGGCCTTCAGTCCGGCCAGCAGCATCCGGCCCTGCAGGGCCGCGCCGGCCGAGACCACCGCCTTGCCGGTCAGCCGGGTCCAGATCGTGCGCAGAATGACCTTCAGGAAGGCCTTACGTCCGGTCCAGCTCTTCTTGTAGTAGGGAAGCTTCATGCCCTCGTCGAGCCGGACGGGGACCGGCAGGAAGCCCGGGCGCAGCTTGGACTTCCACGCGCCCAGTTCGTTGGTGTCGAACAGCTGGGCCGACACGCAGCGGGTGGTTTTGCAGCCGCCCGGCAGTTCGTCGTAGTAGTCCGGCCAGAAGTCCGTGGTGCGTTCCAGCTTGAGCCCCTGATCGACCAGGAAATCGATCATCCTGGGCGCCTCGCGCACATAGGCCAGGCGGCGCTCGCGCGACGTGCCGGGCGCCTCGCCGGGATCGGTGGCCGCGACGGCGTCGAGATAGGCGATCGCCGCCTCGGCGCTGTCCGGGTCGCCGGCCGCGCGCATGAAGCGGTTGTTGGGGATCCACATGACCCCGCCGGACTTGGCGGTGGTGCCGCCGGCCCAGGGCGACTTTTCGAGGATGACGACCGACTTGCCCGCCTTGCGCATGACCAGCGCCGAACTCATCGACCCGGCGCCGTTGCCCACGACCACCCAGTCGAACGTCTCGTCAAATGCGGCCATGCGCGACTCGGATTGTTGTGCAACGGCGCGAGCGTCAGACGGCATCCGGCGACCCTATTCGATCGTGCCCAGCACCGTGCCGACTTCGTAGATCTCGCCGACCTGGGCGAGGATCCGCAGCGTGCCGCTGGCCGGGGCCTCGACCTCGTTGGTCGACTTGTCGGCCTCCAGCGAATAGAGCGGCTGGCCCTCGGTGACCTGCGCGCCGTCCTGGACGAGCCATTCGGCGATCTGGGCCTCGGTCATCGAAAAGCCGAGCTTGGGAAGCAGGATATCGGTGGCCATGGTCGCGGTCTTTCTTTGGAGAAGATCTTCGACTTCTACCTAGCGCGCGGACCAAGCCCGACCATGGCAAAACCGGCGGCCGCGGGCCGATATCGACTCGGCGATACGGCCGTTAGTAGCCGCGCGTATCGACCCAATCCTCGGCCTCGCCGGGCTTGTAGGTCTTGCCTGGGGTCTTGCCCGAAGCGGTCTTGAGATCGAAGCCGATCGGGTCGGCGCCGCCCTCGATCTCGACTCCCATGGCCGACAGGACCCAGCTGGTCATCACGTAATGGCCGATCGAAAACACCAGGTCCATCATCTGGCGCTTGTCGAAGAAGGTGGTCAGGGTTTCCCAGGTCGCGTCGCTCAAGGTGCCGCTGTCGATCAGTTCGTCGACCGCGTGCAGGACGATCGCGTCCTGCTTCGACCAGGCGCCGCCCTCGGGATAGTCGCGGATGGCCGCGATGTCCTCCAGCGTCAGGCCGGCGTTGAGCCCGTAGCCGACGTGGTTGTGCCACTCGTAGGCCGACTTCACCCGCCAGGCGACGCGCAGGATGATCAGCTCCAGGAAACGCACCGGCAGCGTGTTCGACATCAGCAGATGCTTGCCCCAGACGTTGTAGGCCTTGCCGAGGTTCGGATGGTTGCCCATCACCATCATGACGTTGGTCTTGGAGCCCTCTTCCCAGGCGTTGGGCTCGCCCCAGAAGGCGAAGACCTCGCGCGCATCGTCGGTCCATTCCGCGCGCGGCAGCGGCAGGATGCGAGGCTTGATGTCGCTCATGATGTCTCCGGTGTCTGGTGCGGTTCTAAGGTTTGGGCGCGGGACGATCGCGCCCTAGAGGCCTTCGATCAGCAGCGCGCGGTATTGCGCGCCCCGCTTCCGATGGGCCAAGGCGGCCTGGTATTCGGGGCTGTCGTACCAGGCGCGGGCGTCCTGGGTGCTGGGGAACTCCAGCAGGACGATCCCGTCGGGCGCCGCGCCCTCGAACGCCTCGGTCGCGCCGTAGACCGACAGGGGCTTGATCCCATAGGCCTGGACGAAGGCGCCGGCGTTCCGCCGGTTCATGGCGCTGTAGGTCTGCAGCGCCGCCGGGTCGGTGACGGCGCCTTCGCGGATGAAGATCATGTAGGCGGGCATCGGCGGCGATCCTGTCAGTGGACGAACGACGGCGCGGCCTCGGTGTCCAGCCGCGCCCGGGCCGCCCCGGCGTCGGCCTTGTAGGAACGGCTGGCCAGATAGGCGAGGATCGTGCTCGGAACGCCGGCCAGCAGCGACCAGCGCATCGCGATCCCCAGCGAGGCTTCGCCATAGGCCGGGTGCAGCAGGTCGCTCAGCCAGCCGACGAGCACGGGGCCGCCGCCCAGGCCGATCACATTGATGGTCACCATCAGGATGGCCACGGCCGTGGCGCGGGACGACACCGGGGCCAGGCCGGTCACCACCGCCATCAGCGGCGCCGCGGCCAGACCGCCCACCAGCAACTGCAGGCCGAACAGCGGGAACACCCGCTCGGCCGGCCCGGTCAGGATCAGCAGGCCGACCACCATCGCGATGGCGCCGCTGGTCATCGGCAGCCACAGGTACCAGCGCAGGTTCCGGCGCCCCAGCAGGTCGGCCAGAGGGCCGCCGAGCAGATGGCCGATCAGCGACCCGAGGAACAGCGCGCCGCCCATCTGCATGCCGGCTTCGCGGGCGGGCATGCCGTGGGTCCGTTCGATGAAGGCCGGCGCCCAGCTGATCAGCCCCATGGTCATCAGGGTGTTGAGCGCCGAAGCCACGACGAGCAGCGGGAAGGTCCGGATCGCCATCAGCTCCCGCGCCACCTCAAGGAACGGCTTTCGTTCCTGCGGCGCGGTGGTGTTTCCATCGGCGAGCCCGGCCCGGACGTCGCGCAGGGTGAACCAGACGATCGGCGCCAGGATCAGCCCAGGAAGGCTCGCCAGCAGCAAGGCCTTGCGCCAGCCGTATTCGTGCGCCGCCCAGCCGCCCAGAGCCGGGCCGGCGAAGGCCCCGATCGAGGCGCCCAGCAGGAAGATCGACAGCGCCGTGCCTCTCTGCTTGGGCGGGAACAGGTCGGCGATCCAGGCCTGGGACGGCGGCGTGAAGGCCCCCTCGCCCAGGCCGATGCCGGCGCGGCCGAGCAGCATCACCCAGAATCCCTTGGCGGCGGAGCAGATGACGACCGAGACCGTCCAGACCAGGGCGGCGATGGCGACGATCCGCTTGCGCGACCAGCGGTCCGACAGGTGGGCCAACGGGATCACCGCCAGGACGTAGACGATGGCCAGGATCAGGTCCTTGACCAGGCCGATCTGGAAGTCGCTGAGGTGAAGATCGTGGCGGATCGGCTCGACCAGCACGAACAGGATATAGCGCTCGGCGACCACGCAGGCCGAGAGCAGCACCATGATCAGCAGGAAATAGGATCGGTAGCCGAGCCCTGGGAGCTCTTCGCGCGGGGCTTCGGCCGGCGGTTCGACCTCGGTCGTGCTCAGCATTTTTCCTCTCCCGCGCCTGTCACGCTTGTGTCGATTTCGGCGTCGCCGCCGGGCCGCGGGTTCACATCGCGGCGGTATCGATCGTCGGTCTTATCAAGATTTGCGAGACGTTCGCGCGGGCCGGCAGCGAGGCGATAAAAACGATCGCCGCGGCGATGTCGGACGGCTGCATCGCGCCTTCCTTGCCGACATGCTGCGTCATCGCCGCGCGCATCGCCGGATCGCTGATGCCGCCGGCCACTTCGGTCTGGGTCGCGCCGGGCTCGACGATGCTGACGCGAACGCCGGCCCCGCCCACCTCCTGGCGCAGGCCCTCGGTCAGGCCGGTGAGCCCGAACTTGCTGGTCGAATAGGGGCCGAACAGGCCCGCGGCGCGGCGGCCGGCGGTCGAGGAGATGTTGATGATGTCACCCGCCCCTTGGGCCTTCATCGGGCCGATCGCCGCCTTGCAGGTGTAGAGCGTGCCCAGCAGGTTGATGTCGAGGACGCGCCGCCATTCGTCGGTCGAGAGGCTTTCGACGCCGCCGGACTGGATCACCCCGGCCGAGTTGACGAGGATGTCGATGCGGCCCAGCCGGGCGACGGTGTCCTCGACCGCGCCCACAGCCTCGGCTTCCACCGAAACGTCCCCGGGCAGGGCCAAGGCCTTGCCGCCTGCCGCCGCGATCCGCGCGACCAGGTCGTGCAGGCGCTCGGCGCGCCGGCCGGAGACGGCGACCGTGACGCCGGCCTGGGCCAGGGCCAGCGCCGCGGCCTCGCCGATGCCCGACGATGCGCCGGTGACCAGCGCGACCTTGCCCGACAGGCTATCCGACATGTCGTTTCCTCCCGACGGTTCGCCGTTCCGCCCAGCCTTGCGCAGCCTCCTCGACCGCGTCGAGCCGTCGGCCTCCAGATATCGCTCGGGCGGACTTGCCCGGCCTTATGGGAAGCGCGCGATCACCTGCGGGAGGTCGACGGTCGTGCGAATGCCCGGCGCCGCCGCGCACACGGCCGCGACGGCGTTGACGGCCCGGTGGGCGGTCAGGCCGGGCGTGAAGGCGGCGTAGTGCTCGGGCGCGACCGGGAAGGTGATGCCGACGTCGAGCGGCGTGTCGCCCTCGACCCGGATCCGCCAGCCGGATTCGCGCAGCTCCCAATCGGCGTGGGCGATGTCGCGCGAGCAGTACCAGTTGGCGCGGAAGCGCAGCGCGGGCTTGCCACCGCGCAGGCCCGAAACGGTGATGCGCTGGGCGGCGACCTGGCCGGCCTCGATCACGCCCGCGGCGATCTCCACCCGCTTGGCCGCCGGCGACATCTCGCCGGCCGCGACCCATTCGTCGATCTCGATCCCGATACCCTCAGCGATCTGGGCCAGCGAGTCGGCGAAGTTGCGCCTCACATGCTCGACCTTGCGCGGGTCGAACGCGCCGATCGCGGCCCCATAGCCCATCACCCGGAACAGCAGGTCGGGCGAGTTGCGGCTGGACATGTCGGCGAACTCCTCGATCGTCAGACAATCGAGCCGGCGCGACAGCGACAGCAGCGGAAGCGTCAGCGCCTCGGTCACGAAGCCGGGGCTGGAGCCGGTGCTGTGGATCGAGGTCCCGCCGGCCTGGCACGCCGCCTCGACCCGGGCCCGGACCTGGGGGTCCATCGCCGGCGGGTGGTGGAAGTCGCCGCGGGTGGTGACAACGTTCTTGCCGGAGACCAGCAGGGCGCAGAGCTCGTCGATGTCCGTGCCCTGGCGCATGTAGAGGACGCAATCGGCCTCCGTCGCGACCATCGCGTCCACCGAATGGGTGGCGACGATCCCGCAGGGGGCGACGCCGGCAAGAACCCCGGCGTCCTGGCCCGCCTTGGCCGGCGAACTCACCCAGAGTCCAGCCAGCTCCAACTCGGGATGCTCGATCACGGCGCGCAGGGCGCGCGCGCCGATATTGCCGGTCGCCCATTGAATGACGCGGTAAGGTCCGGACACGGCCGCCTCCCTGAGTTTCTTGTCTATGGAGCCAGGTAGCCGAGCGTTTCCTGGCGCGGGTCGGGCGAATCCGCCCGCCAGCGAACCGATCCGAACGGCCGCTCCAGCCGGCGGCGGACCCGCTTGGGCGCGCCCTCCTGGATGAAGGCCTCCACCTCCGACTGGACAATCAGGTCCGCCTGGGTGAAGCGATCGCGCATCCGCAGATAGTCGCCCCAGGTCGGGAACTGGAAGCGCTCGGTCCACAGGGCCGGATCGGCGATGTCGCGCGAGATCGACCAGTTGAAGGCCCCGTTGCGCATCCGCGTGCGCTGGACCTTCAGCATGGCGTCGTAATAGGGCCGCGCCTGGTCGGGAGCGACCTGGTAGTCGATCTCGATCACCACCGGGCCGGACCGCAGGGTCAGGGCCATCGCCACTTCCGGTTCATGGTCGAGCTCGACGGCCTCGACCCCGTCGACGCCCATCTCGGGAAGCCGGAACAGGAACGCCAGCAGCGGCGTCGCGCACAGGCAGACTCCCGAAGCGATCACCGCGACCTGCACCGACCAGCCGTTGGCCACCACGCCCCAGAGCACCGCCCCGATCGCGATGCCGCCGGTCAGGGCGGACGAGAACAGCGACAGGGCCCGCGCCGTCACCCAACGCGGCGAGGCCAGCTGGACCGAGATGTTGAACAGGGCGATGGTCAGGATGTTGCCGGCCCCGGCCAGGAAAAGGCCGGCGCAGGTCAGCGCCAGCGAGTGGCTGAAACCGACCAGGACCAGCGCCAGGCCGGACGCCAGGGCCAGGATCCGGGCCGCCGTCTCGTTGCCCAGCCGCTCGCGGACCCGGCTGACCATCAGCGCGCCGACGACCGCGCCGACCCCGCTGGATCCGAGCAGGAGCCCATAGGTGCTGGCGTTCCCCGCCAGCAGATCCTTGGCGATCAGCGGGGCCAGGGCGGTGGCCGAGGCGCCGGCCAGTCCGAACAGGAAGGCGCGGACGAGAACGGTCCGGACCGGGCCGGAATGCAGCGCATAGCGCACGCCGGACACGATGGCCCGGTCGATCCGCTCGGGCGGCAGTCGCGACGGCGCATGCCGTCGCTTCCACAGGAAGAAGGCCCCCAGCAGCGGCAGGTAGCAGACCGCATTGACGGCGAAGGCCGCCTTGGCCCCGGCCGCCAGGACGATGAGGCCGCCCAGGGCCGGGCCGAAGCTGCGGGCGAAGTTGTAGCTGATCGATCCCAGGGCGATGGCGGCGGGCAGATGGGCCGGCGGCACCTGCTCGCTGATCGAGGCCTGCCAGGACGGGCTGTAGAGCGCCACCCCCGCCCCGATCAGCGAGCAGAAGCCCAGCAGCATCCAGGGCGAGGTCAGTCCCAGCCAGGCCAGCAGGGTCAGCAGCCCGCCGCTGGCGACCGAGAAGGCCAGGCCGGTCATGGCGATCTTGCGCCGATCGAACATGTCGGCGACCGCGCCGGCCGGCACTGCGACCAGCATCAAGGGCAGCATCAGCGCCGTCTGGACCATCGCCACCAGGCTGGCCGACGAGGTCAGGCGGGTCATCTCCCAGGCGGCGCCGACCCCCAGGATCAGCTGGCCGAAATTGGAAAGGACGCTGGCGGACCAGATGCCTCGAAACACGGGATCGCGCAGCGGCTCAAACGCGCCGCCTCGCCGCTCCGGCTCCCCGCCGCTGTCTGTCGCCATCGCGGAGTTCACCCCATCAGCGTGCGTGATCCGTCTCTCCCGAAATTGGTATCCGCCAGGCCTGCGGGAGGGAAGCCGAGCCGCTTGCGCCGGCACGGGCGTCGGCCGGGAGAGAGCCGAGCATATCATTGATTATGCTACTGTTTTTTCGATCTCGATTGCGCGCTTCGCCGCCCATCCATCGCCGTCGCGATTGGTGGGAGGATGGCGCGCGCTCGGACTGCGTGCGATATCCGCTAAAGCGCTTTGCGCGGCTCCGGGAGAAAACGATGGCCGAGGCCTATATCATCGACGCCGTCAGAACGCCCCGCGCGATCGGCAAGACCGGCAAGGGCGCCTTTTCGGGCATGCACCCGCAGCATCTGGCCGCGACGGTGCTCGCCGCGCTCAAGGACCGCAACGCGATCCGGACCGACGAGGTCGACGACATCATCTGGGGCACCAGCGCCCAGGCCGGCCTGCAGGGCGGCGACCTCGGCCGGATGGCGGCGCTGGACGCCGGCTTCGACGTCAAGGCCAGCGGCGTGACGCTGGACCGCTTCTGCGGCTCGGGCATCACCGCCACCAGCCTGGCGGCGGCCCAGATCATGTCGGGCATGGAAGACTGCGTCATCGCCGGCGGCACCGAGATGATGAGCCATGTCGTCGACTACGGCATGAAGCTGCGCGAGGCCAAGGTGAACGCCGCCAGCGGCCTGGGCACCGGCAATGCGCGGCTGCAGGCCCGGCATCCCCAGACCAACCAGGGGGTCGCCGCCGATGCGATCGCGGGGATGGAGGGGATCAGCCGCGAGGCGCTGGACGCTTTCGGGGCCGAAAGCCAGCGCCGGGCGGCCCACGCCATCGCCGAAGGCCGCTTCGCCCGGTCGACCGTGTCGGTCCGCGACGAGGACGGCAATCTCGTCCTCGATCACGAGCAGTATCCGCGTCCGGAGACCACGGTGGAAAGCCTGGCCCAGATCAAGCCGGCGTTCGCGGCGTTCTACGACCTGCCGTCGAGCCCGGGCGGCCCCACCTTCAAGCAACTGGTCCAGCAGAAATATCCCGACCTTGAGTTTGAGCCGGTCCACCATGTCGGCACCTCTTCGGGCGTCGTCGACGGGGCGGCGGCCATTCTCCTGGCGTCCAAGGCCTATGCCGAAAAGCAGGGCTGGACGCCGCGCGCGCGGATCGTGGCGACCGCCAATG
The DNA here is from genome assembly GCF_052871235.1 of Caulobacter sp. LARHSG274. Classification (NCBI taxonomy): domain Bacteria; kingdom Pseudomonadati; phylum Pseudomonadota; class Alphaproteobacteria; order Caulobacterales; family Caulobacteraceae; genus Caulobacter; species Caulobacter sp. LARHSG274. The sequence continues at coordinate 164,897 of NZ_JBIXJO010000006.1, read as the reverse complement.
TCGGCGACGATCCGACCCTGATGCTCAACGGACCGGTTCCCGCCGCCAGGAAGGTGCTCGCCAAGGCCGGCCTGACCACCGACGATATCGACGTCTTCGAGGTCAATGAGGCCTTCGCCGTCGTGGTCGAGAAATTCATCCGCGACCTCGATCTGGACCGGGCCAAGGTCAATCCCAACGGCGGGGCGATCGCCCTGGGCCACCCGATCGGCGCGACCGGCGCGGTGCTGATCGGCGCCGCCCTCGACGAGCTCGAGCGCACCAACGGGCGCTACGGCCTGATCACCATGTGCGCGGCGGGCGGGATGGCCCCCGCGATCATCATCGAGCGTCTCTGAGGCGCCCATGGGCCAGCCGGACAAGAACGCGCCCGTGGACAGGCGGGCCATTTCGCTCAAGCTGACGGTGCTGACCCGCCAGATGCGCATGAGCTTCGACCAGAGCGTGGCCAGCATCGGCGTCACCCGCTCGCAATGGACGCTGATCGCGGTGATCGTCCGGCGCCCCGCCGCGACCCAGCGCGAAGTCGCCGAGATCCTGGAGATGTCGGAGGCCTCCACGGGCCGGCTGATCGACCGGCTCTGCGCCGACGGCCTGCTCGAGCGGCGGCCGAAGGAAGACGATCGTCGCGCCTATTGCGTCCACCTGACCGAAGCCGCCGGCGCGATCCTGGAAAAGATCTCGGCGGTGGCCAGCGAGCACGAGAAGATCGCCTTCGCCGGGTTCAGCGACGACGACCTGCAGAAGCTGGACGGCTATCTGAGCCTGATCGCCGCCAACCTCGCCGGCTCGCGATAGCCGGCACGAAAAGGGCCGCAACCCAGGTTGCGGCCCCTTCCCTATTCTCGATGAGCGGCGGGCCAGGGCCCGCCGATCCCGTCTAGCGGGTCATCAGGTCGCGCTTGGTCATGCTGGTGGCGAACTTGCCGTCGACCTCGGTCAGGGTCGCGGCCGGTACGGTCACGACCTTGCCGTCGAGCAACAGTTGCGGGCCCTTGGAGTCGAGCTTGTAGATCGCGGCCAGCTTCTTGCCGTCGGCGTCGTAAAGCATCTTGCCCACCGCCACCTTGACCAAGCCTTCGGGCTCGGCGGCGGCGACCGCGCTGACGCTCACGAGAGCGGAAACCGGCAGGGCGGCCACCAGGGCCAGGATGAGGCCAAACTTTTTCACGTTAGCTCCGTGTTCAAAAAACGCGTCGGGGAGGTCGTTCGATAATCCTAAGCTAGGTTAGTATATTTTCGCTGTCAAGCGCTCCCGTGCCGCGCCGCACAAAAACCTCTGCGTGCGCCGGACAGCAAACGGCCTGGCCGGAAACCGGCCAGGCCGCGGAGGGCCTGAGAGATCGATCCGGTGGCGGGCTGGGACAGGTTTCCTCAGGTTGAATCGCGCATTTCAAATCCCCGTCTCCCCGGCGAAGGCCGGGGCCCAGGTGAAACCCACGAGCCGCTCAGGATGAATCTGGGTCCCGGCCTTCGCCGGGAAGACGGAAGAAGGAGCGAACGCGTCGATCTAAGATCGGTACGCTAGCGCGGCGGCATCCGGATCGCGCCGTCGAGGCGGATCGTCTGGGCGTTGAAGTAGCTGTTGCGCGCCAGTTCCATCACCAGACTGGCGAACTCTTCCGGCTTGCCCAGGCGCTTGGGGAACGGGACCGACTGGTTCAGCGCGTCCCACATGGCCGGATTGGCGTCCTTGAACCGCAGCATCGGCGGGGTCGCGAAGATGCCGGGCATGATCGAATTGACGCGAACGCCCAGGTCCATCAGGTCGCGGGCCATGGGCAGGACCAGCCCATTGACGCCCGCCTTCAGCGACCCGTAGGCGACCTGGCCTACCTGGCCGTCCTGGGCGGCCGCGCTGGAGGTCAGGATGATGGCGCCGCGCTCGCCGTCCTCCAGCGGGTCGAGACCGGCCATGCCAAGGGCGGAAATCGACGCGACCCGATAGCTGGCGACCAGCACGCCCTGGGCCGACAGGGCGTAGTCCTCGGTCGAGAAGCGCTTGAAGCCGCCGGTTTCCTTGTCGCGGGAGACGGTCTTGCCGCCCTTGGTGACGACGGCGCAGTGGACGAGGACGCGCTCCTGTCCGTTGGCGGCGCGGGCCTGCTCGAACCCGGCCAGGACGCTGTCCTCGGAGGTGATGTCGACCTTGCAGAACAGCGCGCCAATGTCGTCGGCGATCTTCTGGCCGTTCTCCGCATTGATGTCGAAAATCGCGACCTTCACGCCGGCCGCCAGCAGGGCCTGGGCCGAGGCGAGACCCAGGCCCGATGCGCCGCCGGTGACGACGGCGGAAAGCGACGAGTCGATCTTCATGCTGGTTCTCCAAGCCCGGTTTGATCGCAGCTATCGCCACCGGCGACCGGTTCTCAACAGACACCCCGGCGACCGCTTCCGGATATCGCCCCGGCGCTAACGGCCGGGCGCGCATCGCGCCGGCGATGGCGGCGGCGCGGACGCCGCCCACGGGTTGCCGCGGTCGCCCCAGCTTCTAGTTTTCCTCGGAGTATTGGCGCCTTTCAGCGTGATCCGGACAAGGGGAAGACTATGACTCAGGTCATGAAGGGCGTGCGCGTGCTGGAAGTGGCGCAGTTCACCTTCGTGCCGGCGGCGGGAGGCATCCTGGCCGACTGGGGCGCGGACGTCATCAAGATCGAGCATCCCGTGCGGGGCGACACCCAGCGCGGCTTCCTCAACATGGGCGGAGTCAAGCTCGACCCGCTGCGCCACACGCTGTTCGAACACCCCAACCGCGGCAAGCGCAGCGTCGGGATCGACGTCTCGACGCCCGAGGGCCAGGCCGTGCTCTACGAACTGGCCAAGACCGCCGACGTCTTCCTGACCAACTACCTGCCGCAGGTCCGCCAGAAGAACAAATTCGACGTAGAGCACATCCGCGCGGTCAATCCCAACATCATCTATGCGCGCGGCAGCGCCCTGGGCAACAAGGGGCCCGAGCGCGAGACCGGCGGCTTCGACGGCACCTGCTTCTGGTCGCGAAGCGGCGTCGCCCACGCCATGACGCCGGCCGAAATGGAAGGCCCGCTGACCCAGGGCATTCCGGCCTTCGGCGACTCGATCGGCGGCATGTTCATCGCCGGCGGCATCGCCGCGGCCCTGTACCATCGCGAAAAGACCGGAGAAGGCGCGGAACTGGACGTCTCGCTGCTGAGCGCCGCCTGGTGGGCGTCGGGCGCTCTGGTGTCGCAGGTGATGGAAACCGGCATCGTCACGCGCAACCCGATGCCGACCTCCGGCGGGGCGTCGCGCAACCCGTTCATGGGCAATTTCCGCACCTCGGACGGCGGCACGATCAATCTGTGCATGGTCAGCCCGACCGGCCTGATCCGCGACACTTTCGAGCATGCCGGCGCGCCCGAGGCCGCCGACGACCCCCGCTTCAAGGACGTGCTGTCGCTGATCGAAAACGCCGGGGCCGCCAGCGACATCCTGGTCAAGGCGTTCGCCGCCAAGCCCTTCGCCTATTGGCGCCAGCACCTGAAGACCATGAAGGGCCAATGGGCGCCGATCCAGAGCTTCGAGGACCTGCTGACCGACGACCAGGCGGTGGCCAACGACATGATCATCGAGGTCGAGGGCGCCGACGGCGGCGCGCCGCTTCGGCTCGTTCGCGGGCCGGTGCAGTTCGACGGGGTTCCCGTGCAGACGACTCGCTCGCCCCAGCCCTCAGAGCACACCGAGCTGGTGCTGATGGAAATGGGCCTGGAATGGGACCGGATCGAGGACCTGAAGGCCAAGGGCGCCATCGCCTGACCGCCTGACGCGGTCCTTTTCGCCCCTCCAGGCCGCGATTCCGCGGTTCCTGTGCGACCCGTCGCCGCGCCGCCGCGCCTGGCGGCGGGCCCGCGCCCTCCCCCATCGCAACCGGGCGACGGGCGGAAACCTGGCTTGCGTGCGGTCGGCTCGCCGCTTCGAAAGGTCGCAACGGCGGCCCTGGAAATCCTAAAGAATACATAAGGATACGGCGCCTTGAATGGGCCTCCGCCGGTTGCGTGGCGCGGCAGGAAAGACCCGGTCGGCCGTGGCCGAGTGTCAGTTTGCGTCCCTCGCGCTCCCGATGGAACGGCGCGCCTCGCCACCGCTGGCGGCTTGAAAAAAACCGAGATACTCTCATCTTTGTTGACATCAGACCCGGCCTATTCAACACTCCTGTCTATTATAAAAAAACACAGGGAGGCCCACGGCGATGAACGGATCGAACAAGGCCAAGTTTGCCAAGCGCGTGATCGAGGTGCTCGAGTTCTTCGACGAGGAGCATCCCCAGGCGACGGTGATGGACATCGTCCGCCGCTTCGATCGCCCCCAGTCGAGCACGTCTGAGCTGCTGTACTGCCTCGTCGAGGTGGGCCTGCTCTACAAGGACCCCCATTCGCGCTCCTATTCCCCCACCCCGCGCGCCGCCATCCTCGGATGCGCCGCGCAGCCGAGCCTGGTTCGCGACGGCCGCCTGACCGGCCTGATCGACCGGCTGAGCGCCCAGACCGGCCTCGGCGTCGGCGTCTTCGGCATGGTCGGCCTGCAGGTGCAGATCTACAGCTGGCGCGGCGGCCAGAAGGCCCTGCGCACCTCGAACCCGTTCGGCATCTGCGGCGGGCAGAAGGATCATCTTTCCAGCTCGGCGGCCGGTTGGCTGCTGGTGTCGACCGTCGCCCAGCCGCGCCGGGAGAACATGCTGCGCCGGCTGAACGCCGAAGCCTCCGCGGACCGCAAGTTCTGCGTTTCCGAGCTGGCCGCGCGGGTCCAGCAATGCCACGAGCAAGGCTCGGTGACCGACGCGGCGGGCTTCGGCTCGAACGCGCAGATCACCGCCATGCTGTTCCCGGGCCTGCCGCAGAACCAGCCGCTGGCCATCGGCTTCGCCTATGAGCCCAGCGAGCAGATCGATCCCTCCCTGCTGCTGCAGACCCTGAGGGACTCGGTCGAGCGCTGCTTCAGCGAACAGGCCGCCGCGTCGGCCGTGGTCCAGCCGCTGTTCGAAACCGCCGATCTCCAGACCGTCTCGGCGGCGGCTCGGGCGCCGACGGCCGGAATGTCGATGTCGATGCCCAGCTGATGCGTGTCGGGCCGCTGCGGCGGCCCGACCGGCCTATTCCGGCGACCGATCCTCCAGCGGTCGCCTGGCGGCGATGGAGAAATCCACCACTGCCCCGACCCGCCTGGCCTCTTCCTTGCGCCCGGCCTGGAAGGTGAAACAGGTGGGCGGCATGCGGCTCGCGTCGGACTGCCGCTCCATCGGGATCGCCCGGCCCCGCGCGACGATGGCGCCCCAACGCAGCAGGCGCGCCGCCTCCTGGGCCTGGCCGTCCAGGGAGGCGATCCAGTCGCCGAGCTGGAACAGGGTCTTGCCCGCCGCGCCGGCCGGTTCTTCGATCACATCGTTCCGCTCGACAAGGCGCAGTGCAGGCCGCCCGTCACGCGTGATGTCGCCGATACGGACGCCGTCGGTCGCGTCGGTCACCGTCATTTCATAGCGGATCGACGCGGCGTCGCCGGCATGGGCGGCGGCGATTAGCGCCATGTCATGGAGATGGGTGCAATTGGCCGACTTTTCGCCGCGCGCCGCCGCCGCGTCCAGCCGGACGCCGGTGAAGGTGGCGGCCAGCTGCTGCACGGCGCCCGGACAGGTCGACCACGGGGCGCGCACCAACTCGGCCTCGACGCCAAGGATGGTCTCGCCGTCGTGGCGCAGGGTCACGCCCATATGATGGAAGTCGTCCTCGACCCAGGCGCGGACCCAGCCGTCGCCGGGGGTCACCAGCACGTGGCGATGAAACGCCGGAAGGGAGCGGGCGTCCTGGCGCACGCCCCGCCTCAGTCCCGGGTCAGCAGCAGCGCCGCCGCCATCGGCCCGCCGCCGGAGGTGGCGACCGCGACCTTCGGATCGCCTGCAATCTGCCGCGCGCCGCCCTGCCCGCGAAGCTGCACCACGGCCTCATAGGCGAAGCCGAAGCCATGCAGGCGCCCCCAACCGAGCTGGCCGCCGCCGGTGTTCATCGGCAGGTCGCCGTCGCGGGCGATCCGCGCGCCCCCTTCGAGGAAGGCGCCGCCCTCCCCGACCTCGCAGAAGCCCAGCCCCTCGAGCCAGGTGATCGGCTGGAAGGCGAAGCCGTCATAGAGCTGGACGGTGTCGACGTCCTTGGGCCGATAGTCGGTAGTCTTCCACAGGTCGCGGCCGGTCGGATAGGCGCTGGCCCATTCGGCCTGGTCCCAGCTGTAGCGTTCCACCGAGCCGGCCGAGGCCGCGATGCGGACCGGCGTGGTCTTGACCTCGCCCAGCGCGTCGCCGGCCGAGACGATGACCACCGTCGAGGCGTCGGTGAACCGATCGCAGTCATAGAGGCAGAACGGCGTCGAGATCATCCGCGCCGACATGTAGTCGTCCATGGTCAGCGGCTTCTTGACCAGCGCCCGCGGGTTCAGCGCGGCGTTGGCGTGGTCGTTGAGCGCCACCTGGGCGAGCTGCTCGCGCGTCAGGCCATAGCGCTTCATGTGCCGCATCGCGAACTGGGCCGTCCAGTTGGCGGCCGAGAAGGCCCCGAACGGCGAGACCCATTGCGAATTGCCGGTCACGCCTTCGCGCCGTTCCAGCGGCGGGAATTCGTCTGGCCGCGACAGGGCCGCGGCCTCATAGACGGTGCGGAAGCAGAGGACGTGGCGGGCCAGGCCGGCCTTGACGGCGTTGGCGGCCTCGGCGATCGCGCCGAGCTGGGCGGTCATTTCCGCCGCCCCGACATGCCAGCGGGTCTTCAGGCCCAGCGCCTCGATCAGCTCGTCGGCCCCGATCGGCGAAAAGCCGAGGAAGGTCTGCATCTTGCCCGGATAGGTCGCCACGCCGTCGATCTGGTCGAGCCTCAGCCCCGCATCGGCGATGGCTTCCCTGACCGCGTCGACCGTCAGGCCCAGCGGCGAGCGCGCCAGCCGCACGCCGACCTCCGACATGCCGATACCGGTGATATAGGCTTCCTGCGCCACCGCTCAGCCCACCTTTTCGAACAGCGGAAACCAGACGCCGTCCTGTTCCTCGAAGACCACGCGGACCGGATCGTCGATATCGACCGCGTCGACCGGGCAGTTGACGATATTGGTCGTCAGATAGACCCCCGGCGCGTCATCCAGCTTCACCCGGGCGATGACGAAGGGCACGTCCATGTCCTTGGCCCAGGCCTGGTGGTTGACGGTGTAGGTGTCGACGACGCCCGTCCCGGCCACGGCGTGGGGGGCGACGTTTTCCGACAGGCAGAACCGGCAGATCTCGCGCGGCGGGTGGATGAACCCGCCGCAGTCGCCGCACTTGGCGATGTTGAGCTTGCCCTCGGCGCCGCCGGTCCAGAAGGCCCGGTTATCCTTGTCGAGCCGGGGACGCGAGCGCTGCCAGGTCAAGTTCAGACATCCCACACCAGGTGGAGCGCGTCCGGCCCGATCACATGCCCGCCGTGGAAGGTGACCTCCTTGGTCGGGTCGAGGCGGAATTCCGGCAGGCCCTTGAGCATTTCCTCGTACAGCACCTGCAGTTCGATCCGCGCCAGGTGCGAGCCCAGGCAGCGGTGGGGACCGGTGCCGAAGGCGATGTGCACCTTGTTCTCCCGGGCCAGGTTGTATTCTTCCGGGTTCTTGAACTCGGTCGGGTCGAGGTCGGCGGCCGGCAGGAAAAGCAGCGCCGTCTCGCCCTTCTTCATCTGCACGCCCTCGAACTCGGCGTCGTTCAGCAGGAAGCGCGGCGGTACGGTGAAGGTGTAGCGGCGCAGCAGCTCCTCGCCAGCCTCGGGCACCAGGGCCAGGTTGTCGCGCAGTTGCTGCTGCAGTTCGGGATGCATCGCCAGGTGACGCACGCCCAGGCCCATGGCGTTCATCACGGTGTCGAGGCCGGCGATGAACAGCATCACCGCATAGTTCTCGATGTCGTGCAGGGTCGCCGGCTTGCCGTTGTACTCCGACTGCCAGAGCATCGAGATGATGTCGTCCTGGGGATTGTCGCGACGGTCGAGGATCGTCTCGTTCATCGCGTCGGCCACCTTGCGCAGGCGGGCCTGCACGGCCTTGGAGTCCGTCGTGTGCGAATGCAGGTGCTCGGCGACGAGGTCGCGATAGACGCGGCCCTTCTCGACCGGCAGGCCGAACAGCAGCAGGAAGATGGTGACCGGCAGCGGCTCGGCCAGGGCGGTCATGAACTCGCAGCCGCCGTCGGGCCGCACCTTCTGCACCAGCTCGGCGGCCAGGGTGCGAATGTTGTCCTTCAGCGCCAGCATCGCCTTGGGCGAGAACGGCTTCTGCAGCGGGCCGCGATAGTGGGTGTGGTGCGGCGGATCGACGGTGATCGGCAGCGGAATGAGCATCTTCTTCTCATCCGGCAGATCGGCGTTGATGTGCGCCAGCATCTCGTAGGGCATCGGCGCATTGCTGAAGATGCTGGGGTCGCGCGAGGCGTTGTAGACCGCGCTGTGGCCGCGCAGCACCCAGTGGCCGCCATGGCGCGGGGTCCAGAAGATCGGCGGCGCGGTCTTGGCGATCTCCAGGATGCGGGCGTGGGCGTCCTTGTGCAGCGCCGGGTCGAAGTAGTGATCGTAATCGAACACCAGCGCGTCCGGCACGTGATCCGGCTTGGGAACGGCTGGCGTCAGGCTGGCTTGGACCATGGGTGTCTCCGGCGAACGCCGCTGAATGTGTTTATGCGCGACCGCGACGAACGGGTCCGCGCAGCATGGCCAATGTGTCGCGCGCACCCCCGGCGATGGCAATGGCCGCCCCGCGCCAGCGGCGGCCAATAACGCCCGGGCGATTGCACGCGAACCGGACGGCGGGCGACGTTGATCGTACGCTGGTTCTCCGTTCATAGGATTGGCCAAGCCAGGGTGTGGGAGAGGTCGCATGAGGATTCGCATCGAGAAAGCCGCCTGCGTCGGCAACGCCCGTTGCGCCGCGGTTTCCAAGGAACTCTTCCCCCTGAACGAGGACGGCTACATCGACACCGACGGCTTCGACGTGCCCGAGGGCATGGAAAAGCTGGCCAGGAACGGCGCCCGCGCCTGCCCCGAACGCATCATCTATGTCGAGGAAGACGACGGCACGATCTCCTGGCCGCCCAAGAAGCCCGCCTGACCCCATTCCACGGAGCAGAACAATGAACGACGTCTTGGGCTACAGGGGCAAGCGGGTCATCGTCACCGGCTGTTTCTCCGGCATGGGCGAGGCGACGGCCAAGCTGCTGCTCGACCTCGGCGCCGAGGTGCACGGCCTGGACTACAAGGACTCCGCCCTTCCCCTCGCCTCGTTCAACAATGTCGACCTGCGCGACCCCGCCTCGATTGAGGCGGGGGTGGCCGCGATCGGCGGCAAGGTCGACGCCCTGTTCAACTGCGCCGGCCTGCCCCAGTCCTTCCCGCCGCTGGACGTGATGAAGGTCAATTTCATCGGCACGCGGCACTTGACCGAGCAGGTCGTGCCGCTGATGGGCCCGGGCGGCGCGATCGCCAGCATCGCCTCGACCGGCGGTCTGGGCTGGAGCCGCCGCATCCCCACCAGCATGGAAATCATCGCCGCCCAGGGCTTCCAGGCCGCGGTCGACTGGTGCGAGGCGCACATGGACGTCGTCGCCGAGGGCTATTCGTTCTCCAAGGAGAACATCATCGTCTGGACCCAGTTCATGGGCGCCCACCTGATCAAGAAGGGCGTCCGCATCAACTGCACCCTGCCCTCCCCGACCCAGACGCCGATGATGGACGCGTTCGAGAAGACCTCGGGCAAGGAAGTGGTCGAGGCCGCGACCCAGCCGATGGGCCGCTATTCGACCGCCGCCGAACAGGCCGGCGGCCTGGTGCTCGTCAACAGCAACCTGGCCAGCATCGTCAACGGCGTGGTCTTCCCAGTCGACGGCGGCTTCATGGGCGGGGTGGCGACCGGCCAGGTCGACCTCAGCGTCATGATGCGCCGGCGCCAGGCTTGAGCCAGGGTCGGGAAGCGAGGCAAAGGCCATGAATTTCGACCTGCCCGAAGATCAGGAAATGATGCGCGACATGTTCGCGCGCTTCCTGGACGCCAACAGCTCGATGGCCCGCGTCCGGGCCGCGGCGCCGTCCGGCTTCGATGCGACGCTCTGGAAGGGCCTCGCCGAGCAGGGCGCCCTGTCGATCCGGGTTCCGGAAGCGGCCGGCGGGCTGGGCCTGGGCCTGATCGACGCCGTCGTCCTGATGGAGGAGGCCGGCCGCACGCTCGCCTCGGGGCCCCTGGCCGAAGCCCTGGTCGCCGCGCGCCTGCTGGCCCAGCTGGGCTCGGACCAGACCGCCGACCTGTTGGCCCGCGCCCTGGCCGGCGAGGCCGTGGTCACCCTCGCCTTCCATGACCTCGCCGCCCAGCCGCGCCAATGGATCGCCGGCGGCCTGGTCGCCGAGAGCCTGATCGCCCGCCGGGGCGACGACGTCGTGCTGGTGTCCGTGCCGCCCAGCGCGCGGGTCGCCGAGGACAATCTCGCCTCGACCCCGCTGGCCGAGATCGACCTGGCGGGCTTGCCCCAGACGGTCCTCGCCTCGGGTCCGGCCGCGCTGGCGACCTTCGCGGCCGGGGTCGAAGAGTGGAAGCTGCTGATCTCGGCCGCCCTGGCGGGCCTTGGCCGCGAGGCGCTGAAGCTGGCCGCCGCCTACGCCAGCGAGCGCAAGCAGTTCGGGCAGTTCATCGGCCAGTTCCAGGCGATCTCGCACCCCCTCGCCGACCTCGCCTGCGAGGTCGACGGCGGCAAGTTCCTGGTCTGGAAGGCGATCCGCGACATCGCCGACGGTGCTCCCGAAGCCGCCGCGGCCGTCTCCATCGCCGCCTGGTGGAACGCCGGGGCCGCCGCCCGCACGGTCGCCCAGGCCCTGCACACCTTCGGCGGCTATGGCCTCACCACCGAGTACGACATCTTCCTGTTCAACCTGCGCGCCAAGGCCTGGCCGCTGGTGCTGGGCGATCCGCAGCGGCTGCTCGACGAGGCCGGCCGCCGCCTCTATGCCGGCGAAACCGCCGCCCTGCCCGAAGCCGGCGAAAGCCCGATCGACTTCGACCTGGGCGAGGACGCCCGCGCGATCGCCGAAGAGATCGACGCCTTCTTCGCCAAGCACGTCACGCCCGAAATGCGCGAGACCTTCCACTACAGCTGGGAAGGCTACAATCCGGAGCTCAACAGGAAGCTCGCCGAGGCCAACCTGCTGTATCTGGGCCTGCCCAAGGACGTCGGCGGCCGCGGCCTGTCGGCCTACGCCAAGATCGCGGCGATGGATGCGCTCGAGACCCAGGGCTACAACAACCCCGCCGCCGGCGTGTCGCAGATGGTGGCGCTGATCATCCAGCGCTTCGGCACGGAAGAGCTGAAGCGGGACGTCCTGCCGCAGATCATGTCGGGCGAGGTCATCTGCAGCCTGGGCTATTCCGAGCCGGGATCGGGCTCGGACGTCTTCGCCGCCCAATGCCGCGCCACGCCGGACGGCGACGGCTGGCGGATCGACGGCACCAAGATGTTCACCAGCGGCGCCAACCTGGCCAGCTATGTGCTGCTGCTGGCCCGCACCAATCCCGACGTGGCCAAGCACAAGGGGCTGACGATGTTCATCGTCCCCCTCAAGACCGACGGGGTCACGATCCAGCCCGTCTACACCTTCCAGGACGAGCGGACGAACATCACCTTCTATGACGGCGTCCAGATCCCCGACAGCTATCGGCTGGGCGAGGTCGACGGCGGCGTCCGGACGATGAGCGCCAGCCTGGAGCTCGAACATGGCGGCGGCTTCGCCAAGTACCAGCGCAAGATGCTCGAAGCCGGCGAGAAGCTGTGTCGCGAGATCGTCTACCAGGGCGAGCCGCTGATCGAGGACGGGTCGGCCCGGGCCCGGCTGGCGCGCACCGCCGCTAACCTGTGGGTCTCGGAGTTGCTCACCTACCGCGCCACCTGGGTGATCGCCGAGAAGAAGATCAACCTGGCCTATGGCCCGATGGCCAAGATGTTCTCGTCCGAGAAGTTCCTCAGCGACGCCCGCGACCTGATCGACCTGACCGCCCCGCTCTCGCTGTCCAAGCGCAAGGGTCCGGCGGCCGAGATCAACATGTTCTATCGGCACGCCCAGGGGTCTACGATCTACGGCGGCACGAGCGAGGTCCACCGCTCGATGATCGCCGAGCGCGGACTGGGCCTGCCGCGTACGCGAGCCTAAGGAGTCTTCATGTCGGACGAACCGCACCTCCTGACCGAGGAACAGGACGGCGTCCTGATCGCCACGCTGAACCGTCCCGACAAGCTCAATGCGCTGTCGGCGCAAACCATGCAGCTGTTCGAACAGGCCCTGCACCGCTTCCGGGACACGCCCGAGTTGAAGGTGCTGCTGATCCGCGCCAACGGCCGCTACTTCTGCTCCGGCGCCGACCTGCGCGGCGGATCCTCGACCGCGCCGGCGCGCACGGCTTCGGCCATCCGCGAAAACCACCGCCTGAACCTCAACGGCATGCACCGCATCTATGACGAGATGGAGCATGTCGAAAAGCCGATCGTCAGCGCCATCCACGCCGCCTGCGTCGGCGGCGGGCTGGAGCTGGTGCTGTCCTGCGACTTCCGGCTGGCGGCCAAGGGCGCGTCGTTCGCCTTTCCCGAGGGCCTGTTCGGCGTGCTCCCGGCCTCGAACGGCGTCAGCCGCCTGACCCGCCTCTGCGGGCCGCACTGGGCGCGCTGGCTGATCATGGGCAACCAGAAGGCCGACGCCGATCGCGCGCTGATCATGGGCCTGGTGCACGAGGTGTTGCCGGACGAAGGCTTCGCCGAGGCGGCGCTGGCCTTCTGCCGCCACCTGACCCAGTCATCCGCCGAACAGATGGGGGCGGCTAAGATCGCCATCGACCTGGCCGCCGAACTCGGCCGCGAAAGCGGCCGCCATGTCGAGCGCATGGCCAACAGCGCCCTGATGCTCAACCCCGCCTATCTCGAAGGCATCGAGCGCTACATCAAGAACCTGGGCGCCAAGGACAAATAAGGTTCAGCCAGCCTCGGCCCGGGCAAGCTCGCGGAAATCGCGGATGCCGAGCTCCAGCAGGCGCGCCTCCGAGCGCAGGAAATTGCGCACGTTCGGGGCGAACTGGCCCGGCAGCACGGTCGGCAGAATGCGGTCGGTCGCCACCGTGACGACGCGCTCGATGCCGGTATAGAGAACCGTCGCCATGCCCGCGGCCAGGGATCCCGTCTCCTGCGGATCCTGGTCCATCTGCATCACCAGCAGACCGATGACCGGCTGCGCCGCCCGGACGCGGTTTTCCATCATCCGCTTGTCGCGCTGGTCGGACATGCTGTTGCGCAGGTGGAGGACGGCGGAGTTCTTGTGCCAGAAGCCGTGCAGCGCGGTCACGAATTCCAGGCAGTGCGCATTGAGGGTCTCGTCCGGCCAGCGCTCGCGCAGATGACCCAGATAGGCGGTCTCCGCCTCGACCATCACCGGCTCAAGGATGGCGAGCAGCAGCTCCGTCAGGTCGGTGAAATAGAGATAGAGCGAGGTCATGCCCAGGGAGGCCTGGCGCGCCACCGCGCTCAGCGAGATCGAGACCTCGCCCGGCGCGGCCAGCAGTTCGTTGGCCGCCGCCAGGATGCGGTCGCGGGTCAGACGCCCCTTGCGGCCCAGGCGCTGGCCGTTGAGGTTATGGCTGTTCGGCTTGGCGACCGTGGAAGATCCGCGTTTCGCTTTTGCGACGCTCGCCGTCTCGCCCGACTCCACCCCTGAAATCTCCTTCGTGCCTAAGCGGCGCGCCATGCAATCAACTTGGTCTCAAGAAACTCTTCAATGCCCTCTAGTCCCCATTCGCGGCCGATGCCACTGGCCTTGTAGCCGCCGAACGGCACGTCGCCGGCGATACACATGCCGCCATTGACGCTGATGGAGCCCGAGCGGATGCGCTTGGCCACCCGCAGGGCGCGGTCGAGATCGGCCGAACACACGCCGCCGGACAGGCCATAGGCGCTCTCGTTGGCGATGCGGATGGCGTCCTCGTCATCCTCGAACGGAATGACCACCAGCACGGGTCCGAAGATTTCCTCCTGGGCGATGCGCATGTCGTTGGTGACGTCGGCGAAGCAGGTCGGCTCGATGAAGAAGCCGCCACCCTTGTCCGGCCGGGCGTGGCCGCCGGCGATCAGGGTGGCCCCTTCCTGCTGGCCCAGCGCGATATAGGACAGCACCCGCTCCATCTGTCGCTTGGAGATGACCGGACCCATGATGTGCTTGGGGTCGTCGAACACGCCCCAGTTTTCGCCAAAGCTGGCGTACGAATGCTTGAGGATGGCCTTGGCCTCCTCATAGCGGCTCCTGGGCACCAGCAGGCGCGAATGGACGGCGCAGCCCTGGCCGGCGTGGAACACCAGCATGGCGGTGGCCACGTCCATGGCGAAGTTCGGGGCGTCGTCGAGCACGATCTTGGCCGACTTGCCGCCCAGTTCGAGGAACACGCGCTTCAGGGTCGCCGCGCCCTGCTCCATGATCCGCTTGCCGACCCCGGTCGAGCCGGTGAAGGAGATCAGGTCCACGCGCGGGTCCTTGACCAGCATCTCGCCGGCCAGGGCCGGATCGGCGCCGAAGACGACGTTGATCACGCCGGGCGGGAAGCCGGCCTCCAGGGCCAGCTCGCCGAAGATCGCGCCCATGCCGGGCGTGTCGGGGGCGGGCTTGAGGATCAGGGTGCAGCCCGCCAGCAGCGCCGCGACCACCTTGCCGACATTGACGTAGAGCGGCACGTTCCACGGCGTGATCGCGGCGACCACCCCGATCGGCTCGTACACGGCCTTGCGGACGGTTTCGAAGCCGTAGCCGATGCGCGAGCCGTGGTCCTTTTCCCAGCGCACCTGCGGGAAGACGGCCAGATAGTCGTCCCAGCCCTCCAGCGCCATGTCGACATGCGCCCGGCCCACCGCGCCCCAGGCGGCGCCGGCTTCGATCCGGGCCAGGTCCGACAGGCGGTCCTTGTTGGCCTCGAACAGCGCGCGCAGCTTTTTGACCAGGGCCACGCGCTTTTCGATGTTGGTCGACCAGTCGGTCTGGTCGAAGGCGCGGCGGGCCGCCACGATCGCCGCCTCGACATCGGCGGCCGAGGCGTCCGCCGCTCGGCCCACCGTCTCGCCGGTCCAGGGACCGATGACGTCGAAGGTCTTGCCGCCCTCGGCGCCGCGCAGCTCACCGTCGATGAAGAGTTTCGCGTCGGGGAGGCTCGTCATGGTGATCGTCTTCCTATCGAACTTCGGTACTGGCCGGTGGCTCTAGCGCCGGCTGCCGCTGAGGGTGACCATGCCGATGTGCAGATCGGCCGGGGTGTCGAGCACCGCGCGGAACGCGTCGGTCACCGACCTGTAGTGCGAGATCGGACGCTCACGCAGGTTGAGGCCGACCTTGGCGTTCTCCTGCGCGAACCGCACGGCGACATCCATCGGCCAGCTCGTGCCGGTCTTAGTCTCGTCCATCATCTGGCCGGCCCGGACGACGGTGACCCGCACCCCGTCACTCTCAAGCTCGCGGGACCACATGTCGGATATGAACTCCAGGCCCGCCTTGCCGCCGGCGTACATCCACAGCATCGGCATCCGCACATGGACGGACTCGCTGGTGACATTGATGATGTGGCCGCTGCCGCCGAACAGCGGCAGGGCGGATCGCGCGCAGAAGATCGGACCGGCTAGGTTGGTGGTCAGGGCGCCGAGCACCTGGGCGTCGCTGGCCTCGGCCAGGGTGAAGGGCTCGAAGATCCCGGCGTTGTTGATCAGCACGTCGATCTTGGGATGGCGCTGCGCGATCGTCGCGAAGGCGGCGCGGACCTTGTCAGGATCGCTGACGTCGCACTCGACCGCGAAGTGCGGCGCGCCCAGCTCGTCGGCGACGGCCTGGACCTTGGCGAGCGTCCGGCCGAGCAGCACCACCGTGTCGCCATCGGCGGCCAGGCGGCGGGCCAGAGCCCGCCCCAGTCCATCCCCCGCCCCGGTCACTACGACGACTTTGCCCACGATCCGCCCTATTATCTGGCTTGTTGTACGCTGCTAACTGCGCCCGCCGCCCGGTTCGCGACAAGAGGGGGGCGTATCGCGGCGGCGATGGTTCGGACGATCAGCCGGCGGGCCGCGCGAAATCGGCCGGATAGACCGAAAGGTCGCCGTCGTAGGCGATGCCGCCGGGCCAGAATTCAGTCCCGCTGATCTTCCTGAAATAGTGCACCGTGCGGGCGAACGACCCGGCCGAGGAGCGTTCCTGGAAGGCCACGCCGCTGGGGCTGATGCCGCGGGCGCGGGCGCTGAAATCCTTGACCGTGAAGAGTAGGTCGTCGGTCTGCTGGGCGCAGAACACCAGATCGCTGCCCGGGCAGTAACGCCTGGGCTCGATCTGCAGCGGCGACAGCCGGCCGCGCTTCATGGCAACCTTGCCGGGCACGCGCGTGACCTCGGGTCCATGCACCTCGTTGTACCACTTGTGGTACTCGGCCTCGCGCCCCGCCACGAAGTTGGCCAGGATGATGCTGACCCCGGAAAACGCCTTGTCCTTCTGGTGGTTGGGGCTGGAAACCCAGTCCGAATAGAGGGCGTAGCTGTGGATGCGCTCGCTTTCGTCGCTGTCGTCGATCAGGCCGGCGTCGCGCGCCTCGGCCAGCAAGGGGCCCAGGGCCGGCAGGTCGATCTCGGGCGCGGCGTAGTCGAACTCGTAGACGCTCAGGAACCGCCAGGGCTGGGGGATGTCGGGCATGATCTGCTCGCGCGTCACCTCGTAGCGGTCGGCCGAGACGAAGCCGCGAAGCCGGCTCAGATCCTCCAGATGCTTGCCGTCGAACCATTGCGCATAGGCGGCCTCGCCGCCGGCCGGCACGTTGTGCAGATGCAGGGTCGTATGCAGGCTCATTCCACTCTCTTCCGACCGACGCGGTTTGAGGCACCCTAGCATCGCCGCGGACGGCGGAGCGCCAAACCCATATCGCTGCCGCGTTGTTGACCGGTCAGGGAGCCTGCACCACCCTTGCGCGGCCTTTTGCAGGAAGACCGCCATGGCCGCCTCCGCGCCCGCCCCGCCTCGTTTTGCGCTGTTCCGGAGCGCGGACTCCCGGGATTTCGAGCAGAGCGGCATCATGTCCCAGGGCGCGCCGACGCAGATCGAAATGGCCGGCGCGGTGGCGGCCGTCGACGCCGGCATGCTGGAGGGCACGACCGTGCGCCTGCTGTTCGACCTTCCCGGGCTCAGCCTCACCCACGCCTGGTTCAAGAGCGGCTTTCCCCTGCCGCGCCACACCCACAATGTCGATTGCCTCTACTACATCCTGGCCGGCGCGCTGCGGATCGGGATCGAGGACTTGGGCCGCGGCGACGGGTTCTTCGTCGGCGCCGGGGTTCCCTACAGCTACCTCCCCGGGCCGGAGGGCGTGGAGGTGCTGGAGTTCCGAGGATCCAACAGCTTCGACATCAGGTTGATGGCCGACAACCCCGCCTTCTGGGCCAAGGCGGTCGAGAGCGTCGAGCGCCGCCGCGACGGCTGGGCGAAGGAGAGCCCGCCTTCGCAATCAACGCCCGGCTCAGCCTGACGGCAGCAGGTCCAGGTACGGCCGGGTCAGGCGGGACTCGGCGCTTTTCCAGCTCCGTCGGCGAAGCCCGGCGCGGCGGTCAGATTCGGAAGCCGCGCATCTGGTTGCCGCCGTCGCACAGGATGACCTGGTTGTTGACGAAGCTCCCCTCCTCCGAGGCGAGGAAGACGCCGAGGTTGGCGATGTCTTCCGCCGTGCCCTGGCGCTTGACCGACTGCATGCCCTTCAGCCGCTGCCAGTTGTCGTCGGCGACGCCGTCGCGGGCGGCCTCGGTCTGCATCAGGCCCGGCGCGATGCCCACGCAGCGGATCTCGTCGGCCCCGAACTGCATCGCCATGGCGTGGGTGAAGACGTTGAGCGAGGCCTTGGTGATCCCATAGGCGGTCGCCGGATTGTAGCTGGCCATCGACGACTTGTTGATGATCAGCCCCTTGGCCCTGGCGAGCGCCGGACGCAGCGCCTCGGCCAGCAGCAGCGGGCCGATGGTGTTGACCGCGAAGAAATACTGCCACTTGGCCTGGCCGAGCCCGAAGAAGCCGCGGGCGATTTCCCCCGCGTGCAGGCCGGCGTTGTTGATCAGCACGTCGAGCCGTTCGTGCCGGGCCAGGATCTCGCGGCCGAAGGCCTCGATCTCGGCCTCGACGGCCATGTCGAGGCGATGGAACGACGCGCTGCCGCCGACCGCCTCGACCAGGCGCTGGCTCTCGGCCAGCCCGGCCTCATTGATGTCGGCCAGGATCAGGTGCGCGCCTTCGCGGCCGAAGGCCAGGGCGTAGGCCCGGCCCAGGCCGCCGGCCCCGCCCGTCACCAGCACCGTCTTGCCCGAAAAACGCTTGGTCATGCTCAGCGGTCCTTATGGGCTAGGTCAGCCGCGTGAAGGTGACGCGCGAGATCCGCCAGCCCTCGGGCGTGCGGCGAAACGCGTCGGCGTAGCGGCCCATCACCACGTCCACGCGCCCGCCTTCGCGGCGCTTCAGGTGGGCCATCACGGTCCAGTCGCCGGTGGCCGTGTCGCCGGTGATCTCGATCCTCGGCGAATGGACCATGTGCAGGACCCATTCCGAATTGCCGGCGATCGCCGTACAGAGGAAGCCGCCCAGCGCGTCCACGCCCAGCATCGGCTCATAGCCGTAGTCGGCGACGACGTCGGGCAGGAAGATCGACCCGAAGGCCGCCAGCGCGCCCTCAGGATCGCCCGCGGCGCGATCGGCGGTGGCGCAGTAGAGCGCCTTCAGGTTCTGGATGGCCAGGACATCGTCGGCCAGCGTCGTCATGCCTCGGCCTCCAACCGCTTGATCACCGCCGCCTTCAGGTCGGCGGTCTTGATCTTGGCGCTGCCGGTCAGCTGCAGTTCGTCCTCGCTGAAGAACAGGACCCGGCGCGGCGCCTTGTAGCTGGCCAGCTCGGCCTTGGCGAAGGCCTGCACCGCCTTCTCGTCCAGCGCCGCGCCCTCGTGCGGCACGATGCAGGCGACGACCAGCTCGCCCAGGGTCTCGTGCGGCACGCCGACGGTCTGGGTCACCTTGACGCCCGGGCACTGCTTGAGGACCGTGTCGATCTCGATCGGCGAGACGTTGGCGCCGCCGGTCTTGATGATGTCGTTGAGGCGGCCTTCCCAGTAAAGACGGCCGGCCTCGTCGACATAGCCGCCGTCGCCGGTGCGGAAGAAACCCTCGGCGTCCAGCGTCTCGTCCAGCGGCGTGCCGATATAGCCCAGCATCAGGGTCGGGCCCTTGACGGCGATCTCGCCGCGCTCGCCGACCGGCACGATCTCGCCGGTCAGCGGATCGACGATCTTGAAGACGCCGCCCGGCTGCGGCTTGCCGCTGCTGCCGGCGATCTCCTCGTCGGACGTGCCCGACGGATAGATGGCGCTGATCGTGAAGGTCTCGGTATTGCCGTAGGCCGCCATCGGCTCGCGCCAGTCGGTCCTGACGGTCGGATGGCGGCCGAGCGGCGTCCTGGCGTCGACATATTTGAGCGCGGAGAGGTCGACCTCGTTCCAGTTCGCCGCCGCCTCCAGCTGGGCCCACTGGTGCGGCCAGGCGACGGCCATGGTCGCCTTCTCGGCCTCCATCAGGGCCAGCGCCTCCTCGGGCTGGAAGGTGGCCTGGAGGACCAGGGCGCCGCCGCTCGACAGTCCGCCGCCGATCGCCATGCCGAAATTGCCCGACCAGAAGAAGCCGTTGGCCGACCAGATCCGAACGTCGTCGCCGGCCGCGTAATAGCGCTTCCAGCGCCAGAGCTGCAGAGTGACGCCGCGGTGGGCGCTCAATATGCCTTTGGGCTTGGCGGTCGATCCGGACGAAAAGAACAGCACGCCGGGATCGGCGGGCGTCACGCTCGCCGCCGCCGCCTCCACCAGCGCCTGGGAGACCGCCTCCCCTCGCGACAGGAACCCGTCCCAGTCCTCGATCGCCCCCTCGCCGTCCCCGACCGCCGCCCCGATCGCCACGACGTGGCGCAGGAACGGAAACTTCAGCGAGGCGAGACCGCCGGGCGTGGTCGAGGCGATGGACGGCTCCAGCCCCGTCACCATCTCGGCGAAGTCCTTCTTCAGGACCCGGCGTTCCAGCAACAGCACCGAGCAGGCCGAGGACCGCAGCAGGTGCTCCAGCTCGGCCGGCGTCGAAAAGGTGCTGAGCGTCGTCGCCACCCCGCCGGCCAGCGCGACGCCGAAGACGGCGGACAGGAATTCCGGCCGGTTGGTCATCAGCACGCCGACCCGGACGCCCTTGCCGACGCCGCAGGCCAGCAGCGCCCGCGCGACCGCATTGGCCCGCGCCCAGAGCTCGTCATAGGTCCAGCGGACAACCCCGCCGGCCTCGTGCAGGACCAGCGCCTCACGCGGCCCGAAGCGCTCGGTGACCTCGCGCAGCCAGCCGCCCAGGGTCAGCGCGCCCAGGCCCTCCTCCTCCGAAAGAGGAGGGCCCGAGATGATGGAAAGCGGCCGATCGTTCATGTCACGCCTATCCTGCCGATTACTTCAATGGCAGCTCGACGTCGGCGGTCGACTTCACCAGCACCGTGCCGTCCTGGTTGGAGAGGGTCAGCACCACCCGCACCAGCGGCATGCCCCATTCGGTGACCTCCCGCTTCTCGACCACTTCGGCGTCGAAATAGGTGACGTCGCCCTCGAAGGCCGGGCCGCGGAAGTCGGACTTGATCCAGCGGACGAAGCCGTCGTGCCCGGCCCAGAAGGCCAGATAGTCGGTCGCCCAGGCCTGCATCGTCGCGCCATAGCCGTAGGAGCGGCTCATGCCGACCTCGCCGGCCTTCTTGTCGTCGACGTGGCCGCGCGACGGGCCGAGATAAAGGCCATCCCGCTTGCGCGGGTCGATGAACGCGCCTTCCTCGTCGAACCCGAAGCCCTCGGCCCAGCCCGGATCCTGGTAGACCCACGGATCCTTGACGCCTTCCGGGGCGACCCAGTCGAAGCTGCCCCAGATGTTGAACAGGAACGCCCGATATTCGGTCGCGAAGCTGGCCTTGGTGTGCGGGCCGATCGCCCGGCGCTGCAGCTTGTCGCCGACCTGGACCTCTTCCCAGCGCGGCGAGACGCCCATGCGGTTGGACATCAGCCAGTCGAACCGGACCTTGTCGACCACGGCCAGTTCGGCCGCGCTCCAATCCTTCATCTCGCCGATCATCGCGTCGTACATGCCGCGCTTTTCGGCCTCTTCCTTCAGGTAGCGGATGGCGGTCGATCGCGCCTTGGCGACCAGCGACCCGTCCTGCTTGTAGTGCCGGGTGTCGCCGCGCGAGAACATGGTCGGCCCGGCGAACTTGGTGTCGGTGACCTTGTAGTCGTGGAAACGGCGTTCCTGCGTCAGGTGATCGCCCGGCTTGATGCGCGTGCCGTAGTACCACCATTCCTCGCCGCCGAAGATCAGGTGGGAGTCCTTGATGTAGCCCACGCAGGCCGGCGCGCAGCCGTGGCCATAGTCCATGGCCACGGCGATCGACTGCGGCGCGACCAGGCCGCCGAACTTGGTGCTGGCTGCGAAGGTCGGGTCCCAGTGGATGGGGTTGGGATAGTCCATCGCCATCACCCAGCGGCGCAGGTCGCTCGAGGCGAGCGGATCGCGGACCTGCCCCCCGCCGATCAGAACGCCGACGCGGGGCTCGACGTCCGAAAGGTCCATGATGACCGGAGTCTCGGTGTCAGACATGTGTTCAGCCCCTCTTAGCGGTTAACGTCGACGAGGACGCGACCGCGCACCTTGCCGTCGAGCAGGTCGGCGGCGGCGTCGATGGCTTCGCCCAGGCCGATTTCGGTGGCGATCACGTCCAGCAGGGACGGATCAAGATCGCGCGCCAGCCGGGCCCACGCCGTCAGGCGCGCGGCCTTGGGCGCCATCACGCTGTCGACCCCGAGCAGGCGGACGCCGCGCAGGATGAAAGGCATGACCGTGGCCGGGAAGTCCGCGCCCTGCGCCAGGCCGCAGGCCGCGACGGCGCCGCCGTAGCGGGTCTGGGCGCAGGCGTTGGCGAGGGTGGCGCTGCCGACTGAGTCGACCACGCCCGCCCAACGCTCCTTCTGCAGCGGCTTGCCGGGCGCGGAGAGCTCGGCGCGGTCGATGATCGCGTCGGCGCCCAGTTGCTTCAGGTAGTCGGCTTCCGACGCCTTGCCGGTCGAGCCCACGACGGTGAAGCCCGCCTTCTTCAGCAGCGCCACCGCGACGCTGCCGACGCCGCCGGTCGCGCCGGTGACCAGCACTTCGCCCTGCTCCGGCGACACGCCGGCCTTGACCAGGGCCTCGACGCAGAGGGCGGCGGTGTAGCCCGCCGTGCCGATCGCCATCGCCTGCCGCGGCGTGAACGCCGAGGGCAGCGGCACCAGCCAATCGCCCTTCAGGCGCGCGACCTGGGCCAGGCCGCCCCAATGGGTTTCACCCACGCCCCAGCCGTTCAGCACGACCTTGTCGCCGGCCTTCCAGTCGGGATGCTGCGACTCGCGCACCGTGCCCGCCAGGTCGATGCCCGGCGCCATCGGGAACTTGCGCACCACTGGCGAGCGGCCGGTGATGGCCAGGCCGTCCTTGAAATTGAGGGTCGAGAAATCGACGTCGATCGTGACGTCGCCGTCCGGCAATTGGCTCTCGTCGATCTGGGTCACGGCCACCGTCTGGCCCGCCTCGGTCCTGTCGATCAGAATGGCTGAAAACATTGTGCCTCACCTCGGGTCTTGCAGGGCGGCGTCCTCCGAGCGAGGCGCGATCACCTCGTCCTGGCCGGAGGGCCACGGTGCAAATTCAGGCTCGACACTTCCTATTATCGCCCGCCCCGGTCACCCAAAATCACCGGCGGAGACCGATTCATCGCCCCCCCGCTACACGGCGCGGATCGGACGCTTCTGCCCCCGGCTGTCCGGTCGCGGCGCGGGCACCAGGGCGGCGATTTCGGGGAATTTCTCCTCCCGCATCGTCCCGTAGAGCGAAAGCCGGACGCTTTCCAGGGCGAAGCGGCGGGCCAGGGCGCGTCGCTCGTCTTCGGTCTTCTCGTGCGACTTGGCCCAGACCGGCCACAGGAAATTGCCCGCCAGCAGCATGAGCGAGAAGACCTCGCTATCGATGCCGGCCTTGGCCATGTCGGTCTGGGCGAAGCGCCGGAACGAGCCGGCATATTCGCGCCAGAACGGGTCCTGGGCGGGCTCGTCGGAGGCGAGCAGTTGCAGGAACCAGATGCGGCACAGCACGGGATTGTCGACGGCGAAGTCCGCCAGGGTGGTCGTCAGCCGCATGATGTCGACTTCCTCGAGACGCCGTCGCATCGCGGTCTCGGGATCGCCGAAGGCGGCATGGAACAGCTGGTCCGACACCGATTTCGTCGTCGCCAGCACCAGGTCTTCGCGGGTCTGGAAATGCTGGTAGGCGGTGCCGCGGTTGATGCCCGCCAGGCTGGCGACGGCGGAGACGCTGATCCCTTCGAGCCCATCCTGGGCCAGCAGCGCGCGGGCCGCCGCCAGGATCACCTCGCGCGTGGCGGCGGGGTCGCGGGGACGACGCGTGCGGCTCTTGGTCAAGGCGTCACCCCCCTCTTTCGGAACGCGGACGGTCAGGACGAATATCCTCCGTTTTCAAGGGACAACGTCCTGAAACGCCCCGCTTTTATGATCATTGCGGGGAGAGCCTCAAGAACATCCTTCCGGTCCTGCGGGCGCGCCGTCGCCGGCGCCGGTTTTCTGCGTCTTCAGCCGATGCGATCCGGAGAGATCTGATCGGCTTTCGTCCAGCGCGGTTCGGGCGCGGCCACCCGCGAGGGCTGAAAAGAAGAAGGGCGCCCATCCGGCGGGATGGGCGCCCCAAGAGGACCTGTCTTAGAAGCTATAGCGCAGGCGGGCGCCCACCGTCAGCGGCCGCCCCAGCGAGCGATAGTCGAAGCCGGTCGAGCTATATTGCCCGGCGACGTAGGTATAGTACCGCTCGCGCAGCAGGTTGGTGACGAACAGCGCCCCGTCGACCTTGGAGCCGGCGATGCCGGTCCAGTTCAGGTTGAGGTTGACCAGTTCGAATGACGGGATCTTCGCATAGGGATTGAAGGTCGCGCCGGCCAGCGACGGGTCCTTGTTGTAGGGCATCAGGGCCAGATAGTCGGACGAGAAGGTATAGGTCGCCGAAACCTCGACCTTGCCCATGCTTTCCGGCGCCGGCAGGCGATAGGTCGCCGTCGCCGAGAACTGGTGCTCGGGCGAGAAGGTCGTCGGGAAGCCCTTCAGGGCGGCGGTCGTGCCGCCCAGGATGCAGACGCCGTGGAACGACGGCCCGCCGCCGCAGCCGGCGTCGCTGGCCGTGATGGGATCCGACACCTCGTCGAAGTTGCTGTTCAGATAGGTGTAGGAGGCGCTCAGGGTGAAGCCGTCGAACAGTTGAGCGTTGGCGTCCGCTTCGACGCCGTAGATCGTCGACGCGCCGACATTGACGATCGCGGTCGTTCCTACGCCGCCGGCCGGGAGCAGGCCCTGCTGAATCTGCTGGTTGCGGAAGTCGTTGTAGAAGGCCGAGACGTTGAAGGTGCCTGGCACGCGGCCCTTGAAGCTGGTCTTGGCGCCGATTTCGTAGGTGTCGACCTTTTCGGGCTCGTAGGTGTAGCCGCCGCGCACGCTGGCGATGTTGACGCCGCCCTGGCGATAGCCCCGGCTATACTTGCCGTACAGCAGAACGTCCTCGACCGGATGATAGTCGAGGCCCAGCAGCCAGGTCGGGGCCTTGCTCTTCTGGCGCATGTTGACGACGCAGTTGGCGGGGTTGCCGGCATAGGCCAGGGTGGTGTCCGCACAGGCGATCGAGGTCGGGGCGACCAGGTCGTTGGCCGTGGACGCATTGCGGCCGCCGGTCACGATGCCGTCGCCGCCGACGCCAGTCGGATTGAAGAAATAGTTCACCGACTGCATGACGCCGGTCGACTCGTCCCAGGTGTAGCGGATGCCGCCGGTGACGCTCAGTTTCTCGATCAGCTTGAACGTGCCCTGGGCGTAGAGGGCCTTGTTCTCGAACTCGGTCGAGCCGAGGGCCCGGTTCACCACGCCGCGCGAGATCAGGGTCGCAGTGGACTGGGGAAGGCCGCTGGCGCGGGCGACGATGTAGTTGGTGTCCGCGCACCGGAACTGGGTGGGATCGGTGCCGAGGGAGCTGTAGTCGCACAGCAGTCCGCTGATGGACTGCCCGCCCTGGGTCCCGGAAGGCTTGCTGTGCTCGTAATAGGCGCCGCCCTGCCAGATCAGCCGGTTGTCGAACGCATTGCCCTGGAGCTGCAGTTCCTCGATGAAGCTGTCCTGGTCGACCGTGGGCGTGCCCGGGACGACGCCGGACATCTGCACGATGTAGCGATTGGGGCTCGTGCCCGGGCTTCCGCCGGCCGCCCAGGGAGAGCCGAACAGGGTGGTGGTGATGTCGGCGATATCCCAGTCGGTGCCGACGATCGGGCTCACCAGCGTCGATTTGAGGTTCGAGAACGCCAGGATGTTCTTGACCGTCAGGTTATCGGTGGCCTTCCAGGTCGTGGTGTTGATGGCCTGCCACTGCTTGATCGCACTCTGCGGATTGGGGATCGAG
Organism: Caulobacter sp. LARHSG274; assembly: GCF_052871235.1. Taxonomy (NCBI): domain Bacteria; kingdom Pseudomonadati; phylum Pseudomonadota; class Alphaproteobacteria; order Caulobacterales; family Caulobacteraceae; genus Caulobacter; species Caulobacter sp. LARHSG274. The sequence goes on along the minus strand of NZ_JBIXJO010000006.1, from coordinate 139,278 downwards.
TTCTGGACATCGTAGAACTTGCCGCCCGACGGCAGCGAAGCCCCGCAAAGCTGCCGGTTGACGCTGGGCAGGGATCCGCCGGCCGGATTACAGGCGAAGAGTTGCGACGCGGTGCCGTTGTTCTTGGAGTCGGTATAGCTCAGGACCGTGTAGTTCTCGATGTCGGCCGGCAGGTCGATGACGAAGCTGGCCCGCGCGGCCGTGTAGTCGACGTCGGAGAACTTCTTCGGTCCGACCAGAGAGACATTGTTGAAATAGCCGTCGCGCGTCTGGCGATCGATGCCGAAACGGGCCCGGACCTTTTCGCCGATCGGGAGGTTGAGCACGCCCTGCAGCCGCTTCATGTCGAAGTTGCCCACCGAGCCTTCGATATAGCCGCCGAAGTCATAGCTCGGGCGCTGCGGCACCAGCAGAACCGCGCCGCCCGTGGTGTTGCGGCCGAACAGGGTGCCTTGCGGTCCCCGCAGGACCTGGACGTTCTGCAGGTCGAAGAAGCTGCCGGGACCGGCGCCGTCGCCCGAGGTGACCGGGGTCGCGCCGCGCGGCGCCACGACGTCGGCGAAATAGACGCCGACCGACGGGGTCGTGCGCAGTTCCTGCGTGAAGCCGCGGATCGTGAACGAGGCGTTGTCGGAACCGAAGCGCTCGTTGGAGACCAGGCCGGGGGTGGCCAGGGCCAGATCGGAGGCGTTCACGACGTTGGCGTTGGCCAGCACCCGCGGCGTCAGCACCGCGATCGAGATCGGAACGTCCTGGATGTTTTCGTCGCGACGGCGGGCGGTCACGACGATCTCGGTCAGGCTGTTGGACGCGGCTTCCTGGGCCGCGGGCGCGGGGGCGGTTTGCGCCAGCGCCGACATCGGCGCGAGCAGCGCCAGAAGACTGACGCCCTTCAAAGCATTGGCGGCAATTGCATTCACGGTATGACCTCCCCTTTTTGACCCGTCGGAGGACATCGCTGATGCAATGCTACGACCGCGGGCGTTATTTCCTCCATCCTCACGTCCGGAACGGCGTTAGGATAGGGCTCCATCTCTGCGTCTCGGCAGATATCGCCGCGGCGTTGCCGGCGCGGTCCCACCTCAGAACTTGGCGCCGAACGACACGCCCCAGGTCGTCGGGGCGCTCCAGATCGACCCGATGCCCAGCGTGTTGGACAGCACCTGGGTGCGGTAGCGCTGGTTGGTCAGGTTGTCGCCGAACACGGCGAATGTGTAGCGCTCGGACGGGTCGACCCACTGGGCTCGCAACGCCAGGACTTCATAGCCGGGCTGCACGAACTGCCTGGATGAATCGAAGTAGAATTTCGAGGTGTAGTAGAGATTGCCGGACACGGTCAGCTGACCCTCAGCAACCGGCCGATGGTAGTTCACGCCGATATTGCCCGTGAAGTCCGGCGCTCGCGGCATCTGGTAGCCGCTGGAGTCGTTCACCGTCTGGGTGATCGAGCCCGGTCCGATCGCGCCGCAAGCCAGGGCCGCGACGGCGCCGGTCGGGTCGCAATAGCTGTAATAGGCGGCCGCCGGGAACGAGCGATAGCGCGCGTGGGTGTAGGCCGCGCCGAGGTTCAGGTCGAAGGCGTCCGAAAGCCGGTAGCGCGCCGATCCTTCCAGGCCGTAGATCCGCGCCTTGGCGGCGTTGGTGATGTCCGCCAGTCCGCTCTGGAAGCTGGAGACCTGCAGGTTCTTGTAGAAGTAGTAGTAGCTCGCCAGGTCGAACGACAGACGCCCGCCGTCGTACTTGTAGCCGGCTTCCAGGGCGTCGATGTCCTCGGGCTTGATCTGCTTGGTCGACTGGCCGCCGACATTGAGGATCCCGGCCTTGTAGCCCTTGCTGTACGAAGCATAGAGGCTCGACGTGTCGGTAGGCTTGTAGCGGAGCACGACCCGCGGCGTCAGCTTGTTGGTCGGATAGTCCTCGGCCGGAACCTTGGTCTGGACGAACTGGATCCGGTAATAGGCGTCCTTGACCTCGTCATGGCCGTAGCGCGCCCCCGCCGTCAGGAAGAGCTTGGGCGAGATCTCGTAGGTCAGGTCGACAAAGGCCGCATAGGAATAGGTCGTCGTGCTCGACCCGCCGAAGGGCATGTAGGGCGGCGGGCTGAAGGCGGCCTCGACGATGTAGGTGTCGCGGTTGCGGAAATAGTAGAGGCCGGACGTCCATTGCAGGGCGGCGCCGGGCTTGGAGGTGAACAGGAACTCCTGGGTGAAGGTCCGGTTTTCGATGCCCAGATAGATGTTGAAGAGATTGATCGCTGTGGCGTCCAGGTCCCCCAGATTGACCGCGGAATCCTTGCGGTACTGGGTGTAGGAGGTCAGGTCGGCGAAGCCGAGATCGGCCCGGACCGTGCCCTGGAAGGTGTCGGACGTGTTGGTGAAGCTGTCGGGGGCCGCCGGGTCCACGGCCACCTGGCCCGGCTTGGTCGCATAGGTCGCCGCCGGGGCGTAGAAATAGACCAGCTGCTGGTTGGCGGTGCTGTTCGTGCCATAGGCGGCCGCGGGGACCCGCGAGAGCATGCCGGAGCCGCCATCGCGGTCGACATAGGCGTTGGTCAGCAGCAGGGTCGGGTCGTCGGTTTTCGAGTGGCCGTAGCGCAGCAGGACCGAGACGGCGTCCGAAACCTCGGCCTTCAGCCCGGTGCGGATCGACCAGTTCTGGTAGGCGCCGACCTTCTTGTCGCCGTCGACGGCGTTGGTGAAATAGCCGTCGCCCTTGCGCAGCTGGCCCTCGACGTCGAAAGCGACCTTGTCGCTGAGGCCGACGGTGGCGTAGCCCTGGTAGGTCTGGGCGTTGAACCGGCCATAGCTGGCCTTGAACTGGCCCGCGGTCGCGGTGCTCGGATCCGCCGTGGTCACCAGGATGGCGCCGCCCGTCGTGTTGCGGCCGAACAGGGTGCCCTGCGGCCCTTTCAGCACCTGGATGCTCTTGACGTTGGTCAGGTCGAAGGCGGTCGACTCTGGATTGGCGACGTAGAAGCCGTCGACATAGATGCCGACATTGGGTCCGCCGCCGGAGGTTGTGACGGCGGTGCCGACGCCGCGGATGGTCGGCTGCGAGAAGCTGCCGGAGCTGTCGAAGCGCAGCGCGGGGGTCAGGCGCGGAATGTCCGACAGCTGGATCACGTTGGCGGCCTGCAGCTGGGTGGCGGCGACGGTGGTGATCGAGATCGGAACGTCGCGGGCCCGCTCGTCGCGGCGCTGCGCCGTCACGATGACCGCATCGACGGCGCTCTGCGCGCTGGCCGCCTGGGCCAGGGCGGCCCCGGGCGCGAAGCCCAGGACGGCGGCGAGCCCAAAGATCGAAGTCATGGTCCGGCTGGAAAAGGACTTCATGTTTACCCCCTGCGCGCTTATTTTTATTTTTGCTGCATTCCGGATCGACATTCTTTGCCGATCGTCTTCAGTCTGGCCGCGTCTAGACCGCTCGCCGAGGGCTAAGCCATCAGCAACTTCACTCGTGAATACATAGCGGTCTTGATTACGCGATGCCTACCCGCGGGTAAAGAAGAGCGCGGCTTCCGGCGCGTATATCGCCCGAGCGATCGAGCTCGGGTCGACGGCGGCAGCCTGCTGTAGGTCGCCGATCAGGCCTGCTTCATGTGGAAGACGGTCAGCTTGTTGCCGTCCAGGTCGCGGAAATAGGCGCCGTAGAAGCCGTCCGGATCCGGGCCGCGCACGCCGGGAGGGCCCTCGCACTTGCCGCCCAGTTCGATCGCCTTGGCGTAGACCGCATCGACCAGCGCGCGGCTGGAGGCGAAAAAGCCCATCTGGCTGCCGTTGCCGACCGTGGCTTCGCCCGCGAACGGCTTGCCGATCAGGAACATCCCGCCCTCCGCGCCCTTGTAGGCGGCGAGATCGGGCCGTTCGAACGCCAGAACCGCGCCCAGCATCTGGGCGATCGGATCATAGAAGGTTCGCGCCCGCGCCAAGTCGCGAACGCCATATCGCCCAACGGTCAACATCTCTCTTCTCCCAGCGGCTGGAGGCTCATCGCCCGCCCATCGCGGCCCAGCGCTCGGGGACCATCCAGACATATTCGGTGTAGTGGCCCAGCCACGGCCGGGTATCGACATAGACGAACTCCAGCAGGCCCGGCGTGTCGCCCTTCAGCACCACCGGGAACGGCTGCTGCTCGACCCGGGCCATCAGCGCCGCGAAGTCGTCGACCACATGGCAGACATGGTGGAACGACAGGCTGTCGTCCGCGGGCAGAGCGTCGCGATAGATGGCCAGGACGTCGCCGTCCTTGGGCTGGATCAGTTCGTAGTTCAGATCGCCGACCCAGACGAAGGCCAGCTTCTGCACGCCCGTGCCCTCGCCCTTCGGGGTCCAGACCTGGACGGGAACCTCGATCTCCATCAGCGCGCGGACGTCGGCGTACTGCTTGAATCCGGCGACCGCCTTGTCGACGTCTCGCGTCACATAGGCGTTCTGGTAGTGGCGACCGGTGCTCATGGCTCAGCCCTCCCGCGCGACGTCGTATTGCGACAGGTAGCGCTCGAAGCGCGGCGCCAGCGCCTCGACGGACAGGCCGTACTGCTCCAGCGCATATTCGTGCTTGCCGAACTTGCCTTGCGGGTTCTCGTCGAGCCAGGCCTGCATCGCCGCCTCGGCCTGCGGCGTCAGCGCGTCGCCCAGGTCGGCGTAGAGCCTGCGGATCGCCCCCATCGGATCGCGGGTGATGTCGGCATAGTGGATGTCGACGATCCGGTCGTGGCCGAGCTTTTCCCGGGTGTCCATGATCCGGTCGAGATGCAGCTGGGCCTGGTGCGGACAGTCCTCGCCCAGCCATTCGTAGTCGATTTTGCCGGTATAGCCCCGGTGGGCCATCGACAGGATGCTGCAGAACGAGCTGGTGGCGGTGAACGGGTCGCGGTGGGCCCAGACCAGCCGCGCGTCGGGATAGACCGCCAGCAGGGTCTCCAGCCACAGGGCGTGGCTCGGCATCTTCAGGTTCCAGATCCCCGGCGCATCGGCCTGCAGCAGTTGCAGGAAGCGCTTGTGGTACTGGTAGGTCGAGGTCATGTCGGTCGACAGCAGCCAGTCGCGATAGGCCGGCAGCTTGCCCCGGGACTCATAGGCCAGACCCTTGAAGTCGTGCATCATGAAGAACATGCACTCGTTCGGGTAGACCGCTGAATTGCGATAATATTTTCCCATTTCCGGATGGGCGGCGAGCATGGCCTTTTCCTGGGCCAGCTTGGCCAGGGCGCGCGGGTCGGTCTTCAGCGTCGCCGTCGTCGGGGGCGGCACCGGCTCCTCGATCTCCCAGGTCAGGGCCGAGCGGCGGGCCGGGTCGCAGGCCAGCAGGTTGCTGAGCAGGGTGGTGCCGGTGCGCGGCATGCCGAACACGAACAGGGGGCGCTCGATCGAGCGCTCCAGCAGCTCCGGGCGCTGGGCCAGATAGTCGGTGGTCGACAGGCGGTCGGCGAGCATCTGGACGAGATTGCCGCTCATCCGTTCGATCAGCGGCTCGGGATGTTCACTGGAATTGTAGTCGGCGACGAGGACGTCGAGCCCCTCGCGATAGGACTCGGAATCGAACCGGTCCAGCCCGGTCTTCTTCATGGCCTGTTCGATCAGCGCGTCGGCGACGAGCGGCTTGCCCATAGCATTCCCTCCCACGTTCTCATTTTGCGGGCATCATGGGCAGCACGCCGGCACGCGCCAACGCGGATGGATGTCGTTATCCGGACGATCTATCGATATCGGGCCACAAGCCCTCAGGCGGGCTTTCGCAGCTGGCTCTGGCGAAACCGCAGCGGCGTGACCCCCGTGGCCCGGCCAAAAGCGTAGGAAAAGCTTGAGGGCGACACGAAGCCGAGGGCGAAGGCGATCGACTTGATGCTGTCGTCGGAGATCAGCAGGCGCTTGGCCATTTCGATGCGCGTCTGGGCGATATGGTCGCCGATGGTGCAGCCGCGGCTGGAGCGGAAGCCGCGCGTCAGCTGGCGGACGGACAGGCTGCAGAGCGCTGCCAGCTCCCCGAGCGACGGCGGCGCCCCGCCGCGCTGGAGCCGCTCGTCGATCAGGCGCAGCCGCCACGAGGCCAGGCCGCCCATGATGTGTCCCTCGGCGATGGCCTCGCAATAGCGCGCGACCTCGATGGCCAGCTGGCCGGCGATCATTTCGGCCAGGGTCGCGCTGCCGGTGCCGCCGCGATAGGCTTCCTGGGCCAGGCGGGCGAGGCAGGAACGGATGTGGGGGTGGACGATGTCGAGGCCGCCCTCAAGGCGGCGGTCGGTCCATTCCAGGCCGCCGTCCAGCCAGCGGTCCACCGCCTGGGCGTGGATCTCGCAGACGATCGACGCCTGGTTCTCGCCGGCCTCGGTGCGCACGTGCAGGGCCTCGCCGGGGGGAATGAGGATGATCTCGCCCAGCCGCTCGAAGCGGTGGGGTCCCCAGCGCTCGAAATAGCACCCCCTCGCCTTCTCCGGGCGCGGCGAGAGGCAAAGGTCGAGCCAGTAGTGTTCCTCGCGCCGGAAGACGTGGTTGGTCGGCTGGGCGTTGGAAAAGCTCATGATGCGCGCCATCCCGTGGGGGATGGCCAGCTCCGCCTCGAAGACGGTCGCGGTAAAGGTATCGGACTGCACTGCGTCGCCCTCCCCTGCGGGATCCCGCGCGTTCGCCTTTGGCCATCTGACAGCAAAATGTCTCGATGTCGATAGCCAGGTCAATTGCGACCGGCCCGGCTCTCCTGGACATTCGAGGCCACGGATCGGCCCGGCGGAACCAGGGCGCGACGGGAGGATGCAGATGGCCAAGGGTCTTTTCGATTGCACGGGCAAGGTGACGCTGGTCACCGGCGGCAACAGCGGCATCGGCCTGGGCTTCGCCCGGGGCGTGGCCAAGGTGGGCGGCGACATCGCCATCTGGGCGCGCAACGCCGAACGCAACGCCGAGGCCGCCAAGGAGCTGCTGGACTGCGGCGCCGGCCGGGTCGAGACCTACCAGGTCGACGTCACCTCCGAAGACCAGGTCGTCGCCGGCTACGAGCGGCTCATCGCCGACATGGGCCGCGTCGACTGCGTCTTCGCCAATTCGGGCCGCTCGGCCAAGCAGCACGCGCTGCTCGACATGCCGACCGAGGAGTGGCACGACCTCCTCAACCTGAACCTCCACGGGACCTTCTTCACGCTGCGCGAAGGCGCCCGGGCGATGGTCAAGCGGGCCGAGGCCGGCGACCGCGGCGGCAGCCTGGTGGGCTGCGGCAGCCTGTCGATGTTCCAGGGCCTGCCCGGTCGCCAGAACTACGCCGCCTCCAAGGGCGCGCTCGGCGCCATCATTCGAGGCATGGCGGTCGAGTTCGGCAAGTACAACATCCGCGCCAACACCATCGCGCCGGGCTTCATCGTCACCGGCATGATGGCCGGCGCCGAGCATGTGATCGACATGTTCTCGCAGCGCACCCCGATCGGCCGCGCGGGCTATCCCGAGGATTTCGAAGGCGTCGGCGCGTTCCTGGCCAGCGACGCCTCCTCGTTCGTGACCGGCGAAACCATCACCGTCGACGGCGGCTACATGGTCCGACCGATGTGACCCGGAAAGACAGCGCCATGCACCTCCTCAACATCCATGACGTCAACGACGTCCGGCTCGACAGCTACGAGCGGCCCGAGCCCGGCCCGCGGGACGTGGTCGTCAAGATGAAGGCCTGCGGCATCTGCGGCAGCGACCTGTCCTACATCAAGAACGGCGGCATTCCGGGCCCCGGCAAGCCCACGGCGCTCGGCCATGAAGGCGCGGGCGAGATCATGATCGTCGGCGCCGAGGTCCAGGGCGTCGCGGTCGGCCAGTCGGTCATCATCAATCCGATGATGACCCCCAGCTTCATCGGCAGCGGCGGCCCCGAGGGCGCCTTCACCGAGGAGCTGCTGGTGCGCGATGCGCGGCTGGGCGACAGCCTGCTGCCGATCCCCGAAGGCATTCCCTACGACGTCGCGGCCATGTGCGAGCCGCTGTCGGTGGCGCTGCACGGCGTCAACCGGGCCCAGGCCAAGGCCGGCGACAAGGTCGTGATCTTCGGCTGCGGCCCGATCGGTCTGGGCATGGTGATGTGGGCCGTCGACCGCGGCTGCCAGGACGTGATCGCCCTCGACCTGGCCGAGGAGCGGCTGGAGCGGGCCCGGGCCCTGGGCGCCCACACGATCAATCCCGGACGCGAGAACGTCGCCGCCCGCATCAAGGAGATCCATGGCACGCAAATGGTGTTCGGCCGCGAAAAGTCCGGCACCGACGCCTATATCGACGCCGCCGGCGCGCCCTCGATCCTCAGCGACGTGGTGGCCCTGGCCAAGACCCATGCCCGCCACGTCATCACCGCCGCCTACCTAAGGCCGATCGAGCTTCCGGCCGGCCAGATGCTGACCACGGAAATGACCATCACCACGGCCGTGGGCTATCCCACCGAAATGCCCGACGTGATCGCCGCCATGCCGCGCCTGCGCGACAAGATCGCTGGGCTGATCAGTCATACGCTGCCGTTTGACCGGGTGCTCGAAGGCCTCAACATCGCCGCCACGCCGCAATCGGCCAAGGTGATGATCGCGTTCGAGGGAGCCGACTGATGAGCGCCGCCGACAAGCAGACGCCCCTCGGCGCGCTGGTGATGGCCGGCCAGGGTCAGACCGAAGCCGAGGCGATCACCGACACCATCTTCATGGTCAAGGACATCTCCAACGCCTATCTGGTGACCACCGGCGACGGCGACCTGCTGGTCAACACCGGCTTCATCGGCAATGGCGAGCGCAACAAGGCGCTGTTCGCGCCGCATCGCACCGGCCCGCTGCGCCGCATCCTGCTGACCCAGTCGCATGCCGATCACTACGGCGCGCTGCCCGAACAGAAGGAAGCCGCCACCCAGGTGATCGCCGGGGCGGGCTTCACCGAGACCGCCGACTATTTCGATCGCCTTGCGCCGTTCCTGGGTCGCCGGTCGGGCAAGCTGTGGGCCTCGATGACCCGGCGCAGCGGCCCGCCGCCCGTACCCCCCGTCGTGACCCCCGATCTGGAGGTGGCCGACGTCCACCGCTTCGAGCAGGGCGGACGCCGCTTCGAGGTGGTCAAGACGCCGGGCGGGGAGACGCTGTGCGCGGTGTTCGTCTGGATGCCGGACGAGCGCACCGTGTTCACCGGCAACCTGTTCGGGCCGGTGTGGCGGGCCATGCCCAACCTGGTCACCATCCGCGGCGACAAGCCCCGGCTGGTCCGCGCCTATCTCAAATCCGTGGAGGCCGTTCGCGCCCTGGCGCCGGAGCTGGTGATCACCGGCCATGGCGAGCCGATCCGCGGGGCCGACAAGATCCGCGCCGATCTCGACACCATGCATGTCGCGGTCTCCTACCTCGAGCGCGAGACCATCGCCGGCATGAACGCCGGCAAGACCGTCCATGAGCTGATGAACACCATCGTCCTGCCGGACACGCTGAAGATCGGCGAGTTCCATGGCAAGACCTCGTGGGTGGTGCGCGCCATCTGGGAAGAGAACGCCGGCTGGTTCCACTTCGAGGACGGCACGACCGGGCTGTACGGCTCGCCGCGGTCGTCGGTCGACAGGGACATCGTCGAACTGGCCGGCGGCGTCGGGCCGCTGGCGGGGCGCGCCAAGGCGCGGGTCGACGGCAACGAGCCGCTGAAGGCGCTGCATCTGGTCGATATCGCGCTTGCGATCGAGCCGGCGAACGCCGAGGCGCTCACCGTCCGGAAGGCCGCGCTCGAACAGCTGGCGGCCGCCAATCCGGGCTCCAACCTCAGCCAGACCATGTGGTTGAGGGCCGAGATCGCCGACGCCGAAAGTCGGTTGGCGGCCAACCAGGGGACCTGACGGATAGCCGGGCTAACTCGGCCCTAAGAAAGCATTGATTGCAGGCGCCCGCCCGTTCCGGTCGAACCGCCTGCGGAGAACCGAACCCATGAAGACACTGACCCACCTGGAGCGGCTCGAAGCCGAGGCGATCCACATCATGCGCGAGGTCGTCGCCGAAACCGAGAAGCCGGTGATGCTCTACTCGGTCGGCAAGGACTCGGCCGTGATGCTGCATCTGGCGCGCAAGGCGTTCTATCCGTCGCCCCCGCCCTTCCCGCTGCTGCACGTCGATACGACGTGGAAGTTCCGCGAGATGTACAAGCTGCGCGATCGCATGGCCCAGGACAGCGGCATGGAGCTGCTGGTCTACCAGAACCCCGAGGCCATCGCGCGCGGCATCAACCCGTTCGACCACGGCGCGCTGCATACCGACATGTGGAAGACCGAGGGCCTGAAGCAGGCGCTCGACAAGTACGGCTTCGACGCGGCCTTCGGCGGCGCCCGGCGCGACGAGGAGAAGTCCCGCGCCAAGGAGCGCATCTTCTCGTTCCGCACCGCCACCCACGGCTGGGACCCCAAGAAGCAGCGCCCCGAACTGTGGAACCTCTACAACGCCCGCAAGAACAAGGGCGAGAGCATCCGCGTGTTCCCGATCAGCAACTGGACCGAGCTGGACGTCTGGCAATACATCCAGCTGAACGACGTGCCGATCGTGCCGCTCTATTTCGCCGGCAAGCGCCCGACCGTCGAGCGCGACGGCATGCTGCTGATGGTCGATGACGATCGCTTCCCGCTGCGTCCCGGCGAGGTTCCGGTGGAGCGCTCGATCCGCTTCCGCACGCTGGGCTGCTATCCGCTGACCGGCGCGGTCGAGAGCACCGCCTCGACCCTGTCGGAGATCATCCAGGAGACGTTGCTGACCACGACCTCGGAACGCCAGGGCCGTGCGATCGACAAGGATGCCGGCGGCGCCGGCATGGAAAAGAAGAAGCAGGAAGGTTATTTCTGATGGCGACCGCCACTTCCGGCCAGCAGGACAGCGTCTACCAGACCGACGCGCTGATCTCCGAGGACATCGACGCCTATCTGCAAGTCCATCAGCACAAGACGATGCTGCGCTTCATCACCTGCGGATCGGTGGACGACGGCAAGTCGACCCTGATCGGCCGGCTGCTCTATGACAGCAAGATGATCTTCGAGGACCAGCTGGCGGCGCTGGAAGCCGACAGCAAGCGAGTCGGCACCCAGGGCCAGGAGATCGACTTCGCGCTGCTGGTCGACGGCCTGGCCGCCGAGCGCGAGCAAGGCATCACCATCGACGTCGCCTATCGCTTCTTCTCGACCGACAAGCGCAAGTTCATCGTCGCCGACACCCCCGGCCACGAGCAGTACACCCGCAACATGGTCACCGGCGCCTCGACCGCCGACCTGGCGGTGATCCTGATCGACGCCCGCAAGGGCGTGCTGACCCAGACCCGCCGCCACTCCTATCTGGCGCACCTGATCGGCATCAAGAACCTGGTGCTGGCGGTCAACAAGATGGACCTGGTCGGCTACGACCAGGCCAAGTACGACGCCATCGTCGCCGACTACACCGCCTTCGCCCAGAGCATCGGCATCACCGCCTTCACGCCCATGCCGATCTCCGGCTTCAAGGGCGACAACATCACCGACCCCAGCGAAAACACGCCCTGGTACAAGGGGCCGACGCTGATGCAGCATCTGGAGACGGTCGAGGTGGGCGTCGCCACCGACCAGGCCAAGCCGCTGCGCATGGCCGTCCAGTGGGTCAACCGGCCCAATCTCGACTTCCGGGGCTTCTCCGGCCAGATCAGCAGCGGAACGGTCAAGCCCGGCGACGCCATCCGCGTGCTGCCCGGCGGCAAGACCTCGACCATCAGCCGCATCACCACCCTGGGCGCCGACCTGGACGAGGCGGTGGCCGGCCAGTCGGTGACGCTGTCCTTCGCCGACGAGATCGACTGCTCGCGCGGCAACGTCATCGCGGCCGCCGACAGCCCGCCCGAGGTGGCCGACCAGTTCGAGACCACGCTGGTCTGGATGGACGACGATCCGCTGATCGTCGGCCGGTCCTACTGGCTGAAGCTGGGAACCCAGCTGGTCTCGGCGACCGTTCACCAGCCGAAATACCAGATCAACGTCAATACGATGGAGCATCTGGCCGCCAAGACGCTGGAGCTCAACGCCATCGGCGTGGCCGAGCTGGCCACCGACCGCCCGATCGTGTTCGAGCCCTACGCCGCAAACCACACGCTGGGCGGCTTCATCCTGATCGACAAGATCACCAACGCCACCGTGGCCGCCGGCACGCTGCACTTCAGCCTGCGCCGGGCCCAGAACGTCCACTGGCAGGCCACCGACATCAGCCGCGAGGCCCACGCCAGCCTGAAGAACCAGAAGGCCAAGGTGCTGTGGTTCACCGGCCTGTCGGGCTCGGGCAAGTCGACCATCGCCAACGAGGTCGAAAAGCGCCTGGCCCTGATGAACCGCCACACCTTCCTGCTCGACGGCGACAACATCCGCCATGGCATCAACAAGGACCTGGGCTTCACCGAGGCCGACCGCATCGAAAACATCCGCCGGGTCGGCGAGATCGCCAAGCTGATGGCCGACGCTGGACTGATCGTGCTGACCGCGTTCATCTCGCCCTTCCGGGCCGAGCGCGACATGGTCCGCGCCATGCTGCCCGAGGACGAGTTCATCGAGATCTTCGTCGACACGCCGCTGGAGGTCGCCGAGGCGCGGGACGTCAAGGGCCTCTACAAGAAGGCGCGGGCGGGCGAGCTGAAGAACTTCACCGGCATCGACAGTCCGTACGAGCCGCCCCTGCAGCCGCAGATCCGGGTCAACACCGTCGAGATGACGCCGGAGCAGGCCGCCGAGTACATCATCCGCCAGATCATGCCGCTCAAATGACCCACAGCATGACCGATGTCGAACTCGCCGCCCACCTGGCGGAAACCGCCGGCAAGATCCTGGTCCAGGTTCGCGACTCCGGCCTGTTCAGCGCCAAGGCGCTGGGCAAGGCCGGGGACCAGACCGCCAACCAGTTCCTGGTCCATGCGCTGCGCGAACAGCGGCCCGAGGACGGGCTGCTGTCCGAGGAGATGAAGTGCGACGGCTCCCGGCTTGGCCAGGGCCGGGTGTGGATCATCGATCCCGTCGACGGCACGCGCGAATATGGCGAAGGCCGAACCGACTGGGCGGTGCATGTCGGCCTGGCGGTGGACGGCGTGGCCACGATCGGCGCGGTCGCCCTGCCCGGGATGGACCTGACCCTGACCACCGCGGCGCCCCGGCCGCTCGCGCCGGCCAACACGCCGCCGCGCATGCTGGTCAGCCGCACCCGCCCCGCCGCGGAGGCGGTGGCGGTGGCCGAAGCGATCGGCGCCGAGCTTCTGCCCATGGGCTCGGCCGGGGCCAAGGCCATGGCCGTCGTCCGCGGCGAGGCCGACATCTACCTCCACACCGGCGGCCAATACGAGTGGGACAGCTGCGCGCCCGTCGCCGTGGCCCAGGCGGCGGGGCTGCATGTCAGCCGCGTAGACGGCTCGCCGCTGCGCTACAATTGCAGCGACCCCTACCTGCCCGACCTGCTGATCTGCCGGCCAGAATGGGCGCAGCAGGTTCTGGCCCTGGTCCAGGCGATGCCCAAGGCCGCCGCCGAATAGCCCAACGGAAAGCCGCCGGGCGTCAGGCGCCCGGCGGCTCGATCGGCCATCGCCCTCTCCTGCCCGCCGCAGCGGACAGCAGAGGGCTTTTTTCTGGCCTGAGATCAGCCGGCGACGCGGCTCGGCAGCTCGACGATCGACGACCCCATCGCCGACATCTCGCCGCGGTGCGTCAGGGCCTCCTGCTGGATCTCGACATAGTGCTTGCCGCCCTGCACGAACTTGCGGGCCACATAGCCGTCGATGAAGATCACGTCGCCGTCGGGATTGTGGCGGCGGATCTGGCACTTGTTCTTGTACAGAAAGCCGGCGTCGCCCATCCAGTTGGTGATGTGGTGGGTCAGCCACGAGCAGCGCTCGGGGCCGTAGTCGTAGGCGCCCGGCGCGCCGACCTCCAGCGCGAAGGCTTCGTCCCAGTGCACCCGCTCGGGGCAGTCGGGCACGTTGAAGCGGTTCTTGATGCCCAGGCCCGGGTGCTTCTGCTGCATCTGCCAGGCCATCTTGTTGCAGCGGATATAGAGGCCGCCCCAGCCTTGCGCATAGGCGATGAAGCCGGTGACGGTCATGGGGCCCTTGATCATGCGCGGCAGGGCCTCGCCTTCCTTGACGTCTTCCCAGTAGCGCGGGACAGCGCCGCGGATTTCCTCGGCCGCATAGATGTCGGAGAACGACGCCAGCTGCTCCTCGGTGAACGGCTCCACGCGGCCACGGGCTTCGGTATATTTGGTGCCGCGCTCGCGCGCTTCGTCGCGGTCGGTGCGGAACACCCAGCTGTTGCAGTCGGCGACCTTGTCGCCGCGCTGGTTGAAGAAGTCGACGTGATAGATCTGCTGGAACGAGCGGCCGGCGAAACGGGTCTGGTGCTCGATCAGGTCCTTCAGGTGGGCTTCGGTGCTGATAGTGTCGTTGCGCAGGACCGGCTTTTCCCAGGTCCATTCGGCGCCGGCCCACATGGCGTGGACGCCCGACAGGCCGCCGACATAGCCCGAGACGATGCGGCTGGTGCTGAACAGGAAGCTCGGCAGGGCGACGATCGAACCGAACGCGGTCTTCTCGGCATAGGCCGGATCGCACCACAGGGGGTTGTCGTCGCCGATGCCGTGGGCGTAGTGGCGGATGCCGTCGCGGGTGGCTTCGTAGTTCCACGGCTCGATCGTGTCGGTGATCTTGACGCCGATGCGCTTACGCAGGTCGTCCAGGCCGGCTTCCGTGATCTTCGGGAAACGGTTGACGGTCTCTTCCATTACGTCGGTCATTTGGTCTTCTCCTGAAATTCAGTGGACGGGCGCGGTCGCCGCCGCGGCGGCTTCGCGGTCGCGCAGAACCTTGCGGTTCACCTTGCCCGCGGGGGTCTTGGGGAGCTCGTCGGTGAACTCGACGAGGCGGGGGAACTCGTGCTGGGCCAGCCGCTCGCGCGTGAAGTCCTGCAGTTCCTTGACGAAGGCGTCGCTGGCCGCGCGGGGCGAGACGACGAAGGCCTTGACCACCAGGCCGCGGGTGGCGTCCGGCGCGCCGATCACGGCGCATTCGTTGACGTCCGGATGCTTGAGCAGGGTGTTTTCGATCTCGACCGCGCTCATCGTCCAGCCGGCGGAGATGATCACGTCGTCGGCGCGCCCGGCGTGGTAGAAATAGCCGTCCGCATCGACCTTCGCGAGGTCCTTCGTGGTTTCCCAGCGGTCCCGCCGCCACAGCATCAGCTCGCCGACCACGCCGGGCGCGGTCGGGGCGCCGTCGGGGGTCTGCACCTGCAGCTTCAGGCCCGGCACGGGCTTGCCCAGCGAGCCGGGCTTGACCACGAAATCGTCGGCGCCCGGATAATTGACCAGCACCACGCCGATCTCGGTGGTGCCGTACATGCTGCAGGCCGGCACGTGGAAGGTCGCTTCGATGAAATCCAGCGTCGCCGGGTCGATCGGCTCGCCGGTGTAGGACAGCTTGCGGATCGAGAAGTCGAAGTCCGCCGCCTTGCCGGTGTTCTTCATCATCCGGTAGTGGGTGGCCGCGGCCGACATGTTGGTGATCCTGTGGTCCTGCAGAGCCTTCATCAGCCGCACGGCGTCGAAGCGGCCGGCGAAGGTGCCGGTCGAGACGCCCAGCGCCAGCGGGGCCAGGGTGCCGTGCCACAGGCCGTGGCCCCAGGCGGGCGAGGACGGGCAGAAGAATTCGTCGCCAGGGCGTACGCCCGTGCCGTAGAGCGCCGCGAACATCAGCGTGACCAGCGCCCGGTGGGTGTGCTTCACCGCCTCGGGCAGCTCGCGGGTGGTGCCGGAGGTGTACTGGAACACCGCCAGGTCGCCCGCCTTGGACTTCGGCGTGTAGGTGGCCGGATAGACCAGGATGTCGTCGAGCAGGCCGTCGTCGGCGACGACGACGCGCAGGCCGTCGATCTGGCGCGCCAGCGGCGCCTTCTCCGAATTGGTGATCAGGATCGTCGGCTTGCAGTCGTCGACCCGCAGCCGCAGCGCATCGGGCCCGAACAGCGTGAACAGCGGCACGCTGATCGCGCCGGTCTGCATCGCCCCGAACAGGCAGACATAGAAGGGCAGAGACGGCTCCAGCATGAAGGCGATGCGGTCGCCCTTCCGGATCCCTTGCGCGTCGAGCCAATGGGCGAACCGGGCGGCGCCGGCGGCGATCGCGTCGAAGCTCAGGATTTCGTCCCGGCCGTCGGCATGGGCGATGCGCACCGCCGCCCGGCCCATCCCGTCGGCGTGGCGGGTGATGCACTCGTGGGCGATGTTGAGTTCGTCCTTGTCGCCGTCGAACAGCGCCCACAGCGCGGCCGAGCTGCCGTGCGCCTGGGCGTCTGCGAAGCGCGAATAGTCTGTCAGCTTCACCATGGACCCACCGGTTTCGGAGCGACGCCGCGTGCGATCGCGCGCCGGCTCAGGAATGATCCGCAGATGGGCCTAATCGCTTGTTGTTGTAAATATAGAATGATATTCAATATATTGAATGAAAAGTCCCGCACGCAAAACCCCGCCTGTCGATCGCGCCCTGGCCGCCGCCGTCAAGGAGAGCAAGGCGCCCGCCATTTCGCGCGCCGCCGCCGTCCTGCGCCTGCTGGGCAAGAGCGACGTCCCCCTGGGCCTGCAGACCATCGCGCGGGAGTTGGGACTGGTGCCCAGCACCTGCCTCTATGTCTTGCGGGCCTTGGTGGCGGAGGAGTTGGTGTCCTTCGACGCCGACACCAAGCGCTATGCGCTGGAGGCGGGAATCCTGACCCTCGCCCGGCAGTGGCTGCGGCGAAACCAGTTCCCTGACCAGGTCCAGCCGGTGCTGGATCGGATCGCCGAAGACTTCGGCGTGACCATGCTCGGGGTCCAGATCGTGGGGCTGGATCACATCATCGCCGTGGCGGTTTCGCGCTCGGGCGCCACCATCCAGCTCAGCACCCAGGTCGGCAGCCGCTTCCCCGCGCTGATCAGCGCGACCGGACGCTGCATCGCCGCCTTCGGCGACTATCCGGAAACGGAGCTCGAGGCTCGCTTCCACACGCTGCGCTGGGACGAACCGCCGACCTTCGAGACCTGGAAGCAGCAGGTCGCCGAGACCCGGGTCCAGGGCTTCGGCGTCGACGAGAGCAGCTATATTTCCGGCGTCACCGTGGTCGCCGCGCCGGTGTGGAAACGCAGCGGCAATCCCAGCCACGCCCTGGTCGCCATTGGCATCAGCAGCGCCCTCAAGCGCAGCGGCGTGGCCGCGCTGGGCCAGGCGCTGCTGGCCGGGGCGCGCGACCTATCCGGGGACTGGATGGGCGGGTGAAGATCAGCCGCTGACCCGTATCGCCAGCACGCTGCCCTCCGCGTCTCCGGAGACGTACAGCGTACCGTCCGCCCTCGCCGTGATCCCGGCGAACGGTCCCATCGGGCCCGACATATTGCCGATCGGGCCCAGGAACTTCGGCGTCACGCCCGCGGGCGCGCCGACCGGCAGGCCCGAGGCGATCGTCCGGCGCGCGCCGCTGGCCAGGTCGTATTCGACCAGGTCCTTGGCCAGCGCGTCGACGACATAGAGCAGGCTCCCTCGGACCAGGACGCCCTGCGGTTCCTTGAGGCCGTCGACGACGGTTTCCGCGCGGCCGCCGGCGGTCTTGACCACCCTCCCCGCGCCGGACTCCGAGATATAGACGGTTCCGTCCGCACCGATCGCCACGCCCATCGGTTCGTCGAGCCCGCTGGCCAGCACCTCGGCCTGGCCGGACTGGATCGCCAGCACCCTGCCCCCGCCGGCCTCGGCGACGACCACGCCGCCGCCCGGCGCGACCGCCACGCCGTAGAGGCGATCGTAGCCGTCGCTGAGGATCTCGCTTTCCATCGCCGCCGGCCGCCAGCGCGCCACCTGGCCGTTGGCGGTGGTGACCGTCACCTCGCCCGGCCCCGACGCCGCCGCGCCGCGGACATAGCCGGGGCAGCCAGGCGTGAAGAGCATGCCCGCCACCTGCCGCTCCTCGCCGGGCTTCACGAAGTAGCAGTACGGACCGTCGGCCACGAACAGCTCGCCGTCCTCAAGCATCGCCAGACCCAGCGGCCAGTTGAAGCCGTCGGGAACTACCGAGCGCAGCGCACCCCCGCCCAGGATCTCGTTGACCTGGCCGGAGATGCTGGAGACGAAGATCCGCTCGCCGACGAAGGTGACGTTGTCCAGGCCGGGCGCGATCGTCGCCAGCACGGTCCGATCGCCGTTGCGCGGGTCGATCCGCAGCACCTGGCCGCTGGCCACCTGGGTCGAGACGATGAAGCCCTGGGCGTCGAACTTGACCGAGTCCGGCACGCCGAGGTCGCGCGCCACCACCTCGGGCGCCCCGCCGTCGAGGCTGATCCGCCAGATCTCGTTGGCGCCCATCACCGGGAAATAGAGCTTGCCGTCGGGGCCCACGTCCATGGCGTTGGGCATCGGCAGGTCGGTGGCGATCATCCGCGGCGCGCCGCCGTCGCGGTCGAGCTCCATGATCCTTCCGCCCATCCGGCATTCGCCGGCGATCAGCCGACCCTGGCGGAAGGCGATCGGGTTGGCGACCGGGATGTCGCCATAGACCACCCGCGTCGTACCGTTGGGGGCGAGCATGCTGACCCGCCCCTCGGTGATCTCGGTGGCGTAGAGGTTGCCAGCGTCGTCGAACACCAGGTCGTCGGGCGCGACGATGTCGCCGCCCTTGGAGGTGATGATCTCGACCACCCCGGTGTCGACATCGATGGCGCTGATCGTGCTGCCCGACACCTGGGCGACATAGATGCGCCCGTCAGGCCCGGTGCGCAGGCCATTGGCGCCGAACAGGCGGCTGGGCGGGGTGATCCGCTCCAGCGTCCAGCCCTCCGCCGCCGTGGCCGGAACCGAGGTCGTGTAGCGCCCGTGTTGCAGCGACATCCCTAGCCTCTCCTGCAAGGGCAGCCGCCCCTTGTCTCAAGGCGGCCCGGCGCCGGCTGGCGAGGGCCGCGTCAACCCGAGTGAAGCGCCCTACTGCGTCGCGGGTGCGAAGCCGAGCAGGCTCTTGATTTCCAGATATTCGTGGAAGCCGAACTCGCCCCACTCGCGGCCGTTGCCGCTCTTCTTGTAGCCGCCGAACGGGGCCTGGAAGTCGAAGCCGCCGTTGATGCTGACCCAGCCCGTGCGCATCCGGCGGGCTACGGCGTTGCACTGCGCGGCGTCGGCGCCGACAACATAGCCGGCCAAGCCGAACGGGCTGTCGTTGGCGATCTCGATGGCGTGGTCGACGTCGTCATAGGCGATGATCACCAGCACCGGGCCGAAGATCTCTTCGCGGGCGATGGTCTTGTCGTTGGTGGTGACGAAGACGGTGGGCTTCACATAGAAGCCCTTGGCGAGGCCGTCGGGACGGCCGGGGCCGCCGGCGATCAATCGGGCGCCTTCGCTGATCCCCAGCTCGATATAGCGCTGGATGTCGTTGTACTGCCCCTTGGACACCACCGGACCCATGGCGAAATCGCCCTTGGGATCCCCCACGGTGACGCCTTCGGCGGCTTGCTTGGCGGCCGCGACGGCCTCTTCCAGGCGCGAGGCGGGAATCAGCAGGCGCGAGCCGGCGCTGCAGGTCTGGCCCGAATTGACCATCATGCCGGCGGTGGCGGCGTCGACGTTCTTGGCCAAATCGGCGTCGTCGAGCACGATATGGGCGCTCTTGCCGCCCAGCTCCTGGCAGACGCGCTTGACGCCCGGCGCGGCGTTCCTGGCGATCTCGACCCCGACGCTCTCGGAACCGGTGAACGAGATCATGTCCACTTCGGGGTGGGTCGAAAGCGCCGCGCCGATCACGCCTCCGCTGCCCTGGACCATGTTGAACACGCCCGCCGGAACACCGGCCGTGTGGAGGATCTCGGCCAGGATATGGGCCGAATAGGGCGCCAGCTGCGGCGGCTTGAGGATCATGGTGCAACCGGTCGCCAGGGCCGGGAAGATCTTCACCGTGGTCTGGTTCATCGGCCAGTTCCACGGCGTGATCAGGGCGCAGACGCCGATGGGCTCCCTGACCACCAGGGTCGCTCCGCGCTGCTCCTCGAACTTGAAGGTGCGCAGGGAGTCGATGGCGGCGGCCAGGTGCCCCGCGCCGAGCCCGACATGGAAGCCGTTGCCCAGGGCGGACGGCGCGCCCATCTCCTCGACGACCGCCTCGCCCAGCTCGCCCATGCGCCTATGATATTCGGCCTGGATCGCCAGCAGGAGCTCCAGCCGCGCCTCGCGTGTGGTCAGCGACCAGCTGGGAAACGCCTTGCGCGCGGCCGCGACGGCCTTCTCGACGTCGGCGACCGAGCCCAGGGAGATCGCGCCGGACACCGCTTCGGTCGCCGGATTGATGACGTCGGTGGTCTTCGGCTCGATCGGATCGACCCACTGGCCGTCGATGTAGAACTTGAGATATTCGCGCATGACATCTCCCTAGGACCACCGAGTTTGACGTCTCGGGTTCTTGATCGTCCGCGCCGGGCCCTTGCGGGCCGGCCCGGATCCGGGTCGATTTACTGAGTGCCTTCGGCGTACCAGGTCCGGAATTCGGCGTATTTCGGCATCTCTTCCGAATTGGCCTTCGGATCGATGGCGACGTGGATCACCGCGACCTTGCCGCTGGCGTAGGCGCGGGCGATGGCCGGGCCGATATCCTCGGCCTTGGTGACGTATTCGCCGTAGCAGCCGAAGCCCTCGCCGATCTTGTCGAAGCGCACTTCCTTGCTCCAGTGGGTGCCGGTCTCGGCGGTGCCCTGGCCGAAGGTGCGCTTGTAGACCCCCACCTCCAGGCCCCATTGGAAGTCGACGCCGACGACGCAGACCAGCGGCAGGTTGCAGCGCACCGCCGTCTCCAGCTCGCCGATATGGAACAGGAACGAGGAGTCGCTGGTCAGCAGCATGCCCGGCCGCTTCTTGCCGGTCGCGGCCTGGTCGGCCAGCATCGCGCCGGTGGCGTAAGGCAGGCCGGTGCCGATGTGGCCGAAGTTCTGGTTCCAGATCACGTCGTGCGGCTTGCACATCGAATAGGTCCACTGGAAGATCACCGTGGCCCCGCCGTCGCGGATCATGATCCCGTCCTTCGGGAAGGCCTTGGTGGCCTCGACCACGAACCGCGAGGTGTGCATCGGCACCTCGCCGCTGCCGTCGCTCTTGGTCAGGGTCTCGGCGGCCAGCGAGTCCAGCTCGGCCTGGCCGTCCTTCATGAACTTGGCCAGGCCCGGGGCCGGCGCCAACGGCTTGTCCTTCAGCGCGGCGACCAGTTGCGGCACCACGCCGCGAAGGTCGCCGACCAGCGGCACGTCGATCGGCCGGTTGACGCCGATGGCGGTCGGGTCCTGCTCGACATAGATCCACTTGCGGATGGCTTCGTTCTTCACCCAGTAGCGCCAGCGGCCATAGTGCACCGGCTCGCCCAGCTCGGTGCCCAGGGCCAGGCAGAGGTCGGACTCGGTCACCGCCTCGATCGAGGCGTTGGAGAACACGTACTGGAAGGTGCGGTCCTCCAGGCCCGGAATATAGGAGGTGCCGCCGGAGGTCTGGATGACCGGGCAGTTCATCAGCTCGGCCAGTTCCTTGACCGCCGCGCCCATGCGCGTGGTGTGGACGGCGTGGCCGACCAGCAGGATCGGGTTCTTGGCCGCCCGGATCAGCTTGACCGCCTCGGCGACCTGGTCGATGTCCGCGCCCTGGTTGACCAGGCGGTAGCGCGACGGGGGCAGCGGCTCGGGCAGGTCCAGCTCTTCGGTGATGATGTGGCTGGGATATTCGATATAGACCGGGCCGGGCGTGCCGCCGATCGCCTGGCGGATGCCCTCGCGGATGATCTCGTCGGTCTGGTCGGCATATTCGATCGAGGCGGCGTACTTCACCGAGTTCTCGAACAGCGGCATCTGCTTGACGAACTGGATGCGGCCGCGGCGCACGCGCTGCTCGGTCACCCGGGCCCGCTGGCCGCTGAGGAAGATCACCGGCGAGTTCTCGACCAGGCAGCATTGGATCGCCGGGGCGGCGTTAGCGATGCCCGGGCCCAGGGTGCCGATGCAGAGGGCCGGCTTGCCGGTCATCCGCGAGGCGGCTTCGGCCATGAAGCCGGCGGCGGCTTCATGGTGCGGAGCGACGACGGTCCAGCCGCGGGCTTCGGCCTCCAGGAACATGTGCACGAAGTTCGGATCGGGGATGCCGAACAGCGTGTTGATCCCCTCGGCCTCGAACAGGTCCAGGATGCGCTTGTAGACCGGTACGCCCATGGAGAAGTCCCTTTTCATTGAGCTCGTCGGGCCTGCTGGCCTTGCGACGAACTTGCGCTTTTTTCGATCCGGAGCCGCGTGAGGTGGTCCTGGCGGCCGGTGATATCGACGACAGGCGAGCAGCTGCGATGATGACTTGATCGGTGCATAGAGGCGTCCAAGACCGCCCGTCAATGAAGCCTCGGCGACCTATCGCCGGGGCGCTATCGGCGGGCCGATCGGCCCGGATTTCGGCCCTGCGGCCGGGCGATATCGCCCCCTCGTCGCGCGCCGACGACGACGAAAAACGCCCGGCTCCCTCTGCGGGAACCGGGCGTCGTCATGCGTCAGGATCGACCGGCGCCGATCACTCCCGATCGAGCAATCGCGGCGAGCCCCGTCCCATGTAGCGGGCCAGGTTGCGGTGGAAGTTGGTGACCTTGCGCTCCTGGTGCGGGTTGGGCAACGGGCCGCGGAAACCGCGCGACTTCATGCCCTTCTGCACGCAGGCCATGTTCGAAAAGTCCTGGGCCAGCACGCTGCCCCAGTTCTCCGCCGTGGCCTCGGCATAGACCCATTCGGTCTTGGGCTCCTGGCCCTCGGGAAAGCGCTCGATGGCGTAGGACTCGAAGATGCACTTGTTGGGATCGTCGCCGTACGGGCGGGTGCGGTAGCACAGGGCGAAGGTGACGCCCTGCAGGATGGCGGTGTTGGGGAAGATGTTCCAGGCCAGGCCCGCCCGGCCCATCTGCTCGGGCGTGATCGTCGGCCACTCGACGCCGCGCGCGGCGTCGTCGGCCTTGGCCGAGGCCAGCCAGTGCTTGATCACCTCCTGCGGCGGCGTGCCTTCCGGCAACTCGTCGACCAGCCGTTTGGCGGCATTGACCAGGGTCTCGGTGGTGCTGGCGTTATTGACGGTCTGGTAGATCTCGTTCTGCAGCTCGTAGGTCGAGATCCGCGCGTCGGCGCCCTTGCCGGCTCGGGTGATGCTGCTGCTTTCCTTGGTCTTCTTGGAGGCGTCGCGCTCGTCGAAGCCGCTGACGCCGTGCAGGCCGTAGGCGGCGCTATAGGCGTAGTATTCGCCATATTCCAGCAGCTGCGGGTGCGTGCCGGCGACATGGTAGGGCTCCATGAACGCTTCGAGCGCGGTCTTCCAGTTGCAGTCGTAGATCACCCACTGGCGCCACTTGTAGCGCATCTTCTCGAACTGGAAGGGGTCGAGGATGCCCGCGGCCGGCTCCAGATAGTCGCGCAGCGAACCGCATTCCGGATCCATGTTGACGAAGATCCAGCCGCCCCAGCTGTCGGCCTTGATGGCGTTCAGCGAAGTGCGCTTTTCGGTCAGCGCGCCTTTCCAGTCCTGCGGATCGAGGACGTAGGTGTTCTTGCCGGCAAGACCGAAGGTCCAGCCGTGGAAGCCGCAGACGAAGTTCTTCTTCTTGCCGCAGCCGCGGTTGGCGCCTTCGGGCACGTCGACCAGCCGGCGGCCGCGATGCGGACAGACATTGTGGTAGGCCTTGATCGAGTCCGGACCGTCGCGAACGATCAGGATCGACTCTTCGCCGATTTCATAGGTGATGTAGTCGCCGACCTGCGGGATTTCCTCCACCCGGCCGGCGACCTGCCAGACCTTGGACCACAGCCGGTCGGCCTCCTCCGCCGCATAGTCGCGGGAGAGGAAGGCCTCGACCGGATAGGTCAGCGGCTCTTCGAGATCTTCGACGGCGATGTTGACCGGCTTGTTCATGACGTTCGTCCTCCGCCTTCTTCCCCCGGGTTGAAACGAGCCCCCGCCCGCCCGAGGCCGTCAGTTCGAGAATTCCAGCCCCGGCATGTCGTCCGCGCGCCAGTCTTCCAGCAGCTTCTGGAACGCGTCCCAGCCCGGCCCATAGGCGCGGAACAGGCGCCACTTGGCCTTGTCCTCGCCTTCGTTGTTGAAATAGCTGGGCGTGCATTCGTGCGCGAACGAAGACACATCGATCTCCATCGACTCGAAGTGGCTGACATAGTCGTCCTGCGCCTGCTGGGTCGGCTCGACCACCTTGGCGCCGCGCGCCAGCGCCTGGCTGATGATGTGGGCGATGTGATAGCCCTGCCGGCCGTTCTGCTCGGTGACCGACGCGTTCAGCCCGCCCTGGATGTAGCCCATGTAGAACTGGTTGGGGAAACCGTGGGTCATCACCCCGTGGAAGGTCCTGGGACCGTCGGCCCAGTGACGGTAGATCGACAGGCCGCCCCGCCCCTCGATCGTGTCGATGCCCCAGCGGCGATCCAGGTCGCTGGTCACTTCGAAGCCGCTGGCGAAGATCATGCAGTCGACTTCGTATTCCTTGCCGTTGGCGACGAAGCCCTTTTCGGTCATCCGCTCGACGCCCTTGGTCAGCGACACATCGACCAGCTCGACATTGGGGCGGTTGAAGGTGGGATAATATTCGTCGCTCGACAGCGGCCGCTTGCAGAGGAAGCGGTAGTAGGGCTTGAGGGCCTCGGCCGTCGCCGGGTCCTCGACCAGGGCCTCGACCCGCCGGCGCAGGCGCTCCATGACCCGATAGTCGACGACCTCGCGCTTGGCGACATAGTCTTCCAGCGACAGCTGCGGCCAGCCCTCGGCCGCCATCTCGGCGGCGAAGTTGCGGGCGATCTCGGTCCAGATGTCGCAGACCAGGTCTTCCTCGCCGGGCAGGAAGGCCTCCATGGCGGCGCGGTGGAAATTGGCTTGGCGCGCCTTCTGCCAACCGGGCTGGAGCGACTTGACCCATTGGGGATCGGTCGGCGGATTGGGGCGTTCGTCGACGCTGGAAGGCGTGCGCTGCACGACATAGAGCTGCTGGGCGTATTTGCCCAGGTGCGGCACCGCCTGGATCGAGGTCGCCCCGGTCCCGACGATGGCGACGCGCTTGTCGGCGAGCTTGTCGAGCACCGGGTTCTGGTAGTCGCCGCCGGTGTAGCTGAAGTCCCAGCGGGCGGTGTGGAACATCTTGCCCTTGAAGGTCTCCAGCCCCGGCACGCCGGGCAGCTTGGGCATGTTGAGCACGCCGCTGGCGATGATCACGAAGCGGGCCAGCAGTTCATCGCCGCAATTGGTCGAGACCCGCCAGCGGCCGAGGCTTTCGTCCCAGCGCAGCCCGTTGGTCTGGGTGTGGAACAGCGCCTTGTCGGCGAAGCCGAATGTCTCGGCGATCCGCTTGGCGTAGCCCTGGATCTCCCAGCCGTCGGAGAACTTCTTGGACGGCATGAAGCCGGTCTCTTCGAGCAGCGGCAGGTAGATGTAGGATTCGTTGTCGCACTGGATGCCCGGATAGCGGTTCCAGTACCAGACGCCGCCGAAATCGCCGGCGCTGTCGACATTGCGGAAGCTGGTCACCCCGGCCTTGGCCAGGTGGTAGGCGGCCATGATCCCCGACCAGCCCGCGCCCAGGATGACGACGTCCAGCTCTTCGGACATCGGCGCGCGCGGGGCGACCGGCGTGTGCGGGTCGGTGACATAGTCCTCGACCACCCCGCCGGTGGGACGAACATATTGCGCCTGGCCTTCCCGCCGGATGCGCTTGTCGCGCTCGTGCCGATACTTCTCCCGCATCGCGGGGATATCGATTTCTTCGGCCAAGGGCGTCCGGGTCGGCTCGCAGCTCATTTCCACTCCCGCAATCTTCTCGCCGCCCCTTAATCAACAGGGCCGTCTATTCGCTTGTCCGAGCGTCTAGCACGCCGGGGCGGGCGCAAGAATCCGCCGGAGCGATGAGTGCGGCGGCGGGTCGTCCGCGGCCTTCGCGCGAGCTGAAAACGCCGCTCAGGCCTTGCGCACGAAGGTCGGATCGTCCGCGCCCGGCATGCCCGGAAAGGCGCCGTAGTCGACGGGTTCGATGAAGGTTCCGGTCAGGTCGGTGGGCCCGTGATAGGCCATGCTCCAGTGACGCCACAGGAACCGCCAGGCGCCGTCCTCCTCGACATAGCGGTCGTAATAGACGCCGAAGGTGATGGCCGTGCCGCCGTCCTTCTTCTTGGCGAATTCGGTCATCTGCAACCGTCCGATCGCCGCGCCGTCGCCGACCTCGAGGATCGGCTGGCCCGAGACCAGTTGGATCCGCTCGCAACGGCCCAGCAGGTTGCGGCAGCCCTCGGCGATCTCGTCGCGGCCGCGCAGGCGCAGGCCGGCGATCTTCCATTCGCCTTGCGCGGCGAAGCATTCGGAAAAGCTCCTGGCGTCCTGGCGCCAGACGGCGTCGACGAAGCGCGCATGCAATTGGCGGATGCCGCAGTCGGCGGCGATAAAATCAGTCATCGGATCATTCTCCTGGTCAGGGGACGGTCGATCCTGGCGTCACGCCAGCTGTGCGAACGCCGCTTCGAACGCCGCGTCGCTGATCTCGGTGCGCGCCACCAGCAGGCTGCAGTCGAGGTTGTCGACGATGTAGCCGCCGCCGGTCCACCAGCGTTCGAGGAAGCTTCGCCTGCGGTGGCCGACCACCACCAGGTCGGCCTTCATCTCCCGGGCGAAGTCGCCGATCTGCTGGGCGGGATCGCCGCGCACCAGCCGGCCGACCGGCTGGAAGCCCAGTTGTTCGAGCTTTTCGAGCCCTTCCTTGAGGATCAGCCGATGGGCGTCCAGGTGCATCTCGGTCACGCCGGCCTGGAAGCCCTCCACCAGCGTCACGCCGGAACTGTCGGCCACCACCGACAGCAGGAAGACCTCGGCGCCGCAGCGCTTGGCCAGCAAGGCGCCCTCGCGCAAGGTCGAGCGCCCCGCCACGGTGCTGTCGAACGCCAGAACAATCCGCCGGTACATCGCGTCTCCCCAACGGCGTCCCAACGGCGCCCGGGCGCCTGCATCGGGTCGCCGCTTCGAGGTGTGATCACGCCATTTGGGTCGGCGAACACGCAAGCCCGCCCCGTCAACCATCGCTGCGGCGATAGGCCTCCGGCCGCATCGCTCCGGCGATAAGCGCCTGATCGCTATGGGAACTTGCCGCCAGGCTTTGCATAGTCGGCCGGGCCTTGTCGCGCAGTTGGCGCGCGGGTCGCTCTGAACAATAGACGAGGACCCAGTGCGGGCCATTGACCATTTCATAGCGGGCGCATCGTCGCCCGGCGCCTCCGGCCGTTTCGGCGACGTCTTCAACCCCAACACCGGCCAGGTGCAGGCCCGCGTGCAGCTGGCCACCGAAGCGGAGCTGGACGCGGCGGTGCAGGTCGCCGCCCGGGCCCAGCTCGGCTGGGCGGCGACCAATCCTCAGCGCCGGGCGCGGGTGATGTTCGAGTTCAAGCGGCTGATCGAGCGCGACATGAACGCCCTGGCCGAGGTGTTGTCGTCCGAGCACGGCAAGGTCGTCGCCGACAGCAAGGGCGACATCCAGCGCGGCCTGGAGGTCATCGAGTTCGCCTGCGGGATCCCGCACGTGCTGAAGGGCGACTACACCGAAAGCGCCGGCCCGGGCATCGACGTCTATTCGATGCGCCAGCCG
The DNA here is from genome assembly GCF_052871235.1 of Caulobacter sp. LARHSG274. Classification (NCBI taxonomy): domain Bacteria; kingdom Pseudomonadati; phylum Pseudomonadota; class Alphaproteobacteria; order Caulobacterales; family Caulobacteraceae; genus Caulobacter; species Caulobacter sp. LARHSG274. Next base: position 111,630 of record NZ_JBIXJO010000006.1, on the reverse strand, counting down.
CTGGGGGTCTGCGCGGGGATCACCCCGTTCAACTTCCCGGCCATGATCCCGATGTGGATGTTCGGGATTGCGATCGCGGTCGGCAACAGCTTCATCCTCAAGCCGTCGGAGAAGGATCCGACCGTGCCGGTGATGCTGGCCCAGCTGTTCATGGAGGCCGGCGCGCCGGCCGGGGTGCTGAACGTCGTCCATGGCGACAAGGCCTGCGTCGACGCCATCCTGGCCCACCCGCTGATCAGGGCCGTCAGCTTCGTGGGCAGCTCCGACATCGCCCAGTACGTCTATCAAACGGGCACGGCGCACGGCAAACGCGTCCAGGCCATGGGCGGGGCCAAGAACCACGGGATCGTGCTGCCGGACGCGGATCTTGACCAGGTGGTCAAGGACCTGTCGGGGGCGGCCTTCGGCTCGGCCGGCGAGCGCTGCATGGCCCTGCCGGTGGTGGTGCCGGTCGGCCGCAAGACCGCCGACGACCTGCGCGAGCGGCTGGTGGCCGAGATCGAGACCCTGAAGGTGGGGATCTCCACCGACGCGGCCGCCCATTACGGCCCGGTGGTCAGCGCCGCCCATCGCGGCAAGATCGCCGACTACATCCAGATCGGGATCGACGAGGGCGCGGAGCTGGTGGTCGACGGCCGCGACTTCGCGCTGCAGGGCTTCGAGCAGGGCTTCTTCATCGGCCCGTCGCTGTTCGACGGCGTCACCCGGACCATGAAGACCTACCAGGAGGAGATCTTCGGCCCGGTGCTGCAGATCGTCCGGGCCGACAGCTTCGAGGAGGCGCTGGCCCTGCCGTCCGAGCACCCCTACGGCAACGGCGTGGCGATCTTCACCCGCAACGGCCGCGCCGCCCGCGAGTTCGCATCCCGCGTCAATGTCGGCATGGTCGGCATCAATGTGCCCATCCCCGTGCCGGTGGCCTATCACAGCTTCGGCGGCTGGAAGCGCTCGGGCTTTGGCGACACCAACCAGTACGGCACCGAGGGCGTGAAGTTCTACACCAAGCTCAAGACCGTCACCGCCCGCTGGCCCGAAGGCGCCGTCGAGGACAACGCCTTCGTCATACCGACGATGAAATAGGCGGCGGATCCGGGAGCAACGCCATGATCTCCTCTCCCCCCACCCTTTCGGCGGCCCGTGAAACGGCCGTCGGCGTCGATTATCTGGGCGACATCGCCGTGGTGACGCTGGCGCGGCCGACCGCCAGGCTGGCGGACCTGGCGGCGGGGTTGCTGGAGGCCGCGCACAGGCTGGCGGGCGAGAACCGCGCCCTGGCGCTGATCCTGACGGGCGCAGGGTCCGTCTTCTGCGCGCCGGAACCCAGCGCGGCGGACGTCCTGGCCATGCCCGCCCTTCGCGAAGCCCTGCTGGCCTTCCAGTCCCTGAACGTGCCGGTGGTGGCGGCCGTCAATGGCGCAGCGGTCGGCCCAGGCCTCGGCCTGGTCCTGGCCTGCGACATCGCCTTCGCCCGTCCGCATGCGACCCTGAAGCCCTCTGGCCCTGTCCATCTGGGGGCCTTGTGGTTCCTGTCGCGCAAGCTGGGCCGATCGCGCGCGACCGACCTGGTCCTGGCCGGCCGAACGATCACCGGCGGCGAGGCCCGCGAGCTGAAACTGGTGCAGGACTGCATCGACAAGCGCGACCCGGCCTTCCTGGAAGAGGTCGTTCGCCGCACGGGCGGTCTGCTGAGCGGGTCGCGCGCCTCGCGGGCGGCCGCCCTGCGGCTTCTCCGTCACGCCGCCCTGCAGGGCCTGGCCGAACATCTGGACGTCGAAGCCGCCGCCGCGTCCGAAGCCGGACCCGAGATGCAGGTCATCGCCGGCGAAAAGATCCTGAGATGAGCAGGCCGGTCCCCTTCATCGACCCTCGCGCCGAAGGCGACATCGCCGTGCTGCAGGGCGGCTATGACGGCGCTGCTGCGCCCGGGGACCGCCGGCAGCAGGTCCTGTGGCGCGTAGGGCGGTGGCTGCGCACCCAGGGCGCGGCGCGGCCGACCAGCCTGCGCCGGGCCGACGACGGCGTCGTAGTCGTCAACGGCCAGATCCTCGCCATCGACGCCGTCGGCCAGATTCGCAACCTTTCGACCACCCGTCGAACCAGTGTCCCACCGCCCCGCAGCCTGGGCATCTTTCGCTGAACCGGCGTTAGCGGCCCTACAGCCGCTCGACGATGGTCACATTGGCCAGGCCGCCGCCTTCGCACATGGTCTGCAGGCCATAGCGGCCGCCGCGCGCCTTCAGGGCGTGCAGCAGAGTGGCCATCAGCTTGGCCCCGCTGGCGCCGAGCGGGTGGCCCAGGGCGATCGCGCCGCCATTGACATTGAGCCTGGCCGGATCGGCCCCCAGCGCCTTCAGCCAGGCCATCGGGATCGAGGCGAAGGCCTCGTTGACCTCGAACAGGTCGATGTCATCGAGCTTCAGCCCCGCCCGCTCCAGCGCCCTGCGGGTCGCGGCGATCGGCTCTTCCAGCATGATGACCGGATCGCCGGCGGTGACCGTCAGGTTCACGATGCGGGCGATCGGCGTCAGGTCGAAGCGCTTCAGCGCGGCTTCGCTGACGATCAGCGCGCCCGAGGCGCCGTCCGACATCTGGCTGGCGTTGGCGGCGGTGATGGTGCCGCCCTCCAGGATCGTCTTGACGCCGGCCATCGCTTCCAGGGACGTGTCGAAGCGCACGCCCTCGTCCTGGTCGAAAAGGCCCTCCGCCGTCTGCACCGGCACGATCTCGGCCTTGAACGCGCCCGCCCTGATCGCCGCGGCGGCCTTCTGGTGGCTTTGCAGCGCAAAGGCGTCCATCTGCTCACGGGTCAGGCCGTACTTGTCGGCGACCCTCTGGGCGCCCTGGAACTGGCTGAACTCGGTGACGCCGTAGCGGTCCTGGATCTTCCGGGACCACGGCCCCTCGCCCACTCCGGCCTGGGCGTGGAGCGCGAAGTTCGAGCCCATCGGCACGCGGGTCATGCTCTCGGCCCCGGCCGCGATCACGACGTCCTGCGTGCCCGACATCACCGCCTGGGCGGCGAACTGGATCGCCTGCTGCGACGAGCCGCATTGGCGGTCGATCGTCACCGCCGGCACGCTGTCGGGCAGGGACGAGGCCAGCACCAGGTTGCGGCCGAAGGCGAAGGCCTGCTCGCCGGCCTGGGTCACGCAGCCGACGATGACGTCCTCGATCGCGGCCGGATCGACGCCGGTGCGGGCGACCAGGGCGTCGAGCACGGTCGCGCCCAGGTCGGCGGGATGGACGCTCGACAGCGCGCCCTTGCGCCTGCCGCCGGCGGTGCGCAGCGACTCCACGATATAGGCTTCGGCCATGGTCACTTGTCTCCGGTGAAATCAGGGGCGCGCTTGGCGATGAAGGCGGCGACGCCTTCCTTGCCCTCGGGCGTGCGCGCCAGGCCGGCGATGCCCCGGCTCTCGGCGTCCAGCTGCGCCTCGAGCGAGGCGGTGGCGCTGTCGAGCAGCAGCCGGCGGGTCACCCCGAGCGCGGGCGTGGCCGAACGCGCCAGCTCGTGCGCGACCGCCATCGCCTCGTCCATCAGCTCGCCCTCGACCACCCGGGTGACCAGGCCCATGGCGGCGGCTTCCTCGGCGGTGAGCCGCCGGTTGCGCAGGCAAAGCTCCTGGGCGCGCCGCAGGCCGATCAGGCGGGGCAGCAGCCAGGTGCTGCCGCCGTCGGGCGACAGGCCAAGGGCGCCGTAGGCCAGGGCGAACTGGGCCCGCGGACCGGCCAGCGCGATGTCGCCCAGGATCGCCAGCCCGACGCCCGCCCCGGCGGCCGCCCCGTTGATCGCCGTGATCACCGGCTTGTTCATCCGCATCAGCCGCGCCACCGCCGCATGGACGTAGACGGTGATCTCCTTGAGGAAGGCCGGCAGTTGGTCGCCCGCCGCGGAGAAGGCGGCGACGTCGCCGCCGACGCAGAACAGCCGCCCGGCGCCGGTCAGCAGCACGCAACGGATCGCCTCGTCCTCGTCGCAGGTGATCACCGCCGCCATCAGGGCCTGGGCCGTCGGCATGTCGAGGGCGTTGCCGACCTCGGGTCGGTTGAGGATGATGCGGGCGACGGCGCCGTCGCGCTCGAGGAGGACGGTGTCGGTCATGGCTAGCGTGGACCCATGCGGATCGCGCCGTCGAGGCGGATCACTTCGCCGTTGAGCATGGGATTGGCGATGATCGATCCGACCATCTGGGCGTATTCCTCCGGCTTGCCCAACCGGCTGGGATGCGGAACCTGCTGGCCCAGCGAATCCTGGGTCGCCTGCGGCAGCCCCATCAGCATCGGCGTCAGGAAGATGCCGGGCGCGATGGTCGTCACCCGGATACGATGCTGGGCCAGGTCGCGCGCCGCGGTCAGGGTCAGGCCCACCACGCCGCCCTTCGACGAGGAATAGGCGGCCTGGCCGATCTGGCCGTCAAAGGCGGCGACCGAGGCGGTGTTGACGATCACCCCGGCCTCCTCGCCGTCCAGGCTCGCGGCGACCACGCGGGCGGCGAACTTGGAGATCATGTTGAAGGTGCCGATCAGATTGACCTCGATCGTCCTGCGATAGAGGTCGAGCGAATGCGGCGTCCCATCCTTGGCGACGATGCGCGCGCCGGGGGCGACGCCGGCGCAGTTGACCAGCACTCGGGCGACGCCATGGGCCGCCTCGGCGGCGGCGAAGCCCGCATTGGCGCTGCTTTCGTCGGACACGTTGACCTTGACGAAGACGCCGCCGATGTCCTTGGCGGCGGCGAGGCCGACCTCCTCATTGAGGTCGAAGATCGCCACGCGCGCGCCCTGCGCCGCCAGCAGCCTGGCGGTGGCGGCGCCCAGCCCGGACGCTCCGCCGGTCACGATCGCGCCCATCCCGTTCACGTTCATCGGCCTGTCCCTCTCCCGTCGCAGGACGTCGTCCCGTCGTTCATTTTGTTGCGCAAGATCGACTTCAAGTCGCCTCAAGCGAAGCGGCGAAATCGGATCCCGCCCGATTTCACCGCCGTCAGCCCGACGCCCCAGGCGTCGTCCAGCCAAGTTCCCCGACTCGACCGAAGGTCAGACCAGCTCCACCGCCATCGCCGTCGCCTCGCCACCGCCGATGCACAGGCTGGCGACCCCGCGCTTGAGCCCGCGGTTTTCCAGCGCGCCCAGCAGGGTCGCCAGGATGCGCGCGCCGCTGGCGCCGATCGGATGGCCCAGGGCGGTGGCCCCGCCGTTGACGTTGAGCTTGTCGTCGGGAATGCCCAGGTCGCGGGCGGCGATCATCGCCACCACCGCGAAGGCCTCGTTGACCTCGAACAGGTCGACATCGTCGATCGTCCAGCCGATCCGCTCCATCAACCGGCGCATGGCAGGCACTGGAGCGGTAGTGAACAGACCCGGCTCGTGGGCATGGCCCTCATGGCCGACGACGCGAGCCACGACCTTCAGCCCCAGCTTCTCGGCCACGCTGGCGCGGGTCATCACCAGGGCCGCCGCGCCGTCGGAGATCGACGAGGCGTTGGCGGCGGTGATCGTGCCGTCCTTGAGGAAGGCGGGCTTCAGCGACGGGATCTTCTCGGGCTTGGCCTTGCCGGGCTGCTCGTCGACGGCGACCGTCACCGCGCCGCCGCGGCCGGGGACGGTCACCGCGACGATCTCGCGCGCGAAGGCGCCGCTGGCGATCGCCGCATTGGCGCGCGACAGCGAGCGGATGGCAAAGGCGTCCTGGTCCTCGCGGCTAAACTGGTAGGCCTGCACGGCGTCCTCGGCGAAGGCGCCCATCGCCTTGCCGGGCGTATAGGCGTCCTCGAGGCCGTCCATCATCATGGTGTCGATTACCTGGCCGTGGCCGATGCGGGCGCCGGACCGGTGCTTGGGCAGGGCGTAGGGCGCGTTGCTCATGCTCTCCATGCCGCCGGCGACGATGACGTCGGCGCTGCCGGCGGCGAGGGCGTCATAGGCCATCATCGCCGCCTGCATGCCCGAGCCGCACATCTTGTTGACCGTGGTGGCCTGGGTCGACAACGACAGGCCCGCACCCAGCGCCGCCTGGCGGGCGGGGGCCTGGCCAAGGCCGGCGGGCAGCACGCAGCCCATGAAGATCCGCTGGACCGCGTCCGGAGGCACCCCCGAGCGCTCGACCGCCGCCTTGACGGCCGCCGCGCCCAGTTCGGTGGACTTCAGGCCCGAGAGCTCGCCCATGAACCCGCCCATGGGGGTCCGGGCATAGCCGGCGATGACGACGGGATCGGCGGCATGGTCAGTGATGGGCACGACGGTCTCCTCAAAGGGCACGGGCGATCACCATCCGCTGGATGTCGGACGTGCCCTCATAGATCTGGCAGACGCGGACGTCGCGATAGATCTTCGCGAGCCCGTATTCCTCGAGATAGCCATATCCGCCCAGGGTCTGGATCGCCCCCGACACCACCGCCTCGGCGGTTTCGGAGGCGAACAGCTTGGCCATCGAGGCCTGGGTGAGACAGGGCTCGCCCGCCTCCTTGAGCGCGGCGGCGGCCAGCACCATCTGGCGCGCGGCCTCCAGTCGGGTCGCGAGATCGGCCAGCCGGAAGCCGACCGCCTGATGCTCGATGATCGGCTTGCCGAAACTCTTGCGGTCCTTGGCGTAGGCGACGGCGATGTCGAGCGCCGCCCAGGCCATGCCCACGCATTGGGCCGCGATGCCGATCCGGCCGACCTCCAGGTTGGAGAGCGCGATGCGGTAGCCCTCGCCCTCCCCGCCCAGCATCAGGCCATCTTCGACGAAGAGATCGTCGAAGCGGATCGCGCAGGTGTCCGAGGCGGCCTGGCCCAGCTTGTGCTCGACCTTGTCCACAGCGTAGCCGGGACGATCGGTGGGCACGAGAAAGGCCGACAGGCCCTTCTTGCCGGCGGCGGGATCGGTGACCGCGAAGACGATCGCCAGGCCGGCGATGCGTCCGGAGGTGATGAACTGCTTGGCGCCGTTCAGCCGCCACCCGCCGTCGACGCGGGTCGCCCGGGTGCGGATGGCGGCGGCGTCCGAACCGGCGTCGGCCTCGGTCAAGGCGAAGGCGCCGATCAGGCGGCCGGCGACGAGGTCGGGCAGGAACCGGGCCTTCTGCTCCGGCGAGCCCAGACGCAGCAGCGCCGAGACGATCAGGCTGTTCTGGATCGACAGGATCGTCGACAGCGCGCCGTCGCCCGCCGCGATCTCGATCAGGGCCAGGGCGTAGGAGACATAGTCGGCGCCCGCGCCGCCGAATTCCTCCGGGGCGGTCATGCCCATCAGGCCGAGGCCCGCGACCTCCTCGAACAGGGCTTGCGGATACGCCCCCGCCGCCTCGAACGCCGTCGCGTGCGGCCGGATGCGCTCATGCGCGAAGTCGCGCACCGCGTCGCGAATGGCCGATTGCGTCGCGGTGAGGATCATGAAAACCCGAAAGTCTGAAATTTACTCAAGGGTAGATTTCGCGTCTTGCGGGTCTTTCGTCAAGGCGCGAAGCCTCTGCCGGTCCGACAAGATCAAGGCGGCGATGCTTGGCCCAGGACCATATTGACAAGATTCCGAGCCCCGATCACCTACCCACGGGTAGGGCGCAAGATCGAGCCGCCAGCCCTGGCGACGGCAAATCGGGAAGACTGAAACATGGGGATCCGCACGCGCTTTACCGAGCTTCTCGGCATCGAGCATCCCATCGTCCAGGGCGGCATGATGTGGGTCGGCCGGGCCGAGCTGGCGGCGGCGGTTTCCAACGCCGGGGGCCTGGGCCTGCTGACCGCCCTCACACAGCCGACGCCCGACGACCTGCGCCGCGAGATCGCCCGCTGCCGGACCCTGACCGACAAGCCGTTCGGCGTGAACCTGACGATCCTGCCCTCGGTGTCGCCGCCGCCCTATGCCGAATATCGCCGGGCGGTCATCGACAGCGGCGTCACCATCGTCGAGACCGCGGGTCACAAGCCGCAGGAACACGTCGACGACTTCAAGACCCATGGCGTCAAGGTGATCCACAAATGCACGGCCGTGCGCCATGCGCTGTCGGCCGAACGGATGGGGGTCGACGCGATCTCGATCGACGGCTTCGAATGCGCGGGGCATCCGGGCGAGGATGACATTCCCGGCCTGGTCCTGATCCCGGCCGCGGCCGACCAGGTCAAGATCCCGATGATCGCCAGCGGCGGCTTCGGCGACGGGCGCGGCCTGGCCGCGGCCCTGGCGCTGGGCGCCGAGGGCATCAACATGGGCACGCGGTTCTGCGCCACGGTCGAGGCCCCCATCCACGACAACATCAAGCAGCTGCTGGTCCAGAACGACGAGCGCGCGACCAACCTGATCTTCCGGGCCTTCCGCAACACCGGCCGGGTGGCCAAGACCTCGGTCTCCGACCAGGTCGTGGCGCTCGGCGGCGGTCCGGGCGCGGTGTTCGAGGACGTCCGCCCGCTAGTCTCGGGCGCCCGAGGCCGGACGGCGCTGGAAACCGGCGACGTCGACGCCGGGCTGATCTGGGCCGGCCAGGTCCAGGGGCTGATCCACGACGTTCCGACCTGCGCGCAGCTGATCGGCCGCATCATGCATGACGCCGAGGCGATCATCCGCGGGCGGCTGGCCGGCTTGCTGGCCGCCTGATGACCTACGCCTTCATCACCGTCGCGCAGGCCGGGCGCGTGACCGTCGTCACGATCAACCGACCCGAGGCCCACAACGCGCTCAACGCGCAGGCCCAGGTCGAACTGGCCCGAGCCTTCGACGCCTTCGAGGCCGACGACGAGCAGTGGGTCGCCGTCCTGACCGGCGCGGGGCCCAAGGCGTTCTGCGCCGGCCATGACCTCAAGTCGCCGATGCCGCTGAGCAGCGCCGACCTGCCGCCGTCCGGCTTCGGCGGGATCACCTCGCGCTTGCAACCCACCAAGCCGGTGATCGCAGCGGTGAATGGTATCGCGATGGGCGGCGGCTTCGAGATCGCCCTGGCCTGCGACATCGTCGTCGCTGCGCAGAACGCCGCCTTCGCCCTGCCCGAGGTCCGCGTCGGCCTGGCCGCCCTAGGCGGCGGCGTCCTGCGGCTGCCGCGCGAGATCGGCCTGAAGCGGGCCATGGGCCTGATGCTGACCGGTCGCCGGCTGAGCGCGGCCGAAGGCCTTGCGCTGGGCTTCGTCAACGAGGTGGTCGAGACCGACGCCCTGGCCGCCGCCCTGCGTTGGGCCGAGGAGATCATCGCCTGCAGCCCGATGTCGGTGCGCGCCACCAAGCAGATCGCGCTCCAGGGCCTGAACGAACCGCTCGCCGCGGCCCTGGAGGCCCAGTGGGCCTATCCCGCGGTGCGGCGCATGCTGGACTCCGAGGACGCGGCCGAAGGCCCCGCCGCCTTCGCCGCCAAGCGCAAGCCGGACTGGAAAGGCCGCTGACCGGCCGCGGGATCACCGCCCAACGGACCTAGCCCAGAACTTCGAGCGCCAGGTCCTTGAGCGGCGTCGCCGCGTCCGCCAGGCGCGCCGCGTCGACGCGCGCGCCGGCCTCGACCAGCTTGCGGCCCTGGACATAGTCCTTCACCGCATTGACGCAATCGAGCGCGATGACCCGGCCCGCCTTCAGATAGACCAGGGAAAAGCTGCGGCTGGCGCTGTCGCCGCGCACCACGGTCTGGTCGTAGCCGATCGACAGCCCCACCGTCTGCAGCTTGATGTCGTACTGGTTGGACCAGAACCACGGCGTGGCGTCGTAGTCGGCCGGCTGGCCCAGGATCGCCTTGGCCGCCACCGCCGCCTGGTCGTTGGCGTTCTGGACGGATTCCAGCCGCACCTGGGCGCCGTCGGCATAACGGTTGGCGTGGCGGGCGCAGTCTCCGACCGCGAAGACGTCCGGCAGGCTGGTGCGGCAATGGCTGTCGACCGCCACGCCGTTGCCGCCCTCGGCGCCGGCCGCGATCAGGGGTTCGACCGCCGGGATGATGCCGATGCCGACGATGACCATCTGGGCCTCCAGCACCTGGCCGTCGGCCAGCCGCACGCCGGTGACGCGGTCCTCGCCCAGGATGCAGTCGACGGTGTCGCCGAGCCGGACGTCGACGCCATGCGCGCGATGCTCGGCTTCCAGGAACCGCGACAGCGGCTCGCCCGCGACCCTGGCCAGCACCCGGTCGAGGGTTTCGAGGACCACGACCGTCTTGCCGAACTTGGCCAGCACCGCCGCCGCCTCAAGACCGATATAGCCGCCGCCGATCACCACCACGCGGGAGACCTCGGGCAGTTCGGCCATCATCCGGTCGGCGTCGGCGCGGGTGCGAACCGTGTGGACGCCGGCGAGATGGTGGCCCTCGCAACCCAGGCGCCGCGGCGCGCCCCCGGTCGCCCAGACCAGATGGCGATAGCCGATCACCGCGCCGGACTCCGTCGTCACGCAATGGGCGGCGGCGTCGACCGAAGCCACCGTCACGCCCAGCTGGAAATGGACGTCGCGCTCGGTCCAGAAGGCTTCGGGGCGGATCAGCAGCCGCTCGAACGGCTTGTCGCCGGCCAGGTATTCCTTCGAAAGCGGGGGACGCTCATAGGGCAGGTCGGGCTCGGCGCCGACGACAAGGATGCGGCCGTCGAACTTTCCGTGCCGGAGCGCGATCGCGCACGCCGCCCCGGCGTGGCCGGCGCCGACAATCAAGACATCCGTATCGTTACGCATTCGACGGTCCCATGGTCTTCGTCGGTTACGCCGGCCTGGCGCTAGTCCTCTTCGGCGATCTGCACCTTCAGGCCGTCGAGCGCGGCGCTGAAGCGCAGCTGGCACGACAGCCGCGAGCGTTCGTCGCGATGCGACGAGCTGTCGAGCAGGTCGTTCTCGTCGTCGCTCATCGCCGGCAGCTGGTCGGCGAAGGCCGGATCGACATGGACGTGGCAGGTCGCGCAGCTGCAGCACCCGCCGCACAGGGCCAGCAGTTCATCGAACCCGGCGTCGCGGATCAGTTCCATGACCGACAGCCCGGCTTGCCCCTCGATCTCCCGTTCCTCGCCTTCACGGGTGACGACGATCAGCTTTGGCACGATGGAAATCTCCGATGGAACACGACGGCCTCGGCCGCAGACGCAAGCACAGCCCTTGCCGATGCACCAAGCCAAGGTCGCAAACAAGACGACAGCGCCGGTTCCGCCCGGGAACGGCGCCTCGAACGGCAAGATATCGCCACACCGCAGTTCGCGGTCGCAGGGCGGGTCAGACCCGGCCGGTGACCGGGATCAGCGCGCCGGTGACCGCCGAGGCCTGCGGCGACAGCAGAAAGGCCACGACGTTGGCCAGGGCCTCCGGGGTCACCCAGCGGGAGAATTCCGCGTCGGGCATGTCCTGGCGGTTGACCGGCGTGTCGATGATGCTGGGCAGCACGGCGTTGACGCGCACGCCGGCGTCCTTCAGCTCCTCGGCCAGGGCCTCGGTCAGCCGCGCCACCCCGGCCTTCGACGCCGCATAGGCCCCCATGCCCATCGCCGCCTTGGTCGCCGCCGCGGCGCCGACATTGACGATCGCGCCGGCCGACTTCAGCAGCAGCGGCGTCAGGACCCGCGAAGCCACCAGGGTGGTCTTGACGTTCATCGCATAGAGCCGGTCCCAGGTCGCCAGATCGCCGTCGAGAATCGGCTCCCAGCGGAAGCCGCCGGCGATGTTGACCAGGCCGTCGAGACCGCCGAACTGCGACTCGATCCGGCCGGCGGCCGCCGTCATTGCTGCTTCGTCGGTCAGGTCGACGCCCCCCAGCGCCAGGGCCGCGCCCTCGAACGGCCCCTCGGCGAGGTCGATCCCGACCACCGTCCACCCGGCCTGTCCCAGGACTTCGGCCGTCTTCCGGCCGAGCGCGCCCGCGGCGCCGGTAACCGCGACTGTTCGGCTCATGTCTTGCTCCTGCTGTTCAGCGTCAAACGGCGTATCCTTCTCGCACCGACCGATGCTCGGCAAAGGCCGTAATATCGCCAGAGCGCCTGGCCGATGTTGTCATCGTCGCGGCGATGCCTTTGACCAGGAACGCCGCGGCTCTTGATACGCTCGGGCGAAATAATAGGAACAAGAGCCTAACCTTGGCCCCGCGACGCCAGCGCGATCGCCTGTTCAATATCGAGGATGGCCATGAAACCCGGAATGAAGCTAGCCAGCAGCGTCTGCGACACCGAGGTGATGGTGATCCGCGCCGGCGCGGGAACGGTCGAATGCGGCGGCGCGCCGATGGTCGAGAAGCGCCCCGCCGAACGCGGCGCGGTCGATCCGGCCTTCGCCGGCGGGTCCCAGATCGGCAAGCGCTATGTCGACGCAGCCGGCACGGTCGAGTTCCTGTGCGTGAAGGCCGGACAGGGCTCCCTGTCGCTCGACGGCGTCGCGCTGCAGACCAAAGAAGCCAAGCCGCTGCCCTCCTCCGACTGAGTCACGCTTCATGAACATCTCGCTCATCCTGCAGATGGCGGCCGACGCGGAGCCTGATCGCGTCGGTCTGGTTTGCGATGGACGACGTTGGTCCTACGCCGCGCTGCACGCCGCGGCCCAAGGCGCGGCGTGGCGCATTCGCGACAGCGGCTGCAGCCATGTCGCGTTGCTCGACGAAAGCAGCGAAGCCGCGGCGATCGCCCTGTTCGGCGCGGCCATCGCCGGCGTGCCCTATGTGCCGCTCAACTACCGGCTCGCCGGCGCCGACCTCGCCGCCCTGCTGGGCCGCATCGCGCCGGCCTATGTCGTCGGCGACGCCGCGCAGATCGAGCGGCTGAGCCCGGGCCTTGGCCATGTCGTGCGCTCGCGCGCCGAGTTCGTCGCCCAAGCCGAGGCCGCGGCCGAAGGACCGGAGTTGGACGAAGGCGAGGAGACGATCGCCGTCCAGCTGTTCACCAGCGGCACCACCGCCGCGCCCAAGGCCGCCGTGCTTCGCCATTCGAACCTGCTGTCCTACATCCTGGGCACGGTCGAGTTCGCCTCGGCGCCGGAGGAGGACGCGGTCCTGGTCAGCGTGCCGCCCTATCACATCGCCGGGATCGCGGCCTTGCTGAGCTCGATCTACGCCCTGCGGCGCATCCTGCTGCTGCCGGCCTTCGATCCCGACGCCTGGCTGGCCCTGGTCGCCGCAGAGCGGGCGACCAACGCCTTCGTGGTGCCGACCATGCTGTCGCGGATCATCGCGCGGGTGGACGCCGGCGCCCCGGCCGACGTCGCCTCGTTGAAGGCGCTGGCCTATGGCGGCGGGCGCATGCCGCTGGAACTGATCCATCGGGCGCTCGACCTGTTCCCCGATTGCGGCTTCACCAACGCCTACGGCCTGACCGAGACCAGCTCGACGGTCGCCCTGCTGGGTCCCGACGAACATCGTGCGGCGCACCGGTCCGCCGACGAGGCCGTGCGCGCCCGGCTGGCGTCGGTCGGCCGCCCGCTGCCGACCATCGAACTGGAGATTCGCGACGAGGACGGGCGGCCGCTGCCGGCCGGCGAGCGCGGCGAGATCTATGTCCGCGGCGACCAGGTGTCGGGCGAATATCGCGAGCGCAGCGCGCTGGACGCCGACGGCTGGTTTCCGACCCGCGACGCCGGCTGGCTGGACGCCGACGGCTACCTGTTCCTGGCCGGCCGGGCCGACGACGTGATCGTCCGCGGCGGCGAGAACATCTCGCCGGGCGAGATCGAGGACGTGCTGATGACCCACCCGGCCTTGGCCGACGCGGCGGCCGTCGCGATCCCCTCGGTCGAATGGGGCGAGGCGGTCGGCGTCGCCCTGGCGGCCAAGGCCGGCCAGGCGGCGCCGAGCGAGGACGAGCTGCGCGGCCTCATCCGCGGGCGGCTGCGCTCGTCGCGGGTCCCCGAGCGCATCGTCTTCGTCGACGCCCTGCCCTATAACGAAATGGGCAAACTGCTGAGGCGCGAGGTACGCAAGCTCTTCTGAAACCCGGCGCGATGACCGCCCCCCCGATCCCGCTGAGCCGCGTCGCCGACCTCTGGGTCCAGGCGCTGGCCCGGGCGACCGGCGGCGCGCGCCTGGCCGAGCTCGACGGCGCGACCTTGCTGGGCGAACGCGCCATGCTCGGCGGCTTCCGCATACCGGGCGACGTCTCGGCCGGCGGCGGATCTCACCTCTACGCCGCGCGCGACGGCGCCGTCGCCCTCAACCTGGCGCGTCCCGCCGACCGTGAACTGCTGCCGGCCCTGTTCGAGGCCGAGGGGCTGGACCCCGGCGACAATCAGGCGATCGCCGCCCGGATCGCCCGGTCCGACGCCGGATCCCTGGTGGCCCGCGGAAGGCTGATGGGCCTGGCGATCGCCGCCGAGGACGAGGAAGACCCGCCGGGTCCGCCCTGCACGACCCTTGCGGAAGCCGTTCCCGCGCCGCCCCCCGCGCATCGGCCGAAGGTTCTCGATCTCTCGGCCCTGTGGGCCGGTCCGCTGGCCGGGCACCTGCTGTGGCTGGCCGGCGCCGAGGTGACCAAGGTCGAGAGCCTCGCCCGCCCGGACGCCATGCGCGACGGCGACGGGGCCCTGTTCGCCCTGCTCAACCAGGGCAAGGCGAGCGTGGGGCTCGACCTCCGTACGCCCGAGGGCCGCCGGGCGCTGCTGGCCCTGATCGCCCAGTCGGACATCGTTATCGAAGCCGCCCGCCCCCGCGCGCTGGCCCAGCTCGGGATCGCGGCCGGCGGGCTGGTGCGGGCGCGGCCGGGGCTCGTCTGGATCACCATCACCGGCCACGGCGCCGAGGGGCCGGCGGCGGACTGGATCGGGTTCGGCGACGATTGCGGCGTCGCGGCGGGGCTCAGCGCGGCCTTGCGGGCGGCGAGCGGTCGCCCCGGCTTCGTCGGCGACGCCATCGCCGATCCGCTGACCGGTATCTTCGCCGCCCAGGTCGCCTGGGACGCCTGGCGCCAGGGGCGGGGCGGCCGTTTCGGCCTGTCGATGCGCGGCGTGGCGGCCGAGGCCCTGACCCAGGCGCGGACCGCCGATCCCCTCGGCCTTGCGGCGGAGCTCAAGGCCTGGCGCCGGGCGGCCGGACGCCCCTTCCCCATCGTCCGCCGCCGCGAGGCGGGCCCCCTTCCCGCGCTTGGCGCCGACACAAGCTCACGCCTGGCGAGCCTCGCCCCATGCTGATCGCCCGGGCCGAGCTTGAGGGTGGGCAGGTGCGCGATGTTCGCGTCGAGCGGGGCCTGGTCACCGCGATCGGAACGCTGGAACCGCTGCCGGAAGAGACCGTGGTCGCCGCCGGCGGCCTGCTGCTGCCGGGCCTGCACGACCACCACATCCATGCCGCCGCCCTGGCCGCGTCCCTGACCTCGGTTCGCTGCGGACCGCCCGAGGTCGCCGACGCCGAGACCTTCGCCGCCGCGCTGCAAGCCGCGCCCGGCGGCGGCTGGCTGCGGGGAACAGGCTATCACGAGAGCGTCGCCGGCCTGCTCGACGCGGCGGGGCTGGACGCGCTCGTCGCCCACCGCCCGGTCCGGGTGCAGCACCGTTCGGGGCGGATGTGGTTCCTCAACTCCGCGGCGCTGGACATCCTCCTCGCCGACCACGCGCCGCCGCCCGGGCTGGAGCGGCAGGACGGCCGGTTCACCGGACGCCTGTTCGACGAGGACGCCTGGATGAAGCGGGCGCTGGGGAGCCATCCGCCCTGCCTGGCGGCGGTGGGCGCGATCCTGGCGCGCGCCGGCGTCACCGGCCTGACCGACATGTCGCCGGCCAACGACGCGGTGATGGCCCGCCACTTCGCCGCCCAGGGCGCCGACGGATCCCTGCCACAGCGGGTGCTGCTGGCCGGACGGATGGACCTGACCTCGGCCGACATGGCCGGCCGGGTCAGGCTCGGTCCCGCAAAGCTGCATCTGCACGAAGCCGACCTTCCGGACTTCGACGAGGCCGTGCGCTTCGTCCGCACCGCCCACGCCCGCGGCCGCGCCGTCGCCGTGCACTGCGCCACCGAGGTCGAGCTGGTGTTCACCCTCGCCGCCTTCGACGCCGCGGGCGTCGAGGCCGGCGACCGTATCGAGCACGCCTCGATCGCGCCCGATTCCGCGGTGGACGAGATCGCCCGCCTCGGCCTGGCGGTGGTCAGCCAGCCGCATTTCGTGGCCGAGCGCGGCGACATCTATCGCACCGACGTGGAGCCCGATCTGCAGCCCCTGCTCTACCGCCTGAGCGCCTTCCGCGACGCCGGTGTGACCCTGGCGGCGGGCAGCGACGCGCCGTTCGGAGGACCCGATCCGTGGGCGGCGATGGCGGCGGCGGTCTCGCGGCGGACCCGGGATGGCGCGCCGATCGGCGAGGCCGAGGCCTTGACGCCGGAACAGGCGCTCGACCTCTATCTGCGCGCGCCGGAGGCGCTGGAGCGGCGGCGACGCGTGGCGGTCGGGGCGGCGGCCGACCTGTGCCTGATCGATCGTCCGTGGGCGCAGGCCCGCCAGGCGCTAGCCGCGGTCCGGGTCCGCGCCGCCTGGGTCGAGGGGCGGACGATCTTCGATGGCGTCGATCAGCCCCCAGTCTAGCGCCGTGGTCGCGTTGATCCGGCGACCCGACAGCACCATCAGCGCCGTCCGACTCCGGCCGATCCGCCGGGCGAGCGACACGCAGCCGCCGGCCCCGGGGATCAGGCCCATGGCCAGTTCTGGCAGCTGGAACCAGGCCGTGGGCGAGGCGGTGACCCGCCCGGCGAACGCCGCCATCTCCAGTCCCGCCCCGACGCACGCGCCTTGGACGTGGACATCGACGATGTCGGCGCGGCGCGAGAGCGGCCGGGCCGGCAGGGTCAGGCTTCGGATCCGGTGCGCCGTGGCCGGGTCGCGCGTGACGCCGAACTCGTCGAGATCGCCGCCGATGCTGAAGGCCGGGCCGACGGACCGCAGTTCGACCCGGGCGATGTCCGGATCGCTGGCCGCGACCGTGAAGGCTTCGAACAGCCCGTCCCGTATCGTCCGGTCGATGGCGTTGCGCGCCCAGGGCCGATCGAGCGTGATCCGCAACACCGCGTCGTCGCGGGTCAACCGCACGCGTCCCGGCGGCGAAGGGCGGACGGCGCGCCCCTGCAGCCAGCGGCCATGCTCGGCGCCGCCCTGCAGCAGGCCGTAGGCCAGGGACTCCAGCGTCAGCGCCTGTTCGACGCCGACGTCTTCGAGCGCCCTTAGCAACTGGACCGCAACCGCCGCCGCAGTGGAATTGGCGGCGACCTGCCGGATCAAGCCTTCGGCCGAGACCGGCGGCTCAAGCACGGCGTCGACCCAGGACGCCCGCGGATCGATCGGCGACCCCAGCCCGATCAGCGGAAACGGCGGCGCGCCAGTCGCCGCTGGGTCTGGCCAGGTCTCCAGACGGATGAAGCCGAGCGGCCATGAAGAGTCATGCGCGTCCGGCCAGCCTTTGGCGGGATCGATCAGCCGTTCGCTAACGTCCATCACGCCGCCTCATGGCCAGAGGTTTCACCAAACCTCCAGCCCTGTGCAAGGGGGATCCGAGGCGATCGGACGGTCCTCTACAGGCCGCCCATGCACAGGTATTTGAGTTCGCTATAGTCCTCCAGGCCGTGGCGCGAGCCTTCGCGGCCCGTGCCCGACGCCTTGATCCCGCCGAACGGCGCGACCTCGGTGGAAATCAGGCCGGTATTGATTCCGACCATGCCGACTTCCAGCGCCTCGGCCACCCGCCACACCCGGGCAAGATCGCGGGTGTAGAAATAGCCGGCCAGGCCGACGTCGGTGTCGTTGGCCATGGCCAGGGCCTGGGCCTCGGTCTCGAAGGCGAACAGGGCGGCGACGGGGCCGAAGGTCTCCTCGCGGGCCACGAGCATCGCCGGCGTGCAGCCGCCGATCACCGTGGGCTCGAAAAAGCCCTGCCCCAGGGCGTGGCGGCGGCCTCCCGTCACCAGGCGTCCGCCATGGTCGAGCGCGTCGGCGATGTGCTCCTCCACCTTCAGGACCGCGGCCTCGTCGATCAGCGGGCCGAGAACGACGCCGGCCTCGCTGCCGGGGCCGACCTTCAGCCCTGCCACCGCCACGGCCAGCTTGGCTTCGAAGGCCGCGGCGACATCCTGGTGGACCAGGATGCGGTTCACGCAGACGCAGGTCTGGCCGTTGTTGCGGTACTTCGAGGCGATCGCGCCCTCGACCGCGGCGTCCAGATCGGCGTCGGCGAAGACGATGAACGGGGCGTTGCCGCCCAGTTCCATCGAGATCTTCTTCATGGTGGGCGCGCATTGCGCCATCAGGGTCTTTCCGACCTCGGTCGAGCCGGTGAAGCTGAGCTTGCGCACCACGGGGCTGGTCGTCAGTTCCGCCCCGATCACCCGGGCCGAGCCCGTCACCACATTGAGGACGCCCGCGGGGACACCGGCCTGCTCGGCCAGCCGCACCAGGGCCAGGGCCGTCAGCGGCGTCTGAGACGCCGGCTTGAGGATGACGGTGCAGCCCGCCGCCAGGGCCGGCGCGATCTTGCGCGTCACCATGGCCGCCGGGAAATTCCAGGGGGTGATGGCCGCGACCACGCCGACGGGCTGGCGGATGACGACCAGCCGGCTGTCGGCGCGGTGGCTGGGGATCACCTCGCCATAGAGACGTTTGCCCTCCTCGGCGAACCATTCGATGTAGCTGGCGGCATAGGCGATCTCGCCGCGCGCCTCGGCCAGGGGCTTGCCCTGCTCGCGGGTCAGGATCAGCGCCAGGTCCTCCTGGGCCGCGGTCACGGCCTCGTACCAGCGCCGCAGGATGCGGGCGCGATCGCCCGCGGTCCTGGCTCGCCAGCCGGCCAGCGCCCCCTCGGCCGCCGCGATGGCCTCGGCCACCGCCTCGGCGCCCAGACTGGGAACCCTGCCCAGCGTCTCCCCGCTGGCCGGGTCGGTGACGGCAAGGCTGGGCTCGCCCGTCCAGGCACCGCCGATCCAGCATTGCTCGCGCAGCAGGGCCGGATCGTTCAACAGATGCCGCATCGCTTGGTCACCTTTGGCAAGGCCGCGCACGACGGCCGTCTGGGCGGGGATTTCGCCCGTCCTAGCACGGGGCGATCGCCCGTCGCCGATCGCGGCGGCGATACCGCGACGGCGTTGCGTACAGGCCTAGCGGCGGGCGTTGGGATCCGGATTCCAGCGGGGCTCGCGCTTTTCGGCGAAGGCCTTGGGGCCTTCCTCGAAGTCGGGATGCGACCATTGCGACTTCAGCAGTTCCCAGCCATGGACCGGCGCGGCGGGATCGCTCAGTTCGGTGGCGCTCCAGATCGCCCGCTTGGTCAGGGCCATCGCCTGGGGCGAGTTGGCGCACATGGCCCGCGCCAGGACCTTGGCCCGGGCCAGGGCTTCGGCGGCGGTGGGTTCGAGGAGATCGACCATGCCCAGGGCGTAGGCCCGCTCGGCCGGCATCCGATAGGACTTGCCCGCCAATCCCATCAGCAGGGCCGCGCCGAGGCCGGCCCGCCGGGCGATGCCGATCGATTCCAGGGCCGAGACCTGGCCGACGCTGACATGGGTGTCCATGAACTGCGCGCCCTGGCAGGCGACGACGATGTCGCTGTCGGCGACGAAGTGCAGGCCGCCGGCATTGACCAGGCCGTTGACGCAGCAGATCACCGGCTTGGTCACCTGGCACATGCGCGGCGAGAACCGATTGGCCGCGGCATAGGGCTGGTTCTGCAAGCCGCCGACGCCGACCTCCAGCGCCCCCACGTCCGCCCCGGTGCAGAAATGCCGCTCGCCGGCGCCGGTCAGGATGACCGCGACGATGGCCGCATCCTGGTTGACCCGGGCCCAGGCCGCCTCAAGCGCCAGCAGCAGCTCGGGATTCAGGGCATTGCCCTGGGCCGGCCGGTTGAGCGTCAGGATCGCGACCCCTTCCTCCACCTCGAACGTCAGCGGCTGCATCACGAACAGTCTCCTTGAGCGGGCGTCACGGGGCCTCGAAACTAGCCGACGGCGTTCGGGCCCGCCAAGACGGGGCTTGGCGTTCCCGCCGCGCGTGGCCCGGTTAGCGACCGGGCGATGGTTCCCGTCCCGCGAACGCGACCCGTCTAACGGACTGGAAAGGATCTGCGGCCCATTGGCGAATGCGGATGCATCGCCCGCGGCGGCTCTCTAGGATCTTATCCCTTGGCGTCGGCTCGATTTTTAGCTTTGCATACGCCGCTTCGTCGTCAGTGAAGACCTGTCCATGCCCGCACCGCCCGCCTCGCCCTGGAAAACGCCCGACGACCGCCTCAAGGAGCGGGAGATCAAGCGCGAGGCCGTGCTGCTGGCGGCGGCGCGGGCCTTCAACGAGCGCGGATTCCACAACACGGCGCTGGAGGACGTGGCCGCGGCCCTCAAGGTCACCAAGCCGACCATCTACTACTACGGCGAAAGCAAGGAGGCCCTGCTGGCCGCCTGCTATCGCCGCGCCCTGGAAACCCTCGACGACGTGACCCGCCGCTCCGAAGGCGAGGCCGCCGACGCCCGCACCCGCCTGCATGTTCTGATCGTCGCCTATGGCGAGGCGATCCTGTCGATCTATGGCCGCTGCCTGACGCGGGTGCCCGACAACAGCCTGTCGCCGCCGCTGCGCAAGGAGCTTCGGGCCATCAAGCGCACGGTCGACGACCGCATCCGGGGCGTCCTGCTGGACGGGGCCCGCGACGGGACCCTGGCGCCCACCGACACCAAGATGACCGCCTTCGCCATCGCCGGCGCCCTCAACGCCGCCGCCCTGTGGTTCGAGGAGACGGGTCCCTCGTCCCCTCGCGAGATCAGCGAACACTACGCCGACCTCTTCGTCGCGGCCCTGAGGCCCGCCTGAGCCTCGACCTGGCAGAGCGCCACCCGGCCGGGCCCCGCCTGCCGCCGGCCGGTGCATATTTCCTCTCTCTATAGAGAGAGCCGCGCGCCAAATGCGCCGTTCGCAACGGCCGCCGTTGACAGACCCCCGGCGCCGCCCCCACTTTCCGGCCCTCGTCGCCGGGGTTCGCCCGGGGGACGAACCCAATTTCCAGGCATCAAGGTCCTAATGATCGTCGTCGTCGTCGAGAGCCCGGCCAAGGCCAAGACCATCAACAAGTACCTCGGGTCCGGCTACACGGTTCTGGCCTCGTACGGCCACATCCGCGACCTGCCGTCCAAGGACGGCTCGGTCGAGCCCGACAACGACTTCGCCATGCACTGGGAAGCCGACGCCAAGGGCGCCAAGCGGATCACCGACATCGTCGACGCCGTGAAGGGCGCCGACGGCGTGATCCTGGCCACCGACCCCGACCGCGAAGGGGAAGCCATCAGCTGGCACGTGCTGGAAGTGCTGCAGAAGAAGAAGGCGATCAAGGACAAGACCGTCCAGCGCGTCACCTTCAACGCCATCACCAAGATCTCGGTGCTCGAGGCGATGGCCCATCCGCGCGACATCGACATGGAGCTGGTCGAGGCCTATCTGGCCCGCCGCGCCCTGGACTATCTGGTCGGATTCACCCTGTCGCCGGTGCTGTGGCGCAAGCTGCCGGGCAGCCGCTCGGCCGGCCGCGTGCAGTCGGTCTGCCTGCGGCTGATCGTCGACCGCGAGCTGGAGATCGAGCGCTTCAAGACCCAGGAATACTGGAGCGTCGAGGCCGACGTCACGGCCGGCGCCGACCCGTTCCTGGCCCGCCTGGTCAAGCACGAGGGCAAGAAGCTCACCAAGTTCGACCTGGGCAATGAGGGCTCGGCCCTGGCGGCCAAGGCCGCGGTGCAGAAGGCGACCTTCAAGGTCGCCGCCGTCGAGAAGAAGCCGGGCAAGCGCTCGCCCGCCCCGCCCTTCACCACCTCGACCCTGCAGCAGGAAGCCTCGCGCAAGCTGGGCTTCTCGGCCCAGCGCACCATGCAGGCGGCCCAGAAGCTGTACGAAGGCATCGACATCGGCGGCGAGACCGTCGGCCTGATCACCTACATGCGGACCGACGGCGTGTCGGTCGAGCCCGAGGGCATCGCCGAGGCGCGCAGCGTGATCGGCAATGTCTATGGCGAGACCTACGTCCCCGAGACCCCGCGCTACTACAAGGCCAAGGCCAAGAACGCCCAGGAGGCCCACGAAGCCATCCGCCCGACCAGCCTGAAGCGCAATCCCGGCTCGCTGCGGCTGGAGCCGGATCTTGGCCGCCTCTACGAGCTGATCTGGAAGCGGATGATCGCCTCGCAGATGGAGAGCGCCCGCATCGAGCGCACCACCGTCGACCTGGAAAGCGCCGACGGCCAGACCGGGATGCGCGCCACCGGCCAGGTGGTGCTGTTCCCCGGCTATCTGGCCGTCTACGAGGAAGGCCGCGACGACGAGGAGGGCGAAGACAGCGCCCGCCTGCCGGTGATCGAGGAAGGCGCGACCGCCAAGGTCATCGAGGCCCGCGCCGACCAGCACTTCACCGAGCCGCCGCCGCGCTATTCGGAAGCCAGCCTGGTCAAGAAGATGGAAGAGCTGGGCATCGGCCGGCCTTCGACCTACGCCTCGGTGCTGACCGTGCTGCGCGACCGCGAATATGTCCGCATGGACAAGCAGCGCTTCATCCCCGAGGACAAGGGCCGCCTGGTCACCGCCTTCCTGGAGCAGTTCTTCCGCCGCTATGTGGAATACGACTTCACCGCCGCCCTGGAAGAGCAGCTGGACCTGGTGTCGGACGGCAAGCTGGACTGGAAGCAGTTCCTGCGCGACTTCTGGAAGGACTTCCACGCCGCCGTCGGCGAGATCGCCGAGCTGCGCACCACCAACGTGCTCGACGCGCTGAACGAGGCCCTGGGCCCGCACATCTTCCCCGACAAGGGCGACGGCTCCGATCCGCGCCTGTGCCCGACCTGCGGCACGGGGATGCTGTCGCTGAAGACCGGCAAGTTCGGGGCCTTCATCGGCTGCAGCAACTATCCCGAATGCCGTTTCACCCGCCAGTTGGCCACGGCCGAGGGCGACGGCGAGGCCGAGGCGGCCGACAAGGAGCTGGGGATCAACCCGGCGACCGGTCGCGCGGTGTGGCTGAAGAACGGCCGCTTTGGCCCCTATGTCGAGGAACTGGCGGCGGCCGACAGCGGCGACAAGCCCAAGCGCTCCAGCCTGCCCAAGGGGTGGACGCCGGCAAGCCTCGACCTGGAAAAGGCCTTGCGCCTGCTGTCCCTGCCCCGCGAGGTCGGCAAGCATCCCGATGACGGCAAGACCATCACCGCGGGCCTGGGGCGCTTCGGGCCGTTCGTGCTGCACGAGGGCACCTACGCCAACCTGGAAAACCCTGAGGACGTCTTCGACATCGGCCTGAACCGCGCGGTGGCCCTGCTGGCCGACAAGCGGGCCGGCGGCGGGCGTCCGCAACGCGGCCAGGCCGCGGCCCTGGCGGAGCTGGGCAACCACCCCGAGGACGGCAAGCCGGTGCGGGTGCTGTCGGGCCGGTTCGGGCCCTACATCAAGCACGGCGACACCAACGCCAATGTCCCCAAGGGCGCCGATCCGGCCGCCCTGACCCTGGACGAGGCCGTGGCCCTGCTGGCCGACAGGGTCGCCAAGGGCGGCGGCGGCAAGAAACCGGCCAAGAAGGCCGCCGCCAAGAAGACTCCGGCCAAGGCCGCGGCGGCCGACGGCGCGGCGCCCGCCAAGAAGGCGCCGGCCAAGAAACCGGCCGTCAAGAAACCGGCGGCCAAGAAGCCCGCCAGCAAGAAAGTGACAGCCGAGGCGTGACGCGCCTCGGCCCCTGGGTTTAGGCTAGGCGCATGACGTCGCTCGAACGCCCCCTGCCCTTGCCTGTCGTGGTGATGATCCTTGCCGCGATCAGCGTCGGCGGCTTCGCCTTCGGCCTGAAGAACGCCCTGCACGACGACAGCCGCGACCGGACCGCCTCGACCGCGCCCCTGGCCGAGGTCTCCGGCGTGCCGGTGCGCGAGGCCACGCCGGCCCCGGTCGAGGTCGCGCCCCCGCCGCCCGTCGCCGCGCCGCCGCCCAAGCCGGTCGAAACGATCGAGGCCCCCGCCGCCGACGAGCCGCCGGTCATCGAGACCCCGCCGGCTACGCCGACTCCGGAGAAGAAGAAGGAAGAACCGCCGCCGCAGTCGCTCCCGCAGCGGATCGAGGATCTGTACTGAGACCTGCTGACAGCTGCCCGGCGGGTCGGATGAGGAATTCAGCAACAAAACGCCTCTTCCTGAGGTGCGAGCCGCAGGCGAGCCTCAAAGGATGCTCGGGGCGGGCCGCCTCGAACGCTTTCCCTTGGCCATTCGCCCCCTCGCCGGGTTAAGCCAGGACATGGCCAAACCGCGCTCGCCCAAATCGTCGAAATTCCCAGCCGCCGCCAAGGCCGCAGGCGCCAGGCCGCCCGCCGGCCTACCCGATCGCGAGACGCTGATCGCCTTCCTTCGCGACGCCGGCGAGGCGGGCAAGGCCGACATCGCCCGCCATTTCGGCCTCAAGGGCGCTGACCGCCGGGGCCTGCGCGAGATGCTGCGCGAGCTGGAGGCCCAGGGGGCCCTGGGCAAGCGCGGACGGCGCGGCTTCGCCGAAGCCGGCGCCCTGCCCCCCGTCGGCGTCGCCGACGTGGTCGAGCGCGATCCTGACGGCGATCTCTATGTCCGCCTGACCAAGGCCGCCGAGGACGTGCCGCTGGTCCGCCTGGCGCCCGGCAAGGGCGACGTGGCGGCCGGCGGGGCCCCGGGCCTGGGCGACCGCCTGCTGGTCCGGTTCGAAACGCTCGAGAGCGGCGAGACCGAGGCGCGGCTGATCAAGCGCCTGGGCCAGAGCGCTCACAAGGTTCTGGGCGTGATCCGCAAGCACCGCCGCGAGAGCCGGGTCGAGCCCGTCGATCGCAAGTCCAAGGAAAGCCTGCTGCTCAATGAGCAGGAGGCCAAGGACCTCAAGGAGGGCGACCTGGTCCTGGCCCAGGTGGGCACGGCCTCGGGCCGCTACGGTCCCAAGTTCGGCAAGGTGCTGGAGGTGGTCGGCAGCGAGGATGACCCGCGCGCCGCCTCGCTGATCGCCATCCATAGCCACGGCATCCCGACCGGCTTCTCGGAAGAAGCCGAGGCCGAGGCCGGCGCGGCCCAGCCGCCGACCCTGGAGGGTCGCGACGACCTGCGCGACCTGCCGTTCGTGACCATCGACCCCGTCGACGCCCGCGACCACGACGACGCCGTCTACGCCCATCCCGACCCGGAGGCCGGCAATGTCGGCGGCTGGGTCGTCTGGGTGGCCATCGCCGACGTCGCCGCCTATGTCCGCCCCGGCTCGGCCCTCGACCGCGACGCCCGCGAGAAGGGCAACAGCGTCTACTTCCCCGACCGGGTCGAGCCGATGCTGCCCGAGACCCTGTCCAACGGCCTGTGTTCGCTGCGCGAAGGCGAGAACCGGGCGACCCTGGCGGTGCGGATGGTGTTCGACGCCCAGGGCCGCAAGAAGAGCCACCGGTTCGTGCGCGGCCTGATGCGCAGCGCCGCCAAGCTGTCCTACGAGCAGGCCCAGGCCGCCATCGACGGCCAACCGGACGACAAGACCGGACCGCTGCTCGATCCGATCCTGCAGCCGCTGTGGGCGGCCTTCCGGCTGATGGGCAAGGGCCGCGAGCAGCGCTCGCCCCTGGCCATCGAGAGCGACGAGCGTCGCATCGTCATCAAGGAGGGCGAGATCCAGTCGATCACCCGCCGCGCCAGCCTCGAGGCTCACAAGCTGATCGAGGAGATGATGATCCAGGCCAATGTCTGCGCCGCCGAGAGCCTGGAGGCCAAGCGCACGCCGCTGATCTACCGGGTCCACGACACGCCCAGCCAGGAAAAGGTCATGAGCCTGGTCGAGTTCCTGCAGACGCTGGAGGTCAAGTGGTCGAAGGGCGAGGCCCCGACCACCGCCCGCTTCAACAAGCTGCTGGACGACACCCGCGAGAGCCCGCACGCGGCGATCATCAACGAGGTGGTCCTGCGCACCCAGATGCAGGCCCACTATTCCAGCGATAACCTGGGCCATTTCGGCCTCAACCTGGCCCGCTACGCCCACTTCACCAGCCCGATCCGCCGCTACGCCGACCTGATCGTGCATCGGGCGCTGATCCGGGCCCTCGGCCTGGGGAACGACGGCCTGACCGACCAGGACATCGCCCAGATCAAGGACACCGCCGAGGTCATCACCCACGCCGAGCGCCGGGCCATGGCCGCCGAGCGCGACGCCACCGACCGCTACATCGCCGCCTTCCTGGCCGACCGGGTCGGCGCGACCTTCAACGGCCGGATCACCGGCGTCACGCGCTTTGGCCTGTTCGTGAAGCTGGACGAGACGGGGGCCGACGGCCTGGTGCCGGTGTCGACCCTGGGCGAGGAATATTTCGTCCATGACGACCGCATGCACGCCCTGGTCGGCGAGCGCACCGGCAAGCGCTTCCCGCTGGGCCTGGCGGTCGAGGTCAAGCTGCGCGAGGCCACGCCGGTGACCGGCGGCCTGCTGTTCGAGATGCTGACCGAAGCCCTGCCGGCCGATCCCAAGGCCCCGCGGCCCCGGCTCGGCGTCCGGGCCCGCGCCCCGGTCAAGCCGCGCGGCGGCCTGCCCAAGGGCGTGCGGCGGGGCAAGCGGCGGTAGTCAACGCCGCTTTGGTTCCGACGTTCCCCCACCAACGGCGTCATCCCGGGCCTCGTGCCCGGGACCCATGGTTCAGCTTACACGTGAAGCGCCTTGGCGCGCTGGCGCGCCACCCCACCGCCCTTGCGGCGGACAGATGGGTCTCGGGCACAAGGCCCGGGATGACGACAAGAAACGAATGAGCGGCCTTTAAGTTCTGACCAACCTCATCCGGCAAGCATCCTAAAACTTGTACTGCAGGCCGAGGTTAAACTGCCGGCCGGTGTGGGTGTAGACGAAAGTGCTGTCGCGGTCGGAGTCGATGAACTGCCGGTTGAAGCGGTCGAAGATGTTCAGCCCTTCCAGCGACAGCTTGAAGTGGTCGTTGATCTGGTACGAGGCGGCGAAGTCGAAGGTCAGGTTCGGGGAATAGCCCTCCAGGTCCTGCAACGGATTGTTGGCCGGCAGGGCGACGATCGACTTGTCGCGGTAGGAGGCCGAAATGCGGGCGCTGAACTTGTCGTCCTCGTAATAGAGCGTGGCGTTGTAGGCGTTCTTGGACAGGCCGACGAGGTCGTTGGTGGTGAGTTGGCCGTTGGCCAGGAAGTAGTCGATCTGGGAATGGACATAGGTGTAGTTGATCAGCGCGCCGGTGTGGCGCAGCAGACCCGGCAGGAAGGTGAACGCCTGCTGGTAGTTGATCTCAAGACCCTTCAGCGGCCCGCCCGGCGTGTTCACGGGTCTGGTGACGGTGAACAAGCTGTTGTCTGGATCGAGCTGCGACGATCCGAGCAGCGACAACGGCAGCCCCGTTTGCCGGAAGCTCATCTGCTGGGACTGGTTCTGAACGTAGGTCTCGATGTCCTTGTAGAACACCCCGACTCCCAGGAGGCCGCCCGGCGCGAAGTACCATTCGGCCCCCAAGTCGACCGTCGTGGCCCGGATCGGATCCAGGTCGGGGTTGCCCGAGGTGATCGAGGGCGTGCCGTTCAGGTTCAGGCTGCCGCCTGGCGTAAGGAAGCCCAGGTCCGGCCTGGCGACGACCTTGGCCCACGAGAAGCGCAGCATCAGGTCGTCGGTCATGTCGACCGCGAAGTTCACCGACGGGAGAACGTCGTGATACTTGTTGTCGGCGTTGACCTGCACGCCGCCGATCTGGTTGCCGCGCGACTCCAGCTCGGTCTGGGCGAACCGGAAGCCGACGTCGCCGCGCACCGGCAGCCCCCCGATCTCGGTCTTGAGATCGGCCTCGAAATAGGCCGAGGCGACCTTCTCGTCGACGCGCCGGATGCCGCCGTTGTTGGGGATCAGGGCGTACATCCCCGTGTCGCTGTAAAGGTTCTGGCTGGCGACGAACTTGTCGTAGTCGATGGTCGCCCAGCTGGTGGGGAACACGCCATCGTCGATGCCGTGGCCGCCGAAACCGCTGACCACCTTGGTCACCGCCTGTAGTTCGGCCGTGCTCAGAGTCGGGACCAGGAAGTTGTTCGACCGCTGCTTGGCGGAGGTGTCGAACGAGAACTCGTCATAGTGCGCACCGACCTTGAGCGTCAGGGCGTCGTCATAGGCCCAGGCCAGGTTCAGTTCGCCGGTCCGGTAGATGTTGGTGGTGAAGGTCTGCTGCAGCCGCACCTCGGCGTTGGGCGCCCCGAAGCTGTAGAGGCTGGCGTCGGCGACGTCGAAGTCGTGGGTGATGGTCGGCTGGTCGCGGTTCTTGCGGAAGTCGATGGTCATGCCGGCGTTGGGACGCTGGAACATGATCGTCGTCGTCTTCGGCTGATCATAGTCGGACTTCGAATAGCCGATCAGGCCGGAGACCTTCAGACGGTCGGTCAGCTCCTGCGTTCCGGCCAAGGTATATTGCTGGAAAACGTTCTGGAACTCGTCGTGCTGGGTGTCGGAGCGCATGTCGACGCCGTCGAAGCGGGCGTAGTCGACGTCGTAGACCGTCTTGCCCAGATTTTCGCCGCCCGTGTGGCTGGTTCCCGCCTCGCGCAGGATCAGCTCACGCACCGCCGTCTGTGGCTTGCCATTCTGGGTGATCGGGCGCGCGAACGAGAAGCCCTCCAGCCAGTTCTCCTCGCGCTTGACGTCATAGTTGGAATAGAGGGCGTCGAAGCTCAGCGAAGTGCGCGAGGTGGGCTTCCACTGCAGGGCCAGGGTGGCGCCGGTGCGCTCCTGGTCGTGGTGGAAGCGACCGTAGCGCGGCAGGCGCGGGAAGAACACCGTCGCGCGGTTGGCCTGGTCGTAGACCGTGTCGTTGGCGGCCGGGCGAGCCACGCCGGTCGCGCAGTTGAGGGCGTCCGTGCCATTGGCGGCGTTGGTGGGCGGGTTCTGCGCCGCGCGGCCCACGGGGGTGCAGAAGCCGCCGTCGATGGTGGCCGGATTCCAGCCGCCCGATCCCCACTGGTCCTCGAGGAAGTCGCGCTTGCTGTAGGCCAGCGAGGCCTGGGCCCCGAACTCGCCCCAGCCGGTGTCCCAGGTGTCGCCGATCACGGCGGTGAACTTGGGGTCGGAGTTCTTGGACAGGTCGTTGTAGCCGGCCGAGGCGCCGAGCACCAAGGTGAAGCCCTTGCGGTCCAGCGGCTTGGCGGTCTCCAGGTCGACCGTCGCGCCCAGCGAGCCCTCGATGACCTCGGCCTGGGCGGTCTTGCGCACGGTGATGCCGCTGAACAGCTCCGAGGCGAAGGTGTTGAAGTCGAAGCCGCGGCCCAGATTGGCGCCGCGATCGCTGGTGGTGGCGCCGCTGGTCGACTGGGCCTCCATGCCGTTGATCCGCACCCGGGTGAAGGCCGGCGGCAGGCCGCGCACGGTGATGGTGCGCCCCTCCCCCGCCACCCGGGTGATCGACACCCCGGGCACCCGCTGGATCGATTCGGCCAGGTTGGCGTCGGGGAAGTCG
Organism: Caulobacter sp. LARHSG274; assembly: GCF_052871235.1. Classification (NCBI taxonomy): domain Bacteria; kingdom Pseudomonadati; phylum Pseudomonadota; class Alphaproteobacteria; order Caulobacterales; family Caulobacteraceae; genus Caulobacter; species Caulobacter sp. LARHSG274. The sequence continues at coordinate 82,322 of NZ_JBIXJO010000006.1, read as the reverse complement.
GCGATGTCCTCGGCCTTGATGACGTCGACGACGGCGGAGGACTGGCGCTTGATGTTCAGGGCGCTGCGCAGGCTTTCGCGAAAGCCGGTGACCACCACCTCCTCGACCGTGTCGCCGGCCGGGGCGGCGGGCGCCGCGGTCTGGGCGCTGGCGGCGGTCGCCGTCAGGGCGGCCCCCAGGGCCAAGGCCATGATCGAGCAACTGGCGCCCAGGCCACGCGTGAATGACGACATCCTATCCCTCCTGACGATGAGCCCGCGTCTGTGCGCCGGCCCTCGCTGTTTCCCGCCCGAGCGCCGGCTGTTCCGGTCTGGCCCATTGTGTTACACAGACATATTCCCACATGTCAGGAATATATCTCATAATATAACTACAATAATCGGACAAATGACGAGCGCAAGCCCCCGCGACACCGGTTTCCCGGACACGCCGCCTTCCGGCGCCGATCGCGGGGGCTGTGGCGATGTCGACCTGCCGGCCCTGCGCTGTTTCCGGTCCAACCGGTCACGCGGTCGGCGATTTACAAGGGAGCGCGCCGACTCTACAGATGTTACCGCTACCGTACACTCAACGAGATCTAACAAGACGGAGCTGGGGAGAGACATGGCCATGAGATCGCTTGCGCGCCCGACCCTGATCGCCCTGGCCCTGGCCGCCGCCCTGGCCGGCGCCGTCCAGGCCGAAACCCTGCGCTGGACCGGCTCATGGGCCTCGTCGCAGATGGTCGCCGACAGCAAGAACGCCCTGCCCGCCGAGGCCTTCCAGGACGCCACCCTGCGCCAGGTGATGCGGCTCAGCCTCGGCGGCGACACCGTCCGGGTGCGGCTGTCGAACGCCTTCGGAACCCAGCCCCTGACCATCGCCGCCGCCCAGGTCGCCCTGTCGGCCGCGCCCGACAGCCCCCGGATCGACCCGGCCAGCAGCCGTCCCCTCACCTTCTCCGGCCGCGCCCAGGTGACGATCCCGGCCGGCGCCGACTACTGGTCGGACCCGGTCGCCCTGAAGGCCGCGCCGCTGGCCAGCCTGGCGATCAGCCTGCGCTATGAGGCCGCGCCCGCCGTCCAGACCAGCCACCCCGGATCGCGGGCCACCTCCTACGTCCTGGCCGGCGACCATGTCGCCGATCCCGACCTGCCGGGGGCCAGGACCGTCGACCACTGGTTCCAGATCGCGAGCGTCGACGTGGCCGCGGCCAAGGCCGGCGCGATCGTCGTGCTCGGCGACAGCATCACCGACGGCTACGGCGTGGCCGCCAACACCAACCAGCGCTGGACCGACGTCCTGGCCCAGCGCCTGCAGGCCTCTTCCAAGACCCGGTCGCTGGGCGTGCTGAACCAGGGCATCGGCGGCAACCGCGTGCTGCAGGACGGCTCGGGGCCCAACGCCATGGCTCGCTTCGAGCGCGACGTGCTGTCCCAGGCCGGCGTCACCCACCTGGTCCTGCTCGAAGGCGTCAACGACCTGGGCGTCCTGACCCGCGACCAGCCGGTCAGCGCCGAGGCCCACGCGGCCCTGGTGGCCAATGTCACCGGCGCCTATCGCCAGATGATCGACCGCGCCCACGCCCGGGGCGTCAAGGTCATCGGCGCGACCATCCTGCCCTATGCCGGCTCGGCCTATTACCATCCCGGACCCGAGAGCGAGGCCGATCGCCAGGCGATCAACGCCTGGATCCGCGCGCCCGGCCACTTCGACGCGGTGATCGACTTCGACCAGGCGATGCGCGATCCTGAACGGCCCGCCTACATGCTCAAGGCCCTGGATTCCGGCGACGGCCTGCATCCGTCGATGGCCGGCTACAAGGCGATGGCCGACGCCGTGCCGCTGTCGCTGTTCGGACGCTGAGCCGCCATGCGCGCCCTGCCCCTGGCCGCCCTCGCCCTGGCCGCCGCCGGCTCGGCCCAGGCCGCCGCCCCGGCCCCGGTCATCGCCCTGACCTTCGACGACCTGCCGGCCCACGGCCCGATGCCGCCCGGCGAGACGCGGGTCGGGATCACCCAGGCCCTGCTCGCCGCCTTCGCCGAGGCCAAGGCTCCCGCCTTCGGCTTCATCAACGGCGTCCAGACGCTGCGCGAGCCGGCCTCCGCCCCGGCCCTGAAGCTGTGGCGCGACGCCGGCCAGCCCCTGGGCAACCACACCTGGTCGCACCCCAACATCGCCAGCCTCTCGGCCGCCGACTTCACCGCCGAGATCGCCGGCAACGAGGCGATGCTGCAAGCGCTGATGGGCGACGAGGACTGGCGCTGGCTGCGCTATCCGTTCTTGTCCGAGGGCGAGACCCCGGCCAAGCGGGCCGAGGTCCGCGCCTGGCTGGCGGCCCACCGCTATCGCATCGCCAGCGTCACCATGGGCTTTGGCGACTACGCCTTCAACGATCCCTACGCCCGCTGCGTGGCCAAGGGCGACCAGGCCGCCGTCGCCGACCTGGAGCAGCGTTTCCTCGACGGCGCGGCCGCCACGGCCGATCGCGCGCGGGCGATGTCGAAGGCGCTGTACGGCCGCGACATTCCCTATGTGCTGCTGATGCACGCCGGCGCCTTCGACGCCCGCATGGCCCCGCGCCTGCTGGCCCTCTATCGCGCCAAGGGCTTTGGCTTCACGACCTTGCCCCAGGCCGAGGCCGATCCCTTCTACCGCACCGACGTCGAGCCCGGCCTGCCGCCGGCCCCGACCACGCTGGAGAACGCCCTGCGGGCCAAGGGCCTGCCGGTTCCCGCCGATCCGGTCGACCTGGCGGCGCTCGATCGGATCTGCCGGTAAAGGGCCAGACATTCCTGGCCAGTTACCGAGCCCATGTTTTGGGGCATTTTTGACGTCGCGGTCGAATGGCCAATGGCCGCCCGAGCTGAATCCCGGGGGCGAAGGTCGCCGCCAGACCTTCAGCTTAGCAAGAAATTATCTTTTCAAAGATTGTTGTTCTTCAGAATTCGCAACGGCCCAGCTTGTTAAGAATTAACCAGCGCGCCGCGTTGCTGAGGCCGATATTGTATTTGCGCCAACTTGTCACATCGTTGGCGGAGAAATCACTCCGTAGAAACTGATTAACCATGTTGGTCAGTAGCGTCGGGGGCTGGTTTGTCGCATATCCTTGTTCGCGTTCTCGGCGCGGCGGCTGGAGCCTTGGTCCTCGCTATCGGGGCCTGCGCCCAGGCCCAGGTTCTCGAGATCGGCCAGGACGGCGAGGTGACCCGCTTCAGCGGCCCGGCCGTCTTCACGCGCGATGGCGCCCAGCCGCTCGCCGCGGTGGAGGACAGCCCAGCGGTCGATAACGGCGGCGACGTCCGCCAACACATTTCCGCGGCCGCGACCGAGTTCTCGCTCGACCCCAGGCTGGTCGAGGCCGTCGCCTGGCGCGAGAGCGGCTTTCGCCAGTCGGCCCGGTCCCATCGCGGCGCCACGGGCGTCATGCAGCTGATGCCGGGCACCGCCCGCGACCTCGGCGTCGACGCCGGCGACATGGCCCAGAACATCCGCGGCGGCGCGCTCTACCTGCGCCAGATGCTCGGCCAGTTCGGCGGCGACGTGAAGCTGGCCCTGGCCGCCTACAACGCCGGTCCCGCCGCCGTCCGCCGACACGGCGGCGTGCCGCCCTACGCCGAGACCCAGGCCTACGTCACCGCCATCCTCGGCCGCATGGCCGCCACCGGCGCCGTCCTCGCGGCCCCAGCCCTCGGAGTCACGAACTGATGCGCAAATTCCTCAACGCCAAGGCCGCCGCCCTGACCGCCGTCCTCACGGCCCTGGCCAGCCAGGCCCACGCCCAGGTCGCCCAGGCCGACCCGCAAGGCTCCGGCGCCATCCTTTCCGGCGTGCTGTGGCTGCAAGGCACCTTGCTGGGCAATGTCGCCACCGTCGTGGCGGTGATGGCGGTGGCCGCCGTTGGCTTCATGATGCTGACCGGCCGGATGAACTGGCGCTACGGGGCCACGGTGATCGTCGGCTGCTTCATCCTGTTCGGCGCCACCACCATCGTCAGCGGCATCCGCGCCGCGGCGGGGGCGTAGCCGCCGATGGCCGCGCCTCTCGATCGCGACGTGGTGTTCGGGGCGCTGACCCGCCCGCAGATGTTCGCCGGCGTGACCTACAGCTATTTCGTGATCAACGGCGTGGTCACCACCGAGCTGTTCCTGGTCACCAAGTCGTTCTGGGCGATCGCCGCGGCGCTGGTGATCCACGCGATCGGCTATGCGGCCTGCCTGCGCGAACCGCGCATCTTCGACCTGTGGCTGACCAAGGTCAGCCGCTGCCCCCGCATTCCCAATTTCAGGGCCTGGCGATGCAACAGCTACCGACCGTGAGCCGCCGCAAGGAAGCGTCGGCCGGCAAGCGCCTGCCCTACGCCCGCCACCTGGACCCCCGCACGCTCGAGACCCGCGACGGCCAGCTGCTGCAGATCATCCACCTGGCCGGCCTGCCGTTCGAGACCGCCGACAGCGAGGAGCTGAACTATCGCAAGGCGGTGCGCGACGTGATGCTGCGCGGCCTGTCCAGTTCGCGGTTCGCCGTCTACCACCACGTCATCCGCCGCGAGGCCAGGGTCGCGGCCGAGGGGCAGTTCAGCCCCGGCTTCGCCCGCGACCTCGACACCGCCTGGCGCGAGCGCCTCGGCGCGCGCAAGCTCTACGTCAACGACCTGTTCCTGACCCTGGTCCGCCGCCCGCTGCAGGGCCATGGCGGCCTGGTCGACAAGGCGCTGCGGGTCCTCAAGGGCGTCGACCGGGCCCGGGCCGAGGCGGCCGCCGCCCAGGACCGCCGCGAACTCGACGCAGCCCGCGACAGCCTGGTCTCGGCCCTGGCGCCCTATGGCGCGCGGGTGCTGGGACTCTATGACGGCGCCCAGGGCCCGTGCTCGGAGCCGCTGGAGTTCCTGTCCTGCCTCTATAACGGCGAGATGCGCCCAGTGCTGGCCCCGCAGGGCGACGCCGGTGACTACCTGCCCTATCGCCGGGTCAGCTTCGGCCTGGAGACCCTGGAGCTGTCGCGGGCCGGCGCCCTGCCCCGCGGCTTCGGCGCCCTGGTCTCGATCAAGGACTATCCGGCCCAGACCAGCGCCGGCCTGCTCGACGACCTGCTGCGCCTGCCCTGCGAGATGGTGGTCACCCAGAGCTTCGGCTTCGTCGACCGCCAGCCGACCCTGGAGAAGATGAACCTGGCCCTGCGCCGGATGCGGGCCGCGGATGACGACGGCCTGAGCCTGCGCGCCGACCTGATCCGGGCCAAGGACGACGTGGTCTCCGGCCGCGCCGCCTTCGGCGAGCATCACCTGAGCGTGCTGGTGCGCGGCGAGACCCTTCAGGGCCTGGACCAGTCGACCGCCGAGGTGCTGTCGGCCTTCACCGAGATGGGCGCCATCGCGGTGCGTGAGGACATCAATCTGGAGCCGGCCTTCTGGGCCCAGTTCCCGGGCAACTTCAAGGACATCGCTCGCCGGGCGATGATCTCGACGGCCAATTTCGCCGGCTTCGCCAGCGGCCACAACTTCCCGGTCGGACGGGCCTTCGGCAACCCCTGGGGTCCGGCGGTGACGCTGCTGGAGACCACCTCGGCCGGTCCCTACCACTTCAACTTCCACAAGGGCGATCTAGGCAACTTCACGATCATCGGCCCGTCCGGCTCGGGTAAGACCGTGGTGCTGAACTTCCTGCTGGCCCAGGCCCAGAAGTACCGGCCGCGCACCGTGTTCTTCGACAAGGACCGCGGGGCCGAGATCTTCCTGCGCGCCATCGGCGGCCGCTACGAGGTGCTGCGCCCCGGCCAGCCGACCGGCTTCAACCCGCTGGCCCTGGCCGACAGCGCCGCCAACCGCCGGTTCCTCGCCGACTGGGCCGCGCGGCTGGTCGCCCTGCCCGGCGAGGCCCTCTCGGCCGACGACCTGGCCCGGATCAAGGACGCGGTCGACGCCAATTACGACCAGGCGCCCAAGCTGCGCCGGCTGCGGTTCTTCGCCGAGCTGTTCAAGGGCGCCCGCCGCCCCGACGCCGCCGACCTGGCCGCCCGCCTGGCCCCCTGGCACGGCGCGGGCGAGCACGCCTGGCTGTTCGACAACGCCGAGGACGGGCTCGACCTCGACCAGGCCACGCTCGGCTTCGACATGACCCAGCTGCTGGACGACCCGACCCTGCGCACCCCGGCGATGATGTACCTGTTCCACCGGGTCGAGCAGCGCCTGGACGGCCATCCGACTCTGATCGTCATCGACGAAGGCTGGAAGGCGCTCGACGACGACGTCTTCGTGGCCCGGATCAAGGACTGGGAAAAGACCCTGCGCAAGCGCAACGGCCTGGTCGGCTTCGCCACCCAGAGCGCCCAGGACGCCCTGGAAAGCCGCATCGCCAGCGCCATCATCGAACAGGCCGCCACCCAGATCTTCATGGCCAATCCCAAGGCCCAGGCGCGGGACTATTGCGACGGCTTCGGCCTGACCCAGCATGAGTTCGAGCTGGTCAAAAGCCTGCCCGACACCGCCCGCTGCTTCCTGATCAAGCACGGGACCGACAGCGTCGTCGCCCGCCTGAACCTGGCCGGCGCGCCCGAGCTGCTGACCGTGCTGTCGGGCCGCGAGAGCACGGTGCGGAAACTGGACGCCCTGCGCCAGGTCCTGGGCGACGCGCCTGAGGCCTGGATGGCCCGGCTGCTGAAGGAGGCCGCGTGATGGTCGCCGCCTGCGCCGCCTCCGCCGCTCCCCTCGTCGCCGGCCTGATGGGCTCGGTCGACTGCAAGGTCCATGGCCTGGCCGAGGCCGGCTACGCCGTCCTGGCCGCCCCGGGCTCGCCGGTCGCGACCCTGCTGACCGTGCTGATGACCCTCTATGTCGCCTTCATCGGCTACCGGCTGGTGCTGGGCCGCGGCGGCCTGCGGATGGGCGACATCACCGTCTCGGTGATCAAGCTGGGCTTGGTCGTGGCCTTGGCCACCAACTGGGCGCTGATCGAGACCCTCGCCTATGACGCCCTGTTCCAGGCCCCCGCCCAGATCGGCGGCCTGCTGCTGGGCCAGCTGGGCGGCGTCCATGCCGACCCGTTCGCCGCCCTGCAATCGGTCTTCGACGCCCTGCAGGCCTCGGCCGCCTCGTTCGCGTCCCGGGCCGGGGCGCGGGACTCGGCCCTGCAGGGCGGCCCCGCCTTCGCCGCCTTCGCGGTCAATGGCGGCGGCATGGTCATGCTGCTCTCGACCCTGGGCGTGGTCCTGGCCTGCAAGGTGGTGCTGGCGGTGCTGCTGGCCCTGACCCCGCTGATCGCAGGCCTGCTGCTGTTCGAGACCACGAAGGGCCTGGTCGAGGGTTGGCTGAAGGCGATGATCGCCCTGGCCGTCCTGCCGATGGTCGCCACCCTGGCCCTGGCCCTGGAGCTGGCGATGCTGGAGCCGTCGCTGAGGGCCCTGGCGGCGATGCGCCAGGCCCAGCAGTTCGCGCCGCTCGACACCGGCCCGGCCGTCACCGTGCTGGTGCTCAGCCTGGTGTTCGCCGCCGTGCTGGTGCTGGCCGCCATCGCCGTCGCCGTGACCGCCGCCGGCCTGCGCCTGCCGCGCCCCGCGCCGGCCTCCAGCGATCCGGCCGAGGCCCCGGCCGCCGGCCGCTATGCAACCGCCCAGGTCGAGCCGCGCTCGCGCGCCGCCCATGTCGCCGCCGCGGCCCTGGCGCTGGAGCGCCGCGACGCCGCCACGACGGCGACGATTTCGCTGGCCGGGGCCCGCCGCCTGGCCGTGGCGTCCCCCCAGGGGCCGTCGTTCGAGCCCTCGCCCGTCGCCGCACCGACGCCGCTCGGCGCCAGCTACCGCCGCCCTTCCGCCCCGCGTCTTGGCGCCGCCGGCGCCCGGAGGGACCTGTGACCCTGTTTTCCCGTTCCGGAGTTTCCGCCGTGAAGCGCCTGCTTCTCGCCCTGTCGATCGCCTCGGCCCTGGCCAGCCCGGCCCTGGCCCGGCAGGTCCCGACCGACCCGCACATCCGCACCTTCGCCTACAGTCCCGACCAGGTGATCCGCCTGACCGGCTTCATGGGCTTCCAGACCATGCTGGAGTTCGGCCCCGACGAGCGCATCGAGAACGTCTCGATCGGCGACGCCATGGGCTGGCAGGTCACGCCCAACAAGCGGGCCAACCTGCTGTTCCTCAAGCCCGTCGACCGGGCTCCGGCCACCAACATGACCGTCGTCACCGATCGCGGTCGCTACGTGTTCGAACTGGCCGTGGCCAAGCCCAAGGCCTCGGCCGCCGACGCCGCTTATGTCGTGCGCTTCCGCTATCCGGCCGAGCCCCCGGTCGCCGTCGTCGCCAAGGCGGCGCCGACCGCGCCGGTCGCCCGCAACACCGCCTACAGCACCCAGGGCGCGGCCGCCCTGCGGCCCGTGCGGATCTTCGACGACGGGACCGCCACCTATTTCGCCTGGCCCGACCAGGCCGACCTGCCGGCCGTCTTCGTGATCGGTCCCGACGGCGTCGAGGGCCTGGCCAACGCCGTGGTCCGCGACGGCTACATGGTCGTCGACCAGCTGGCGCCGCGCTTCGTGCTGCGCAGCGGCAAGGCCACCGCCACCATCGTCAACGGCGGCTACGGCATGGAGAAGGCCGGATGACCCCCGATCTCGATCCGCGCCAGGCGCCGGACCTCGTCCAGGACCTGGCCGCCGCCGACGCCCAGGCCCGCCCTGTGGTGGCGCGCGGGGCCGGGGTCTCCAATCTCGCCATCCTCGCCGGCTTCGGGGTGTTGGGCGCAGGCCTGTTGCTGTGGATGTCGAGCCATCGCGCCGACGCCCAGGACCGCCCGCAGCGGGCCGCCGTCGCCGTCCTGGCCCCGGTCGCGACACCCGCGCCGCCGCCGGTCGCCAAGGGTCCGCTCTACGCCGTGCCCGCCCCGCAGTTCACCGTCGACAACAGCACGCCCGTCGCCGCGCCGCTGCCGCCGATGAGCGCTGCGCCCGCCGCCCTCTCCGCCGACCTGTCGGCCCGCCGCCGCGCCCCGGCCCTGGTCGTCGACTTCGGCGGCGAACGATCGGCCGTCCTGGTCAAGGCCAGCACGGCGGCAACCAGCGTCGCCGTTCCGGCCGCCGATACCGGCCGCAGCGCCGACGAACGCTTCGCCGACCGGGTGTCGCTGGACGAGGCGGCCACGGCCCGCGCCACCACCCTGCAGAACCTCGACGCCGTCGTGCCGCAGGGCGCGGTAATCCCGGCGGTGATGGAGACGGCGATCAATTCCGACCTGCCGGGCCTGGCCCGGGCCATGGTCACCCGCGACGTCCGCAGCTTCGACGGCTCGACCGTGCTGATTCCGCGCGGCAGTCGGGTGATCGGCCAGTACAAGTCCGGCGTCGCCCTGGGGGCCTCGCGCGTCTTCGTGATCTGGACGCGGGTGATCCGGCCGGACGGGGTGACGATCCAGATCGGCTCGCCGGCCGCCGACCCCCTGGGCCGCGGCGGCCTGACCGGCGAGGTCGACCGCCACTTCTTCACCCGCTTCGGCGGCTCGATCCTGATGTCGGTGCTCAACGCCGGCGTCGCGGCGGTCAGCAATGTCCGCACCAATTCGCAGATCTATATCGGCTCGGCCGCCGAGGCCGCCAACCTCGCCAACACGGCCAAGCCGAGCACGACCTCGCCGACCATCCAGACGGCGCAGGGCGCGCCGGTAACGGTGTTCGTCGCCCGCGACCTCGACTTCTCCGGCGTGCGGAACGCCATCCGATGAGCCTCCAGGCCGCATCCAGCCTGGCGACGGGCGTCTATCTGGAGGCCTATCTGGCCCCGCTGGCCCCGTGGCTGGAGGAGCCGGCGGTCACCGACCTCTATGTCAACCGGCCCGGCGAGCTGTGGGTCGAGCGGCTGGGCGGCGGGCTGGAGCGGATCGAGGTCCCAGCTCTTGACGAGACCAATCTCTGGCGGCTGGCCCGCCAGGTCGCGGCCCTGTCGCACCAGGGCGTCAGCCGCGAGCATCCCCTGCTGTCGGCCGTGCTGCCGGACGGGGCGCGGGTGCAGGTCGTCGCCGCGCCGGCCACCCGCGGCGGCGTGGTCATGGCGATCCGCAAGCACGTGGTGTCGGACCTGTCGCTGGCCGACTATGCGCGGGCCGGCGCCTTCGCGGAGGTCCTGAAGCCGCGCCTTCGCGCCGACGCCGCTCTCCGCGCCCAGCTGGACGCCGGAGACGTGCCGGGTTTCCTGGCGGCGGCGGTGCGCGCCGGCAAGAACATCGTCGTCAGCGGCGGCACCTCGACCGGCAAGACCACCTTCCTCAACGCCCTGCTCAAGGAGGTCCCGCTCGACCAGCGCCTGGTGCTGATCGAGGACGCGCCGGAGATCCGACTGGTCCACGCCAACGCCGTCGGCCTGGTGGCCGTGCGCGGCGACCAGGGCGAAGCCCGGGTGGGGGTCGAGGACCTGCTGCAGGCTTCGCTGCGGCTGCGGCCCGACCGGATCATCCTGGGCGAGCTGCGCGGGGCCGAGGCGTTCAGCTTCCTGCGCGCGGTGGCCAGCGGCCATCCGGGCTCGATGACCACGATCCATGCCGACGATCCGCGCGGGGCGATCGAGCAGCTGGCGCTGATGGCCCTGCAGGCCGGCGCCAACCTGCGGCGCCAGGACGTCATCGACCATGTCGAGCGCGTCGTCGATGTCTTCGTCCAGCTCCAGCGACAGGGCGGCGCGCGCGTCGTCAGGGAGATCGTCTTCATCGACCGATAGCGGCGACCTCCACCAGCTTTGATTTCGACTTTACAGCGCGCCCGCCCGGCGGGCGCGATCGGGGACTTGCGTATGCGTATCAACTCTTTCGGCACGGGAGCCGGCCTGTCTCTCGCCCTGTTTCTGGCGGCCTGCGGCGGGGGCGGCGGCGGCGGCGGCGGAAGCTCCGGCGGCGGCGGCGGCGGCACGCCCGAAGCCGCGCCCCCGCCGGCGCCCGTGGTCATCAGCGCCGCCGAGGCCGCGCGCCTGGCCAAGCAGGCGACGTTCGGCCCGACCCCGGCCCTGATCGACCATATTGTGGCGCTCAAGAGCGCCTCGGCCTGGATCGACGAGCAGTTCGCGCTGAGCAACAGCAGCTATGCCGACATCGCCGCCAAGCCGGTGGCCACCGACTTCTGCAGCGCCAGCGGCCTGACCGGCCAGGACCTGACCAACTGCAACCGCGACAACTTCAGCGCCGCGCCGGTGGCGATGCGGTTCTACACCAACGCCCTGGGCGCCGACGACCAGCTGCGCCAGCGGGTCGCCTTCGCCCTGTCGCAGATCGTGGTGGCCTCGGACCTGGAGGTGCACACCACCGCCGGCCTGGCGACCTTCAACCAGATCCTGCTGGCCAACGCCTTCGGCAACTATCGCGACATCCTGGCCCAGGCCACGCTGAGCCCGTTCATGGGCGACTACCTGGACATGGCCGACAGCAACAAGAGCGCGCCCAACGAGAACTACGCCCGCGAGCTGATGCAGCTGTTCTCGGTCGGCCCGGTGTTGCTGAACCCCGACAGCAGCCCGCAGCTGGGGGCCGACAACGCGCCGATCGCCACCTATGGCGGCGCCGACGTTAAGGAGGTGGCCCGGGCGCTCAGCGGCTGGACCTACGCCCGCTTCGACGGGGCTGCGGCCACCGACAACAAGAAGATCGACTATTCCAAGCCGATGGTGACGGTCGCCGCACGGTTCGACACCGGCGCCAAGAGTTTCCTGGGAACCACGGTCCCGGCCGGCGCCAGCCAGCAGCAGAACGTCGACGCCGTGGTCGACGCCCTGTTCAATCACCCCAACATCGCGCCCTTCGTCTCCAAGCGCCTGATCCAGCAGCTGGTGATCGGCAATCCGTCGCCCGCCTATGTCGGGCGGGTGTCGGCGGTCTTCGTCAACAACGGCGCGGGCGTGCGCGGCGACCTGAAGGCGGTGATCAAGGCCATCCTGACCGACCCGGAAGCCCGCGGCTCGGCCGCCACGCCGGGCAAGATCAAGGAACCAGTGCTGTTCCTGACCAGCCTGGGCCGCGCCCTCGGCTTCAAGACGGACGGTTACACCTTCTATACGCGCGACAACGCCCTGGGTCAGATGCCCTTCCGCCCCTCTTCGGTCTTCAACTTCTATCCCTATGACTTCCCCCTGCCGCTCGGCGACGGCCAGCTCAGCCCGGTCAGCAAGCTGATGACCACCTCCACGGTGATCGCGCGCCACAACCTGGTCTGGGACTGGACCATGGCCGGCGAGCAGACCCGCGCCGAGTTCCAGCCGTCCGCCTTCTTCGCCGGCTCGACCGGCACTCAGCTGGCCTGGGCCGACTGGGAAGCCCTGGCCGCCGACCCGGACAAGCTGATCGATCGGCTGGACCTGGTCTTCCTGAACAAGACCATGACTTCGGCCCAGCGCGCCGCCCTGTCGTCGGCGATCACCGCGGTCAAGAACAACGACCCGACCGTCCAGGCCCACAAGCGCGCCCAGACCGCGCTCTACATCGTCGCGACCTCCCCGCAATTCCAAGTCGACCGGTAAGCCCCGCCATGTCCCTGTCTCGTCGTGATTTCGGCCGGCTGATCGCCGGCGCCTCGGCCGCCGCCGCCCTCGCCCAGATCGGGCGCTCAGCCGCCCTGGCCGACACCTCCACCTACCGCGCCATGGTCGGCGTGTTCCTGTTCGGCGGCAACGACGGCTGGAACATGGTGGTGCCCAATGACGGCCGGTACGCCACCTATGCGACCCGGCGCGCCGGCATCGCCCTGAAGCAGGACACGCTGACGCCGCTGACCGGCACGGGCTTCGCCCTGCACCCGGCCTTCGCGCCCCTGAAGACCGCCTGGGATGAAGGCGCCCTCAGCGCGGTGCTCAACACCGGAACGCTCTATCAGCCGCTGACCAAGAGCCTCTACCAGAGCCGCCCCGACCTGCGTCCGCTGAACCTGATGTCGCATGAGGACCAGCAGAACCAATGGCAGGGCCTGCGCATGCGCGACAGCAACAAGGACGGCTTCATGGGCCGCATCCTCGACAAGGCAGAGAAAGCCGACCTGCCGCCGCTGATCTCGATCGCCGGCTCGCAACTGGCCCTGATCGGCGCCCAGAAGTCGCCCCTGGTCCTGCCCTCCTCCGGCCCCATCAGCCGCTACGGCTACAACGCCGCCAGCACCGACGCCGCGGTGGTGGCGCGCCAGGCGGCGCTGGAAACCTTTTCCGACGCCTCGTCGTTCGGCGCGGTCACCGACCTGACCAGCCGGGGCATGTCGTCGACCTACGCCCAGGCGAGCGCCGCCAACGCGATCATCACCGCCGCCAGCTCGACCGTCGACCAGCACTTCAAAAATCCCGTCACCGGCGCAGCCCTGACCAGCGACATCTCCAGACAACTGCTGCGCGCCGCTCGGATGATCGAGGCGCGCGGCAGCCTGGGGCACGCCAAGCAGACCTTTTTCGTCAGCCAGGGCGGCTACGACACCCACACCAACGAGCTGGGGATGCACAACTTCCTCTATGCCGATCTCGCCATGGCCCTGGCCGGTTTCTACAGCGCCATGAAGGCGCTGGGTCTGGCCAACAACGTCACCGCCTTTACGATGTCCGACTTCGGTCGGGTCTTCAAACCCAACGCCAATGGCGGCGCCGACCACGCCTGGGGCTCGAACCACCTGGTGCTCGGCGCCGCTCTGGCCTCGCGCAAGGTGCACGGCCTCTATCCGGACATGAGCTTCGGTGGCCCCGACGACGCGGCGGGCGACGGTCGCTGGATCCCCACCATCGCCATCGAGGAATATGTCGGCGCCATCGCCCAGTGGTACGGCGTCAGCTCGGCCGACCTGCCCTATGTCTTCCCCAACTGGTCGACCTGGAACGGCGGCGGACGCGGTCCCGTGCCCCTGTTCGGATAGACCGGGACCACGCGCGGCCGCCGTCAGTGCGGCCGCTCGGGCTCCAACTCGGCCATCAGTTGTTCCTTGCGGATCTTCAGCCGCTCGCCCATGGCGTCGAGGTCCTCGTCGCCCTTCTTGGCCTGGGCGAAGATGCCGCCGGGCTGTTCCTCTTCCTTGACGTGGTGCTTGATGTACTCGCCCAGCACCTTGACCTTGGCGTCATAAAACTCGTCGCTCGGCTCCATCGCCTCGATCTCGGCGATCAGCTTCTTGGCGCCGTCGTGTTCGACGAAGGCCTCGTCGAGCATGTCGTCCTCGACCTGGCCGCGCTCCTCCGGATAGAAGATCTCTTCCTCGATCTGGGTATGGACCTTGAGCGCCAGGGCGATCTTATTGAAAAGCTCCAGCTTTTCGGCGTCGTCCTCAAGCTGTTCGTATTCGTCGAACCAGCCCTCGACCTCCCGGTGATCCTGCTTGAGCAGGCGGACGGCCAGGGGATCGCGCTGGCCAGTGCGGCGTGTGCGGCGCGACTTGGCGCTGGTCTTGGACTTGGTCGAGGACTTGGCGGAGGCGACCATGGGGAAATCTCCTGAAGCGATTGAAACCCTTGGTTTAAGGCGGCCCACGCTCGCTGAGTTCCCCCGGCCGAGCTAGCTGAGAACCGGTATCAATCCGCCGGAGCGTTCGGCGCAGGCTTAGCTCGGCTCCAGGATGCCGAACAGCGGCCGCATCTGGTGGCGTCGGTCCATCAGGTCGGCCACCGTGTACTTGTCGAGCACGGCGATGAACGCCGCCGTCGCCTCGTTGAGCACGCGCGGCAGGCTGCAGGCCGGAGCGATCAGGCAGTCGCTGCAGTCGACCAGCCGGAAGCCGTCCTCGGTGTGGCGCACCACTTGGCCGATGACGATCTGGTCGGCCGGCTTGGCCAGGGCGACGCCGCCGCCGCGGCCGCGCACCGTGCGCACGAAGCCGGCCTTGCCCAGGTCCTGCACCACCTTCATCAGGTGGTTCTGGGAGATGCGGTAGAGGCTGGCGATTTCGCCGATCGAGGCCAGGCCGTCGTCCCGCGCCGCCAGGTGCAGCAGCACCCGCATGGCGTAGTCGGTGTAGCGGGTCAGCCGCATCGTCGCTCCGTCAGGCCCCTAAGGGCGACTACGTAAAACCAATATTCCTGTTGCATGTTTAGGGGCGCCGCAATAGATGCATTTTCAACGCATCAATTAGGCGCTCCCATGGACCCCGGCCACGCCCACGAGATCGAAGCGGCCCTGCCGACCCTGCTGAAGCGCTTCTACGCCCGCGTCCGCGCCGACCGGCGCCTGGGTCTGGTGTTCAACGACGCGGTGGAGGACTGGGACCGCCACCTGCGAACCCTGACCGACTTCTGGTCGTCGGTGATGCTGGCCAGCGGCCGCTACAAGGGCCATCCGGTTCAAGCCCACCTGCGCCACGGCGCCCGCATCACCCCGGACATGTTCGACCGCTGGCTGGAGCTGTGGAACCAAGCGACCGACGAAATCCTGTCGCCGCCGGTCGCCGCCGCCCTGCAGGCCAAGGCGGCGCGGATCGCCCAGAGCCTGGACCTGGCCCTTCACTATCGTCCCGAGACGGACGCCCCTCGCACGGCCGCGGCGCTCTAGCCGGACCGAAACCCAGAAACGGAGAGAGAAAATGGCAGCTGCGCTGAGCGCGGACGTGATCGCGCGCGTCAAGGCCACCGTCCCGGCCCTGGCCGCCCACGGCCCGGCCATCACCCAGGCGATGTACGCCCGCCTGTTCCAGGACGACCACATCAAGGCCCTGTTCAACCACGCCAACCAGGGCGAAGGCGGTACGCAGACCAAGGCCCTGGCCGGCGCGGTGCTGGCCTACGCCCAGAACATCGACAACCTGGCCGTCCTGGCCCCGGCGGTCGAGCGCATCGCCCAGAAGCACGTCGGCTATCACATCCTGCCCGAGCACTATCCCTTCGTCGCCACCGCCCTGCTGGGCGCGATCAAGGACGTGCTGGGCGCGGCGGCGACCGACGAGATCCTCGAAGCGTGGGGCGCGGCCTACTGGTTCCTGGCCGACGTCCTGCAAGGCCGCGAAAAGCTGATCCGCGACGAGATCATCGCCGACGCCGGCGGCTGGACCGGCTGGCGCGACTTCGTGGTCGCCCAAAAGATCCGCGAGAGCGCGGTGATCACCTCGTTCGTGCTGCGTCCCAAGGACGGCGGGCCGGTCATTCCCCACAAGCCGGGCCAGTACCTGACCTTCCGCTTCGACGCTCCGGGCCAGCCGGGCCTCAAGCGCAACTACTCGATCTCGGCCGGCCCGAGCGCCGACAGCTACCGCATCTCGGTCAAGCGCGAGGACCACGGCGTCAGCTCGCGGTTCCTGCACGACCAGATCCAGGAGGGCGACGTGCTCCAGGCCACGCCGCCGGCCGGCGACTTCTTCCTGGCCAGCCAGCCGCCGCGCCCGGTGGTGCTGCTCAGCGGCGGGGTCGGCTTGACCCCTATGGTCAGCATGGTCGAGCACATCGCCAAGGCTCATCCGGAGCTGGAAGCCCACTTCGTCCATGGGGCGCTCAACAGCGCCGTCCACGCCCTGGACAGCCACGTCCGGACCCTGGCCAACGACCACGGCCGGGTGTCGGTGACCACCTTCTACAGCGATCCGCTGCACGCCGACCGGGTCGGCGAGACCCACGATGTCGACGGCTTCATCACCCTCGACTGGCTGGCCGCCAACACCCCGCTCGCCGAGGCCGACGTCTATCTGTGCGGCCCAAGACCGTTCCTGCGAACCATGGTCGACGGCCTGGTCGGGGCCGGCGTGCCGGCTGACCGCATCCACTACGAGGTCTTCGGCCCCATGGACGAAGCGCTGGCGGCCTGACGCCTCACGGCGCGGTCGGCGGTCCTGCGGTCGAGGTCAGCAGCGGAACGCTGGAGGGTTCATACCGCCAGACGACGCTGTCCTGGACGGCGGGATCGACGGCCGAGGTCGCCTGGACCTGGTTGTCGCCGGGCTTCAGCGTCACGCCGGGCCAAGTGGCGACATGGTTCAGCACCTCGCGCTCGCCCTGGTCGACGCCGTTGACCGTCAGGCGCAGACGCGGGGCGTTGCTGTAGACCCTGACCGCCGCCGGCTGCGCGGCGCGCGGGGTCATCCGCTGGCTGGTGATATGGACCATGGGTCTGTCGGACCACTGGGCCTGGTACCAGTAATAGGCGTCCTTGCGGGTGCGGCGGTCATAGGTCACCAGGCCCTTGTCGTTGATCCCCGGCCGGTCGCCCTCGTTGCGGCCGTCCGACGCCAGGTCGAAGGCCACCCAGACGAACTGGCCCCACAGATAGTCCCGCGCCGCCAGCTGCGCGCCGGCCCGTTCGTGGAACAGGCTCTGGTACTGCTCGGGGTGCCAGCCGGACGCGGTGGCGGGACGACGGGGCGGGTCCTCCTGCTGCTGGATGCTGGCCCCGGCCCCGTATTCGCTGACCGCCATGGCCCGGTCGGGGATCAGGGCGTGGGCCCGGTCGGCCCAGTCGCCGATCTCGCCGACCTGGTCGGGGTACCAGCCGAAATACTTGTTGTAGGCGATCAGGTCGGTGTGCATCGCGTGCGGCGCGTCGTCGGCCCCGCAGCAGTGGGCATAGACGGTGGGCCGCGTCGGGTCCTCCGCCTTGGCCTCGGCCTGCAGGCGGGCCAGGATGCGGTTGCTGGCCGCGTCCGACGCATAGATCTCGTTGCCCAGTCCCCAGAACATCACCGACGGATGATTGGCGTTCTGACGGATCAGCTCGCGCAGCTGCTCGACGATATTGACCTCGAAGGCCAGCGAAGCGTCGACCTTGCTGTTGAGCGGGATCTCCGTCCACAGCACCAGGCCGTCGCGATCGGCGCGGTCATAGGCGTGGGCCGGATGCTGGAAATGGACCAGGCGCAGGCCGGTCGCGCCCATCTCCTCCAGGATCTGGAAGTCCTCGTCGATCTCGCCGGCGGTCACCGCCAGGCCCTTGCCCGGGCGACCGCTGTGGAAGAGGTTGGCGCCGTGCAGCGCTAAGTGCTGGCCATTGAGGAAGAAGCCGGCCTTCGGGTCCACTCGGAAGGTGCGCACTCCCAGCGGGACGCTGACCTCGTCGGCCGGTCCAGCGGCCCCGACGGCCGCCACCTTCGTACGCACCTGGTAGAGATAGGGGTCCTTGCGGCCGTTCCACAGCCGGGGCCGCGGCAGGACCAGGGTCTGGGTGAGCGGCGCCACCTCGCCCGGCCGGGCCGCGACGCGTGAGACGGTTCGCGCGACCTCCCGGCCCTCGGCGTCGAGGATCGCCGTGGTGACGCTGGCCCGCTGGGCCTTGCCGCCGTCGTTGCGCACTCGCGTCAGCACCGCCACCTCAGCGCGTTCGGCTGAGACCTTGGGCGTCGTGACATAGACGCCCGGTCCGCCATGGTCCAAGGCGTCGATATGCACGGCCGGGGTCGAAAGGATCGAGACCCCGCGATAGAGCCCGCCGAACACCGTGAAGTCGCCGCCCAGCGGCGCGACGCTGGGGGTGGCCGCGTTGTCGACCCGCACCGCCAGCAGGTTGCGGCCGGGCCGGGCCAGGTCGGTAATGTCGAACCGGAAGGCCGCGTAGCCGCCGGCATGGCTGCCGACCCGGGTTCCGTTCAGGAACACCTCGGCGTTGAGCGCCGCGCCGTCGAACTGCAGGAACAGGCGCCGGCCGGGCGGCTGCGGGGCCAGGTCGAGCTCGCGGCGATACCAGCCCGGTCCGCGGTAGTAGCCGCCGCCGTCCTCGCCGTCGCCGGCGTTGAAGGTGTGGGGCAGCATGATGTTCAGCCAGGCCTTGGCGTCCAGGGTCGGCGCGGCCGCATCGGCTGGATCGCCCTTCAGGAACCGCCAGTCGGCGTTCAGCGACTGCACCGGCCGCGGTTCGCGGGCCAGGGCCGGCGCGGCCATCGACAGCGCCGCCATGACCATCCAGGGCGCAAAGCCGCCAAGTCTTCCCATCAATCCCATCCGGCGTCCTCCCGCGTCATGACCTTCAAGCGCAAAAGCGGCCGCGTCGCCAGCCTCGGTCGCCTTTCTGCGTTCAGGCACGCCCGGAGGTTTCATTCAGCCTGGGGTCAGGATCATTGCGCTAAACAAGGGTCCGCGCGGGATCGATTCGCGCTGGGTGTCGGGAATCATCATGACCAGGAAGATGGCGCTGCTGAGCGTGCTGGCTTGCATCACGCCCGCCGTCCTGCATGCGCAGGAGCGTCAACCGCGGCCGACAACGCCGGCCGAGACCGCCGATCCCGCCGGCGACAACGAGGTCGAAGCCCTGGTGGTGACCGCCGGCCAGCGCCTGCGCGGGGCGGTCATCGGCAACATCCCGCCGGAGGAGACCTTCACCGCCGCCGACGTCCGCGCCTTCGGAGTCAGCTCGATCAACGAGCTGCTGGCCGAACTGGCGCCGCAGACCGAGAGCGGCCGCGGCGGCTCGCCGGTGGTGCTGCTCAACGGCCGACGGATCTCCAGCATGGCCGAGATCCGCGACATCCCCGCCGAAGCGATCCAGCGGGTCGAGATCCTGCCCGAGGAGGTGGCGCTCAAATACGGCTATACGGCCGAGCAGAAGGTAGTCAACATCGTGCTGCGCCAGCGCTTCCGGGCCAATACCGGCGAGCTGGGCGTGGCGGCGCCGACCGCCGGCGGCCAGACCAGCGAGCAGCTGGACGCCAGCACCCTGCGCCTGAACCGCGACGGCCGGCTCAATCTGGCGGCCAAGCTGCAGCACAGCGACGCCCTGCTGGAAAGCGACCGCGACCTGATCGCCGACCCCGATCTCGGCAACGGCCTCAGCGGCGACCGGAGCCTGCTGCCCCGCACCGACCAGGCCTCGGTCAATACGGTGTTCAACAAGGCCCTGCCCCACAATGTCTCGGCGACGGTCAACGCCAGCGGCTCGTTCAGCCGCAGCGCGGCCCTGCTCGGCTCCCGGAACGACGTCGCGCTGGAGCAGAACAGCCGCGACTTCGACGGACACCTGGGCTTCACCGTCGACGGCGACGCCAAAACCTGGCGCTGGTCGCTGACCGGCAACTACGATCACGGCTATGACCGCACCCTGACCGACCGCAGCGCCGAGACCACCGACCGCGCCCGGACGATCACCGACGGCGGCAACCTGCAGCTGGTGGCCAACGGGACTCTGGCGCGCCTGCCGGCGGGAGACCTTTCGACGACGGTGAAACTGGGCGCCGAAGGTTCGAGCCTCGACGCCGTGTCGCGTCGATCGACCGGCGAGACCAGCAGCGATCTTTCCCGCACCGGGGCCAACGCCCAGCTGAATTTCGACCTGCCGATCACCAGCCGCAAGAACAACGTGCTGGCGGGGATGGGCGACCTATCGGCCAATCTGAACCTGGCGGTCAACCGGCTGTCGGACTTCGGCGCCCTGACCACCGTCGGCTACGGCCTGACCTGGTCGCCGATCAAGCCGGTCAGCTTCATCGTCTCGATGACCCAGCAGGAGAACGCCCCGACCATGTCGCAGCTGGGCGCGCCGGCCGTGGCGCGGCCGGACTCCCGGATCTTCGACTTCGTGCGCGGCGAGACCGTCCAGGTCACCCGGATCACCGGCGGCAACCCCGACCTCAAGGCCGAGGAGCGCCACGTGCTGAAGATCGGCGTGACCCTGCGGCCGCCGAACATCACCGGCCTGTCGCTGAACGCCAACTATTTCCGTACCCGGATCGACGACCCGATCGCCTCGTTCCCGGCCGCCACCGCGGCGACCAAGGCCGCCTTCCCCGACCGCTTCACCCGCGACGCCGACGGCGACCTGACCCGCGTCGACGCCCGGCCGGTGAACTTCGCCCGCCAGGAAAGCGACCAGCTGCGCTGGGGGATCAATTTCACGCGCCAGATCGGCAAGACCCCGCCGCGCCCGGCCTTCAATCCCGATCGGCCGTGGCCGCCCGGCGGCGGCGGCGACTGGCGGCAACGGCGCGACGGCGGCCAGGCGTCCGGCCAGGACCAGACCCGCCCCGCGCCCACGCCCACGCCGGGGCAAGCCGCCGCCACAGACCAAACGCCCAACCTCGGCCTGCTCCAGGGCGCCCTGCCCCCCGGCGGCGGCGAGCGCTCCGCCCAGCCGGATCCGGCGGTTCCGGCCGCCGGCGACGTGACCAGGTCCAACGCCGGGCCCGGCCAGACGCCGGGCGGCCCCGATGGGCCAGGCGGCCCGGGCGGCTGGCGCGGCGAACGCGGTCCCGGCGGTTTCGGCGGCTTTGGCCCGCCCGGCGGCGGGGCCGCGCGGCTGCAGCTGGCGCTGTTCCATACCGTCCACCTGCGCGAGCGGGTGTTCATCGGCGACGGCTCGCTCCCCCTGGACCTGCTCAACGGCGACGCGCTCAATTCCAGCGGCGGCCAGCCGCAGCACGAGGTCGAGGCCCAGGCGGGAATCACCAAGAACGGCCTTGGCGCGCGGCTCACCGCCAGCTGGCGCAGCGCCACCCGAGTCGACGGCAGCGCGGCGGCCGGGAACCTGCGGTTCTCGGACCTGACCACGATCAACCTGCGCCTGTTCGCCAATCTGGGGGCCCGGCGCGACTGGGTGGCCGCCCATCCGTTCCTGCGCGGCTCGCGTGTGACCTTCGGGATCACCAACCTGTTCGACAGCAAGATGAGCGTCCATGACGCCTCCGGCGCCGTGCCGATCAACTACCAGCCCGACTATCTCGACCCGCTGGGGCGGAGCGTCCGACTGAGCTTCCGCAAGGTGTTCTTCTGAGGTGGGATTGAGCCTGGATGAAAAGATCCGTCCCACTCCGTCTCCCCGGCGAAGGCCGGGGTCCAGATCGTAGGGCTGTGTGTTTGGGATAAGCGTCCGGCGCCACGGCTGAATCTGGGCCCCGGCCTTCGCCGGGGAGACGGGATAAAAGGGGATCCTGTCTTCACCCATCACGCTCCAAGGCGACGCGGCCCGGGTTCGGGCGTCCTCAACGCCTCCGCAGCATCGCGTCCATCTGGTTGATCTCGTCCTGCTGGCCGCGGATGATCGAGGCGCAGAGCGTCTTCAGCTCCGGATCCGTGATCGGCGCCTTGCCGCACATCAGGATCGCGCCCGAATGGTGCGGGATCATCGAGCGCAGGAACTCGCGATCGCCGATCAGGAACTGCTGCCGGATCGCGACGAAGCAGGCGACGCCGATCACGATGCTGGCCAGCAGGATGGCCAGGTTCCATCCACGCCGCGGATACATCATCCCCATCAGCAGCAGTTCGAGCACCGCCATCGGGGCGGTCATCAGCCCGGCCATATAGGCCTGGTTGAGATTGGGATGGACGTTCCCCAGCCGGTCGACCATGGCGTACATCAGCACGTACATGCAGAGGAACGACAGGCCGATCATGACGGCCAGCCGTCCATAGGCTTTGGCGTCCGCCGACGCGTGATCCTGTTTCATGGCCAGAGCTCCTCGACGCAGGATTGATCAAGGAAA
Source organism: Caulobacter sp. LARHSG274 (assembly GCF_052871235.1). NCBI lineage: Bacteria > Pseudomonadati > Pseudomonadota > Alphaproteobacteria > Caulobacterales > Caulobacteraceae > Caulobacter > Caulobacter sp. LARHSG274. Next base: position 60,039 of record NZ_JBIXJO010000006.1, on the reverse strand, counting down.
CACCGAACGCGGGGGAGCGTTGCGCAGGCCCGTGGTCTATGCGCTGGCGGTCGCCGCCGAAGGGGCGGCGCAGAACTTCTGGATGAAGGCCTCGTGGGTCGGCAGGCCGGCCACGGCGTCGCGGCCGGCGCGGGCGATCGCCTGCAGGCGGCGCACGGCGTCGGCCTCGGGCATGAAGGCCGCCAGCGGATCGAAGCCGCGGGCCTTGAGCCCCTGCCCCTCCATCACCGCCAGCCAGCTGCTCTTGCTGAACAGCTCTTCGTTGTCCCGGAACACCCGGCCCGTGCCCTCGAAGATCGCGATCCGCTCGGCCAGCGTCTCGGGGATCGGCATGGTGCGCACATAGTTCCAGTAGGGGGAATCGTCGCGCTCGGTGGCGTGGTAGTGCAGGATGAGAAAGTCGCGGATCTCCTCGAATTCGCGGCTCACCAGCCGATTGTAACGGGCGATATTGGCGGCGCAGAACCGCCGGTCGGGCAGCATTTCCAGCAATCGGGCGACGCCGGTCTGGATCAGGTGGATGCTGGTCGACTCCAGCGGCTCGAGGAACCCGGCCGACAGGCCCAGGGCCACGCAGTTGCCGACCCAGAAGGCGTCGCGGCGGCCGGTCTTGAACTTCAGGCCGCGCGGCGCGGCCAGGGGCGCGCCTTCCAGATTGGCCATCAGGGTCGCGGCGGCCTCGTCGTCGGAGACGTGCCGGCTGGCATAGACGTAACCGTTGCCGGTGCGGTGCTGCAGCGGAATGCGCCACTGCCAGCCGGCGGCGCGGGCGGTCGAGCGGGTGAACGGCGCCAGGGTTGGCGGATTGACCGACGGCACGGCCACGGCGCTGTCATTGACCAGCCAGTGCGACCAGTCCTCATAGCCGACGCCCAGGGCCTGGCCGATCAGCAGGCCGCGAAAGCCCGAGCAGTCGATGAACAGGTCGGCCTCCAGCCGCTCGCCCGAGGCCAGCACCACCGCCTCGACGAAGCCCCCGCCCTCGCGCAGGACGACGTCGGTGACCCGCCCCTCCCGCCGCACCACGCCGCGGGCCTGGGCGTAGTCGCGCAGATAGTCCGCATACAGGGCCGCGTCGAAATGGAAGGCGTAGGCCAGCTGCGACAGGGGCGAGGCGCGGTCCCGGACCGGACGCGAGAACCGCCCGGCCTCGGCGGCCAGGGCGCAGACCGAATAGGCCGACAGGTCCTCGGCCTTGCCGGCCTGGCGCAGCCTCTGCCACAGCGCCTGGAACGAGATCGGCCCCAGGTCGAGGCCATAGGTCCCGAACGGGTGGAAATAGCTGTGCCCGCGGCGGGTCCAGTCGACGAATTCGATGCCCAGCTTGAAGGTGGCCCGGGTGCGGCGGACGAAGTCGTCCTCGTCGATGCCGAGCATGGCGTTGAACAGGCCGATCAGCGGGATCGTCGCCTCGCCCACCCCGACCGTGCCGATCTCTTCGGACTCGACCAGGGTGACGGGGACGTTCTGGGCGCCCAGCACGCGGGCCAGGGCCGCGGCGGTCATCCAGCCGGCCGTGCCGCCGCCGACGATGGCGATGCGGGTCAGCGGTCCGTTCTGGCGCGAAGTTTCGGTCAGCATCGGATCGATCGAACCATGTCTTGCTTCGCGGACCGAAGGGTTTTGTCGAAAAAAGGCCGGCATGGCGCATCGAGGCGTCACGCCGGCCAGCCGGGGAGGATCAGTAGGTGATGCGCAGCGCGACGCCGAAACGGCGGTCGTTGAGCTGGTACTGCAGCGGCGCGGCGGGCGTGCCGATGTAGAGCACGTTCATGCGGTTGTTCAGGTTCACCGCATCCACCGAGAACGCCACGTGGTCGTTGATGTCGACGCTGAGCGACGCATCCAGCGAGGCGTAGGGCTTGGCGTATTGCGGGATGCCGTTCGCGCCGCTGCCGGTGGTCTGGTCCAGATAGGCCGAACGCCAGTTGTAGGCGACGCGGGCGCTGACCGGGCCTTTCTCGTAGAGCCCGATCAGGTTGTAGCTGTTCTTCGACAGCTTCTCGAGCGGCAGCTGGGCCGGCGCCGCCGATCCCGCCGTCGCGAACGGGTTGCTGACGCTGCTGTCGACATAGGTGTAGTTGGCCTGGATGCCCAGGCCGCTGAGCAGGCCTGGCAGGAAGTCGAAGAACTGCTGATAGCCGAGCTCGACGCCCTTGACAGTGCCCTTGCCGGAGTTGACCACCGTGCTGACGTCGTAGGTCACGCCGTTGTAGGAGCCCAGGACCGTGCCGCCGGCCAGGAAACCGTCGACCTTCTTGTAGAACACGCCGGCGGTCAGCGAGCCGGTGTCGTTGAAGTACCACTCGGCCGTCAGGTCATAGTTGTCGGACTCGATCGGACGCAGCATCGGATTGCCCGAGCTGGCGCTGGGGTGGCCGGTGACCGGATTGACCTGGTTGGGGTTGTTGAGCGTCAGGTTGGTCGACAGCTGGTCGAAGTTGGGGCGGGCCAGGCCCTTGGAATAGGCCAGGCGCGCCTGGAGGGTGTCGGTGAGCTTGGCGCGCAGGTTGAAGCTGGGCAGCACGCGCGTGTAGCTGTTGTCCACGTCGATCGGCGTGGTGGTCCCGTCATTGTTGAACTGGGTGCCCTGGGAGGTCGCCTCGGTCTTGATCACCCGCACGCCCAGGCCGCCGTCGATCTGCACGCCGGCCACTTCGCCGGCGTAGTCGGCGATCGCCCAACCGGTATAGGTCTTCTCGGTCTGGCTGTTGAGGTCGCCTGGCGTGAAGGCGTCCTTGGTCTGCGCCCCGAACAGGGCGTAGAGCGCCTTGGTCTGGGCCCAGACGCCGTCGCCCTTCGGGAAGGCCGGATAGAGCAGGCCGCCCTTGACGGTGTTGCCGTCGAACCAGCGCATCGACGGACCGGGCATCGACAGTTCCGGATGGGCCGAAAGCGGGATCAGCGGCGTGCCCGTCGGCGCCGAACAGCTCGCGTCCGGGCCCAGGGCGGTGATACAGACCCCGTGCCAGGTGCCCCGCAGGTCGATGCTGTTGTCGGAATAGCGGGCGCCGCCGCGCAGCTTGTCGAAGAAGCCGCCTTCCAGGTCGTACTCGACGTCGGTCGCGAACGACAGGGTGTCGGCGTCGTTGCGCTGCAGGGAGTCGGCCATGTACGGCGTAGTGTAGTTGGCCGGGTTGTTCAGGACCGAGGCGTCACGCACCTCCCACCGGGGATATTTGCCGGTCAGGTCGAAATCGACGATCGACTTGTGGGGCGAGGTCAGGCCGGTCTGGCCCGATTGGGAGTACAGCGACAGCACGTGGCCGTTGCGGTCGGCGTTGTAGTAGGACTTCAGGTACTGGACGTCGAAATTGGCCTTCAGGCGGTCGGTCGGGGTCCAGGCCGCGTTCAGCGTGAAGTTCTGGCTCTGGCTCCACAGCTGCTGGTCGTAGCGCCCGGTTTCGAAGGTCTGGTTCTGCAGCGACCCCTTGGTGGCGTAGCCTTCGTCGTTGAACGTGTAGGCCGCGCCCGGCAGCGGATCGGTGCCGTAGCTGGTCACCACTCCGGCGGCATTGCGGACGTTGGAGCGGTTGTTGAAGTCGTAATAGTAGGCGCCGGTCCGGTTGAACCAGTACTTGGTCCGCTGGTACTGGGCCGTCAGCAGCAGCTGATCGCTGGGCCGCCACTGCACGGCCGCGGCGATGCCCAGGCGCTTGCGGTCGCCGGTGTCGTCATAGATTTCGAAGCCGTAGGGCACCTGGGCGTTGGCCGGGGCGTTGGCGATCGAGCCGGGCGCGACGGTGTCGAACGGCCCTGCCAGGAGGCCGTCCTGGCGATAGCGGCTCTTGCTCAGCACGGCGTTGAGCAGCACGCCGACCTCGCCGATCGAGGTGTCGAACCGGTCGCTGTAGAGGCCCGAGATCGAGCCGCCGTTCTTGCGCACCCGGTCGTAATAGTTGCCGCGGAACGTGGCGCTGAGGACCCGCTTGGACGAGTCGAACGGCAGCCGGGTGCGCAGGTTCACCGCGCCGCCAACGCCGCCTTCGATGATGTTGGCGGGCGCGTTCTTATAGACGTCGGCGCCGGCCAGCAATTCGGGCGGCACGCCTTCCAGATCGAAGGCCCGGCCGCCTGAGGCCGAATAGACCGCGCGCCCGTCGAGGAAGTTCTGCACCTGGGTCAGGCCGCGGATGGCGATCGCCGGCTGGGTGCGGTGGTCGAAGTCCGTCGCGCCTTCGCCGTAGCGGCGCTGGATCTGGACGCCGGTCACGCGCTGCAGGGCCTCGGTGGTGTTAGCGTCGGGCAGCTTGCCGATGTCCTGGGCCTGGATCGAATCCACGACCTGGTCGGCGTTGCGCTTGATCGCCTGGGCTGAACGCAGGCTGGCGCGGACCCCGGTGACGACCACCGTGTCCACGGTCTGACCGTCGCTGGGGGCCTGGCTGGCCGGCGGCGTTGCAGTCGTGGCCTGTTGAGCGTAGGCCGGCAGGCCGAAGGCGGCCAAGCCCAGGGTTCCGAGGGAAACACCGGCCAAGACTCGACGCGTGAAGATGCCTTTGATCATTTGTCCCCTGCCTAATTGAACGGTCAAGCTTGCTTGGGTGTAAGGCCTAAGCTTTGCCTTAAACTTGAAACCGAGGTTATGTTGCTTCAAGGCATATCGATTTCCGATTTGTACGACAAGTATGCAAAATGCGTTTGTAGGATAAATCTTTCTATGGCCATTTCGGGCGACATCGGTCCGCAGAGCGGCCGTCGGCGCGCGGCGCCGCGCAGAACGACCAGGGAGATGGACTTGCGGAGATCGGCGATTTGGCGCGGGCTGGCGGTGGGAACGGCGCTGTGGGCGATGGCCGCGCACGCCGAAGCGGCCGCCCCGCCTCAACCGCAAGCCGCGACCGAACGCCCCGCCCTGCCCCTTCGCGTCGACGGCAAGCCCTGGTTGATCCTGGGTCTGCAGGTCAACAACAGCAGCGGCGTCCCCGCGGCGCTTCGCGACCTTGCTGGCGCGATCGCGCGCAGCGGCGCCAACACGATCATGACGCCGGTCAGCTGGGAGGAAATCGAGCCCGTCTCCGGCCGCTTCGATTTCAGCCTGGTCGACGGCCTGGTCGAAGAAGCCCGCCGCCAGAACGTCCATCTGGTGCTGTTGTGGTTCGGCACCTGGAAGAACGGCGGCATGAGCTACACGCCGGAATTCGTCAAGCGCGACACCGAGCACTACCCGCGGGTGATCGACCCGGCCGGGCGGCCGATCGACGTGCTGTCGCCGATCGGCGCCCTCAGCCAAGCCCGCGACGCCCAGGCCTTCGCCGCCCTGATGGCCCACCTGAAGGCGATCGACGCCAAGACCCGCACCGTGCTGATGGTCCAGGTCGAGAACGAGGCCGGCACGCTCGGCGCCGACCGCGACCACGCCCCCGCCGCCAATGCGCTCTACAATGCCGCCGTCCCGGCCGACATGCCGCGGATCGAGGGGACCGGCCAGGGAAACTGGCCGCAAACCTTCGGGCCCCGCGCGCCCGAGGCCTTCATGGCCTATCACACCGCCCACTACATCCAGGCGGTCGCGGCGGCGGGCAAGGCCGCCTATGACCTGCCGCTCTATATCAATGTCTGGCCGCGCGAGCAGCCGGGCCTGCTGCGCCCGGGCCTGTCCTCGCCCAGCGGCGGGGCGGTGTCGTGGCTGCTGCCGATGTGGAAGGCCCTGGCCCCGGCGATCGACGTCATCGGTCCGGACAATTACGACACCAACGTCGCGCCCTATCTGGAGATCGCCAACGCCTATGATCGGCCCGACAATCCGCTGCTGATCCCCGAGACCGGCGGCTCGATCGCCCATGCCCGGCACATGTTCCTGGCCCTGGCCCGCCCGCGGGCGATGGGCGTCTCCAAGTTCGGCCTCGACGCCGATTTCGCCCTGAAGTCCGATCCGGTCGCGGTCAACTATCGCCTGCTGCGCGAGGCCGCACCGTTCCTGCTGCCGCTGCGCGACGCCGGCAAGGTGCAGGCCGCCGTGGAAGAAGACGGCCTGGCCAACGTCCCGCTGTCGTTCTCCGCCTTCGACGCGGTCGCCCGGTTCGGCGAGGTGCGCAACGTCTATGGCGGCGACCGCGGCCAGGGCAATCCGGGCCTGGGCGGCCGGGTGCTGATGGCCGAGGTCGCGCCCGACCGGTTCCTGATCGTCGGCGCCGACGCCAATGTCGCCTTCGCGCCCAAGCTGGGCGTCGACGGCGCCGCGCAGTTGCTGACCGTCGAACAGGGCCATTTCGAACAGGGCCGCTGGGTGCGCGAGCGCCTGCTCAACGGCGACGAGACCTATTTCGGCCTGCGCCTGCCCGCTGAGGGCGCGAGCCTGATGGTCAGCCTGATGGTCCGCTGAGATGAGGTCGCGGCTCCTGGCCTTGGCGGCGGTCGTCGCCCTGTCGTTCTCCGGTCCCGCCCTGGCCGAGGTCGACTGCTCCGCCCCCGTCGCCGGCGCCCTGCCGGTGACGGTGCAGGCCGATCTCGACCATCCGCGCACCGAGTTCGAGGGCTGGGGCACGGCGCTGGCCTGGTTCGCCAATGTCACCGGCGGCTATCCCGAGCCGGTCCGCGAGAAGCTGGCCGACCTGCTCTACGGCCCCGGGGGCCTGGGCTTCACCATCGCCCGCTATAATATCGGCGGCGGCAATCCGGCCGGGATCACGCCCTATCTGCGTCCAGGGGCGGATGTTCCGGGGTTCTGGCGTCAGGTCGGTCCGGACCCGGCCTGGCGGCCGGAGAACGAGGCCCAGTGGGACTGGTCGGCCGATCCGCGCCAGCGCTGGTGGCTGGACGCCATCCGCAACCGGGTTCCGGAGTCCGAGCGGCTGTTCGAGGCCTTCTCCAACTCTCCGCCCTGGTTCATGACCGTCAGCGGCCGCGTCTCGGGGGCGCAGAGCGGCCTCGACAACAATCTTCGCCCCGGACAGGAGGCCCTTTTCGCCGCTTATCTGGCCCGGACCGTCGACGAATTGCAAAGACGCCACCAGATCCGCTTCCGCACCCTGTCGCCGGTCAACGAGCCGAACACCCCTTATTGGCACGCCGCCAACCGCCAGGAAGGCTCGCACTGGTCGCCCGAGGCCCAGGAACGGATCATCCTGGCGACCGATCGCGCGCTGAAGGCCCGGGGCCTGGACACCCGGGTGGCGGCGATGGACGAGACCAATTCCCAGACCTTCGTGCGCAACTGGGCCCGCTACGGCGCGCCCGCCCGGGCGGCGATTGGCCAGCTCAATGTCCACGGCTACGACATCACCGGCCAGACCGGCGTGCGCGACCTCGCCGCCGCCTCCGGCATCCGGCTCTGGATGTCCGAGGTCGACCTGTCGGCGGCCAACAGCCACGAGGACTTCCAGAACCTGGATTCGGCCCTGGCCCTGGCTGAGCACGTCGTCCTTGACCTCAAGCGGCTAGAGCCGTCGGCCTGGGTGTTCTGGCAGGCGATCGAGGATCTCTCCGGCCGGCAGGGCGGCGGGTCCAACTGGGGCCTGATCAAGATGGACCTGTCCCCTGACGCCCCGGCCGATCACCCCTGGCATGTGACGACGAAATACTGGGCCATGGCCAATTTCAGCCGCTACATCCGTCCCGGCTATCGCCTGCTCACGGTCGACGACCCCGACACCGTCGCCGCCGTCGCCCCCGGCGGCGGCGAGATCGTCTTCGTGCACGTCAATCCCGGCCTGGCCCCCCGTGCGCTGGAGTTGCACGGCCTGAAGAGCGGCGCCTGGTCGGCCGAGACGGTCGTCACCGACCAGAACCGGCGGGCTGAAGCCCTCTGCCGTACGCCCGGCCAGACAGGGGGATCGGGCGCGCCCCTGCGGATCATGGCGCCGCCGCGCTCGGTCGTCACCGTCCGGCTGCGCGCCTAGGCGCCTGAGGCGACTTTCTGATCGCCTCTACCGCCGGAGGTTTTCCTCCGCCGGCGCCAAGCTCCAAATCCCACAATCTGAAACATCGCGACATAAAAGCAACTTTTCGGGCGAGATCCGTCACTATCGGCTGGCGCTCGACGTCGATCCCGCTATCTTCCGATCACAAGGTGGGACAAAAGTCCACATTGTGAGAATTTAAGCCACAAACCGCCGGCGACTTCGGATCGCGGGCGGCACGGCTTGAGCACCGCGATGAGAACTCCCCGGGACCAGCTCCCGGATCCGCCCAAGCACGCGCCGTCCGGCAAAGGGCGGCCAGGATGGAAGCAATAGGGCCGAGCGCGCGAGCGCCGGTCCACTGGGAGGAACCGATGTCTGCTCTTCAGGTCAAGAATCGCGGCGCGTTGCGCGCGAGTTGTTCGGCCCTGGCCCTTGGCGCGTCCCTGCTGACGGCGGCGACCGCCTCGGCCCAGACCGCCCCCGCCCCCGCCGCGCCGGCCGCCCAGGCCTCCGTCGCGGTCGACGAGGTGGTGGTCACCGGCTTCCGGGCCAGCCTGACCAGCGCCATCAACACCAAGCGCCGGTCCGACAACATCGTCGACGTCATCAAGGCCGACGACATGGCCAGCTTCCCCGACGCCAACCTGGCCGAGTCGATCCAGCGCATCCCCGGCGTCTCGATCACCCGCGACGGCGGCGAGGGCCGCAACATCACCGTGCGCGGCCTGGGCGGCGACTTCGTACGCACCACCCTCAACGGCATCGAGGCCTATTCGGCCACCACCGGCTCGACCCTGGGCGTCACCGCCGGGATCAACCGCTCGCGCGGCTTCGACTTCTCGACCTTCGCTTCGGAGCTGTTCAACAGCGTCACGGTCAACAAGTCGCAATCGGCCGAGATGGACGAGGGGTCGCTGGCCGCCACCGTCGACCTGCAGACCGCGCGGCCGTTCGACAAGAGCGGCTTCCGCGCCGCCGCCTCGGCCCAGGGCGCCTATTACGACAACAACAAGACCACCTCGCCACGCTTCGCCGGCCTGATCAGCGACACCTGGGGCAATTTCGGCGCGCTGTTCTCCCTGGCCTATAACGAGCGCCTGCAGCAGGAGGACGGCTACAGCGACACCTCGCAGTCGGACTATTCGGACGCCAACAACGGCTTCTGCGGCCTGGCCGCGGACGATCCCAACCAGGCCGGCAGCCAGGTGATCAACACGCCGATCCCTTATGTGAACCCGCTGTCCGGCTCGGGGAACCGTCCCGCCGGCCAGTGCTTCTCGGGCCTGCCGTCCAATCCGGCGGCCTATGCAGCGATCAACCAGCCCAACGTCTTCCTGCCGCGCAATCCGGGCCTGGGGCGCTTCACCCTCGACCAGAAGCGGCTGGGCCTGACCATCGCCCTGCAATGGCGCCCGTCGGACCGCACCGACGTGACCCTGGACATCGTCTATTCGAAGTTCGACCAGGACCGCACCGACTACGCCCTGTCGAACGCCTCGCTGAACCGCAACGTCAACGGCGCCAGCGCCGCCTTCCCGCTGTTCGCCGGCCGCGTCGACTCCCAGATCATGGACGTCCACGTGCTGCCGACCGGACAGGTCGACTACATGCAGATCAACAATGTCGACATCAAGCACATCGAGGAAAAGAGCGTCACCACCACCAAGACCCACCAGATCGGCCTGAACATCGAGCACAGTTTCGACGACCGGCTCAGCGGCAATGTGAAGGTCGGGCACTCGGGCTCGGACTTCGACCAGCCCTGGGACGTGCTGATGTCCTATGACGGCTTCAACAAGGCCGGCTATGTCTGGGACGCGCGGGAGTCGCTGCGGCGCCCGTTCATCAACTACGGCTATGACGTCGCCAATCCGGCCAATGTCACCTTCACCAACGCCGGCACCGGCCTGACGCCCGACATCCGCATCGTCAAGGCCAGCGTGTTCAACACCCTGTCCACGGTCGAGGGCAATCTCAGGTACAAGCTGACGGACGTCTTCACCGTGAAAGCCGGCGTCTCGCTGAAGTCGTTCGACTTCAAGACCAAGCAGGTGCAGCGGCTCTATCCGAACAACGGCGCGACCGGCGTCACCGCCACCGGCACCATCCCGTTCAACTTCGCCAACTTCGCGGCCGACTTCCCCGGCAGCGCCCCGCTCTTCGAAACCATCAGCGGCTTTGGCAAGCAGCTGGGCCTGCCGGACGGCTCTGTGAGCAGCTGGGTCGTGCCGGACGTCTCGGCCTATGTCGACAAGCTGGGCCTGCTGTGCAACTGCGCCAACAAGTACGGCGACTTCACCCTGGCCATCAATTCGGCCCTGGGCAACAACCGCGCGGTGAAGGAGGACGACACCGCCGGCTACGTCCAGGTCAATTTCGACACCGAGGTGCTGAACGGCCGCCGCCTGCGCGGCAACGCCGGCGTCCGCTACGTGAAGACCGACCTGGCCGCCACCGGCTACACCTCGCTGACGTCGCAGATCACCGTCAACCACAAGTACGACGACTGGCTGCCGTCGCTGAACCTGGCCCTGGACGTCACGCCCGACCTGGTGGCCCGCTTCGCCTATGCCAGCGTCATGGCCCGGCCCAGCTTCAGCAACCTGACCCCGGGCGGCTCGGTCAACACCACCTTCGGCGCCCAGACGGCCTCGATCGGCAACCCGTTCCTGGATCCCTATCGCGCCAAGAACTACGACGTCAGCCTGGAATGGTACCCGAACGACGGCACGATCCTGAGCGCGACCTTCTTCGACAAGGAGATCCAGAGCTCGATCCAGACCATCGCCACCACCGAGCCCTACGGCGGCACCGGCCTGCCCCTGGCCCTGCTGCCGGCCGGCCAGGACGCCAACACGCCCTACCTGGTCACCCGCTCGCGCAACACCCAGGGCGGCTATATCCGCGGCGTCGAGCTCTCCTGGCAGCAGCCGTTCAAGTTCCTGCCCGGCCCGTTCGACAACATGGGGGCGATGGTCAACTATACCTATGTCGACTCGTCGGTGCTCTACTATCTGTCGTCAGGCACCGCGACGAAGCCGGCCACCCAGGTCCACGATCAATTCCTCAACGTCTCGCCGCACTCGGTCAATGCGACGCTGTATTACGAGGACTCCAAGCTGTCGGCCCGCGTCTCGGTGGCGTATCGCGACGAGTACCTGACCGCCCTGCCCTTCAAGTCCGAAGTGCCGGACGCCAACGGCAGCTACGCCACGACCAATGTCGACGCGTCGTTCTCGTACCAGCTGACGCCGCACTTCAAGCTGACGGCCGACGCCCTGAACCTGACCAACCAGAAAGCCGACCAGTGGAGCGGCAAGGAGCGCCGTTCGCAGCGGGTGTTCAGCACCACCGGCCGGCAGTTCTTCTTCGGAGGATCATACGTCTTCTAGACGCCGACGGCGCGCGCGGCACACCATTCCTGACATCCAAGGTGCGGCGCGCCCAAAAACACCATCAGTTCGGGCCAACGATACCGATTAGCGATCGAGGCCCCGGAGATCCGGGTTTCGTTTGAAATACTCGATCAGCATTTCGGTGAGCACCCGCACTTTTCGCGCGGGGTGCTGATCCTGGCCGCCGTCCGGCGACAGGAGCTGGCCACCGCAGGCGCGGTCATCCGTTTCTCCTACGGCGGCGTCAGGTAGATCGGATTGCCGATCAGCAGCAGCCGGCCGGAGGCGTCGCGCACGTTGGCTCGAACCCAGCTCGCGCGCTGGCCCATGCGGACGGAGAACTCGCCGGTGGGGGAGACGGCCGGTGCGATCTTGGCGCCGTCCTGGACGATCTCGAGACCGGCGAGGTCGATGCCGGCGATGGTCGCGACAAAGGTCACTGCCTCGCCTGGCTTCGCCGGAAGCATTCCGCCCATCACCGCGCTCCGGGCGCCGGTCGTGGCCGAAAGATCCAGCATGCGGTCGCGGGTCCCGTCGAGGTCGACGAACACCCGGCCGGCGCGCAGACCCGCCAGGATCGCTTCGCTCGAAAGACCCTCGGCGTGGATCACCGTGGTCGGACGACCGACCGCCGAAGGCTTGTCGTGCGCGATGCCGGCGTCGTGGTTGTCGCTGCCGCCGACGGCCGTGATCCGGCGGCCCTGGTTCAGCTGGGCCTCCCAGAAGGGCACGCCCGACAGGACGCCCTCGAAGCCGCCCAGCGCCTTTTCGTTGCCGCCGTTGGCGACCTCAATGGCCTGGACGGCGTCGTAGTCGGTGTCCTTGGCGGTCCAGCCGCAGCCCATGCATTGCTCGCCCGACGGCACGGCCGGGTGGTTGATCGAGAAGACGCCGCCGGCCGCCTTCACCGCCTGCTGCAGGCTGCGGATGGTCGGGACGGTCCTGGAGCCCAGGCGGAAGTCGATGAAGGCCGTGGGCCCGAAGACGTTGGCGTGACCCTGAAAGGTGGTGACCTCGCGGCCGGTCATCAGCAGCAGCCCGGGAAAGGCCGGCTGCAGCTCGGCCAAGGCTTCGGCCTGGCTGGTGGTGTTGTGGTCGGTGACCGCGATGAAGTCGAGGCCGGCGGCCTGGGCGGCCAGGACGGTGCGATAGACCGGACAGGGCGCGCGTGGCGCTTCGCCCGTCGTACAGCCGCCGTCGCTGTGGGCGGTGTGCATGTGCAGGTCGCCGCGGTACCAGCCCGGCGTCGTCGCCCTGGGCAGGGCGGCCGGGAGCGGCATCGGCGTCTTCTCGAACCAGATCTTGGCCTCGTAGGTCGCCCTGGAGTTCGGCCGCGCATTGGGCACGCCCAGCAGCAGCGTCCATTTGCCGGCGGGCAAGGGTCCGGGCAGATAGCTGGCGCTCGCCGCCTCGGCCGAAACGAAGAAGCCCTTCTTGTTGCCGCCGCTCCAGCCGCGGAAGCGGACCGGGTCCAGCAGGCCCAGATCGATCACCGTGCGGTTCTCGCGGCCGGTGTAGTCGAAGGCCACGGACAGGCGGGTGACGCCGGCCGGCACGTCGAAGGTCACCGGCCTATAGGTCTGGTGGTCGGCGCCGGTGATCTCGCCGGTCAGGACCAGGTCGGGCTTGCCAGCTTCCTGGGCGAGGGCCGGCGAGGCGATCAGCAGGACGACGAGGGCGAGCCAGCGGAGCATTGGCGGAGTCCGGAAAAGAAGGGCGGCCGACGCCGCGGCCGCCCAAGTTTCAGGGGAGGGAAATCGGGCGGCGCGCCCTAGAACTTGTAGAGAAGCGCCGCCTTGAACGAACGGCCGAACTCGGGCCGGCCGATGCCGTACAGGGCCCCGGCCTCGCCGCTGATGATCTGGCCGGCGCGGGGATTGCCCTCCGTCAGGCCCAGCTCGTCGAACAGGTTGTTGCCGTAGGCGTAGAGCGTCAGGTCGTCGGTGATCGCATAGCGCACCGTGGCGTTGACCAGGGTGTAGGCCGGCAGCTTCGAGGTGTTGGCGGCGTCGGAGAAGCGGTGGCCGTAACGCTCGACGCTGGCCTCAAGACGCAGCTTGCTGTCGAGCAGATTGATGCCCGGTGTCAGGCGGAACGAGGTCTTGGGCACGCGGATCAGCTGGTTGCCGGTGAAGTCGCGCGTGCGGCTGGCGGTGGCGGCCGGCGGCTTGACCATGCAGGTCGGATCGGTCGCCGAGATCGTGCAGGTCTCCTCGAACTTGTAGTCGCCGAATTCCGGGTTCTGGACGGTGGCGCTGAAGCGCAGGTCGAACCACGAGGTCGGCCTCACCGTCCCCTCCAGCTCCAGGCCCAGGGTCTTGGTGTCGGTGATGCTGGTCTGATTGACGTAGAAGCCGGTCGTCGGATTGTACACCGCGGTGCCGAAGCCGAGATTGTCATAGGTGGTCTGGAAGGCCGTGGCGTAGACCTCGGCCTTCGGCGTCACCCATTTGAAGCCCAGCTCGCTGAGGTCCATGGTCTGGACCCGGCCCGTCGCATTGGCGGCGTTGGTGATGTAGTCGCCCAGGGACGGCAGTCGGAAGGCCGAGGTGTAGCGGCCGAACAGGCCCATCTGGCCGGTGATCTTGTAGTCGAGACCCAGCGTCCAGCCGGCATGCTCGAACCTGCGGTCCAGGCGGTCATAGACGCCGGTCCCGGCCAGGACCGCATCGTCAGCGGGGGTTGGCGACTGACCCAGGTCGATAGCCGCGCTGCGTTCGCTGCGGCCCTTGAAGGCGATCTTCTCCCAGCGAACGCCGGCGTCGAGGCGCAGCTTGGGCGTGATGCTCCATTCGTCGGTCAGATAGAGCGCGACGGTGTTGGCCTTGCCGTCGCCGTTGGCGAATTCGGCGCCGTACTTGCTGACGCCGTTCTCGGTGAAGCTGTAGAGCGCCTTGCCGCTGGCGTCGACGGCCACCAGGTCGAGACGGCGGGCGTTGCTCTGCACGTCGAGCAGAGTGTTGGCCGAATAGCGGTTGAAGGCCTCTTCCACGTGGGCGGTATAGACGCCGAAGGCCACGTCGTGGGTCTGGCCGCCGACCTCGAACTTGTGCAAGAACCGCGCGTCGTTGATCAGCTCGTCCAGCGGAACCGAGACGTAGCGCAGCGAGCCGTCGAGCACCAAACCGTTGCCGTTCTGGCCGGCGCCGGCGGTCTGGAACACCTGGTCGGGGGTGGTGCTGTAGCGCAGTTGCAGGCCGACGGCGCCGGGAATGACCTGGCCGAGGGTGGCGGCTTTCTTGGCCTTCAGGAAGTCGGCCTCCACCTGGCTCATCCGCGCCGTTCCCAGCACCGGAGTGTTGGGGAACAGGCCGATGCGCTTGGACTCCGAGGTCCGGTAGCGCAGCGTGTCCTGGAAACGCCAACCCTCGAAGGGCTCGTACTTGAAGATGGCGGTGGCCTGGGTCAGCTCGACCTCGGTGCCGCGCGTCAGGTCCCAGTTGAACGGACCCTTGGGGCCGCGCAGGGTCAGGTGCGCGGTTTCGGGACCGTTCAGGGTGTCCTTCAGGGCGTCGAAGCCGGGGGCGTCGCTGGGTTCGCCGGCGGCGTTGAACTTCAGCGGCACGCCGGCGAACAGGATGACGTTGTCGTCCAGGTGCTTCACGTTGAATTCGATGCTGCCGCGCTCGAACTCGCGACCGGCCTCCACCCGCCACTGATAGCCCTTGTCGGCCGTGTAGCCCGGGTCGCGGATGCCGTCGTCCTCGCGCCAGAAGCCGCCGACCGACCCATGCCAGCCGCCGGCCAGCGGCCCGCCGTAGAACAGGTCGACGCGCTTGGTCCCGTAGTCGCTGACCTGGACCTTAGCCAGGCCTTCGGGCGTATCGCCGCCCTTGCGGGTGATGAAATTGACCGTGCCGCCGGGAGCGTAGGAGGCGAAGATCGACGACGGGCCGCCGCGCACCACCTCGATGCGGTCGATGGTCTCGTCGAGGCGGAACGACTGGTCGGCGTTCAGATAACCCAGGCCGGCGTCGTGCTGGACCGGCGCGCCGTCCTCCTGCAGGGCGATGGCCGAGAAGCCCTCCTGCGGGATGCCGCGGGCCCGGATATTGGCGCTGGCCTCGCCGCCCGAGGCCTCGACCCAGAAGCCGGGCACCGACTTCAGCGCATCGGCCACGCCCATTGGCGAGCGCAGGCGCAGGGTCTCTTCGTTCATGGTGGTGACGGCGTAGCTGGTCGCCAGGCGGGTGCGGGCGTCCGAGCCGGCGCGCGAGGTGACGATCAGTTCCTCGACCGTGTCGGACGCGTCAGCGCCGGCCGAGGCGGCGTCCAAAGGGCCGCCGCCCCGCTGGCGCAGGGTGATGACCTGGGCGGTGGCCGAGGCGATCTCCAGGTCGCTGCCGTCGATCAGCCTGCGGACCGCGTCCTCGCGGCCGAACGCGCCTTGCAGGCCGGCCGTGCGGTGTTGGGCGGCCAGGTCGTAGGGGAACAGGATCTGCACGCCGGCTTGGCGCGAGAAGGCGTTCAGGGCCTGGGCGGTGTCGCCGGCCGGGATGTTGAACGCCACCCTGGCCGCCGCCTGGGCGTGGGCGGCGGGAACGACGGCGACCAGCGCCGTTGTCGCCAGAAGTACGCAGGCGCCAACGCGCGCCGCTCCGAATGGCGTCCAAGACTTGGTCATCACAATCACCCCCATATGTCGCCGAAAGCCGGCGTCTCGCTGGGCAAGACGGGGGGAAGGAGCAAAACCTCTATCGAGATTTGAGAAAAATTCGTGACGGATCGTCGGTGATGGTCCGTATACCGAAAGTCGCGTGAAGGGCGTCCAGGAAACTTTCGGGATCGCCGGTCAGGAAACGGCCGCCTAGGCGCAGCGCTCCGACTTTTGGATCTTCTATAATCATCTTCCGGCTAAGATAGCGATTGTACTCCTCGACCGCCTCGGACAATCTCTGACCTTCGAAAACGATCTCGCCGCGCCTCCAGGCTTGCACCGCCTGTACTTCAGCTTCCGGCGCGGCGGTCACGGCGACGCCCGCCGCGCTGATCGCCAGGGCCCGGCGAGCGTCGGCGGCGCCCTCGACGGCGGCCTGGGCCTCGCCGGCCGCGGTCTCGATCACGGCGCGGCCCGCCACGACGATCAGATCGAGGCGGGCGGGCTTGAGGCGAGCGTTGAACTGGCCGGCCGCCAGCCGCGCCAGGCCCTGCCGAGTGAACAGCTCGAACGGCCTCAGGGCGTCCTGGGCGATGGTCAGGGCGACCTCGCCGCGCTCCAGCCACAACCGGCGACGTTTGTCGTCGAACCGCCAGAGAACCTCGGTGTCGGTGTTCAGCTCGACCGAACTGCCGTCGGGCAGGGCCAGGGTGCGTCGCTCGCCGACCCCGGTGACGGTGCGGGCGCGCAGAAACTCGTCGCGTTCCAGATAGGCCGCCGCCATCAGGCTCGCCGCCAGGGCCGCGCCGCCGCCCAGCCAGGCGCGGCGGCTCATGATCATCGGCCGTTTGCGAGGCTCGACGTCGCGCAGGCCGTCCAGCTTGCTCCAGGCGGCGGCGACCTCGGCGAACGCGGCGGCCCGGCGTGGATCAGCGCTGCGCCAGGCCTCGAACGCCTCGGGAGTCGTCCGGCCGGCGTCCAGACGCGCCAGCCATTGCGAGGCCTGGGCGATCAGCGCGTCTCTGTCTTGATCGCCCGTTTTCGCCATGGACTCGCTCGATTCCCGATCCTGCCGCCTTCGCTCGCCGCCAGGGACTTGGTCAGGAGCATCAGGCCCTTGGCCAGGTGCTTCTCAACCGTAGAGATGGACAGACCCAGCCGAACCGCTATCTGGCCGGGCGAAAGTCCGTCCATTTTTCGCAAGGTGACCACGCGTCGGCACTGTTCGGGCAGGCGGTCGACCGCCTCGAGCACCCGCAGCAGGTCCTCCCGGGCGCTGGCGATCGCGTGCGCGTCCGGCGTCGGGTCGGGAAAGGCCTCCATCTCCAGCACCCCGATCTGGCGAATGCCGACCACCTTGGCCCGGCGAAAACGCTCGAAGGCCAGGTTGCGGATAATGGTCAGGACGAACCGTTCCGGCTGCTCCAGACGCCGCCAGTCCGCCACGCCCAACACCTTGGCGTAGGCCTCCTGCACCAGATCCTCGGCGTCGGCCAGGTCGCCGGTCAGCTTGCGGGCGTAGGCGCGATAGGTCGGCGCGAACGGCAGCACCGCCTCGGCGAACCACTTGTCGATGTCACGTAGCCAGGCCATCGCGCCGCGTCCCGTCGGCGACGACCACCGACTTCTCGAGGCGCTGCACTAGCGCCGCTCCGTGTCAGTTTGCTGACAGCCGGTCAGCCGCCGGCGACGACAACCCGCGCGTGGGCGAAGGCTTCGGCATAGTCCGGCGCTGGGGGCAGATCCGTCACCAGCACGTCGACATCGGTCAGCTGCGCCGTCCGGATCAGTCCGTAGCGATCGAACTTGGCGGCGTCGGCGGCCAGGATCACGGTTCGCGCCTTGCCGTAGATGATCCTGTTGACGGCGGCCTCGCCCGAATGGAAGTCCATCAGCCCCTGGTCGCGACTGATCGCGCCCACCGAAAGCACCGCCAAGCTGGGGGTGAAGTCA
Organism: Caulobacter sp. LARHSG274; assembly: GCF_052871235.1. Lineage (NCBI taxonomy): Bacteria > Pseudomonadati > Pseudomonadota > Alphaproteobacteria > Caulobacterales > Caulobacteraceae > Caulobacter > Caulobacter sp. LARHSG274. The sequence goes on along the minus strand of NZ_JBIXJO010000006.1, from coordinate 42,250 downwards.
GCCAGGTAGTCGCAACTGCGATGATCGAAGAAGGCCTTGTACTGGTAGTCAAGCTCGCCGCCCGACAGGAAAACCCTGTTGTCGTTGCGACCGCCCAGTTCGGAGGTCACCGCCACCGAATTGGTGATCACGGTCAGGGACTTGTGCTGGCGCAAGGCCTTGGCGACGTAATAGCTCGTCGTGCCGCTGTCGATGTGGACAACGCCGCCCTCGGGAACCAGGCCGGCGACGGCCCGGGCGATGCGCTGCTTGGCCTCGGCGTTTTCCCGCAACCGCAGTTCGAAGGGCCCCTCCGTCACACCGACCGGCAGGCTGACGGCGCCATGGGCCTTGGAGATCGCGCCGCTGGCCTCCAGCACCTTGAGCTCGCGGCGGATGGTCTCCTCGGAAACGCCCAGGTCCTGGGCCAGCTCGCGAACCGCATAGGTTCCGGCGGCCTGGACGCGGGCGATGATCGCCTGTTGCCGAACTCGTCGCTTGGTCATGACCGCCCCATAAAACTGGCGGAGAAATGACCGAATTACGATCAATAGGTCAAGATAGCCGCAAATTTTCCAGGAAATGCAGCGACATATGCGGCCAAAATGTGGATATCTCCCGATATACGCATTTTTCGGTCAAAAATGTCGCAGAACTGACGCGTCAGCTCACTAAGGACAGCGCCGACAGACGGACCCGCTGGGGGCCGCGCCCGACCTGGTGACAACATGACCCGATCGCCCATAGGCCGTATCAACAACCCCGGCGCCGAGCCGTTGGCGCGCGCGCGGGGGCTCTGGCGGACTGGAAGCGCCGTCGGCGCCCTGCTCCTGGCGGCCCTGGGGCCCGTCGTTCATGCGGCGGATCTGGACGACGGCGGCGCCGACGTCTCGGCGGTGGTCGTCAACGGCAAGCGTAGCGCCAGCGCCGCCCAGCAGGTCGAGGCGATCGGCGCCACCAGCGTGTTGTCGGCCGACCAGATCCAGCGCAACCCCGACCAGAACGTGGTCGACGCCCTGGCCCGCCTACCCGGCGTTTCGGTTTCGCCCACCGACAACATGGGCTCGCCGTCGCAGGGCAACCACCATGGCGTCGACGCCGCCGGTCGCGGCGAAGGCTCGTTCGTCAGCCTCCGCGGCCTGAACGGCGCCTACAACGTCAACCTGCTCAACGGCGTCAACGCCGCCCAGGGCATGCCCTACAGCCGGCAGATCGAACTGAGCCTGCTGCCGCCGGTCGGCCTGGACCGGATCGTGGTGTCCAAGACCTCGACCGCCGACATGGACGGCGACGCTATCGGCGGCACGATCGACTTCCGCACCCCAACCGGGCTGGACTTCAAGGAACCGATGACGCGGATCTACGTCCAGGCCGGCCTGGCGCAGTTGCCGCTGCGCTATGGCCTCAAGGGCGGGTCGGGCCTGGCCCAGGCGGAACTGGCCCGCCGGTTCGGCGCCGACAACCGGTTCGGCATCTACGCCACCGCCTATTACGGCAGGCGCAACTTCGCCTCGACCATGCAGGACTATCAGGCCGGTCAGTGGGAGCACGCCATCTCCGAGGGCGAACAGGGCAGCAATCCGGCCGGTTTCGACAAGAGCGACAACCTGCTGCTGACCAGCCTCAACGCCCAGTTCACGCGCGGCCAGCAGAAGCGCTACGGCGCCATCGCCTCGCTGGACTGGGAAGGCGAGCAGACGATGCTCTACGCCCGCGGCAGCTTCGCCCGCTCGACCATCGACCAGGAAATCTTCCAGAAGAGCATCCAGGCCGACGGCTATTCGGCCGGGGTCCAGCGGCCCGACGGCCTCTACCAGAACGCCGAGGACGACGGCGAGTACCACTACTGGTTCGAGACCTCGCCCGAAGTTTCGGAGCTGGACTCGTTCCAACTCGGCGGCCAGTCGAAATTCGGCAAACTGACCGTGGACTACAACGCCTTCTACAGCTGGGGTGAGAATTCGGCCCCCGATCACGCCGAGATCACCTACCAGACCGACGCCGATCACGATCTCAACGGCCCGTTCACGGTAACCTATCGCGACCGCTACCCCATACCGCAGCTGACACCCGCCCAGCTGGCGCGACTGAACGACAGCAGCCTGTTCCTGGTCGGCGAGGACAGCGGCGAATTCACCCGCTCCCACAGCGAACAGCGCAAAGCCGGCGGCAAGGTCGACTTCCACTACGATTTCGATCGCGACGTCCTGCGCGACGTGGCGTTCGGGGCGAAATACGTCGAGAGCCGCCGCGAGACCACGTCCCGCGACTACAGCGGACTCAATCCCTATCCGGCGGGCTCGACCCTGGCCGACAGTCCGCTGATCGACAGGACGCTGGGCCAGACCGTCAAGGGCGTCTATCCCTACGCCCTGCCGATCGGCGACGGCGCGGCCCTGACCGACCTGATGGCCCGACTGTCCAAGACCCAGACCCTGTCGGCCGATGACTTCAACAAGAACACCATGTCGGGCACGGAAAAGGTTTCTTCGGTCTACGTCCTGGCCAATCTCAAGCTCGGCGGCGTCGAGGTGCAGCCGGGCCTGCGCTACGAGCACACCGACATCCACGACACCTTCTGGAACCAGGTCACCAATCCGGACGACAGCGCCGGGGCCTCGGCCTTCGCCTCCAACCAGACGAAGTACGACTTCGTGCTGCCCAGCGTTCACGCCAACTATCGCCCCGACGCCGAGACGGTGGTCCGGGCCTCGATCTGGCGCAGCTATGTGCGGCCGGCCTTCTTCCAGCTGGCCGGGGGCCGGCGCACGACCCTCAACGCCGACGGCTCGATCGACATCACCGAGGGCAATCCGAACCTGAAGGCGATCTCGGCCGTCAATTACGACGTCTCCTACGAGCACGCCGCGCCGGAGGGGACCCAGTTCATGGTCGGCCTGTTCCTGAAGGACATGTCCGACTACCTCTATGACCGCGGCACCAACTACCGCGCCCAGACCGTGGCCCAGACGGGGGTTTCCTCGATCAGCCGCCCCGAGAACGGCGGCGCGGCGCGGGTCTATGGCCTGGAAATGTCGGCTCGACGCCAGTTCGCCGAATTGCCGGGCTGGTGGGGCGGCCTGGGTGTCAGCGGCAACCTGACCCTGCAGCGCTCGAAGGTCGACCTGAAGGACCCGGACACCGACAGCGACATGCCGATGCAGGGCTCGCCCGACCTGCTCTACAACGCCTCGCTGTTCTACGAGCGCGACGGGGTGAGCGCGGCCCTGTCCTATCGCTACGGCGGGCCGACCCTGGTCAGCTACCGCTTCGGCGACTATGGCGGCGTCGATCTCAACGAATGGCAACGCTCCACCCGCACCCTCGACGCCAGCGTCGCCTACCAGTTCCGCAGCGGGCTGAAGCTGACCCTGTCCGCCTCGAACCTGCTCAACGACTACGGCTACTATCGGACGGTCGGCCGCGACAGCGGCACGATCCCGCAACTGGTCTCGTCGGGTCGCAACGCCTTCCTGTCGGCGGCCTACAGCTTCTGATCCCTCCCCTCGCCCCGGCCGCTTCGCGCCTCCCCTCGCGAAGCGGCCAAGCCGGAGCGCCCACGCCTGTCACGCGATGCGGCCTTGCTGGTCCTCAAGCCGCGGATCCTGACGCCGCTCGGCGCAGCCTCGAACTCTCCCTCTTTCGTCTCTGTCGCCTCCCGCCGCAACGCGCCTGACCGACATGCGCCACTAGCAGACGTTGGCCGACCGCCACAAACCGGACGTTGGCCGGCCGAGGCTTCATTCGCTAAGCGGCGCCGCCACTACGATCCAACATCCGAGATCAGCCTCGTTGTGCGCAAGCTGCGCCGCTTCGCTGAGCGTCTGTTGACGCAGCGCCGTTTCTTGAGGCGGCGCCGTCAAACCAGCCGACCACGGAGCCGTGCGGCGTTCTCTCAAACCTGGCGACCAGCCGAGCGTAGGTCGACCGGCGGATCGGCCTCCCGTCCCGCAGAGACCGCCAGGTCGTTTCGCTGACGCCCAGCACCTCCTGAAGCCAGGCCTTGGTCACCGCCGGCAACGCTTTGCGAAGGGCCAGGACCTGCTCTTGATTAACAAGCACCATGTTCATGCGGGTATCCAGGGCCGACTGGCCGGCGGGCGCTCGCGGCGAAGCCGATCGTCTTGGGATGTCCATCTGCTTCCTCCTGCCTCCTGATCGAGACCATCGCCGCCCCGCCTTGTGAATGGTGGTTACGACAACGTTGTCGTACTCGCTTACGACAACGTTGTCTATGAGCCATCGTCTTGACATCGCTGTCGAACTCCGGCGCACGCGAGGTCTTTCCGGTCGCGCCTTAGGCAAAAAAAGGCGGCGCGCCAGCCGGGCGCGCCGCCGCTCGATCAAACGAGCAGGGCCCAGGAACGGAGAGGGAATCCCTGGGGGAAGGCGTAGCGCGATCGGCCGCGCGAAGCCTGCGGCTAGAAGCCCATCCGCGCGCGGATGCCGACATAGCGCCTGGAATTGCGCGGCAGCAGCTGGGCGACGGCCCCGGCGTTGGAGGAGCCGGTATAGCCGAGCGAGGTCGCGTAGTGCTGGTCAAGCAGGTTGTTGACGAACAGCGCCACGCGGTAGTTCTGCTCGTCGCGTCCGGCCACGCCGATGCTGGCGTTGACCACGCCGAACGCCTTCTGACGCGAGATCGGCGTGCCCAGCAGGTCGAGCATGACCGCGCTCTGATGGGTGTATTCGGCGGTCACGAAACCGTCGAAGGGCAGGCTCGGCAGCGCGACGTCATAGGCGCCGGCCAGCGAGTACTTGAACTTCGGCGAATTGGCCAAGGGCTTGCCCGAGAGGTCCTGGAAATTGGAGCCTCCCACCGGCCGGCAACCCTGCGCGAGCGTCTGGCCGGTGTAGCACGGCGCATTGGCGAACTCGCGGATCGTCGCATCGGTATAGGCGGCCGAGGCGTCCAGACGCAGGGCGCGCATCGGCTTGGCCGAGACCTCGACCTCGACGCCCTTGCTGCGCAGCGCCCCGACATTGCTCAGCTGCGGCACGATCGTGCCGTCCGGCTGGGTGACGCCGCCCTGGGCCTGGAAGTCGGTGAAGTCGGTCAGGAAGCCGGTGACGTTCAGTTGGACGCGGTTTTCCAGGATCCGGCTCTTGACGCCCAGTTCGTAGGCCTTGCTGGTCTCGGGGCGGACAGGCCTGGCCGCCCGGGCCGGCGTGAAGCCGGTGCTGATGTCGAAACCCTGGCCCTTGTAGCCCGTCGAGAACGAGGCATAGGCCATGACGTCTTCGGCCAGGTCCTGGCGCAACGCCACCTTGTAGGTGACGTGGTCATCCTTGGCCTTGCCCGAGCAGGTGACCAGGCACGAGGCGTTGTTGGCGGGCGGCGTGACCACCGGGTTGCGATTGATAAAGGTGGCTTCGATGACCTCGTGGTTGAACCGCAGGCCGCCGTCGAGGTGGGTGCTCTCGCCGACGTGGTAGGTCATCTGGGTGAAGGCGGCCATGGTCTTGGTGCCGGCGGTCGCCGCCCAGCTGGTCGCCGCATTGGGCCCCCGCGAAAACGAGCGGTTGGAGTCGCCGTCGGCGTAGAACAGGGCGAACAGGTAGTCGAGCTTGCGTGCGCCGCTTGAGACCAGGCGCAGTTCCTGGGTGAAGTTCGTCGAGTGGAACGGACCGCCTGCGGTGGAGCCGTTCGGCAGGATGCTGGTCGGGTCGGCGGCGTTGAGCAAGGTCGGCGTGCCGAGCGTGTCGAGGTCTTCCCGGAAGCGGAAGCGCCAGTCCTGATAGCCCGTGATCGAGACCAGATTGGCCTGGCCCAGATCCAGGCTGGCGCGGCCGGTCAGCATGGTCTGCTTGCTGGTGTTCTTCGGTTCGGTGTCCAGGCGGATCTTGTAGTTGTCGTCGCCGGGCGTCAGGCCGACGGCCGACAGGGCCAGCGGCGCGCCGAAGGCGATGGCGCCGGGATTGATGCTGCGGAAGGTGCGGACCTGGCCATCGGTCTTGGTGTTGGTGTGGGAGGCCGTCAGGGCGATGTTGAGGTTGTCGGTCGGATCCAGCTCCAGCCGCCCCCGCACGCCATAGGAGCGGTCGCCGTTGAGCTTGTGGCCGGTATTGAGGTTGCGGATGTAGCCGTCGCGGTCGCCATAGAAGGCGTTGAGGCGGAAACCGGCCCTGTCCGAGATCGGTCCGGAGACCATGCCCTCGACACGCTTTTCGCCGTCGGTGGTCAAGGCCCCGCCGATGGAGCCGGTCAGGGTCTTGGTCGGCTTCTGGGTGACGATGTTGATCACGCCGGCGGCGGCGTTCTTGCCGAACAGCGTGCCTTGCGGGCCGCGCAGCACTTCAAGGCGGGCGATATCGTTGAGGCCCGAAAACGCCTGAGCCTGCTGCAGCAGCGCGACGTCGTCGACCACGACGGCGACGCTGGGCTCGATGCCGATGCTGAACGAGAACGTGCCGATGCCGCGCAGATTGATGCTGTTGCCGGTGGCGTTGGTGTTCTCGGTGACCGTCAGGCTGGGGGAGACCCGGACCACATCGGTGACCTGGACCACATTGCGCGCTTCCAGCTGTTCGCTGGTGACGGCGCTGACGGCGGCCGGCACGTCCTGCAGGTTCTGCTCGCGCTTTTGGGCGGTCACGACGATGGCGTCGAGCTGGTCCGCTGGTTGAGCCGCCTCCTGCGCCCAGACGTGGCCTGAAGCCGCAACCATGGCGGCGCTCGCCATCCAAAGAAGACGCCTGTTCATTTCCCCTCCAATTTTCTTTATGAGTGGCCTGTCCACTCGCGCTTGATTTGCCTGACCAATTCTCGGGGCAAGCGAATTTGCGTCAACCTCTTTTTGCCTGACAACTTGGCCGATCCGGACCACAATCAAGTTCGGCAACCGGTTTGCTGGCCGCTTCGTTCGAGGCGGATGTCGAAGGCGCTCTGGAGGTAGGACATGACGGCACGCGCAAAGGGGAGCGCGGAAAAGGCCGGGGCCGCCGAGGACGGCGCGCCGAACGGCGAGCGCCTCTATCAGAGACTGGCCCGGCACATTTTCGACGATCTGGTCGCGGGTCGCTACGCGATCGGCAGCCGCCTCCCCGCCGAACGCGAACTCTGCGCCGAGTACGGCGCCAGTCGTCCCGCCGTGCGCGAGGCGCTGATCGCCCTGGAGGTCCAAGGCTATATCGACACGCGCGTCGGCTCTGGCGCCTATGTCCGCCGGCTGCCGGGCCGCGAGGATCATCCCGGCTTCGCCATTACCGCCTTCGAGCTTACCGAGACCCGTGTGGCCTTCGAGGGCGAGGCCGCCGCCCTGGCCGCCAAGCAGATTACCGACGACGAGATCGCCCAGCTCGAAAGCCTATTGGAGGAAATGGCCGTCGAGAACCTGCGCCCCAAGGTGACGGAGGACGCCGATCGCGAATTCCACATGACCATCGCCCGGGCCACGCGCAACGCCGGCATCGTCCTGATGATCGATGAGCTCTGGCGACTGCGCTCGACCTCCCCCGCCTGCGCCCTCCTCCACGACAAGGCGCGCAACGCCAAGATCCGCCCTGTGGTGGCCGAGCACCGCCGCATCGTCGAGGCGCTGAAGGCCCGTGACCCGCAGGCGGCCCGGGCGGCCATGCGCGCCCATCTGGCCGCGGTCATGGACCATCTCCTGTTCACCACCGAGGAAATGGCGCTGGAAGCGGCGCGGCGCGCCGCCGCCGGAGTTCGCGCACGGTTCTCGGCGACGACCACACCTGACTGACCAATTTCAAAAATCGATCTGGCAGATTTAGTTTCAGACGCTAAGGTCCCGAAAACGTCGCAGCTCACGCGGCGAACGGGAGGCATGCCGATGAAACGCCTGTTGCTGGTCTCGACCCTGGCGGCCCTGGTCGCTCCGGCCTTCGCGCACGCCCAAGCGCCGACCCCTCAGGCGCGGAGCGTGACGCCCCTGACGGAAAACTGGCGCTTTCGCCAGGACGACAGACTGAGCGGCGTCGAGAACCCCGCCTTCGACGGCCAGGATTGGCAACGGGTGGCGGTCCCGCACACCTGGAACCGCGTCGGCCTCTACCTGCCCGGACCGGTCGAACGCACGCACAAGGCCGAGACGATCAACAAGACCCAGGGCGTGGGCTGGTACCGCCTGTCGTTTGCGGCGCCCAAGCTGGACGGCCGCCGCGCCTATCTGCAGTTCGACGCCGCCAGCCGCACCGCCAAGGTCTGGCTGAACGGCGTCCTGCTCGGCGAACACCAGGGCGGGTTTTCGCGGTTCCGCCTCGACGCCACCGACGCCCTGCGCGCCGACGGCCAGAACCTGCTGGTCGTGCGCACCGACAACAGCAAGCCCGCGCCAGGCTCGTCGACCGTCGACAACCTGCCCCTGACCGGCGACTTCTTCGTGCATGGCGGCCTCTACCGGCCTGTCAGCCTGGTGCTGACCAGCCCCATCCATTTCGACATGCTCGATTTCGGCGGTCCCGGGGTCTATGCGGCCACCACCGAGCTGTCGACGACCAGGGCCGGGATCCAGGTCCGAGCCCGCCTCCGCAACGATCTGGCCCAGGCCCGGCCGGTCCGGCTGGTGACCAGGCTCTACGACGCCGCCGGTCGCCTGGCCGCCCAGGCCAGCGCTTCGGTCGCCCTGCCCGCCAAAGGTGTCCAGGACGCGGCCCTGTCGCTGTCGCTGGTCGATCCGCATCCATGGAACGGCACGGCCGATCCCTATCTCTACAGACTGGAGACTGAGCTGGTCGGCGCCGGCGGCAAGGTGCTCGACCGCGTCTCGACACCGTTCGGCGTGCGCCAGATGGGCTTCGACCCCGATCGCGGCTTCCTGCTGAACGGCAAGCCCTACCGCCTGCATGGCGTCGGCTATCACCAGGATCGCGAGGGCAAGGGCTGGGCGATCGACGCCGCCGATGTCGAGGAAGACATGGCGATCCTGCGGGAGATGGGCGCCAACACCATTCGCCTGACGCACTACCAGCACGGTCAGATCATCCACGACCTGGCCGACAAGTACGGCTTCGTTCTGTGGGACGAGATCCCGCTGGTGTCGGCCTGGACGACGGGCGGCGCGCTCGAACCCACCCCGGCGCTCGTGGCCAATGCGCGCCAGCAGCTCCAGGAACTGATCCGCCAGAACGCCAATCACCCCTCGGTGGCGACCTGGGGCATCGCCAACGAGGTCGACTTCGGCAACTCGTTCCCGGCCTTCCTGACCGGCTACAAGAACGGCGCGCCCGATCCCATGCCGCTGCTGAAGGCGCTGAACACCCTGGCGCACGAGGAAGATCCCAGTCGCCCGACGGCGCTGGCGACCTGCTGCGAAGGCCGGGTGTTCGCGGCCGGGGTCGACGTTCCGACCACCGCCGAGGCGGCCGATCTGGGCGGCGCCAACCGCTACTTCGGCTGGTACTTCGGCGCGCCCGACGATCTTGGTCCGCACCTGGACGCGCTGCACGCCAAGCGGCCCCGTCAGCCGCTATCCGTCACCGAATACGGCGCCGGCGGCGGGGTGACCATCCACACAGACGACGTGTTGGGCGGGCCGATCGACTCCCGCGGCCGCGTGCAGCCGGAGGAATATGAGAGCTACATCCACGAGACGGCCTGGGCCACGCTGTCGCAGAAGCCCTATCTCTGGGGAACCTGGCTGTGGAACGCCTTCGACTTCGCCACCACCATTCGTCACGAAGGCGACGCCGACGACATCAACACCAAGGGCTTGGTCACTTACGACCGCAAGATCCGCAAGGACGCCTGGTACTTCTACAAGGCCAATTGGGCGACGACGCCGACGGTCCACATCAATGGCCGGCGCTATGTCGACCGCGCCTATCCGGTCACGGACGTGCGCGTCTATTCGAACGGCGCGGCCACGGAGCTCACGCTGAACGGCCGCTCGCTGGGCGAGCGCGCCGATTGTCCGCAGCGAGTCTGCGTCTGGCCGGCCGTCCGCCTTGAGCCCGGCGAGAACGTCCTGGTCACCCGCGCCCGGTTCGAAGGCCGGTTGGTCGAGGACCGCATCGTCTGGCGTCGTCCACGCGACCCGAACGCGCCGATCCGCATCGACGCGGGATCTCTTGTCGGGGTCGGCAAGACGGTCAAGTTCGGTTCGGACGCCTTCTTCAAGGGCGGCCAGGCCCTGTCGGCCAACACCCCCGCCGACTACGGGCGCCCCGAGGTCCGGGCCGCGATCACCGGGACCGAGGAGATCGACGCCGCCAGCAGCTACCGGCAAGGCCGCTTCACCTATGCGATACCCCTGTCGCCCGGCCGCTACAGCGTGCGCCTGACGTTCGTCGAGCCCAAGCTGGCGGCCGGCGAACGCCGTTTCGACGTCGTGGCCAACGGCGCGCCGGCCCTGCCGGACCTGGACGTGGCCGCCCAGGCCGGCGGCCCCCTCAAGGCGCTGACCAAAACCTTCGAAGCAAGCGCCGCCGATCAAGGGCTGACGCTGGCGTTCAACCCGACCAAGGGTGAGGCGATCGTCTCGGCGATCGAGATTACGCCTCTGCAGGCCGCCAAACGTCAGAATCCAGCGACGCAATGAGAGGCTGACTAGGTCCTGTTCGGGGCGATCTTTTTTGCTCGCCGGCGCCGCGACCGATGCCCGTTGGGGAGAAGTCCTCTGCTGGTTCGCCGGCCGCTTCGACCCAGACGTTTGAGCCGACCCGGATGGGGCGTTCACAGCTCGACCAGAAGTCGTCTTCATTATCCGGCCTGAACGATCTTATTTATCGGCATGTTATAGTGCTCTGTAGCGGATCCGTCACGAAGCTGCTCGAGCCATCAGACCGCCTACGCGCGGAACTCGTCGCGCCTGAGCCGCGTTGGACGCCGAACAGCGTTGAGTGGCACACGGCGGCGCCGGACCTTCCGGGATTCAGGTTCTCCGATGCGCCCGATTGTGCGCGCTTCGCCTATGCTTTCGATCACCTCGCTAACATCATGACGAGTTCACCGAAGCCATTGGTCTCCACCCGTAAGCGCTTTGCGTCTTCGACTATGGCGCTCCGATCGGGCTTCCGGCTGGGAAGACACGCCCAGAGCAGGGGCTTTCATGACATGGACGCTCGACCATGACGATCCTCGCGATCGGTGCAGCCGGCAGATTTGCCGCCTACGTCGTTCCGGCCCTGGTGCAGCGTGGCGCAAGAGTACGGGGTCTCGTCCATCGGCCTGAGCATGCCGATCAGGCGCGCAGCAGCGGTGCAGCTGAGGTCGCGGTCGGCGATCTTCGTGACCGGCAGAAACTCGACGCAGCGCTCAAAGACATAGATTCTCTGTTCTATATCGCCCCGGCTTTCATGCGGGACGAAGCCGAAGTTGGCAAAAGCGTGGTTGAGGCGGCTGTCCGCGCCGGCATTCGGCGGATCGTGTTCTCGGCGGTCATCCACCCAGTCCTATCCGTGCTCCCCAACCACGCTGCCAAGGTCCCCGTCGAGGAGGCTATCTTGACTTCGGGCATGGCGTACACGTTTCTCCATCCAGCTCGGTTCTATCAGAACTATGCAGCCTTCTGGCCCAAGGTGATTGAGGACGGGGCACTGGTGGAGCCGTGGTCGGCGGATACACGTTTCTCCCTGGTGGACTATCGCGATGTCGCGGAGGTCGCAGCGATCGCACTGACCGAGGACCGACTGCTCCACGGCACGTTTGAGCTCTGCGCGCCTGGATATTGGAACCGCCGGGACATTGCCGGCCTTATGAGCGTGGTGCTGGGTCGCGAAATCAAAGAGCGTCGAGGCCCGGATGCACTGGGCGATGTTCCCCAAGCCCAGAGGACGATGTTCGAGCACTACGATCGGCACGATCTGCTCGGCAATCCACTGACGTTGACCGCGATCCTGAACAAGGAGCCGCGCGCACTCAGGGCCTATTTCGAGGAATTGGCGAATCAGGATCGCCGAGTAGGCGGCTAAGGGACCATGAAAGCATCACGGGGCTCTCACTCGTTATGCCAATCCGCCGATTTCTACGCCAGACCACGCCACTGCCCTCTATCTACGAAACTCGAAGGATGATGGTTTGATTTCGATCGAAGCACGCGGAACATCGTATGATTATTTCGCGCTCCTCATTCCCACTCGATCGTGCCGGGCGGCTTGGAAGTCACGTCGTAGACCACGCGATTGACCCCGCGGACCTCGTTGATGATCCTCGTGGCGGTCTTACCCAGGACGTCCCAGGGAAACTCGAAGAAGTCGGCGGTCATGCCGTCGGTCGAGGTGATGGCGCGCAGAGCCAGGACGTTCTCGTAGGTGCGGGCGTCGCCCATGACTCCCACCGTCTTGACGGGAAGCAGTACCGCGAAGGCCTGCCAGATCTTGTCGTAGAGGCCGGCCTTGCGGATCTCGTCCAAATAGATGGCGTCGGCCTGCTGCAGCACGTCCACCTTCTCAGGGGTGATGTCGCCGGGGATGCGGATGGCCAGGCCAGGACCCGGGAACGGGTGGCGGCCGACGAAGGCCGGGGCCAGGCCCAGCTCGACGCCGAGGGCGCGGACCTCGTCCTTGAACAGCTCGCGCAGCGGCTCAACCAGCTTCAGCTTCATGAAGTCGGGCAGGCCGCCGACATTGTGGTGGCTCTTGATCACCGCCGAGGGACCGCCGCGGGCCGAGACGCTCTCGACCACGTCGGGATAGAGCGTGCCCTGGGCCAGGAAGTCGGCGCCGTCGATCTTGGCCGCCTCGCGGTCGAAGATGTCGATGAACTTGCCGCCGATGATCTTGCGCTTGGTCTCCGGATCGCTGACCCCGGCCAGGGCGCCGAGGAACTCCGCGCCGGCGTCCACATGGACCAGCGGGATGTTGTAGTGGTCGCGGAACAGGGTGACCACCTGTTCGGCCTCGTTCAGGCGCAGCAGGCCGGTGTCGACGAACACGCAGGTCAACTGGTCGCCGATCGCCTCGTGGATCAACACGGCGGCCACCGAGCTGTCGACCCCGCCCGACAGGCCGCAGATCACCTTGCCGGCCCCGACCTGGTCGCGGATCTTGGCGACCATTTCCTGGCGGAAGGCGGCCATGGTCCAGTCGCCCTTCAGGCCGGCCAGGGCCAGGAAGTTCCTGTAGATCCGCGAGCCGTTGACGGTATGGACCACCTCGGGGTGGAACTGGACCGCGTAGATCTTCTTGGCGTCATTGGCGATGGCCGCAAAAGGCGCGCCGGTCGAGGTGGCGACGACCTCGAAGCCTTCGGGGATGGCGGTGACGCGGTCGCCGTGGCTCATCCAGACGGTTTCCAGCTCGCCGACGCCGGCAAGACCCTGGAACAACGGGCTGAGCTTGCCGATGGTCAGCTCGGCGCGGCCGAACTCGCCGGCGTGGCCGCCCTCGACCTTGCCGCCCAGCACGTCGCACAGCAACTGCTGGCCGTAGCAGATCGCCAGCATCGGCACGCCCAGGTCAAAGAGCTTGCGGCCGATGCGGGGGCTGTCCTCCTCCAGCACGCTGGCTGGGCCGCCCGACAGGATGATCGCCGAGGGCTGATAGTCGTCGACCAGGGCCTCGGCCTTGTCGAACGGATGGATCTCGCAATAGACCCCGGCCTCGCGCACCCGGCGGGCGATCAGCTGGGTCACCTGGCTGCCGAAGTCGACGATCAGGACGCGCTGGTGGTGGGGTTCAGTGGTCATCAAGATGGCCTTCCGGAAGCTTGGAGGATGCGGGGAGCGGCGTCGGTTCCAGCAGCATGGGGCGGTAACCGGGGCCATATAGGGCGGGATCAGGAACGACCTGGATGTTGACGCCGTTCAGCTCGGCGCTCCGCGCGGGATCGCCGTTGTACATTTCGACACCCTCGCCAAATTTCGATCGCACAAAGATAGTCTCGCGCGCGACGCCGTCGGCGAGCAGGGCGTCGACGACGACATTTACTCGCGCATCAAGGATTCGCTTCTTGGCGGCGGAAGTCGTCTCAAGCGCTCCCTCCGGCACGACTAACACAGCCCCTGCCTTTAAAATTTTCGCCTGCTCGGCGACGGTAGCCAAGGTCGAAGAAAACCTTTCCGGCATTTCGGGTTTGGCGGAGTTCGCCTGGAAGTAAACGACCTCTATCGCCGTGGTCAGAGGCTCGCTAGGGCGGGCGACACCGCCAAATGCGAACGCGAGCAAAGCACCGGTCAGGAGACGCCTTGCTCGCGCCATCACGCCTTCCGCTCCAGCACCGCCGCGAAGAAGCCGTCCGTGCCGGCGCTCTTCGGCGTCAGACGCAGGTGACCCTGCGCGGTGATGTGCTGTTGCACGCTGTCGAGCGTAATCGGCGTCGCCGCGAAGCCGGGATGGCGTTCGAGGAAGGCCGCGACGCGGTCTTCGTTCTCCTCGACCAGCAGCGAGCAGGTCACATAGATCAGCCGGCCGCCGACCTTGACGAAGTCGGCCGCGTCGGCCAGCACCGCGTCCTGCTCGATCTGGCGCTTGGCCAGCTGGTCGGGCGACAGCCGCCACTTGGCGTCGGGGTGACGGCGCCAGGTGCCGGAACCCGTGCAGGGGGCGTCGACGAACACCAGGTCCAGCTTGCCCTCCAGCCCCTTCAGCGGCTCGCCCTCGATCGGCGAGCGGATCTGCAGGTTGCGGACCCCGGCCCGCTGGCCGCGGCGGATGGTGTCGGCCAGGCGGCGGGCGTCGCTGTCGTGGGCGTAGATCTGGCCGCTGTTGCCCATGGCCGCGGCCAGGGCCAGGGTCTTGCCCCCGCCCCCGGCGCAGAAGTCGAGCACCTGCTTGCCCTTGATCTCGCCGGCCGCGGCGGCGGCGATCTGCGAGCCCAGGTCCTGGACTTCGAACCAGCCCTTGGAGAAGGCCGGAACGGCCTCGACCGAGGGCGTGCGGTCGGCGGCGCCCGGCGCGGGGATGCGGAAGGCCGTGTCCAGCACGCCGGCCGGCTCGGCGCCGATCAGGGCCACAGCCTTGCCGCCGCGCTCGACGTCGGTCTTCAGCAGGTTGATGCGCAGGTCCACCGGCGCGCGTTCGGCCAGGGCGGCCATCTCGGCCGCAGGATTAGCGCCCAGGGCGCGGACCAGGTGCGGCTGCAGCCAGTCGGCATAGTCGCCGGCCACCGGGGCCGGGGCGTCGGCCAGGGATCGCGGCGCCGCCAGGCGCTCGCGTTCCGCCTCGCTCAGGGCGCCGGGACCGTGGTCCTCGCCGGCGGCTTCGGCGATGCGGTCCAGCGACCAGTTCCAGTCGTGGGCCAGCACGCCCAGCACCACGCCGCGCGGGCTGTCGTCGCCCATCATCCAGCCCAGCGAGCGCTTGCGGCGCAGGGCGTCCAGCACTAGGCCCGAGACGAAGGCGCGGTCCTTGGAGCCTGCATAGCGGGCGCTCTCGCCCCAGCGCTTCAGCGCCATCCGTACGGGGAAATGACGCGTCTCGATCTCGGTCAGGACCTCGATCGCCGCTGCTAGTCTGCCGCCGTCGCGCATGTTGCTTTCAGATCACCAAGGCCGCCAGGATCAGGCCGATGCCGATCACGGAGGCCAGCCAGACCAGCGACCGGACAACCGGCACGCCGAAGGCATAGAGAAAGATGTAGACCGCCCGCGCCCCGACATAGAGCGCCGCGCCATGGGCGCTGACGAAACCCAGCCGGCCGCCCAGATAGGCGACCAGCACGGCGGCGGCGAAGAACGGAAAGGTCTCGCGGAAATTGACGAAGGCGCGCTCCAGGCGCCCCGCCATGCCCGTCAGCACGACTGGCGTGTCGCGGGGGCCGACGTTCCACTTCAGGCCCCGCTGCGGCTGGGCGGCCGCGGCCGCCCAGAACAGGTGAACCAGGCCGATGACCACCGCGGCGGCCAGCATCTGGAGTTCGAAGGCCATCCGCACCGGCTAGACCGCGCTCGGATAGTTGGGCGCTTCCCGGGTGATCATCACGTCGTGGACGTGGCTCTCGCGCAGGCCGGCGCCGGTGATCCGCACGAAGCGGGCCCGCTTCTGGAACTCGGCGATGTCGGGCGCGCCGACATAGCCCATCGCCGCCCGCAGGCCGCCGACCAGCTGGTGCAGCACCGGAGCGATCGGGCCCTTGAACGGCGTCTGGCCCTCGATGCCTTCGGGCACCAGCTTGAAGCTGTCGGTGACTTCCTTCTGGAAGTAGCGGTCGGCCGAGCCGCGGGCCATGGCCCCCACCGAGCCCATGCCGCGATAGCTCTTGTACGAGCGGCCCTGGTACAGGAACACCTCGCCGGGCGCCTCTTCGGTGCCGGCGAACATCGAGCCCATCATCGCCGTCGAGGCCCCGGCGGCGATGGCCTTGGCCAGGTCGCCGGAATATTTGATGCCGCCGTCGGCGATCACCGGGGTGCCGCTTTCGCGGGCGGCGCGGACGGCTTCAGCGATGGCGGTCAGCTGCGGCACGCCCACCCCGGCGACGATGCGGGTGGTGCAGATGCTGCCGGGACCGATGCCGACCTTCACCGCGTCGGCGCCGGCGTCGATCAGGGCGCGGGCGGCGTCGTAGGTGGCGATGTTGCCGGCGACGATCTGCACGCGATTGGCCTCGCGCTTCAGGCGGCTGACCGCCTGGGCGACCTGGCTGGAGTGGCCGTGGGCGGTGTCGATCACCACCACGTCGACCCCGGCCTCGACCAGGCCCATAGACCGCTCGAAGCCCACGTCGCCGACCGTCGAGGCGGCGCCGACGAGCAGCCGGCCCTTGTCGTCCTTGGCCGCCAGGGGGTGGGCCTGGGCCTTCTCGATATCCTTGACGGTGATCAGGCCGACGGCGCGATAGGCGTCGTCGACGACGATCAGCCGCTCGATCTTGTGCTTGCGCAGCATCTCGCGCGCCTCGCGGTGATCGATGCCTTCGGACACCGTGATCAGGTTCTCGCGAGTCATCAGAGCCGAGGCGGGGACCGTATCGTCGCCTTCGAACCGCATGTCGCGGTTGGTCAGGATGCCGACCAGCTTGCCGGTCCTGGCCTCGACCACGGGGAAGCCCGAGATCTTGCGGCGGGCCTTGATCTCGCGGATCTCGGCCAGGGTGGTGTCGGGATTGATGGTCAGCGGGTTGATGACCATGCCGCTTTCGTAGCGCTTGACCTCGCGCACATGGTCGGCCTGCTCGTCCACCGTCATGTTGCGGTGCAGGATGCCCATGCCGCCGGCCTGGGCCATGGCGATGGCGAGGCGGCTCTCGGTCACGGTGTCCATGGCCGCGGACACGAGCGGGATGTTCAGACTGATTTCACGCGTGAACTTGGTCTCGGTCGTCACCTGGGTGGGCATGACGTCTGACGGACCGGGTTCGAGCAAAACGTCGTCGAAGGTGAGCCCTTCGCGAATCTCCATTGGAGTCTCCATTTTGCGAGCCGCGTATACCTACGCAGGGCCGTCGTGTCGACCCGATTGGCGGCATAAATGGTGACGATGGAGCCTGAAGTTCAGGGTCGGCGGCGTCGAACGAGGCTCGGCGCCGCCGGATCGCCTCAGGTCATGGGCTTGGCGCCGGGCGCGGAGCACTTGGCGAACTTGCCCTTGGCGTCCTTGCACTTGACCGGCTTGGCCGCGGCGGCGGCCGGACACTTGGTGAACTTGCCCTTGGCGTCCTTGCAGGGCGCGGCGAAGGCGGACGAGCCCGCCGCCGACAGTCCGATGGCGAGCGCAATGGCGATAGTCAGGGACTTGGACATAGGGCGGCCTCTCATCTTCACGCGTCAAATACGCGCAGTGAAGGTCGCGCCGACCACCGCTTCATCGCAAGCGTTTGAATTGTAAAATTCGTGACTCACCAAGATTTTGGGAGCTGGAATATTTCCTCAAGGTTTAAAATATTTCCGAAACTACTTTGAGAAAATCCTCCTGGAGAGGAGTTTTTATTAGTTAATCAATCATAAGGCGTCTTAATCCAACGCCTACCGCCCCTTGAAACCTGTCGCCACCAGGAAGACCTCGGAGCTGTCGCTGCGACTCGCCTTGGGCTTGAAGTGGACGACCTTGGTGAAGTGCTTCTTCAGCTGGGCGATCACCGCCGCCGTCTCGCCGCCCTGGAAAGCCTTGGCGACGAAGGCGCCGCCGGGTTTCAGCACCTCAATGGCGAAGTCGGCGCCGATCTCGATCAGGCCGACGATCCGCAGGTGGTCGGTCTCGCGGTGGCCGACGGTGTTGGGGGCCATGTCGGACATCACCAGGTCCGGCGCCCCGCCCAGCAGCTCCAGCATCTTCGGCGGACAGGCCGGGTCGGTGAAGTCCATCTCCAGGATGTGGGCCGGGGCCACCGGATCGACCGGCAGCAGGTCGACGCCGACGATGTCGGTGACGCCGCGCTCAGTGGCGATCTGCAGCCAGCCCCCCGGCGCGCAGCCCAGGTCGATGACCCGCGCGCCCTTGCGGAAGAAGTGATGCTTGTCGTCGATCTCGCTGATCTTGAAGGCCGCGCGGCTGCGATAGCCCAGGGCCCGGGCCTTGGCCGAGAACGGATCGTTGATCTGCCGCTCCAGCCAGGCCTGCTGCGAGGGCGTGCGGCCGAAGGCGGTCTTCAGCCGCGCCGGCTTGGCGCGACCGCTCTCGTTGCCGCCGGCCGGAGGCTTGACCATGCGCTTGCGGGGAGGCTCGTCGTTCATGCGTTCACCGTCTCGGGCCTGGCGCGGCCCGCGCCGCCGCGCCGACGCCGGCGCGGCTTCTTCTGTTGCTCGGACATCAGGGACATCAGCAGCCCCTCTCTAAGCCCCCGATCGGCCACACGCACGCGCGAACACGGCCAAAGCTCCTGCACCGCCTGCAGGATCGCCGCCCCGGCCAGCACCAGATCGGCCCGATCGGCCCCGATGCAGGGCTCCAGAGCCCGCTCCCGGGCGTTCAGGGCCAGCAGGCGGTCGGCGGCCGCCTCGCACTCGCTGCGGTGCATCCACAGGCCGTCGACGACGTTGCGGTCGTAGCGCGGCAGGCCCAGGTGCAGGCCCGCCAGGCTGGTGATCGCGCCGGAGGTGCCGACCATGTGGGCCCGCCCGCTCTCGAACAGGCCTCGCATCGGTTCGGCGTGGGGAAAGGCCTCGATCCGCGCCTTGACGTCGTCGACCATGGCCCGGAACCAACCCTCCTCCACCCTTTCGCCCTCGGGAAAGCGCTCGGCCAGGGTGACGACGCCGATCGGGATCGACAGCCAGGCCTTGATCGGCAGGCGCCAGGCGGCGAACTGCCGGGGCTTGGCGTCCAGCCCGCCGCCTTTCAGGTCCACCCAGGACAGTTCGGTCGAGCCGCCGCCGACATCGACCACCAGGGCCGCCTCGGCCTCGCGGTCGAACAGGCTCATGCAGCCGGCCACCGACAGCTGGGCTTCCTCCTTGGGCGTGATGATCTGCAGCCGCAGTCCGGTCTCCTCGGCCACCCGGCGCACGAAGTCGGGACCATTGGTCGCACCCCGACAGGCCTGGGTGGCCACCGCCTTGACCCGCAGCACCTTGCGGCGGCGGATCTTTTCGGCGCAGACCTTCAGGGCCGCCATCGACCGGTCCATGGCCTCGTCGGACAGCCGGCCGCTCTGCGACAGCCCCTCGCCCAGCCTGACGATGCGGGAATAGGCCTCGACGACCCGGAAACCGCGGGCCGACGGCGTAGCCACCAAAAGGCGGCAGTTGTTGGTTCCCAGGTCGAGCGCCGCATAGCACGACGACTCGCCCGGCGGCCGGCGCCGGCCCGAACCCTGAGCGTGGGTCGCAGGCGCGCCGGGCGCTCGCGGCGCCTCCGACATGGTCTTTCCACCTTGTCTCGCAGGCGATTCATGCCGAACCGCCTCACTTCGGAAGCGAGCATAGCAACCAGATTCCCCCGCCGGAAGGCGTCGCCTTGTTATCTGGCCACGGAACTTTACGTTCAGCTTCTAGTCAGGAGACTCGGTCTAGTCTGAGCGCATGAATTCGAGATTCGCCAAATTCGCGATCGGCCAGGTGGTCAAGCACCGGATCTTCCCGTTCCGGGGGGTGGTGTTCGACGTCGACCCGGTGTTCGCCAACACCGAGGAATGGTGGAACTCCATTCCCGAAGACATCCGGCCGACCAAGGACCAGCCGTTCTACCACCTGCTGGCCGAGAACGACGACAACACCTATGTCGCCTATGTCTCCGAACAGAACCTGCTGGCCGACGACTCCGGTCAGCCGGTGGGCCATCCGCAGACGGCGGTGATCTTCGAAAGCTTCGACCACGGCGCCTACAAGCTTCGCCCCCGGATCTCGCACTAGACGCAACGTCTGCCCGGGAAGACGCTGGTATCGCGCAAAATCCGAACGGAACTTGCCGCCGGCCCGGCGTAACGTCACCGCATGAGCGCAGACGGCTTCAGCGGCGGCCCGCCCCCGGGGGCGAGGGCCGATTGGACGATCGACCAGGGCTGGGAAACCTATAGCCAGGCCGAGCACGAGGTCTGGATCACCCTCTATGAGCGCCAGACCGCCCTGCTCCCGGGCCGGGCCTGCGACGCCTTCCTGCGCGGCCTCGACGCCTTGGACCTGCACCGGTCGGGCATTCCCGACTTCCGGCGGATCAACGAGGAACTCCAGCGCCTGACCGGCTGGAGCGTGGTCGCCGTGCCGGGCCTGGTGCCCGACGACGTGTTCTTCGACCATCTGGCCAACCGCCGCTTCCCGGCCGGCCAGTTCATCCGCAAGCCCGACCAGTTGGACTACCTGCAGGAGCCGGACGTCTTCCACGACGTGTTCGGCCACGTGCCGATGCTGACCGACCCGGTGTTCGCCGACTATATGCAAGCCTACGGCCAGGGCGGGCGGCGGGCCTTGAGCCTGGGCCGGCTGGCCAACCTGGCGCGGCTCTACTGGTACACCGTCGAGTTCGGGCTGATGGAGACCCCGGCCGGCCTGCGTATCTACGGGGCTGGCATCGCCTCCTCCCGGGCCGAGTCTATCTTCGCCCTCGACGATCCCTCCCCCAACCGGCTGGGCTTCGACCTGGAGCGGGTGATGCGCACCCCCTACCGGATCGACGACTTCCAGCAGGTCTATTTCGTCATCCCGTCGATCCAGACCCTGCAGGAGGTGACCCTGCGCGACTTCGCCCCGCTCTATGACCGGCTGGCCGGCGCCAGCGACCTCGGCATCGCCGAGATCACCGCCGCCGACCGGGTGATCACCACCGGAACCCAGGCCTATGCGAAAACCGGCGGCCGGCTGGCCTCGGCGGCCGGCTGACCTTTCAGGCCGAACAGGATCCGCACCCCGGGAACGCGCCGGACGATCTCGTAGGTCGCAAAACAGCCGGCGAAGGTGAAGACGATCAGGATCAGCGCCTCCAGCGGCTGCGGCAGGCCCAGCTTGGCCAGGTGGTGGGCCATCACCACGATCAGGGTCTGATGCACCAGGTAGAACGGGAACACGCCCAGGGTCAGGTAACGCAGGACCGGGCCGCCGCGGTTCAGATGCCTGGCCCCGAAACCCAGGATGGCGGCGATCGAGCACCAGGCGTCGGTGGCCTGGACGAAGCGCATGATCGGGCGCAGCCACTCGGGCGGGATCGGCGTGTCGTTGCGATAGACATAGGCGTAGGTGGCCCAGCCCAGATAGCCGGCGATCGCCAGGACCATGGCCGGCCAGCGCGCCGCGATCAGCCGCTGGCGCAGCGCTTCGGACTTGGCCAGGCCGAACCCCAGCAGGAAGGCCGAGAACGACACCGCATGCACATAGTGGTCGCCGACCAGGGCGTGGGTCTCGCCGAAGCGCGGATAGAGGGTGGCGCGCAGCAGGCCCAGGAACAGGATCGGCCACAGGATCAGGCCGGGACCGCGCAGCACGCGCTCGGCGGCGGCCTGGAGATGGGCGCCCAGTCGCCGCCAGACCAGCAGCAGGCCAGCCAGCACCAGGGTGTAGAACAGCAGATAGGCCACGAACCACATGTGGTTCCAGGTCGGGGTGATCAGGCAGCCCTCGGGGGTGCACCAGTGGCCCGAGGCGGTGATGTAACGGACCCAGAAATTGTCCACCGTCAGCGAACTCCCCGGATGGGCGGCCGCATATTCGACGATCTGATAATAGGACTGCGGCGGCACGATCACGACCATCGCGAACAGCAGCGGCGGCAGCAGGCGGGCGATCCGCGCGCCGGTCAGTTTCCCGACCGTGACCTTGTCGGCCATGAACCGGGTCGCCGCGCCCGACACCAGGAACAACAGTGTCAGGCGCCAGGGATTGGTCAGGAACATTGCCAGTTCCAGCGCCTCGACCGGATGCGGCGACTTCACGTGCCAGTCCCAGGGCACGTAGAACATGCCGACGTGATACAGAATCAGTAGGAAGAACGCCCCGACCCGAATCCAGTCGAGGTCATGGCGGCGGTCAGGGTTTGAAGCGGTCAGAGGCATGGCGAGGCGTCCGGCGTGAAAGATGATGCGACCGTCGTGGCCCGGACCGCCGCCGGCAGCCAAGCGCCCGGGGACCGGCGGCCGCCGGCAGGGACGAACGGAAAACCCCCAGGGACCAGCGGCGCGCTCTTCGGGATGAGCGGCGAAGAGCGCCAGGGCGTCTGGCGCGCCTGGCTCTTGGGCGCAGGCCTGGTCTGCTGCTTCGCCGTGGTCAATGTCCTGACCGTCCGCCACGACGCGCCGCGCCTGGGCGCGCTTGCGCCAACCATCTGGGAGGCCAGCAGCGCCCTGGTGACGATGGTGATCTTCCTGCTTCCCGCTGCTGTGGCGGTGTGGACCACGCGAACGGCGCCGCGCTGGTGGCGAGCGCTGCCCGTTCACCTGGCCGCGGTCGTGCTCTATTCGGTGTTGCACGTCGCCGGTTTCGTGGCCCTGCGGAAGCTGGCCTATCTGGCCGTGATGCACGAGCCCTATCGGTTCGGGCCGTTGTCGACGGAATTTCCCTACGAGTTCCGCAAGGACCTGCTGGCCTACGGCCTGGCGTCGATCATCTTCTATCTGTCGCTGAGACGCAGCGCCCGCGAGGCCGCGGCCCACGCCCAGACGGCGACGGCCGCCGTCAGCTTCGACATTCGCGACGGCGCCCGGCTGGTGCGCGTGCCGGCCTCCGAGATCCTGGCCGTGCGCTCGGCCGGCAACTATGCCGAGTTCCTGCTGGCCGACGGCCGGCGACCGCTGATGCGCTCGTCCCTCAGCGCGCTGGAGACCGGCATGGCCGAGCACGGCTTCGTGCGCACCCATCGCTCCTGGCTCGTCAATCCGGTCCGCGTGACCGGCCTGCGCCCCGAAGGCTCGGGCGACTACGCGGTCGAACTCGGCGGGGTGGAGGCGCCCCTGTCGAGGCGCTTCCCGCAGGCCCTGGCGGCGTTGCGTGGGTAGGACGGCTTCAGCCGTGGCGGCCGAAAACCTCGTCCTTCGACAAGCTCAGGATGAGGATTTCTAAGCGCCGAGCTCGCACATGGTCCTCATCCTGAGCCTGTCGAAGGACGAGGACCACGCACCGCCTGAATGTCGATCCGCCCTAATCCAACAGCAGTCCCATGACGATGTCGTCGTCCACCGTGCCGTCCGGCAGCCGGCCGCGGCCGATCATCCGGCCCTCGATCCTGAACCCCAGCCGCTCATAGAGCCGCTGGGCGCCGATATTGGCCGCGCCGGTCCACAGCTCGATCCGCCCGACCGGCGGGGTCATCGTCCGGGCCGCAGCGATCAGGGCGCGGAATAGGGCCGAGCCGACGCCCCGGCCCTGCCAGTCCGGATCGACCGCCACGGTCAGGTCGGTCAGCACGTGAGCGAAGATCGCCACCTTCATCCGCTCGACATGCAGCTCGCCGCACAGCGTCCCGTCGGCGCTCTCGGCCACTAGGTTGACGCCGCCGTCGGCCGCGGCCGCCAGGGCGTGGGCGACATAGTCGGCCGTCACCTCTTCGGGCTGCCGCGCCAGGCCGCCAGGCTGGGCGGCGGCCCTGCGGTGCAGGGCCAGGATGGCGTCGGCGTCGTCGGGCGTCGCCGGACGGATAGTGAAGTCGCTCACGGTCAGAGGGCCCTCTGGAACGGGTAGAAGCCGCCGCCAAGATCGAGGATGGCCGTCAGTTCGTCCAGCGCCTCGCGCCCCTCGACGATCAGATCCGGATCGGCCAGGTCGGCGGGGGCCAGGCGGTCGCGATAGCGGCGCTCGGCCCAGGCGTTGAGCCGCGCGTGCAGGACGGCGTCGAGCCTCTGGGCCGGGTTGGCGGCCGCCAGCTCGGCGTCGGTCAGCACAACCCGCAGGCGCAGGCAGGCGGGACCGCCGCCATTGCGCATGCTCTGGCGCACGTCGACATAGTCCACCCGGCCGATCGGTCCGTTGGAGCTGGCCAGGGCCTGGGCGACGGCGTGGGCCCGCGGGTTGTCACGGGTCTCGCCGGGGGCCAGCAGCACCAGGCGGTCCTCGCCGGGCAGGACCAGGAGCTGGGAGTTGAAGAGATAGCTTTTCACCAGGTCGTCCATCGGCAGGTCGGCCTCGCTGATCTCGACGAAGGCCGGTTCGAACAGGCCGTCGGCGGCGCGGCGGACGTCGGCCTCCATCGCCGCGCGGTCCTCGAACGCGCGCTCATGGAACAGCAGGCATTGGCGCGTGCCGACGCAGACCACGTCGTTGTGGAACGCCCCGCCGTCGATCGCCGCCCGGCCCTGGCGGGCGAAGACGCCGCGCGCCGCGCCGTGGCGGCGCTCGACCGCCTCGAAAGCCTCATGGGTCTGGCGGGCCGGGTAGCGGCCGTCCCAGTGCTCCCAGGCCTCGCGCCCCCAGACGAACAGGTTGACGCCTGGCTCGCCATGGTCGGCGCAGAGCCGCACATGGTTGGCCGCGCCCTCGTCGGCGAAATGCGGCTGGGCCGGCAGCGGATCATGGACGGCGAACCGGGCCTGGTCGGGGAACAACCGCCGCAGCGAACGCTCCGTCTGCGGCCCCTCCAGGCTGCGATGCAGATTGGTCAGCAGGTTGGCCGGGGTGAAATGCACCCGGCCGTCGGCGGCGTCGGCGCTGGGCGTGACGGTGGCGGCGTTGGCCGCCCACATCGGCGAGGCCGAACAGGCCGCCGCCGCCAGGGCCGGGGCGTCCTTCCAGGCCGTTTCCAGCACCTGGGCGTCGGAGCCCGAAAAGCCGATCGATCGCAGCAGGGCCAGGTCCGGCCGTTCATGCGGCGGCAGCACGAACTGCGGCACGCCCCAGTCGGCCAGCTGCCGCATCTTGGTCAGGCCCTCCAGGACCGCGGCGCGCGGATTGGAGACCTCGCCGGCGTTGGCCTGGCTGGCGATGTTGCCGGGCGACAGGCCGACATAGGAGTGGGTGGGTCCGACCAGGCCGTCGCAATTGGCCTCGACCGCCTTCGGGCTCACGCGCGCAGCCCCTTGATGTCGCCCAGGGTGTCGCTGACGCTGGCGGCCTCGAAACTGGCGACGGGATAGGCGCAATAGTCGGCGGCGTAATAGGCGCTGGGCCGGTGGTTGCCCGAGGTGCCCAGGCCGCCGAACGGCATGGTCCCCGCCGCCCCGGTGGTCGGCCGGTTCCAGTTGACGACGCCGGCCCGGATGCGCCTGAGGAAATGCTCCCAATGCGCTGTTTCGTTTGAGATCAGCCCCGCCGACAGGCCGTAGCGGGTGGCGTTGGCGGCGGCGATCGCCTCGTCGAACGAAGCGACCCGGCGCACCTGGAGCAGGGGCGCGAACAGCTCCTCGTCGGGAATCTCCAGGCCGGTGACCTCGACCAGGCCCGGCGAGACGAAGGCCTTGCTCAGGCCGTCGACGGGCGCCATGGCGCGCACCGTTCGGCCGCCCATGGCGTTGGCTCCGGCCAGGGCCATGGCGGCGGCGCGGTCGGAGATCAGCGGGCCCATGAACGGCTCCTCGCCGCCATTCCACGGACCGATGACCAGGCGCTCGGCCAGGGCCGCCACCGCGTCGATCACCGCCCGCCCGGCCGCGTCGTCCGAGACGATCAGCCGCCGGGCGCAGGAGCAGCGCTGGCCGGTGGTGATGAAGGCCGACTGCACGACCAGGGCGGCCACGGCCTCGGCGTCGCCGGCGTCCCAGACCACCAGCGGATTGTTGCCGCCCAGCTCCAGGGCCAGGATCACGTCCGGCCGGTCGGCGAAGTGGCGGCGGAAAAAGGCCCCGGCGGCGGCCGAGCCGGTGAACAGCAGGCCGTCGATCTCCTGGTCGATCAGGGCCTGGCCGACTGCGCGGCCGCCCTGCACCAGATTGACGACCCCGGCCGGAACCCCGGCCGCCTCCAAGGCCTCAACCAGGAGCTGCCCGGCCAAGGGCGTTTCTTCCGACGGCTTGAACACCACCGTGTCCCCGGCCAGCAGGGCCGGCACGATGTGGCCGTTGGGCAGGTGGCCCGGGAAGTTGAAGGGTCCCAGCACCGCCATGACCCCGTGCGGCCGGTGGCGCAGCACCGCCCGGCCGAAGACCATGGCGTTTTCGTGCTCGCCGGTGCGCTCCTCATAGGCCTTGATCGAGGCGTCGACCTTGCCGGCCATCGAGCCCAGCTCGGCCTTGGTCTCCCACAGCGCCTTGCCGGTCTCGCGGCTCAGGGCCTGGGCATAGTCGGCGGTGCGGGCGGTCAGCACCTCCTTGTAGCGGCGCAGGATGGCGATCCGCTCGTCGCGCGGCCGGTCGGCCCAGGCCGGGAACGCTCGACGCGCGGCGGCGACCGCATCGACGACGTCCGCGCCGTCGGCGACCGCCTGCCGCCAGATGATCTCGCCGGTCGTCGGATCGACCGAAACCGCCTCCGGTCCGGCGCCCGCGCGCCAGACCCCGTCGATGAACACGCTGCCGCTCATGCCTTCACCCGCACCATTTCGCCTTCGCTCACGCCCAGGGCCGCCGCCGCGTCGCGGCCGATGATCGCCGTCTCGCCGTCGATCAGCACCGGCGCCCGCACCGCCCGGAAGCTGGCGACCGCGCCCGAGGAGATCAGGGCCTCCTCGCCATAGGCGTCCTCGCCCAGCCGCACCCGCAGCCGCCGCGCCTCGCGCACCGTCTTGATGTCATCCCGCCGCGCCGCCACCGTCGGGCCGGCGTCAAAGATGTCGACCAGGCCCGAGAACCGGAAGCCCTCGGCCTCCAGCATGGCCCGCGCCGCCTCGCCCTCGCGGTGCACCCGGCCCAGGGTCTCCGAGGCGGCCGACGGCAGCAGTTCGACATAGATCGGATGGCGCGGTGCCAGGTCGAGGATGAACTGGCCGTCGGTGGAGGCGCTCATCCGGTCGGCCTCGTCGAACTCCAGGCGAAAGAACTTGCTGGCCACGTGGTCCCAGAACGGACAGCCGCCGTCCTCGTCGAACCAGCCGCGCAGCTCGGCCAGCACCATCTCGGCGAAGCGCTGCGGCTCCAGCCCGATCAGCATGTAGCGCGACTGGGCGAGCAGCCGGCCCGCCCCGCCCTTGCGGCGCTCGGGTTTGAGGAACAGCGAGCCCACCTCCGACCAGCCGGCGCATTCGTTGACCAGCACCAGGGCCCGGTGGTCGAAGCGCTTGTCCAGGGTGGGAGAAGACTGGGCCAGGGTCACGACGCGGAACGAGAAATGCGGCCGCTTCAGGCCCACCCCGGCCTTGATCCCGGCCACCCCGACGATATCGCCGGCCTCGAGATCCTCCAGCATCAGGGTGTACCAGGCCTCGGGCGCGGCGACCTCGGAATGGAAGCTGGCCTGGGACAGCGCCAGGCGCGAGCGCAGGGTCTGCTCGTCGGCCGGCAGGCTGGTGAAGCCGCGGCCCGACAGCACGGCCAGCTCCATCAGGCTGTCGAAATCGGCGGGCAGCGCGGGACGGACGACGAGCATGCTAACGGGACTCCGCAAGGTCGGTCATGGCGGCGCGCAGGGCGGGACCATCGATCTCGCCGCTCGCCAGTTTCATCAGGATCAGGGCCGAGAGCTGGGCGCGCTCGACGAAGCTGTCGGGCCAGGCGTGCTCGGCCTCGCTGTGGATGTCGCCGCCGCGCACCCCCAGGGTGTCGACATTGGGCAGGCCGGAGGCGAACAGGTTGTTGCCCTCGCAGACCCCGCCGGACGGCTTCCAAGCGATGTCCTGGCCGAGCAGCGCGCCGGCCTCGCGCACCGCCCCGAACAGCTGCCGCTGGGCGGCGTTGAACGGCTTGGCGCCGCGGGTGACGTGGCCATGCAAGTGGGCGTGCAGGCCCTCGCCGGTCACCGAGGCGACGATCGCGTCGACCTCGCCCTCGAACCAGACCGCGTCCTGGGCGGCGGGGAAGCGGACATTGAAGCGCACCACCGCCACATCGGGCACCATGTTCAGCGGCGAACCGCCGTCGATCTTGGCGACATTGACCGTCACGCCGTCACGCTGGCCGTTGAGGGCGTGCAGGGCCTGGGCCAGACGCGCGGCCTCCATCACTGCGTTGCGGCCGGCGGCGAAGTCGCGGCCGGCGTGGGCGGCGCGGCCGTGGACGACGATGTGGAAATTGCCAGAACCCTTGCGGGCGCTGGCCAGGGCGCCGTCGGCCAGGGCCGGTTCATAGGTCAGGCCCACATGGCCCAGGCGCGCGAACTGCGCCAGGACCGGGGCCGAGGCGACCGAGCCGATCTCCTCGTCCGGCGACAGCAGCACCCGGTAGCCGACGCGATCGGCCAGCGGATGGCGCTCGAAGGCCTCCAGCGCCGCCAGCATCACCGAGATCCCGCCCTTCATGTCGGCGATCCCCGGGCCGTGCAGAGCTCCGTCCGGCCGGGTCGAGACGGTCTGGAAGCGGCTGGTCTGCGGATAGACGGTGTCGTAGTGGCCGGTCAGCACGACCTGGACCGCCGCCTCGGGCCGCACCACCACGGCGATGGCGCAGGGATGCGGCTGCTCGCCCAGCTTGCCGTCGGCGTCGATTTCGGGCGAGGCGGCCAGCGGGATGTCGGCCGGGGCGGCGGGCAGGCCCGAGAAGGCGTCGAGCAGGACCTGCCGCTGACGCTCCAGTCCGGCCAGGTGCCGGCTTCCCGAATTGATCGCGCACCAGGCCACCGCCCGGTCGATGATCAGCGGACCTTGCGCGGCCAGACGCCCCAGGACGGCGCGATCCTCGTCATTGAGTCGCATGAAGTCGTGGTCTCCCTCAGTTCAAACTAAACCAAGGGCCGCGGACAATTCGTGCTTCCTGGCTGGGGGAAACCGGACGTCCGCGCAACAGCCTTGCTCCGGACGGGCTCGCATCGGGCCGCGAGGGCGAAGTCCGGATCGCTACTGCATGCCGCGCCGAATTCCTGCGGATTCGGCGGCAGCGGGCTACTTGTAGTCCTTTCTCCACCGCACCGAAAGCTGGGTGTCGCCCTGGCTGGCGATCTTGGAGACCAGGGACAGGGCCCGCCGGATCCGCCATTCGACCTGGGCCGAGGGGCCTTCGCGGCCGCCGCCGATGATCTCGACATAGACGTCGTCGGTGACGTACTTGCCGCCGGACACGGTCATGCCGGTGGCGCTCTCGGCGAAGGACAGGCGGTCCAGGCCGGCCAGGCTGCGCAGGTTGCCGATCACGTCGAAGCCGCCGCCGCCGGCCAGCGCCGCCAGGGCCGAGGCCAGCTGCGCCGCCTCGATCGGGGTCAGGTTGGCCGCCGACGACCCGAACAGCACCTGCGACAGCACCTCGTCGCTGGGCAGCTCGGGCTTGGAGGTCAGGGTGATCTCCGGCTTGGCGGCGGTGCCCTGGATCCGCACCACGGCGGTCAGGGTGGGATCCTCGCGGGTCGCGGTCAGGTCCAGGCGGATGCGGTCGATCTGGGTGGCCAGCCGCACCGTGCCGCCGTCGTCGAACTCGAAGCGCTTGCCGGCGAAGTCGTATTCGCCGCGCACCACCCGCGCCTCGCCGGTCAGGGTGGGGCTGTTGGTCGAGCCGCCGACATGGGCGTCCAGCGACAGCTCGACATCCAGGCCGCGCCCGCGGACGAAGATCCGGCGCGGCGCCTTCAAGGTGACGTCCAGGGCCATGCCGCTGCCAGGGGCGACCTTGCGGGCCTCGACGCCCTGGTCCATTTCGTCCGGCCGGTTGCGCTCGACCACGTCCATGGTCACCACCCCGGCCGGGGTCTTGCTCTGGGCCGAGACGTCGGCCCGATCGATGGTCAGGGCCCCTACCAGCTTGACCTTGCCGTCGGCGCCGCGGTTGATCGTCGTCTGGCCGGTGGCCGTGGCCGAGGCCAGGTCGTTGTCGATGACCCGGAAGCCCTTCAGGTCCAGGCGGAAGCTGCCGACGCCGTCGCGGGCCAGGCTGATGCGGCCGGAGCCCGAGACCGAACCGCCCTGCCCGTCGCCGCCGGACGCCTGGCTGACGTCGATGGCGTTGTCGGCCAGAGCCATCTGCACCGACACGTCGCGCAGGCTGAAGCCGGTCTGGCCGTCGTCGACCCGGCCGCCCTCCAGGCTGGCCCGGCCGGTCAGGCGCGGGTCGGCCAGGGTGCCGGCCAGGGTGCCTTGGGCGTCGACCTTGCCCGACACGCTGCGCTCGGAGCTGCCCAGCAGGTCCCACAGCGGCTTGATTTCGCCCTGGGCCAGGAACTGGCCGTGCACGGCGCGGGTGCGGTCGATCGCCAGGTGGAACGGCTTGGCCGAAGCCTCGGTCGGCAGGGTCACCTCGGCTTCGGCCCGCAGACCCAGGCTGTTGGAGCTGGTGGCCGTGATCGTCATCTGGCTGTCGCGCAGCGCGCCGCGGATCTGGGCGTTCAAGGCCTGGTCGGGGCGGGACCCGCGCTCGCGGGCTCCGGCCAGGACGGCGTTGAACTCGCCCGACAGCGCCGGCCCCGCACCGTTGAGAGCGACCCGGGCGTCGATCTTGCCGGCCAGGTCGGGATTCAGGGCCGTCAGGCTGACCCCCGTCAGTTCGGCCTTCAGATTGGCCAGGTCGCCGCCGACGTCGGCGTCGAGATCGGCTTGGCCGTCGCCGACCGACAGCCGCAGCCGCGCGGCCGTGCGCGGGCCGCCGAAGCGGATCTGGGCGGCTTCGCGGGTCTTGATCTCGGTGCGGGCCATGCTCCCGGCCGCGTCCAGGCCCAGCAGATATTGCTCGCCCTCCTGGCTGAGCACGCCCGAACCGGCCAGTTTCCAGCGCCCGGCCGAGGCCTCGCCGCGGGCGTCGACGGTCAGCGGCAGGCGGGCCATGGGGCCGGAGGCCTTGATCGCCGCGTGCCGCACCTTCCACGCCCCGCCGATCACGTCGTCGGCGACGAGGTCGAGCTGGGCCATCGCCCCGCCCGCGCCGTCGGTGATCCGCGCCGCGCCCGTGACCGTGCCCTGGGGCAGGAAGGCGCCGGGCCCGACCGCCAGGGTCAGGTCGGCGGTCGCCGGACGGCCGCTGCGCAGGCTGACCCCGCCCTTGGCCTTGGCCCCGCCGGCGTCGACGTCGAGGCCGGAGAGCTCCAGCCCGCCCGGCGCGAAGCGGAATGCGGTGCGGCCGCGGGCCGGGCCATATTGGCTGCCGGCCTCGATCGACGCCGCGCCGTCGGTTCCGTCCGCGCCCTTGGCGAAGGACAGCACCACATGGGCGTTCTTCAGCGGCAGGCGCGGCACGTCGATGGCGTCGAAGTCCGCGACCAGGTCGGCCTTGGGCGCCGCCAGGGTTCCAGTGATCGCGCCGGTGCCCTTGGCCTTGCCGGCCACCTCGACCGGGCCGGCGCTGAACGGCCCGCTGGCCGTCCAGTCGAGCTTGAAGCCCAGGGCCGTTCCCGGGCCGAGCACGCCGGAGGCCCGCACCGCGGCGGCGGTTCCGTCGAGCTTGGCGTCGGCGATCGACAGGCGGTTGTCGGCCCAGTCGCCGCGGGCGTTCAGCCGGGGCGTCTTGCCCAGCAGCCGGTCCAACTCCGGCAGGCCGGAGGCGAAATTGGCGCCCCGCGCCTCGACCGACAGCAGCCAGGGCCGGTTGACCGCCTGGCTGGCCGACCAGCGGGCGCTGGCCTGGCCGGCCATGCCGGCATGGACGGGGGCCAGGGACGCGACCCTGGCCTCGCCCTTGAACGACAGCCCGCCCAGTACGCCGCGTTCGCCGGCGGCGTCGACGACCAGGTTGGGGGCGGTCACCTTGGCCGAGCGGATCAGGAAACGGCCGTCCTTGAGCCGCGCCCCTTCGAACCGGGCGGAGGGCGCGCGGCCCAGCACGGCCAGCAGGCCCTCGCCGCCGCCGCCCTCGGTCGTGGCGTCGGCCTTGATCGTCAGCTCGCCGCGCTTCCAGGCGAGGCTGGCCGGCCCCTTGGCCCGGGCCAGGCGGTAGCCGAGCCAGGACAGGTTGCGCACGTCGACCCGGCCGTCGATCGCGAAGCCCTGGTCGTCCAGGTGGAAGACGCCGTCGGCGACGCCTGCGCCCATCGTCGGCAGGGGCGTGACCTTGGAGAGGTTGGCGACTTTGGCGGTGAAGGCCAGGCCTTCGGGGCCGGTGAGCCGCTTGGCCAGGTCGGCCGGGCCGTGGGCGACCAGGTCGAGATTGGGCGCGGCGACCTTGAGGTCGAGAGCGCTGAACGCCCCGGCCTTGCGGCCGACGATCGAGAACCGGGCGCTGGCGCCGAACATCGCCGCCTCGCGCTGGGTCAGGGTCGAGGCCGACAGGTCGATGTCGCCGGAGGCCGAGCCGCCTTGCGGGCTCCAGGCCCCGCCGGCCTTGAGCGGCGTCGCCTGGCCCGATCGCGCCAGCACCGTGAACGCGCCCTGGCTGGTCGTGCCGCTGGCCTTGGCGTCCAGGTCGAACGCGCGGTCCGGGGCCAGGCCGAGCGCCCCGGCCAGGGCCCCGCCATTGGCCTCGCGCGCCTGGGCGTCGAGCAGCAGGGTCTGGTTGCGGCCCAGGTCGAAGACCAGCTTCAGGTGGTCGCCGGCGTGCATGCGGCTGAGCACCGTCAGGGCGCCCTTCTGGCCGCCGTTCCGCTCGGACTCGTAGTCGCCGCTCAGGTCGAAGTCGCCGGCCTGGCGGCTGAACTCGGGCCGGGAGGTCAGCCGCAGAGCGACGCGGTCGAGATCGACCGACAGCGGAGCGGCGCTGGACTTGCCCTTGGGGCCCAGGGTCGGGCGGCGAAGCAGCAGCACCTGGCGCGCGGCGATGGAGTCGGCGTGGAATCGGCGGCCGAACAGCTCGGCCGGCCGCCAGGCGACCTTGACGTCGGCGGCCTCCAGCCAGACGCCCTTCTCGTCGACGATGGTCAGGCGGCGGACGGCGAAATCGCTCCAGATGTCGCCGGTCAGGCCTTCGATCTTCAGGCGGCCGATGCGGCCCAGCTTCAGGCCGCTGGTCCGCGCCTCCAGGAAGGCCCGCCCCTGGGGCGTGAGGACGCCCAACCGCACCCCGCCGAGCAGGGCGGCGACCAGCACCACCAGGCTCACCGAAATAATGATCAGCCAACCGGGGCCGCCGATCTTGCGCGCGACCTTGACCACCGCCTCGGCGGCGGCTTCCGAGCTGTCTTCAGGCGGCGGCGCGGCGTCGGTCAAAAGCTCTGCCCGATGCTGATATAGATCTGGAACGCCGGGTCGCCCTGGCGCTTGTCGATCGGCACGGCGAAGTCGGCGCGGATGGGTCCGAAGCCCAGGTCGTAGCGGACGCCAAGCCCGACGCCCACCCCGAAATCCGCCCCGTTGGGCCACTTGTCGACGCCCACCGCCCCGGCGTCGATGAACGCGACCCCGCCCCAGTGGTCGGTGAACCGGTGGCGCAGCTCGACCGAGGATTCGAGCAGCGAAAGCCCGCCCTGCGGCGTGCTGGTGGTTCCGATCCGCGGCCCGATCGCCTGGTAGGAATAGCCGCGCACCGAGCCGCCGCCGCCGGCATAGAAGCGCTTGGAGGCCGGCACCTCCGGCATGGTCCCGCCCAGGATCTGCCCCGCCTTCACCCGGGCCGCCAGCACGGTGCGCGCGCCCTCGCCGAACGGCAGATAGGCCGAGCCCTGGGCCTGGGCCTTGACGAAGGCCATGGTGATGTCGCCGGTGAGGGCCGTGGGTTCGCCGCGGAACGCCACGCGCCAGCCGCGGGTGGGATCGAGCACGCTGTCGGAGCGGTCCCAGGCATAGGCGGCCAGGGTGGTCAGGGTCGCGAAGTTCTGGCGGACATTGGCGGTCCCGCCGGTCACGGCGGTGGGCGAATCGATCTGCGACAGGTCCAGCGACACGCCATAGGTGCGGTAAATGGTCGGCTGCAGCCGACGGGTCAGGTCGACGCCCACATGGGCCCCGGTTTCGAGATAGGCGTCGGTGTTGTCGCGGAAGATGGCGGTGTTCAGCTTCAGGGTCTGCTGGCTGCGCCGCCAGTGCGGCAGCGCCAGCTCGGCCTCCAGCCGGCTGTCCAGCTTGGCCAGCCTGGCGGTCAGGGTGGTGGTGTCGGCGCGATGCAGGCGGTTGTAGCGGATCCACTTGGCGTCGACGCCCGGACCGTCGGTGGTCGAATAGCCGGCGCCCAGTTCGATCGTGTGGGCCTTGCGGTCGGCCAGGGTCACCATGATCGGTCGCAACCCGTCGGCAGTGGCCTTTTCCTTTGGCGCCAGCGCCACCGACACCGTGTCGTAGACCCCGGTGTCGCGCAGCCGGCGCTCAAGCTCGGCGACGTCGTCGGGCTCGTAGACGTCGCCCGGCTTCCACGGGGCCAGCCGCTGCACCCATTCCAGACTGGAGCGCCCCTGGGTGATCACCTGGACGCCGTCGACCCGGGTCAGGTCGCCGGCGGCGATCTTGAAGGTGGGGCGCACCGTGTGGTCGGCGTGGTCGACGATCACCTCGCGCGGCTCGGCCACGGCGTCCGCATAGCCCAGCTGCTGCACCTGGGCGATCACCCGCCCTTCGGCGCCCAGGACGTCGGCGGCGCGGCCCGGCGCCCCCGGCGTCAGGTGCATGGCCGCCTGGGCGCGCTGCACGACGCCCTCGTCCGGCGCCGCGCCGCTCCAGGCCAGCCTGGGATCGGCGAAGACGAAGACCGGACCCGGGGTGATCTTCAGGATGGCGCGCGGCGGATTGGCTTCGCTGACCTCGGGCTCGACGACATAGGCGTAATAGCCTTCGGCCCGCAACACGGCGACGGCCTGGTCGCCGGCGTCGCGGGCGCGGCGCCGGGCCTCCGAACGGCTGCGGGGCGGGATCTTGGATTGCGTCATGGCCCGCTGGATCGCCTCGCGCAGCGAACGGTCGTCGACGCCGGTGACGGTCGCCGCCGGCTCTTCCGCGCTGGCGTGGCCGGCGATCAGCAAGATCGCCAGGGTCGCACCTAGGGCAAATCTCTTACGCACCAAGCCTTCAAATCCCCGCGCGGAGCGCCCCTGAACCCCTGTAGTCGCCCCCCCGTCGCGTGTCACGCGACGAAATGTATCCAAACCTGACAACCAGCCCCTTCTCTCTCGCCGAGAATGGCGCCCAAATGATGGGCAGTCGTGCACATCGGAGCGACGCGACAAGAAAAGCGCGCCTTGCGGCGATCCGACGTTCTAGGTTGGGGCGAACACGCCGCCCAATTCGGCGTGGAGGGCGGACAAAGTGGACACGGGCGTGCCGGTGAAAATCCAGACCATCGACGATACTCCCAGCCTGCCGATGACCGGGGCGGCCTATCTGCCGGGCGTCGCCTATGACGAGATGATCGCCAAGGGCGGCGACGTGCGGGCGCATTATGCGGCGCTGCAGACCCGAATCTCGACCCTCGGGGCCGGAGAGCTGGCCGATCGCCAGCGCATGCTGGAGCGGTCGTTCCTGCTGCAGGGCATCACCTTCACGGTCTACGGGGCCGACAGCGCCACCGAACGGATCATCCCCACCGACCTTTTCCCGCGCATCCTGCCGGCTCAGGAATGGGCCAAGATAGAGGCCGGGCTGATCCAGCGCCTGCAGGCGTTGAACATGTTCCTGGCCGACATCTATGGCGAGCAGCAGATCCTGATGGACGGGGTGGTGCCGCGCGAACTGGTGCTGGGCGCGCCCTCGTACCGTCGCGAGATGCAGAACGTCTATGTGCCGCACAAGGCCTACGCCAATGTCTGCGGCAGCGACCTGATCCGCGGCCAGGACGGCGAGTTCGCGGTGCTGGAGGACAATCTGCGGGTGCCCTCGGGCGTCTCGTACATGCTGGCCAACCGCGACGCCTCCAAGCGCACCTTCCCCGGCGCCTATCGCGAGGCGGGGGTGCGGCCGGTCGAGCGCTATCCCGACCTGCTGCTGGCCACGCTCAAGAGCATGAGCGCCGACTGGCGGCCGAATCCGCAGGTCGTGGTGCTGACCCCCGGTGTCTATAACTCGGCCTATTACGAGCACGCCTACCTGGCGCGACTGATGGGCGTGCCGCTGGTCGAGGGGCGCGACCTCGTGGTCCATGACAACATGGTCTACATGCGCACCACCACCGGCCTGCGGCGGGTGGACGTGATCTATCGCCGGGTCGACGACGACTTCATTGACCCCCTCGCCTTCCGCCGTGATTCGTCGCTGGGGGCGGCGGGCCTGTTCAACGCCTACCGCGCCGGCAATGTGGTGATGTGCAACGCGCCCGGCACCGGGGTGGCCGACGACAAGGCCGTCTACGCCTTCGTGCCCGACATCATCCGCTATTATCTCGGCGAGGACGCCATCCTGCCGAACATCGAGACCTTCCTGTGCCGCGAGCCGGCCCAGCTCAGCCACGTGCTGGCCAATCTCGACAAGCTGGTGGTTAAGGCCGTGGGCGCGTCGGGCGGCTACGGCATGCTGGTCGGGCCGCACGCCTCGGCCAAGGAGCGGTCCGACTTCGCCGACGCCCTGCGGGCCGACCCGGCCAACTATATCGCCCAGCCGACCATCCAGCTGTCGACCGCCCCCTGCCTGGTCGACGGGCGGATCGAGCCGCGCCACGTCGACCTGCGGCCGTTCATCCTGTCGGGCGAGAAGACCGTGGTCACCCCCGGGGCCCTGACCCGCGTGGCCCTCAAGCGCGGCTCCCTGGTGGTCAATTCCAGCCAGGGCGGCGGATCGAAGGACACCTGGGTGCTCGCCGAAGAGGCGCCGACCAACGGCGCGGGAGGGCACGCATGAGGCCCGGTTCCCTGACGAAAAGAGGCGTCGATGATGCTCGACTTGTTTAGCAAGGGGGTGCTCGCATGATGCTCGCCAGGGTCGCCGACAGCCTCTACTGGCTGGGCCGCTACATGGAGCGGGCCGAACACCTGGCGCGGCTGTCGAGCGTCATGCTCAACGCCACCCTCGACCAGACCGACGCCGGGGCCCAGGCGGTGTGGATCGCCCTGTCGGCGGTTGGCAAGACCGAGATCGGGGCCGTCGCCCCGTTCGAGGCCGCGCGCTCGCTGGTCCTCGACCGGGCCGACCCCAATTCGGTGGTCTCGTCCCTGGCCCGGGCCCGCGAGAACGCCCGCCAGGTCCGCGACCAGATCACCACCGAGACCTGGGAGCGGCTGAACCTGCTCTATCTGAAGGTCACCGACGAGCGGGCCGGGCGCGAGTTCGCCGACGGGGCCGACAACTTCCTGCACGACATGATCTCCGACGTGCATCTGTTCAAGGGCGCGGCCGACGCCACCATGAGCCATGGCGAGAGCTGGCGGTTCATGATGGTCGGCATGTACCTGGAGCGCGCCCAGCTGGTCTCCAGCCTGCTGGAGGTGTGCTTCGCCGAGGGTCCGGGTCGCGAGATCAACGACCACATCGCCCTGGTCAGCCTGCTGCGCATGGCCTGCGCCCTGGAGCCCTATCTGCGGGTCTACACGGCCGAGATCGAGCCGCGGCACATCCTGGAGTTCCTGGTCTTCGACGAGGACTTCCCGCGCTCGATCCGCTTCGTCACCTCGCGCATCGAGGAGCACCTGGCGGTCCTGGCCCGCCACACCGAGGCCAACGGCCGCACCGGTCCGGAACGCCTGGCCGGGCGACTGAAGGCCCGGCTGCAGTTCGCCGATCTCGACGAGTTGCAGGCCCAGGGGGCCAGCGCCCTGCTGACCACCGTGGTCAACGAATGTTCGCGCATTCACGAGGCGATCTATGAGACCTTCGTCGCCTATCCCCTCGAAATGCGCCTTCCCGCCTAGGCCCAGAAAGACGTTCCCGTGCTGCTCGAGATCCGCCACATCACCCAGTATCACTATGAGCGGCCGGTCCGCGAAAGCCTGATGGAGCTGTGGATGCAGCCCCAGAAGGGCGCCCGCCAGCGGCTGGTCAGCTTCGAGCTGGAGATCGAGCCGGCCGCCCAGGTGTTCTCCTACGCCGACAGCTTCGGCAACGCCGTCTACCATTTCGACGTCCCCCAGCCGCACGACGGCCTGACCATCATCGCCCGCTCGGCGGTCGAGACCGAGCCGGTGCACGAGCTGCCGACGGCCCTGGACATGGGCGAGTGGGAGCGGCTGAAGAGCGGCTTCGTGCGCGGCGAGTGCTTCGACTATCTGCAGCCCCACGGCTTCGTGCGGGTCACCCCCGCCCTGGAGACCTTCATCGCCGAGCACGGGATCGACGAGCTGCGCCGGCGCGACCCGTTCTCGGCGGTCCAGGCCCTGTGCGACACGCTCTACAAGGCCTTCGAGTACCAGCCCGGGGTCACCGACGCCGACAGCCCGATCGACCTGGCCCTCAGCGCCGGCCGCGGCGTTTGCCAGGACTTCGCCCACATCATGCTGGCCATCTGCCGCGCCTGGGGCGTGCCGGCCCGCTACGTCTCGGGCTATCTGTTCACCGACCGCGAGGCCGGCGACCGCTCCGATCCCGACGCCACCCACGCCTGGGTCGAGGTGTTCCTGCCCAGCTATCGCTGGATCGGCTTCGACCCGACCAACAATGTCATGACCGGCGAGCGGCACGTGGCGGTGGCGGTCGGGCGGGACTATGGCGACGTCACCCCGTCGCGCGGCGTCTACAAGGGCGATTCCGAGAGCCACCTGGCGGTCGGAGTCTCGGTGCGGCGGGCCCGCGCCGCCCTGGCCGAGCCGGAGTTCCTGCGCCTGCCGCGGCCCTCGACGCCGTTCGGCTCCAACCGCCGCCGGGCCAACGCCGACGCCATCCGCGAGCACCAGCAGCGCCAGCAGCAGCAGCAGTAGGTCAGCCTAAACCGCGAACACGTGGACCCGGCGGGCCGACAGCGTCACCTCGCCGGTGAAGTTGGCCGCCTCGTCGCGGGCGGCGCAGATCTCGATGTGGCGGCCGTCCGGCAGCCGGGCGTCGACCTGGGCCAGCGGCCCCTGGATGACCACGCGCTGGACCTGGACCGGGAAGCCGCCGGCCTCGAGCACGAAGTCGTGCGGCCGCACGAAGGCCACGGCCGGGCCGTCGACGGTTTGGGCCGCCGGCAGCGCCACCGGCCCGGCGGTGAATCGGCCGCCCGACACTGTGCCCTCGAAGCGGTTGGCCTCGCCGACGAAGCCGCAGACGAAGGGCGAGGCCGGATCGTCGTGCACCTCGTGCGGCGTGCCGATCTGCTCGATGCGGCCGGCGTTGAGGATCGCCACCCGGTCGGCCAGCTCCAGCGCCTCTTCCTGGTCGTGGGTGACGAAGATGGTGGTGACGCCGGTGGCGTCGTGCACCCGGCGCAGCTCCTTGCGCAGCGACTTGCGCACCGTGGCGTCCAGAGCCCCGAACGGCTCGTCGAGCAGCAGCACGCTGGGCTGCACGGCCAGGGCCCGCGACAGCGCCACCCGCTGGCGCTGGCCGCCCGACAGCTGCGAGGGATAGCGACCGCCCAGGCCGTCCAGCTCGACCAGCTTCAGCAGCTCCTCGACCCGGGCCTTGATCTCGGCCTTGGACGGCTTGTCGCCGCCCTTGCGGACGTCCAGGCCGAAGGCGATGTTCTTGGCCACGGTCATGTGCTTGAACAGCGCATATTGCTGGAACACGAAGCCCACCCGGCGGGCGGCGGCCGAGGCGAAGGTGACGTCGCGGTCCTCGAACAGCACCTGGCCCTGGTCGGGGAACTCCAGGCCGGCGATGGTGCGCAGCAGGGTGGTCTTGCCCGAGCCCGACGGCCCCAGCAGCGCCAGCAGCTCGCCGTCGGCGATCTCCAGGTCGACCTTGTTCAGCGCCGGATAGCGGCCGAACTTCTTTTCGACGGAACGGATGGAGATGGTCATGGGGTCGTTTCGTTCCGGTCTGTCAAAACGTTGTCAGGCGAGGCGGCGATGGCATGGGCGCGCCCCTAGTGCCCGCCGCCGCGCTTGACCGCGGGCTGGGCGATCTCGAGCAGGCTCTTGAGCGCCAGGGTCACCACCGCCAGCAGGCAAAGCAGGGCCGCGACTGAGAAGGCGGCCACGAAGCTGTATTCGTTGTAGAGGATTTCCACGTGCAGCGGCATGGTGTTGGTCAGGCCGCGGATGTGGCCGCTGACCACCGACACCGCGCCGAACTCGCCCATGGCCCGGGCGTTGCACAGCAGCACGCCGTACAGCAGGCCCCAGCGCACGTTGGGCGCGGTCACCCGCCAGAAGGTGTAGATCCCCGAGGCGCCCATCGAGACGGCGGCCTCCTCCTCGGCCACGCCCTGCTCCTGCATCAGCGGGATCAGCTCGCGGGCGATGAACGGGAAGGTCACGAAGATCGTCGCCAGCACGATGCCGGGGGTGGCGAAGATGATCTTGATGTCGTGGTCGATCAGCCGCTCGCCGAACCAGCCCTGCATGCCGAACACCAGCACATAGATCAGGCCGGCGACCACCGGCGACACCGAGAACGGCAGGTCGATCAGGGTGATCAGCAGCGGCTTGCCCGGAAACTCGTGCTTGGCGATCGCCCAGGCGGCGCACAGGCCGAAGACGACGTTGAACGGCACGGCTATGCCGGCCGCGATCAGGGTCAGCTTGATGGCCGCCACGGCGTCGGGATCGGCGATGGCCTGCAGGGCCGGGCCCAGGCCCTTGCGCAGCGCCTCGACGAACACCACCGTCAGCGGCAGGATCAGCACCAGGCCCAGGAAGGCCAGGACCAGGCCGATGACGACGATCTTGGCCCAGACCGGATCCTCGGTCGGGTGGCGGGCCTTAGACGCTTGGACGGGGGACGCTGGGACGGCCATCAGGCGAACCTCCGGGCCCAGGCCTGGACCGCGTTGATGACCAGCAGCATCAGGAACGACACGCCCAGCATCACCAGGGCGATGGCCGCGGCGTTGGCGTATTCGAACTGCTCCAGCTGGATGATGATCAGCAGCGGGGCGATCTCCGACTTGTAGGGCATGTTGCCGGCGATGAAGATCACCGAGCCGTACTCGCCCACCCCGCGGGCGAAGGCCAGGGCGAAGCCGGTCAGC
Source organism: Caulobacter sp. LARHSG274 (assembly GCF_052871235.1). Taxonomy (NCBI): domain Bacteria; kingdom Pseudomonadati; phylum Pseudomonadota; class Alphaproteobacteria; order Caulobacterales; family Caulobacteraceae; genus Caulobacter; species Caulobacter sp. LARHSG274. Next base: position 1,245 of record NZ_JBIXJO010000006.1, on the reverse strand, counting down.
CAGGCCGGGCCCAGGGCTGGCAGGATGATCCGGACGATGGTGGCCAGGCGCCCGGCCCCCAGGCTGGCGGCGGCCTCCTCGACGTCGGCCGACAGGTCGCGCATCACCGGCTCCAGCGTGCGGACCACGAACGGCAGGCCGATGAAGGTCAGGGCGATGGTCACGCCGACCGGGTTGTAGGCGACCTTGATCCCCAGCGGGGTCAGGACCTGCCCGATCCAGCCGTTGGGGGCGTAGAGGGTGGCCAGGGCGATGCCGGCCACGGCGGTGGGCAGGGCGAACGGCAGGTCGACCAGGGCGTTGACCACCGCCTTGCCCGGAAAGTCGTAGCGGACCAGGGCCCAGGTGGTCAGCACCCCGAACACCCCGTTGATCACCGCCGCCACGAAGGCCGCCCCGAACGTCAGGCGATAGGCGGCCACCGCCCGCTCCGAGAACGCGGCGGCCAGGAACTGGGCCGGCGACAGGCTGGAGGCCTTGATGGCCACGGCCGACAGCGGGATCAGCACGATCAGCGACAGGATGGTCAGGGTGACGCCCAGGGTCAGGCCGAAGCCCGGAATGGCCGAGCGGCGGCGAAACAGCGGCCGGCGGACGGCGGGCGGCCTGGGTCCGGCGGGGGGCGCAGGGGAACGGGGCGCGGAAATCGTTTCGGCGGTCATCAGGTGATCGTCGTCCAGCATCCGGCGGGGCTCCGCACGGAGCCATGAAGACAGGAACGCGCCAGGCCGCCGAACGGCGCCCGGACGCGGTGAAGTTGGCTCGGCTTAAATCCCCACCACGCCAGTGGGGTCAACAGAGTTAGCCAAACGCGCCTTGCAGAAAAACTCTCGCGGACCGTAGCACCCTCCCGCGTTGCGCGCGCGCCATGGCGCAGGCGCATTTCGACCGCCTCACGCGGCTGACCGCTGAGGGAATGGAAAGGGTCGCGGAGCGCCGGACGACGTCCGGAGTGTTTGAGTGAGTACCGTTTCGACGAAGCCGATCGCTCCGCGCGCTCGTTTTCCGTCCGCGTCCGGTAGGCGGCCCTGTTAAGGCCTAGCCGGACTCCGGAACCCGCCGTTTCCGACGGGCTCCGGCGACGAGGGCGCGGATCTTCGACACACGCGCTTTATCCTCGTCGACGCCGACGGCGGGCGGGGCCTGCAACGCCAGGCTCCCCGGACACGCTGAAGTAACCCCCTCCAGCCCAGTCCCGCTCGATCGCCCCCCGCCGCCGCATCGGTCGCTGGCCATGCGCCCTTT
>NZ_JBIXJO010000005.1:0-262337 GCF_052871235.1 Caulobacter sp. LARHSG274 | reverse complement strand
GGCTGGCCATCGAGGCCAGGGGCGCCCAGTTGGTCTTCCTGCCGCCCTACTCGCCCGATCTCAACCCCATCGAGATGGCGTTTTCCAAGCTCAAGACCCTGCTGCGCAAGGCCGCCGAACGAACCCGGGACAATCTGTGGGACCGCATCGGGCTGGTCCTGGACGCCTTCACCCCCGACGAATGCGCCAACTATTTTCGGCATGCCGGATATGTGTCAACTTAAGCGACGAATGCTCTAGCTTGGAATGTGGACGTCCGCCGTTCGGCACCTATGCGGGGCGTGAGGGAGGCGTGAGGGACACACACTTATTTTCCGTCCTGGCTTTGCAGCCGACATCCGCGTTGAGGGAATGAGTGTATCCCTCATCTTAAAGTCAAAAGGCGGGATAGGCGCGAGCCAGGCGCCAAGCTAGGTCTGGCGCCAGGCGGCGGCCGTAGCGGTCGACGGCGGCCGCGACGTCGGGGCGGGCCAAGAGCGCGTTGCAGCGTCGTCGATAGTCGTCATCGGCCTTGCCCAGGGCCGGATGGATCGGCGGGAGATTGACCGCCTGCAGCGTTTGGTTTCGATAACTCGAAGCATTCAGCGCGTCGATCAGCAATGCGGCGGTTCGGTCTTCGGGATCATCGCAAATCATGCTGACACGCCAATCGACGGGTTCCAGTCTGGCGGTGTGGTCGCCTCGCAAACAGGCCCGCAACGCCCGCAACGGCCGCAGCGTGAGATCGTCATCCCGGGAGAAACCGACATACTCGGCCTTGTCCTCCACTTGAGCGGCCGTCCACTCCTCAAGCAACTGGTCAGCCTCCGCAGTACGGTCCGCGCGGATCAAGGCCTGAGTCAGGTCGGCGAGATTCTGGACGAAGAGGGCGTCGCCCGAGCGACCGTTCTCGTAGGTTGTCTTGATATCGAGCGCTTTCAGCGCCTCGTCGACCCGTCCGTCTTCCAGGAGTCGCTGCACGAGCCAGGCACGTTGACCGTCGCCATGGGAGCCGGTTTTGCCCATGGCCAAGGGTGCGAAGTCTCCGGGCGCAGGGCTGTTGGAGATATCGGCATTCATTTGGCGATAGGCAGTCGCCAGAACCGTCGCCTCGTTTTCGCCTCGCCGAGCCAGGGTCGCCAGTTCGCGCGTCCAGTCATTGCCCAAGGCGGAGGCCGGCGGAAGGGCGGGTGTATTCGACGCCGTGATCAACTGCTCCGGCGGAAGCCAGGCGGGCGCGAAGCGGCGATCCGCCTGGATCGAGAGCGCGCCTCGACGATCAACCTGATCGAGGCTCGCGATGCCCTCGGCGTCCTTGCCGGCGGCGAACGCGGCCATGGCCGTCAGTTCAGTGCGCTGAATGTTCGGAGACGATAGATAGTCGATATCGGGCAACCGCCGCGCTGCGGCGAGCGCCGAAGCACCAGCGCCCGGAATGTCCACGAGGCGGCGGATCATGAACGTGTAAGGCGCAGCGACCAGATAGTCTCTGAGGTGAGGTGCGCTTGTGGGAAATCGCGCTGCAAGCCGATCCGTCAGATCGAAGCGCCCATCCCGCGCCGCGCAGATCGCGGCGGCGGCGGAGACCCGGTGGACAAGAGACCCGCCAGGCCGGCCGGCAAGGGCGGCGTCCGCCATCGCCTGATAGTCGGTGCAATCGCCCTTATCTATCGCCCTTCTATTGAAGGCTTCGAATTGAGCGTCGTCGGTCGTCTGCGCCTGAGCGCCGAAGCCCAGCGTGCAGATCAACAAGGTCGCGATGATTGTCTTGCCCATATCGGTCCCCCACGAACGCCGATAGCGCAGCCGGATGCGGCGGCCAAGGGGCGCTGAAGCAAAGAGACCGCAAAAGGGGCCCTCTTTGCGGGACGTCTAGATCGGGTCGGGCGCCGGGAAGCGGACCTGGTGATCGCGTCCGTTCGGGATCGAGAGCGGATATAGAGGTCTTGCCCGAAGTCGGATTCCATCAAGACAAGGCAGAAATCGTCTCCGGCGCGTCTGAAAAAACTTATCCCCACCGCTCCCGGCGTGTTTCCCCAACAAATTCAACGCCAAAAATTCAGATATCCTCCCCCTTTCCCGCCGCCGGCATAATCGACCCACTTCAAGGCGATGGGGAGGGCGTGAGGCCTGCGACCTTCGCGGCCTTGGGGGGCGGTCGAGCGGGACGCGCTCGTCGGCGGCGGTTCCGTCAGGAGCCGCGACCTCGTCATCTGGTGCCGGCCGGGCCCGTTTACGGATACGGCGTTGACGAAGGGCCGAGGAGGGCGACAGGCCTGTGGTGACGCAGGCGTTCCGGGACCGGGCTTCGTAGGCCCGGCCCGCCCGTCGGGGGCTTCAGTCGGCGAGGCGTCAACAGCGCCGACCGCCGGACGCTCCCGAATAATGATCGCGCGGAGCGTCGGTCCTGGTCGAAACGGTAATTCTTACAAAGCTTCCGGGCCTGGCCCGGCGCTCCGCAGCCCTCCCACACCTTCAGCGGCCCGCCGCGTGAGGCGGCCAAGCCGGGTCCGAAAGGAGACCCTGATGCCCAGATCCAAGACCCGCGCTCTGGCTCGCGCCGCCCGCGCCGCGGAATGGGAACGCACCGGAGAGGACGACAGCGGACGCACGCCCGCGCGCGTCGATTATGTCCGTCGCGAGATTCGCCGGCGACTTCTGCGGCTGGAGGCGGTGGAAGCCGCCTACGCCGCCAGTTGCTCGGGAGCGTCGCGAAAAGCGGACTCGCCCGACGACGCATGACGGCCCCGGTTAGTGCGCGTTTGCTTCAAGTTGAATCACGCGCCTCAAATTTCCGTCTCCCCGGCGAAGGCCTGGGCCCAGGTGAAACCCACGAGCCGCTCAGGAGGAATCTGGGTCCCGGCCTTCGCCGGGAAGATGGAAGAAGGGGAGAGCGCATCGACCTAAAATCAATACGCTTTTAGGGCCCGTGTCCCCGACAGGGACTTCACAGGGTCGCGTAATAGCCCAGGTCAGCCCGATGCCCGCCCGCGTCATGCGTCTCGAGCGCCACCGCCTTGCTGTCCATCACCGTCTTGAACGCCGTCTTGAACTTGGCCATCTCCTCGGGCGTGCCGACCGAGACCCGCACGGCGTTGGGCCAGATCGGCCAGGTGCGGCCGATATAGACGTTCAGCGCCTTCATCGCCGCGATCACCGACTTGCCGTCGCGGCCGGTGTCGATCATGAAGCAGTTGGTCTCGGGCGCGCCGATGACCTTGTAATTGTTGGCCTTCAGCCAGGCCAGGGTGTCGCGCCGGGTGTCGCCGATGATCTTCTTGCGGGTCGGGACCAGGGTCGCGTCCTCCAGCGAGGCCCGCGCCGCCGCCGAGCCGGTGATCGGCATGGCGTTCTGGCCGAACGGCGTCAGCTTGGCCAGCAGGTCGGGCCGCCCGACCGCGAAGCCGCAGCGGATGCCGGCCATGCCGTAGATCTTCGAGAAGGTCCGCAGGACGATCAGGTCCTTGCCGGCCGCCACCATGTCGAGCACGTCGCCGGCGTCCGACAGGTGGATATAGGCCTCGTCGACCAGCAGGATGGCGCCGGCCGGCTTGTTGTCCAGCGCCCAGACGATGTCCTGCTTGGCGGTGGTGGTGCCGGTCGGGTTGTTGGGGTTGCAGATATAGATCACCCCGGCCTGCGGGTCGGCGGCGACCATGGCCTTGACGTCGTGGCCGTAGTCGGCGGCCAGCGGCACCTTGACCACCTTGGCCTGGCTGGTCATCGCCGCCCGCATCCCGGCCTCGTAGGAGGGATCGGCGGTGACGAAGCTGCGGGTCGGCGAGGTGAAGGCCAGCACCGTATAGTGCAGCGGCTCGGACGAGCCGGCATAGACGGCGATGTGGTCTTCCTTCAGGCCGTGCTGGGCCGCGAAGGCCGAGACGAGCATGGCGGTCTCGCCGTTGAGGTCGTAGCGGCCGCCCAGCGGGGCGACGCGGACGATGGCGTCGCAGGCGGCCTTGGACGGGCCCAGCGGGTTCTCGTTGGCGTTGATCAGCACCGCGCCGGGCGGCGGGGCGTTGGGGCTCTGGCCGTGCAGGGCCATGCCGGAGGGCGGGGCGGCGGCGGCGGTTTGAGCGGCCTGCGCCAGGTGGGCCTCGGTCAGGATCGGCGTCGCGGCGGCCAGGGCGGCGGCCCGCAGGAACGACCGGCGGCCCATGGCCTGATTACTCGATTTACCCGCGTCCATCTTCGCCTCCGTCCCTTTGAAACCCTGGCGTCCAGCACAGGCTCTTCCGGCCCGGCGCGCAAGGGCTGGCGCGGTCCGGCGACGCTGCACGCCGCCCGTGCCCAAGCGCCGGGCAGGGCTGCTCAGCGATCGGCTCTTGTCATCGGCCCGCGACCGCGAAATGAGTGCGTCCTTGCCGCCGCCCGGAGCCGCCCATGACCGCCACGCCCCTGACCATCGGTCTCGTCGCCCACGACGACAAGAAGGCCGCCCTGGTCGCTTGGGCGGTGGCGCACCAGGCGTTCCTGCGCCGGCACCGGCTCTACGCCACCGGCACCACCGGCGGGCGGGTCCTCGACGCCCTGCCCGACCTGAACCTGACCCGGCTGAAGAGCGGTCCGCTGGGCGGCGACCAGCAGCTGGGCGCGCTGCTGGCCGAGAGCAAGCTGGACATGCTGGTGTTCTTCGTCGACCCGCTGTCGCCGCAGCCGCACGACGTCGACGTCAAGGCCCTGATCCGCATGGCGACTCTGGCCGACATCCCGTTCGCCTGCAACGTGGCCACGGCGGACCTGATCGTGGCGGGGCGCTAGCCCGGAAACTTCAGCAGGTTCGGGCGCGGGATCGCCGCCTTGAACGTGCCGCGGGTCTTGGCGGTGTCGAGGCCGAACTCGGCCCAGGCCTTCAGGAAGCCGGCGGCGGGGGCGTTGTCGGGCAGCGGGGCCAGGGTCAGGGCCGGGCGGGCGGCCAGCAGCTGGCGCGCGGCGGCCCAGGCCTCGGACTCGGCCAGGGCGTAGGCGCCGTCGGTCGCCGCCAGCTCGGCGGCCAGGATCGGATCGGCGACGTGCAGGGTGACCGCCGAGGCGATCGGGGCGGCGGTCAGGGCTTCGATCAGGCCGGTCAGGACCATGCGGGCGCCGCCGACCCGGCGTTCGCCGCCGGCCGCTCCGGCCAGGCTTCCATCCGCCCCGCGCCGGACATGGGCCCAGCCGCCATAGCCGGGGTCGGGCTTGCACAGGGCGGCGGTCCATAGGGTCACGGCGATCATGGGCTCTGTTTAGGGCGATCGCCGGGTCGTGGCCAGAGCGGCCGGTGACGAAGGGGCTCGGCCGGGGCATGCTCGCGCCGTTCAACCTTGAGTCGGAGTGCGCCGTGCTCGACCTTGTCCTGGCCATCCTGCACCACCTGCTGGTCTTCACCCTGGCTGGCCTGCTGGCCGCCGAGCTGGCCCTGGTCCGCCCCGGCCTGGGCGGCGGGGCGCTCAAGGCCCTGGGCGGGATCGACGCCGGCTATGGCGCGACGGCGACCCTGATCCTGGCGGCGGGCTTCTCGCGGGTGTTCCTCGGCGCCAAGGGCTCGGCCTTCTACCTGTCCAACCCGATGTTCTGGGCCAAGATGACCGCCTTCGCGGCGGTCGGCCTGCTGTCGATCGCGCCGACCCTGCTGATCCTGCGCTGGCGCAAGCGGGCCCAGGCCGACGCGGGCTATGTCCCGCCGGCCGGCGAGGTGGCGACCGCTCGGCGGGTGCTGGTGCTGGAGCTGCTGGTCTTCGCCCTGATCCCCGCCTTCGCCGCCGCCATGGCCCGCGGCTACGGCCTGTAGGCGCGTCCGGGAACGGCCGCTTGCGAACGAAAGGTAAACAGCGTCTTAAAATTCATGGTTAACGTCATTTTCACTTCGATGAACAATGTTTTAACAAGCCGGCGCGCCGCCGCCGCCTCGCTAGGATTGGTTAAGCAAGAAACGTACCAGTCGCCGCAAAAACTCTGGTTTCCCGGTCGTTTGGCCGCAGGCGGTCATCGCATGGCAAATATTTATGGTTAACGCCGTCTTAGGCTCGGTTAATGACTTGTTAAAATCCTTGGCTCCGGCTTTGCTAGGGAGGCGTTGAACCCTTGCCGGACGTCCCGGCGCGGGACGATCCGAGTCCGGAGTACGCAGCGATGTTCGAGTTCGGCCGTGACCTGAAACGACTCTTCGGAGCCGACGCCGCGACGCCCGCCCGGGCCGCGGCCCACCGTGACGGATTGACGGGCGGCGACACCTCGCTGCTGGAGCTGCTCGACCTGCGCCTGCTGGTCAACGAGGCCCGTTCGGCCGACGTCGCCGCCGGGCGCATCGGGGCCAAGGACCGCGGCAGCCGGCTGCTGGAAGCGGCCATGGTCTGGCGCGAACTGGCCCGCCGGTCGGGCGACGCCGCCGCCCTGCGCAAGGGCGCCGCCCAGGCCGAGGCCGCCGCGAAGATCTTCGAAGCCGAACGCCGCGCCGACAGCCTGGCCGCCGCCCGCTGCGAGCAGGCGACCCTGGCCGTGCTGGGGGCCGACCTGTTCGGCGACGAGGGCCTGCGGGCCGCCGCCGGCGCCACCCTGACCCTGGCCAAGACCGCGCCGGGCCATCGCTGCGCCATGGCCGAGGCCCTGCTGGCCGGGCTGGAAGGCCGCGTGGCCCTGGGCGAGAACGACATCGACCGCGCCCTGGCCGCGGCCCAGGCCTTCGAGGCCCCGCTACGCGGCCTGGCCGCCGCCCGCCGGGTCAAGGGCGGGGGCGCCCGCCTGCTGCTGGCCGACCAGCGCGCCGCCCGGGTGGAGCTGCTGCTGGCCTGCGCCGCGCGCCTGAAGGACCGCGCCCTGACTGAGGTCGCCCTCAACGAGGTCAAGGCGGCGGAGGCGGCCCTCGACCGCGACTTCGAGCCCCTGGCTTGGTCGCGCCTGGAAACCCTGCGCGGCTCGGCCCTGGTGCAGTTGGGCGAACTGGACGGCGAGCTCAACCATATCGCCGACGGCGTCGAGGCCCTGGCCGGGGCGCTGGAGCCGGTCACCGCCGACCACAGCCCGATGGACTGGGCCCGCGGCCAGGCCGCCCTGGGCGCCGGCCTGCAGGCCATGGGCGAGGCCACGACCTCGGACCGCTGCTTCGAGCGGGCGGTCACCTGCTACGACCGCGCCACCCACATCCTCAAGACCCAGCCGGCCCTGACCCTGCGGGCGGTGGTGGCCAACAACCGCGCCCTCAGCCTGGCCCGCTGCGCCGAGCTGACCGCCGACCTGGCGGTGCTGGACGCCGCCGAGTTCGCCTTCAAGTCCGAGCTGGCCTCGGCCCCCGGGGCCCGCGACCCGGCCGCCTGGGCCGTGGCCCAGATGAACCTGGCCCGGCTGTACGAGGCCCGGGTCGAGATCACCGGCCATGACGACGGCCGGCTCGACCGCGCCGCCCTGGCCCTGGCCGCCGCCTTCGACGTGTTCGCCGAGCTGGGCCTGAGGTCGCTGACCGACCTGGCGGCTCAGGGGTTGCAACGCGTCAAACAGGCGCACCACGCCTGATCCAGAATGAAACGGGTCGGCCCCTAAGAAGGACCGGCCCAGGACCGTAGGGAAGATTTCGTGATTGCTTCGTTGCTCGCCGCCGCCGCCGTTTCGATGGCTTCCGCGCCCGCCCAGCCCGCCGCGCCGGTCCTGACCCCGGTCAAGGACGCGACGCCGCAGATCGCCGAAGCGATCCTCAGCTGCATGGTCAAGCGCGACGGCGGCCTGACCGCCTGTTCGGTGCAGAGCGAAACCCCGGCCGAGCTGGGCGTCGGCCGCGCGGCCCTGTCGATGGCCTCGCAGTTCCAGGTCGACCTGCTGGGCCCCGACGGCAAGAGCCGCGCCGGCTCGTTCATCGACGTGCCGGTGCGCATCCGCATCCGCTGAGGTCAGTAAGGGCCCGGCGGCTGCTTGTGCCGCTCGACCGCGCCTTAGCCCCGGGCCTTGGTCTCCTCGCTCGCCGGCGAGGGCGGCCTGGCAGGCAGCGGGGTGACCTTGGGCATCGGGATGTGGAGCTGTGACGTCGGAAGGACAGCGCCGTCCCGGCTCTTGCGCCGGCCGAGGCCGGAGAAATCCAGTTTCGTCATCGCCTCAGGCCTCCTGAGTAAATGCAGCCATATAATGACGCGTCGCTGCTTCGGCGCTCTGCAAAAGTTTCGTCCGTTCGGGCAGTGACGCGCCGTTGAAGCTCCTCGACGTGGCGCGCGGAGCCTTGGTTTTCAGCGCCATCGTCAGCGCATGAACGTCCGCCGCCTCAAGAGCGCCGCGAGAAACTTTAAACCAATCCGTTTCGGCGACAAGCGCCAGCGCTTCCAGGTCGACGCCCAAGGTCGCCAGCGCCCTGAGGCGAGCCTTGTACGGCAGGTAGGCTCGGATCGCCGTCAGCACTTGGGACGCGGCGATGATCACGGCCCAGACGATGGCGTGGTCTCGCCACACGGCCCAGGCGCCGATCGACGTGCTGGAGGCGACGGCCGAAAGGATGTTGAGCCAGCGATCGGCGGCTTCATCGGCGGCGTGATACTTGCCGATATAGGCGGCGTCTCGTTTCAACTGAACGAATTGATTCCAGTAGTGAGCCTGCGCATTCATCCTCGTTGTCCTGGATGAGAATGTAACGAGAACAAGCTTTCAGGTCTAGCGCAACCCGATTGTGGAAAGTTCCTCAGGCCGCCGCCACGTCCCCCGTCGTCCGGCGCATGCGCCAGAAGCGGATGGTGCGCAGGGCGGCGTCGCGGGGCAGGGCGGCGTAGAGTTCGCCATATTCCTTGGCCTTGCCCATGGCGTTGTCGTTCGGGTCGAGGATCAGCAGGGCGAAGGTCAGGAACAGCGAGCGGTCGAAGTCGGCCGCCTTGCAGACCACGGCCAGGCCGTCGAGCTCGCGGCGCTCGATGATCTTGCGGGCGGTGTGGAAGTCGATGTCGGCCAGCTCGGCCAGGGCGACCAGGAACAGGGTGGTCTTGTTGGCCCGCAGCATGGCGGCCAGGGCCTGGGGCGTCACCGCGCCGCGGGCCTTCATGGTCTGGATCTCCTCCACCGCCTGGGCGTGATCGGCCGGCAGGGAGCCGTCGCGGGCGGCGACGCGGTTGCGGCCGGCCTTCAGGGCCGCGTCAAGGGTGGCCGGATCGACATTGGCGTTACGCTCCATGATCCGGTCGCGCAGCCGCGCCTCGGCCACGAAATACATCTCGTTGAGCAGGTCGATCGGCACGGCGTGGCGGTCGATCACCGCCTCGTGCAGCTCGGGATTGACCGCGGCTCGGTCGACCGCCGCCTCGTGGGCCTGGCGCGACAGCACCGCCCCCTCGTTGCGCAGCAGCACGCCCAGGGTGGCGTCGTCGCCGCGTTCGACGATCGCGTCGGAGACGATGCTGGGCACCACCGGCCGCTGCGAGATGGCGCGCAGGTGGTCCTGGCCCTGGGTGCGCGCCAAGTGCAGCAAGTCGGCCTCGCTGAGCTGCGGCGCGCCCTGCAGGATGGGACGGGCGATGGCGATGCTGTCGCTGGCCAGGGCGCGGGTTAGGGACGGCGGCGTGGCGGCGGTGGTCCCCAGGCGCTCGGCCAGCTCGATGCGGACGGCCTCCTCCATCTCGCCGGCCAGCTGGCCCATCACGTCGTCGAACAGGCCCATCTCGACGTCGCCGTGGGTGTCGACGGTGAAGAACAGGTCGGTGACGCCGCGCAGCAGCTCGCGCCGGCGGGCGCTGGACGGCTCATCGGCCAGGGCGATGAGGTCGTGGAGGCGCGACTGGATCAAAGGGCTTTGTCCCGGGTCTTGGCGCGGCGGTCGTCCTTGTCGCCCTCGTCGTCATCGTCCTGATCGTCGCCGCGGGCTCCGGCCGCCAGCCAGTCGGCCGAGCCGTGGAGAGGGGCGGCGTCCTTGGGCGGCGGCGGGGCCTCGCCGGCGGTGATCAGCACCCGGCGGTCTGGGCCGGCGGGCGGCAGGGCGTCGGGCGTCAGGCCGAACTCGCGGCCGACCGAATAGAAGCGGGCGCCGACGACGCCGGTGCTCGACGGGGCGTTCAGGGCCGCGACCTGGCGGGGCGGCGGGGCGGTCGGAACAGCGGCCGGCGCGGCGACGGGCGCGCGGGCCGGGCCATAGAGGCTGTCGGGCAGGGGCGCGGCGCGCGGGGCCGGCGCGGACCGGACGGGCGGCGGATCGGTGTCGACGCTCGCGATTCGGCGGGCGGGCGGCGCGGGCGGAAGGGCCGGCCGCAGCGCGGCCGCGGGGGGCGGCGGGAGCGCATAGCGGGCAGGCTGGTAGCTGGGGCGGTCGACGATCGGCGGCGGCGCGAAGGCCCGCGGTTCGGCAGCCACCGGCGCGGTGGCCTGGCGCTTGCCGGCCCAGCTCAGCATCGGGCCGTCATAGGGCACGGCGGCGGCGATCGCCTGGCGCGGGCTGGCGGGGCCATAGCGGCTCTCGCGTTCGCGCTCGGCGTGGGCCGGGGCGGCGACGCTCAGCAGAACGGGCAGCAGGAAGGCCAGGCGCATGAACCGGTCCGGACAGTGGGCGGGATTCCGCTGAATCATAGGCAAGCCGCCTTAACCTTGGCCTAACGCCGGTTGCGATTTCTCGCCTTGCGCGAACAGGCGCCGCCGCACTCGCGCTCAGGCCGTCAGCGGCCGCGCCACCAGGCCAGCAGGCGGCGCTCGGCCAGGGTCATCAGGGCGTGCAGGACGACGCCCAGGATCGCCAGCACCGCCAGGGCGGCGAAGACCCGCGCGGTCTGCAGCCGGTTGGAGGCCTCCAGAATCCGCCAGGCCAGGCCCTGGACCCCGCCCGAGCCGGCGACAAACTCGGCGACCACCGCCCCGACCACCGCCAGGCCGGCCGCCACCTTGTGGCCCTCCAGCAGGGCGGGCACGGCCGAGGGCAGGCGCAGCCGCCACAGGCGCTGGACCCGGCCCGCGCCATAGAGGTCGAACAGCCGGCCAAGGTCGGGATCCACCGCCTTCAGGCCGGTCAGGGCTCCCGAAAAGATCGGGAAGAAGGCCGCCACCGCCGCTAGGGCTGTGACCGCCCGCTGCGGATGGTCGATGCCGGCCCAGATGGTCATCAGCGGACCGATGGCGACCAGGGGCGTCACCTGCAGGGTCACGGCGACCGGCTGCACGGCGTCCTCGATCATGGGATTGAGGCTGACCAGCAGGGCCAGGCCGCAGGCCAGCAGGCTGGCGCTGGCCAGGCCGATCAGGGCGGTCGACAGCGTGCCCCAGGCGCTGTCCAGCAGCAGCGGCCAGCCCTCGACCAGGGCGGCGCCGATCGCCGACGGCGCGGGCAGCAGATAGGTCGGCACGGCCAGCATCCGGCAGGCCAGCTCCCAGGCGCCCAGCAAGAGGGCGATCAGGGCCAGGGGAGCGAGGAGCTTCACGCGGCCGCCTCGCGCCCGGCCAGCAGCCGCGACACCGCCTCGGCCGTCTCGCGGAAGGCGGCGGTGGTCCGGAAGCCCGGCGGGCGGACCGTCGGGCCCTGCACGCTCACCGCGCCGGCGATCCGGCCCGGCCCGGGGGTCATCACCACCACCTTGCCGGCCATGTAGACCGCCTCCTCGACATTGTGGGTGACGAAGACCACGGCCGGCGACAGCTGGGCGACCAGGGCCAGGACGTCGTCGGCCAGGGTCCGGCGGGTGATCTCGTCGAGGGCGGCGAAGGGCTCGTCCAGCAGCAGCAGGCGCGGCCGGGTGACCAGGGCGCGGGCCAGAGAGGCGCGCATGGCCATGCCGCCCGACAGCTGGGCCGGCCGGGCGGCCTCGGCCCCGGCCAGGCCGACCTTGGCCAGGGCCTCGACCGCCTGGTCGCGGGCCTGGCGACGGGGGGTTCCGGCCAGCTCCAGCGGCAGGGCGACATTGGCCGCCGCGCTCATCCATGGGGCCAGGGTGGGGGCCTGGAAGACCACGGCGGTCTCGCCGCGGCCGGCGGCGCGGGTCACCTGTCCGCGGGTCGGCGGCTCCAGCCCGGCCAGCAGCCGCAGGGCGGTGGACTTGCCGCAACCCGACGGTCCGACCAGGGCGACGATCTCGCCGGCCTGCAGCGTCAGGTCGACGGGGCCCAGCGCCGCCCCGCGACCGGCATAGTCGACCTCGACGGCGGAAAGGGCGGCGATCGAGGTCACTTCGGCAGGAACGCCAGCGAATAGGCGCTCTTGTAGTCCATGTCCTTGGGATAGACGCCCTGGTCGGAAGCGACCTTGAAGAATTCGGCCCAGCGGGCGTCGCTCATGTCGCCGACCTTGGCGCGCGGCACGATGCCGTAGGCGCGCATCTTCTCGCGGGCCTGGTCGAGGACGTCCTGGGCCATCTCCGGATTGTCCTTGCGGATCAGGGCGTCGCCAGGGGTCGGATCGCCGTAGAGATAGGAGGTCCAGCCCGCCGCCGTCGCCTCGACGAAGGCCTTCACCGCCGCGGGGTTCCTGGCGATCAGGGCGTCGGGGACCAGGGCGAAGGAGGCGTAGGCCGGATAGCCGTCATCGGCCAGCAGGAACACCGCCGGCTTCACCCCGCCCTCCTTCTCGATCAGATAGGGCTCGGAGGTGACATAGCCCTGCTGGATCACCCGCTTGTCGGCCAGGAACGGGGCGGCGGAGTAGTTGTACTTGCGCACCTGGTCGTCGGTGAAGCCGTGCTTGGCCTTCAGCCACACCCAGAAGGCGGTGATCGAGGCGTCCGACAGCAGGATCGGCCGGCCCTTCATGTCGGCGATGCTGCGGACGCCCTGGTCGGGATGGGCGATCAGCACCTGCGGGTCCTTGTCCATGAACGCCGCCACGGCCTTCACCGGGATCTTCTCCTTGGCCAGGTTCAGCACGATGAAGCTGTTGGAGCCGACCCCGACATCGACCGCGCCGGTGGCCAGCAGTTGGGGCACGTTCACGCCGGGGCCGCCCTGGACCAGCGTGACGTCCAGCCCGCGCTTCTTGTATTCGCCCGTCGCCAGCGCCTGGTAGTAGCCGCCGAGCTCGGCCTCGGCCTTCCAGTCGGTGGCCAGCTTCAGGGCGGTGCGGCCGGGGGCCTCGGCGGCCTCCTTCTTGGCTGGCGAGCAGGCGGCCAGGGCGACGCACAGGGCAAGAAGGGGGGCCAGGGCGGCCAGGCGCATCAGCTTCATCATCGTCTCCCCGAAGTGCGGGGGGAGGTTAGTGGGCGAGGCCTTGCGAGGAAAGGGGTTTGACCCGCCCCGACGCCCTTACTTCCGCGCCAGCCAGCGGCCGACCTTGGCGTAGAGCACCTCGCGCTGCACCGGCTTGGCGACGTGGTCGACCATGCCGGCGGCGTAGCAGCGCTCGACCTGCTGGGGCAGGGCGTCGGCGCTCATGGCGATGATCGGCACCTGGCCGTGGTCGCCGTCGAGGGCGCGGATAGCCCGGGTGGCGGCCAGGCCGTCCATCTCCGGCATGTGGATGTCCATCAGGATGATGTCGAAGCCCCCGCGGGCCGCCATGGCCACCGCCTGCTGGCCGTTGTCGGCGGTCTCGACCCGGCAGCCGACCAGGGCCAGCAGGGCCGCCCCCACCTCGCGGTTCATCGGGTGGTCGTCGACCAGCAGGATGCGGGCCGCGGCCGGGTCGTCGATCGGCGCGGGCTCGGCGGCGTCGTAGGCGTCGACCGGGGGCGCGGAGAGCTCGATCCAGAACACCGAGCCATGGTCGGGCGCGCTGTCGACGCCGATCCGACCGCCCATCAGCTCGACCAAGGCCTTGCTGATCGCCAGCCCCAGGCCCGGGCCGCCGTGCGAGCGGCTGGCCGAGCTGTCGACTTGGCTGAAGCGCTGGAACAGCTTGCCCTGGCGTTCGACGGGAATGCCGACGCCGGTGTCGGCGATCTCGAAACGCAGCCGGTCCTCGATGTCGCCCGGTTCGACGGTCAGGCTGGCGCGGATGCGGCCGGCCTCGGTGAACTTCACGGCGTTGTTCAGCAGGTTCAGCAGCACCTGGCGCAGGCGCAGGCCGTCCAGGTCGTGCAGGCCGCCGACCGGATCGACGACCTCGACCTCCAGCTTCAGGCCGCGCGCCTGGGCCTCCGAGCGGATGATGCCGGCGGCGTCGTGCAGCACCGCCGCCGCCGAGGTCGGCTGGAACAGCAGCTCCACCTGGCCGGCCTCGACCCGCGAGAAGTCGAGGATGTCGTTGACCACGGTCAGCAGGGCGCCGCCGGCGCTGTCGATCAGGCCAAGCTGGCGGCGGACGTCGGCGGGCAGGTCGTCGCGCCCGACCAGCAGCTGGGTGAAGCCGAGCACGCTGTTCAGCGGGGTGCGGATCTCATGGCTCATGGTGGCCAGGAATTCGGTCTTGGCCTCGTTGGCGGCCAGGGCCCGGCCCCGGGCGGCGCGGGTCAGGCGCTCGCGGCGCAGCAGCAGCCGGCGCAGCCGCTCCTGCTGGGCCAGGGCCAGGCCGGCGGCCAGGCTGGTGGCGAACAGCACGCCGACGAACATCTGCACCAGCCGGTTCTGCTGGGCCTGCGGCCAGCCCGTATAGACCTGCCCGGTCCACAGGCCCTGCACCGTCAGCGGGATGGCGACGCAGGCGACGATGATCGAGGCCTGGGCCGCGCCGCGCGGCCCCAGCCGGAACGCCGCCAGCAGGGAGACTGGGAACAGCAGGAACGGCAGGGGCAGGCCCTTGGCGTGGAACACGATCGCCGCCAGCAGGGCGATCAGGACATAGAGGCTGATGCGCTCGGCCAGCGGGCGCTGGAAGGCCCGCCGGTGCTCGCTGTCGAGCAGCACCAGCACGGCCGGCAGCACGATCGCCATGCCCAGCACGCTGCACAGGAACCGGTCGGCCAGCACCGTCAGGAAGACTTGGCCATGGACCAGGGCCAGCACCGCCGCGCAGGCCAGGGACGACACGAAGGTCACCGGCGCGGTCAGGGTGGTCAGCAGGGCCAGCTGCCGCATCGTCCGCACCCGGGGGGCGCCGAAGAAGCGCCGGACCACGGCCCAGACCAGGAAGGCCTCGCCGATATCGACGACGGTGTAGAGGGCGGCCCGGTCGGGGCTGTCGCCGACCAGCAGGTCGATCGCCAGGTGGATCAGCACGGCCACGAGGGTCAGGGCGACCTGGCGGCGGCGGTCCAGCACCAGCAAGCCCGCCGCCAGCAGGGCGTTCGACGGCCACAGGGTGGCGATGCCTTGCGGGTCGCGGGTGAGGAAATCGCTGAACGTTTGGCTGGCCGCCAGCGACACGGCCAAAAGCAACAGGAGACCGTCCTGCCGCCGCTGCTCCTGATGGGCGACATTCGCCTGCATGTGGATCCCGCTCCCCGAACGGGAGGAATACGTCCAACTCGCGGGTGGGTTTCTTCGATATTCGATTCTGTGACGCTTTGCCGCATCCTTGAGCAGCGGGCGCGGCCGTCAGGGTTGCGCCCGGTCCTCGCGGACGGCGGTCCGCCGCCGCCAGGTGTCGATCCGGGCCATCAGCGGCGTGGCGGTGACGCCGTGCACCAGGATCGAGCACAGCACGATGAAGCCGGTGATCGCCCACAGCCGGTCCCAGCGGTGGAAGTCGCCGTGGTTGAGGCCGTAGGACAGGTAGTACAGCGACCCGATCCCGCGGATGCCGAAGAAGGCCACCACCGCCCGCTCGCGCGTCGAATGCGGGGCGCCGATCAGGCCGATCCAGCCGGCCAGCGGCCGGACGACGAACACCAGGGCCAAGCCGAAGGCGACCTCCTTCCAGGTCAGGCTGGCCAACAGTCCGCTGGCCACCGCCCCGCCCAGCAGCACCAGGACCAGCATCATCAGCAGGCGCTCCACCTGCTCGGCGAAGTCGTGCATCGCCTCGTGGAATTCGTGGTCGCGCTCGGTTTCGCGCAGGGCCAAGGCCGAGACGAACACCGCCAGGAAGCCGTAGCCGTGGGCGACCTCGGCGACGCCATAGGCCACCAGGGTGGCCCCCAGCGCCACCAGGCCGTCGCCGGTGCCGGAGATCCGCGCGTGCGGCGCCTTGAAGGTCGCCCAGCCCAGCAGCCGGCCGACGGCCCAGCCGACGCCGACGCCGGCCGCCACCCGCCAGACCACGTCGACCCCCAGCCAATGGACCAGCAGCCCCGGGCTGACCGCGCCGCCGGCCAGGGCGAAGGACACCGCCAGGTGCACGAAGGGAAAGGCGAAGCCGTCGTTCAGCCCCGCCTCCGCCGTCAGGGCGAAGCGCGCCTCGCCCTGGTCGCCGGCCCGCGGCGGCCCGACCTGGACGTCGGAGGCCAGCACCGGATCGGTGGGGGCCAGGGCCGCGCCCAGCAGCAGGGCGGCGGCCAGGCCCAGGCCGAGACCGAACACCCCCATCAGGGTCACGCCCAGGATGCTCAGCGGCATGGTCACGGCGATCAGCCGCCAGGCCGAGCCCCAGCGCCGCCAGCCCAGCCGCCGGTCGATCTTCAGGCCCGCCCCCATCAGGGCGACGAGCACCACCACCTCGGTCAGCCGCTCGGTGACGGTGGAAAACCGCACCGGGTCGGGGTGGAAGGGCAGGACCTGGAACGCCGCCACGCCGATCAGCACGCAGAGGATGGCCAGCGACAGCGGCAGCCGGCTCAGGGCCATCGGCAGCCAAGCCACCAGCAGCACGACCACCCCCAGGCCGAGCAGGAACAGCAGATAGGGATCAAACATCCTTATCTAACGCCCGGCGACGGCCAAGGACCCGCGGGGCTTGACCGCGGCGGGCGAACTGAAGGCCCGGTCGGCGCGTTGTGTGCGGCGAAGGAGGCCCCATGGACAAGCTTTTCGCCAAGTTCGCCAACGCCACGGCGCGGATCAGCGGCAGCCCGCCGGCCTTCCTGATCTGCGTCCTGGTGGTCGCAGCCTGGGCCGTCAGCGGGCCGATGTTCGGCTTTTCACAGACCTGGCAGCTGGTGATCAACACCGGCACGACCATCGTCACCTTCCTGATGGTGTTCCTGATCCAGAACACCCAGAACCGCGACGGCGCGGCGATCCAGACCAAGCTCGACGAGCTGATCCTGACCTCGGCGGCCGAGAACCAGTTCATCGGCATCGAGAAGCTGACGGAAAAGGAGCTGGAGGCGATGCACGCCCAGTGCGTCGAACATGCCCGGAAAGTCCAGGAACGGCTCGACAAGGTCACCGCCGAGCGCGAGGCCCGCACCCGGTCCAGGGCCTCGCCCAAGGCCAAGCGCGCCCCGGCCGAGCGCCCGCCCGCCAAGAACGCCCCGGCGCGACGGGTGAAGACGTCCTAGCTACTTCTTCTCCAGCAGCAGGGTCCCCTGCTTCTTGACCTGGCCGGTGACCTTGCCGGCGATCATGCCCAGCAGGCCGGGCAGGACCAGGTCCATGCGCACCGACTGGTCCAGCACGTGCAGCACGCCGGTTATGGTCTGGCCCATCGCCTGGGTCGAGAAGCGCAGCACGTCGCCGTCCCAGGCCTTGTCGACGTTCTTGATGACCCCGCCCGCCTGGCCGATCAGCTGGCCGAACCCCTCCTCGATGCGGCGGCGGGCCTCGGCTGCCCCCAACTGGTGGGGGATGGTGATGGTGATCGGCTGGCTCATCCGTACGGGGCTCCTGACGGGATCGACGTCCCAGGCGACATATGGGGACCCGGCGTCGCCGCCACTACGTCCGGATCTGACGTATCGTGCGGCCAAGGTGCGGCTGTCCACGGAGGAAGCCCCATGACCGACCTCGCCCTGTCCCGTCCTTTCCAAGCCTCGCCGCGCCAGGGCGTTCGCCGCCGGACGCGTCCGGGCCGCCCAAGCGGCCTGCTCGGCGCCGTCAACTATGGCGGCGTGCTGCTGGTCTGGCTGGCCCTGCTGGTCGTGCGGCCGGGCCTGGCCCTGGCGGTGTTCCGCGAGCGCCGCGCCGACTCGCCGATTCCCCGGTTCCGCGCTTAGGGTCTCGCCAAAGGCCGCGATCGGTGAGATGGGCTTGGCATGCGCCGCGCCGTCTCGATCGCCCCCGTCAGCCACCGCCTGAAGGCCCCGTTCCGCATTTCGCGCGGGGTCAAGACCGCCGCCGAGGTGGTGGTGGTCCAGGTCGACGAGGACGGCCTGACCGGTCGCGGCGAGAGCGTGCCCTACGCCCGCTACGGCGAGACCGTCGACAGCGTGCTGGCCCAGCTGCAGCCCGCCGCCCAGGCCTGGCGCGACGGCGCCGCCCCGCACGAGACCCTGGCCGCCCTGCCGGCCGGCGCCGCCCGCAACGCCCTGGACTGCGCCCTGTGGGACTTGCGGGCCAAGCGCGAGGGGCTGAGCGTCGAGGCCCTGACCGCCCTGCCGGTTCCCGAAAGCCTGGTCACCGCCGTCACCGTCAGCCTGGACGCGCCCGAGGCCATGGCCGCCGCCGCCCGGGCCGTGGCCGCCGCGCCGCTGATCAAGGTCAAGCTGTCGGCCGAGGACCCCGCCGCCCGCCTGCTGGCCGTGGCCCGGGCCGCGCCCGACGCCCGGCTGATCGTCGACCCCAACGAGGGCTGGGACTTCGCCATCCTCGACGGCCTCAGGCCCATCCTGTCCGATCTCAACATCGCCCTGGTCGAGCAGCCGCTGCCGGCCGGCGAGGACGCGGCGCTGGACGGCTATGACCCGCCCTATCCGATCTGCGCGGACGAGTCGGTGCATGTGGCGGCCGACCTCGCCGCCCTGCGCGGCCGCTACCGCGCCGTGAACCTCAAGCTCGACAAGGCCGGCGGGCTCAGCGAGGCCCTGCTGATGCTGGAGGAGGCCCGCAACCACGGCTTCATCCTGATGGTCGGCTGCATGGTCGCCTCGTCCCTGGCCATCGCCCCCGCCCTGCACCTGGCCGGGTCCTGCGCCTTCGCCGACCTCGACGGACCCTGGTGGCTGGCGGCGGACCATCCGGGCGGGGCGCGGGTGGCCGACGGACGGCTGGCGCGGCCCCGGCCGGGGTTCTGGGGCGACGGGATCACGGCGACCGGGCTGTGGCTCTAGCAGACAGGTAAAATCGAACCGCCGGCAGCGGTCGCCGTTCTTCCAAGGCCCAAACCGGTCTAGTCGTTGACGGCCCTTTGCCATGAGGATTCCGGATGCCCTTCGACTCGCCGCCCGCCGTGGAACAGGTGATCGTCACCGCCGCCCGCCTGCCGCCGGCGGCGGCCGACGCGGCCTTCTCGATCGTCCACCTGGGGGAGGGCGACCTCAGCCGCAGCCAGCGGGTGGACGAGGCGGTCGGGACCGTGCCCGGGGCCTCGCTGTTTCGCCGCACCTCCAGCCTGTCGGCCAATCCGACCACCCAGGGCGTCAGCCTGCGGGCCATCGCCCCCTCGGGGGCGGGACGGACCCTGGTGACCCTCGACGGCGCGCCGCTCAATGACCCGTTCGGCGGCTGGGTGATCTGGTCGCAGCTGGCGCCGGAGTCCCTGACCGGAATCGACATCGTCCGCGGCGCGGGGGCGGGGCCCTATGGGGCCGGGGCCCTGACCGGGGTCGTCGCCCTGCGCGAGCGCGATGGCGGCATCGCCGCCGACGTCTCGGCTGGCGAGCTAGGCTCGCAGCGCGCCTCGGCGGCGGCGGTCTCGACCCTGGGCCGGTTCGAGCTGTTCGGGGCCGCGTCCTACGACAAGTCCGACGGCTACGTGCCGGTGCGCGGCGCCGCCCGCGGCGCGGCCGACACCCGCGCCGACCTGGAGGCCAAGAGCATCGCCGGCCGGGTCGACCTGTCGACGGGCCTGGGCCTGCTGTCGCTGCGCGGCGGCTTCTTCGAGGAGGACCGCGGGTCCGGCCTGGCGGGCGCGAGGGCCAATGCCTCGGGCAATGTGTTCAGCGCCACCCTGGTCAAGGTTCCGCGCGGCCAGGCCCTGGGCTGGCGGGTGCAGGCCTGGCGGCGGACCAGCGACCTGTTCAACAGCGCGGTCGCCGTGGCCCCCGACCGGTCGTCGACCACGCCGGCCAACAGCCAGGACAAGACCCCGGCCACCGGCACGGGCCTCAACGCCGCCCTGCGCCGCAAGGTCGGCGGGGTGGAGTGGGAGCTCGGGGCCGACGCCCGCTTCAACGACGGCGAGGTGCGCGAGCGCTACCGCTACATGAACGGCGCCTATACCCGCAATCGGGTCGCCGGGGGCGAGACCTCGGTGGTCGGGGCCTATGTCGACGCCTCCTGGACGTCCGGGCCGTGGCTGGCGGCCGGCGGCCTGCGGCTGGACCGCTGGGAGAACCGCGACGGTCGGCGGATCGAGCGCGACGCGGCGACCGGGGCCGTGCTGCTCGACCAGCATCCCACCGATCGCGACGGCGAGGTGGCCAGCGGCCGACTGGGCGTGACCCGGACCCTGGGCCGTGGCCTGGCGCTGCGGGCGAGCGGTTATACCGGCTTTCGGCCGCCGACCCTCAACGAGCTGCACCGGCCGTTCCGGGTCGGCAACGACATCACCGAGGCCAATGCGGCCCTCAAGCCCGAACGGCTGCAGGGGCTCGAACTGGGCGTGACCCGCAAGGGCGCCGACGGCCTGGTCGAGGCCACGGCGTTCTGGAACCGGATCGAGGACCCGATCGCCAATGTCACCATCGGCGCCGGGCCGGGGACCTTCCCGGTCGCCGGCTTCGTGCCGGCCGGCGGGGTGCTGCGCCAGCGCCAGAACGCCGGCCGCATCGACGCCGTCGGCCTGGAGGGCCGGGCCGAGCGCAAGGTGGGGGCGGTGACCCTGACCTCGGCCCTGTCGGTCACCGACGCCCGGGTCGACGGCGGTTCGGACGCTCCGCAGCTGACCGGCAAGCGCCCGGCCCAGGCCCCGATCTGGAGCGCCACGGCGGGGCTGTCGGCCGACCTGACCGACGCGCTGGTCCTGGCCGCCGACCTGACCTGGGAAGGCAAGCGGTTCGAGGACGACCTCAACAGCCGCGTGCTCGACCCCGCCTGGCGCCTCGACGCCCGGCTGGACTGGCGAGTGCGGCCGCTGGTGACGGCCTATGTCGCCGCCGACAACCTGCTGGACGCCGACATCCAGGCCTCGCGGACGGCCGACGGGGTGGCCGGCTACGCCGCGCCGCGGATCGTGCGGGTGGGGCTGCGGCTGGCGCTCTGATCACCGCACCGGCTTGCCCTCGAACACCACCCGGGTCCCCTTGCGCACCGCCGCCCCCAGCTCCGCTGCGTCCCAGTTGGTCAGCCGCACGCAGCCGTGCGAGGCGCGCTTGTTGACCAGCTTGGGGTCGGGGGTGCCGTGGATGCCGTAGGTGTCCTTGGTCAGGTCGATCCAGGTCGAGCCGACCGGGTTGTTGGGACCGGGCCTGATGGTCAGCTTGGCCTTGGGCTTGCCGAACGTCAGGCGCGAGGGGTCGAAGGTGTAGGTCGGCCGGGGGGCGACGGTGTTGACGGCCCATTCGCCGACCGGGGCGGGGCGCTCGGTGCTGCCCACCGTGGCCGGATAGACCGCCAGCAGCCGGCCGCCGTCGTCGAAGGCCTTCAGCACCCCGCGGGCGTTGTCGATCTCGATGCGCCCGACCTTGGCGTCGAGGCCGTCGGGACCGAGGGCGGCGACCACGACGGTCGCGCCGGCCCGGCCGAAATCGACGCCGGGGTTCAGGGCCTGGAGCAGGGGCTCGTCCATGTGGAACCGCTCGGCCAGGGCCTCCAGCGGGCTGGTGTAGCCCAGGGCCGGCAGGGCGGCCATGGCCTCGTAGTCGTCCTTGGGCGGGGCGGGGATGAACGGCCCGGCGACGTCCTGCGGGGTGATCACATAGTCGGTCAGCGCCGGGCCGGCGTCGGCCGTCAGGGCGGCCCAGGTCTGCGGGTTCAGCTGGCCGTCGGCGGGCAGGCCATGGGCCTGCTGGAAGGCCGACAGGGCCAGGGTCAGGTTCGAGCCCTCCTGGCCGTCGATGACGCCGGGCGAGAAGTGGGCGCGGTCGAGCAGCACCTGGGCGCGGACCAGGGCCGGCCGCTTGGCCTCGGGCGTGGCCGCGGCCGGATCGAAGACGGCGGCGTTGATCGCCTGGACCAGGGGCGAGGGCGCGGCGGGCGGCGGGGCGACCGGCGGCGGCGCCTTAGGGGCCGGGGCGGCGGGCTTGGGCGCGGGCGGCGGCTGGTGTTTGGGCGCAGGGTCGGAACAGGCGGCGAGCAGCATCCCCAGGGCCAGCGGCAGGACGGCCAGACGCAAAAGCGGATGCATGAAACATCTCCGGGGCGGAACGCCTTACCGTTCTGAAGCCTTCAGCCATGGCGAAGTTCCCCACACCGCCCCACCGGGGCCAAGGAGCCCCATTGAAGATCCTGAGACGGCTGGTCTGGATTCTGGGCGGCGTGGCGGTGGTCGCCGCCGCCTTCGTCGCCTGGGTGATGTGGCCGGGCGGCGCGTCCTCGCCAAGGCGCGACGAGGACGATCGCGCCCCGCCGCTGGCCCAGCACATCCCGTCCAACGACCCGCCGTCGCGCCCGACCTTCATCCCGGCCCCGGCGAGCGAGCGGACGCCCGAGGACTGCCAGGCCGGCGGCGCGCCCGACAGCGCCGCCCCGGTCAACGCCGCCTCTCTGGGCACCCTGGTCTGGACGCCGTTCGGCCGCGGCGAGGTCGGCTGGGAGATCTACGCCCCCCGCGTCGCCCACGAGATCGAGACCGCCTGCGCGCCCGGGACGCCCCGCTTCGCCGCCGCCCTGGCCCGTTGGCAGGAGGGCCATGGCCTGAAGCCGACCGGGGTGTTCGATCCCGAAACTTTCCAGATCATGCTGGTGCGCTGGCATCGGGCCCGGCCGTTCGCCCGGGTCAACGCCGAGGGAACCTGCCCCGGCGCCCCGCCGGTCTCAAGCCTGGCGACCGCCCGGCCCGAGGAGAGCTATGGCGGCAAGGTCATCCAGCTGCGGCCCGGGGCGCTGGAGGCCTATCGCCGGATGGTTGCCGAGGCGCGGGCGGCGGGGGTGCTGCGCGATCCGCGGGCCCTGACCCTGTTCTCGGGCTTTCGCGATCCGGCCGCCGACGCCGCCCGCTGCGCCCAGGACAACAACTGCCAGGGGGTGGCGCGCAGCATCTGCTCGTCCCACCGCACGGGCCTCGCCATCGACGTCTTCATCGCCGCCGCCCCGGGCTTCGGCCCCGACTCCAGCAACGACACCAACCGGCTGATCATGGCCCGGTCGGACCTTTATCGCTGGCTGGTCGCCAACGCCGGGCGGTTCGGCTTCGTCAACTATCCGTTCGAGCCCTGGCATTGGGAGTGGACCGGCGAGCCGCTGCTGTCCGGGACGCCGATCGCCAGCCTGCCGCAGGCCGGCTCCGGCCGGCCGGGCGATCCGCTGCTCAGTCGGCCCGCAGCACCGGGGCCGGGCGCTGGGCCAGGGCCAGGGCCGCCGCCAGCAGGCCGCCCGCCGTCGAAAGTCCCGCCGCCCCGGCCAGCAGCGCCATGACCCCGCCCCAGTCGATGCTCCAGGTCGCCTCGAACACCTTGACCACCACCGGCCAGGCGGCGGCGAAGCCGAGGGCCACGCCCGCCGCCCCGGCGATCAGCCCGACCGCGCCATATTCGATGGCGTAGGCCGCCAGGATCTGGCCGCGGGTCGCCCCCAGCACCTTCAGCGTCGCGGCCTCGCGGGCCCGGGCCCGGGCTCCGGCGGCGATCGCCCCGGCCAGCACCAGCAGACCGGCCAGGGCCGCCACCGCCGCCGCGCCGCGCACCGCCAGGGCCAGGCGGTCGAACAGGGCGGCGGCGGCGTCCAGCTGCTCGCGGACGCTGATCACGTTGACGCCCGGAAAGCTGACCCCCAGCCGGCGGGTCAGCGCCGCCTCGCGCCCCTTGTCCAGGCGGGCGATGGCGACATTGCGCAGGTCCGCGCCTTCCAGCGCCCTGGGATTGAGGACGATGTTGAAATTGGGCCCGAAGCCGCCGAACTCGATCTTGCGCAGCACCGCGACCCGGGCCTCGATGTCGCGGCCGAGGATGGTCAGGGTGATGGCGTCGCCGACCTTCAGCCCCGCGCCCTGGGCCAGCTCGGCGTTCAGCGCCACCTGCGGCGGGCCGGCGTAACCGGGCGACCACCACTGGCCGGCGACCGTGCGGTGGTCGCCGCTGCGATCGTCGGCCGGCGCGCCGGGCAGCAGGGTCAGGCCGATGTCGTTGTCGAAGGCCCAGCGCTGGCCGGGCTTGATCGTCTGCAGGTCGACCGGCCGGCCCTTCAGGCCGCTGATCCGGCCGGTGGCGAACGGCAGGCGCAGATAGGCAGCCGGGGTCAGCGGACCCATGACCCGGGCGACCTCGGCGTCGAAGGCGGCGGCCTGGTCGCCGGGGATCTCGGTGAAGACCATGGCCGGGGCGGTGCGCGGCGCGGCGGTGGTCAGCTGGGCCAGCAGGGCCGACTGGATCAGCACCACGCAGGCCAGCAGGGCCACGCCCAGGCCGATGGCCGGGCTGGCGGTGCGGGCGGCCGAGCCGGGTCCGGCCAGATTGGCCAGGCCCAGGCGAGCCGGGCCGTGGACCCAGCGGCGCGCTCGCCCCGCGCCCCAGGCCGCCGCCCGTCCCAGCGCCCATAGCAGGGCGAAGGCCAGGGCGACGCCGGCGATCATGATCGCCGCCGCCAGCGGGGTGGGGGCCGTGGCCACGGCCAGGGCGGCCAGGCCCAGACCGGCCAGGCCCGCGCCCAGGGTCTCCAGGCTCAGCGGGATGGCGCCGCTCAGCGCGCGGCGGAACAGGGCCGAGGGCGGGGTGCGGCGGGCCCTCGCCAGCGGGATCAGCGAGAAGGCCGCCGCCGCCAGCAGGCCGAACAGCCCGGCCTTGGCCAGGGGCCAGGGATAGACCGCGAACAGGGCCGGGATCGGCAGTGCGCCCTGGGTCAGCCGGCCCAGCAGCAGCGGCGCGACCGCCCCGATCGCCAGACCGAGGACCACGCCGAGGGCGGCCAGCAGGCCGATCTGGACCAGGTAGAGGTTGCGGATCAGCGCCCCGTCCGCGCCCAGGGCCTTGAGCACGGCGATCGACCGCTCGCGGGTCGCCAGATAGGCGCTCACCGCGCCGGCCACGCCCAGGCCGCCGGCCACCAGCGAGGCCAGGCCAATGAAGCCGAGGAAATATTCCAGCTGGTCGATCAGCCGGCGCGCGCCCGGCGCGGCGTCCAGCCGGTCGCGGGCCTCGAGCCCGGAATCGGGGAACGCCGCCTGGGTCGCTTTGCCGACCGCGCGGGGATCCTGGCCGGCGGGCAGGGCGATGCGGACGGCGCGGCCAGACAGGCCGCCGGGGGCCAGCAGGCCCGAGCCCTCCAGCACCTCGCGGCGGACCATGACCCGCGGCCCCAGGGCGAAGCCCCGCGACAGGCCGTCGGGCTCGCTGACCAGCACGGCGCGGACGATCAGGGTCATTGGTCCCGCCTCGAAGCGGTCGCCCAGCTTCAGGTGCAGGCGCTCGAGCAGGGCCGGCTCGACCGCCGCCCCCGGGACGCCGTCGTGCTCGGCGAGGGCGGTCTTCAGGTCGGGCGCGCCGTCGATCTTCACCGTTCCGGCCAGGGGGAAGCGGCCGTCGACGCCGCGCAGGCTGATCAGCCGCCGCTCGCCGCCGGCCGTCTGGGCCATGGCCCGGGCGGCGGCCGTGTAGGTGGTCACCCCCAGCCGGTCGAAGGCGGCGCGCTCGGCGGCGGTGAAGTCGCGGTTCTCGACCGAGAAATAGAGGTCGCCGCCGAGAATCTCGCGGGCCTGGCTGGCCAGGCCGTGGCGGAAGGCCTCGGCGGTCGAGCCGGCGGCGGCGATGGCGGCCACGCCCAGGGCCAGGCAGGCCAGGAAGATGCGAAAGCCGCGCACGCCCGAGCGCAGTTCGCGGGCCGCCAGTCTCAGCGAGAGGGCGGCCATCAGCCTTCGATCCGGCCGTCGGCCATCCGCACGATGCGGTCGGCGCGCTCGGCCAGCACCGGGTCGTGGGTGACCATCACCAGGGCCGCCCCGACCTCGGCGACCAGGGCGAACATTAGGTCGGCGACGGTGGCGGCGGTCCGGGCGTCGAGATTGCCGGTCGGCTCGTCGGCGAACAGCAGGGCGGGGCGCGCGGCCAGGGCCCGGGCCAGGGCCACCCGCTGCTGCTCGCCCCCCGACAGCTGGTGCGGATAGTGGGTCAGGCGCGCCGACAGCCCCACTCGGTCCAGCCACTGGCGGGCGACGGGCAGGGCGTCGCGGACTCCGGCGATCTCCAGCGGCGTGGCGACGTTCTCCTCGGCGGTCATGTTGGGCAGCAGGTGGAAGGCCTGGAACACCAGGGCCGCGCGACCGCGCCGCAGCCGCGCTCGGCCGTCCTCGTCCAGTCGCGCCAGGTCCTGGTCGAACAGGCGCACCGCGCCGGAAGTCGGCTGCTCCAGCCCGGCCCCGACGGCGATCAGCGACGACTTGCCCGAGCCCGACGGCCCGATCACCGCCAGCCGCTCGCCCGATCCCACCGCCAGATCCACGCCGCGCAGGATGTTCACCGGTCCGGCCGCCGACGGCAGGGTCAGGGTCACGGCGTCGAGGGCCAGGACGGCGGGCGCGGCGGGACTGGTCATGAAACTTCCTGAATCGACGGCCATTGTTGCAGCGGGACCGAGCCTACATAGGAAGACATGAGCTTCACCGCACCGCGTTTTCTCGATCGTCGCCGGATCCTGGCCGGCCTGGTCCTGGCCACCCAGATCGCCGCCGCCCGCGCCCAGGCCAAGCCGCCGGTGGTCACGGTGCTCGGCGACTCGATCACTGCCGGCCTGGGGCTGCCGGCCCGCGACGCCATGCCGGCCCAACTGCAGGCGGCGCTGAGCCGGATGGGCGTGCCGGCTGTGGTGCGGGCGGCCGGGGTGTCGGGCGACACCAGCGGCGGCGGCCTGGCGCGGGTCGATTTCAGCGTCGCGCCCGATACGGCGCTGTGCGTGGTGGCCCTGGGCGGCAATGACCTGCTGCAGGGCGTCGAGCCGCGGGTGACCAAGGCCAATCTGCGCAACATCCTGCTGAAACTGCGGACCCGGCGGATCCCCGTGCTGCTGGTCGGGGTCGGGGCGCCGCCCCTGATCGGGGCGGCCTATGCGCGGGAGTTCAACGCCCTCTATCCGGCCCTGGCCCGCGAGTTCGCCGCGCCGCTCTATCCCAACATCCTGGCGGGCGTGGGCGGGGTGCGACGGCTGATGCAGGGCGACGGCATCCACCCCAATGCGGCCGGGGCGCGGATCATCGGCGAACGCCTGGCCCCGGTCGTGGCCCAGGCCTTGAGGGCGCGGCCGGCCTGACGCCGATCGTCAGCTGAAGAACTCGACCGCCACCAGCACCACGCCGGCGATCCAGGCCGTCTCGATCACCATCAGCGCCACCGGCCGCCAGCCGGCGGTGATCAGGGCCTTGAACGAGGTCTTCATGCCCAGGCCCGCGATCGCGGTGACCAGGCACCAGCGCGAGACCTCGGCGGCGGCGTCGGTGACCGGCTTGCCGAGCCAGCCCAGGCTGTTGACGATCACCAGGGCCGCGAACCCGACCAGGAACAGCGGCACGGTCGGCTTGGCGCCGCCGGTCGCCCCCGGGGCCATCCGGGCCGCGAAGAAGGCGATGGCGAACACCACCGGCAGCAGCATGGTCACGCGCAGCAGCTTGACATAGGTGGCCACGTCGCCGGTGTGCGGCGAGATCATGTAGCCGGCCCCGACCACCTGGGCGACGTCATGGATGGTGCCGCCCAGGAAGATTCCGGCCCGGGTGTGGTCCAGGTGCAGGGCGGCGGTCAGCAGCGGATAGGTGATCATGGCGATGGTCGACAGGGCGGTGACCGTGACCACCGCCAGGATGGTGTCGCGCTCGCTGTCCTTGCCGCGCGGCAGCACCGAGGCGATGGCCAGGGCCGCCGAGGCTCCGCAGATGCCCACCGCTCCGCCCGACAGCACCCCGAAGCTGGCGCGCAGGCCCAGGCGCTTCGCGAGCACCGCGCCCAAGGCGATGGTCGAGCCGATAGCGATCACCACCGTGACGATCGGGGTTAGGCCCAGGCCGAGGATCTGGCTGGCGGTGATCCGCGCCCCCAGCAGGGCGACGCCGAACCGCAGCACGGCCTTGGACGAGAACTCGATGCCGGGGATGCAGCGGCCTTCCTGGTGCAGGAAGTGGAAGGTCATGCCGAACAGCAGCGCGAACAGCATCACCGGCGCGCCGTAGTGCTGGGCCAGCCATTGCGAGGCCAGGGCGATGGTCGCAGCCACTAGCACGCCGGGATAGAGCTTGCGCAGCGCCGCCTGGCCCGGAAGGCTGGCCCGGGCCGCCGGCGCGGCGGGCTCGACCCGTGACAGCCCCTCCATGCCCTCCAGCGACTGGAAGAGCGCCCTGGCGGCGGCGGTGTCGGTGTCGAGATCGGAATGCATGCCCACGCCCCAGGCCGGCGAGTCGCGCCGGTTCCGGATGATCGACACGCGACGGCGCGCCAAGGCAAGGGTTTTGGCTTTTGCCGGCCGCACGGGCCGGGGCGGCAGTCTTTAGTCCGGACGGTTGAAACGCCGCTTCACCCCCATCCCCGGCCCTTCCCCATCGAGGGGGAAGGGAGGAGAAGGACCTACAGTTCCCGGCCGCCCGGCAGCGGTTCGGGGGCGTGCAGGGCGTGGGCGGGCGCGCGCTTCTGGTGCATGAACAGGCGGTCGGTGATCTTGGTCGACCAGTTCTTCAGCATGTCCATGAACACGAACACCACCGGGATGTAGAGCAGCGACAGGAAGGTCGAGGTGATCAGGCCGCCGATCACCGCGATCGCCATCGGGGCCCGGAACTCGGTGTCGGCCCCGAAGCCCAGCGCCACCGGCATCATGCCCGCGGCCATGGCCACCGTGGTCATGATGATCGGCCGGGCCCGCTTGTGGGCGGCGTCGAGCAGAGCCTCGCGGCGGGTCATGCCGCCCTTCATGGCCATGATCGCGTATTCGACCAGCAGGATCGAGTTCTTGGCGGCGATGCCCATCAGCATCAGGATGCCGATCAGGGTCGCCAGCGAGAAGCTGCTGTGGGCCAGGACCAGCAGGGCGAAGGCGCCGCCGATGGCCAGGGGCAGGGCGGCCATGATGGTCACCGGATGGGCGAAGCTGCGGAACAGCAGCACCAGCACCATGTACATCAGCAGGATGCCCGTGACGAAGGCGGCGATGAAGCCGGTCATCATCTCCTGCAGGAACTCGATGTCGCCGGCCGCCGCTTCGCGCACGCCGGGCGGCAGGTTCTTGACCGACGACAGGGCGTGGACGCGCTTGGCGGCCTCGCCGACGACGATGCCGTCCAGCTCGGCGGTGATCTCGGCCACCCGCGAGCGGTCCTGGCGCGAGATCTGCGACGGGCCGGCCCCGAAGCGCACGTCGGCGACGGCGTTCAGCGGCACCGAGCCGCCGTTGCTGGAGGGAACCTTGAGGGTCTCCAGCACCGACATGTTCTGGCGGGCGTCTTCGGTCAGGCGCAGGCGGATCGGCACCTGGCGGTCGCCCAGATTGTACTTGGGCAGGGACTGGTCGATGTCGCCGATGGTGGCCACGCGCACGGCCTGGGAGATCGCCCCGGCCGAGACCCCGGCCCGGGCGGCCTGGTCGGGCTTGGGCGAGACGATGATCTCGGGCCGGGCGATGGCGGCGGTGTTGACCACATTGGCCAGGCCCGGGACGCTGCGCATCTGGGTCTCGACCGCGCGGGCGGCCGCCTCCAGCTGCGGGCCGTTGTCGCCGATCAGCCGCAGGGTGTAGCTGGAGCCGTCGCTGGGACCGCCGCCGTTATTGCTGCCGGCGCCGATGCGGGCTCCGGGGATGGCCTTGAACTGGTCGACCATCTGGCGACTGAAGTCGCGCTGGCTGATCCGCTCGCCCTTGGGCGTCAGGTCGGCGGTGATGCTGGCCTTGTTGACGCCGTCGCTGCCGACCGCCGCGAAGACGCCGGTCACTTCCGGACGGGCCCGCAGTTCGCGGGTCATGCGCTGGACCACCGCGTCGGTCTCGTCGAGGGTCGAGCCGGGGGGCAGTTCGACGCTGAACGGCGCGCGGCCGCGATCGGCGGCCGGTTGGAACTCGAACGGCAGCTTCTGGGCCAGGGTCACCGAGGCGAACAGGATCGGCAGGGCCAGCAGGGCGACGACGATCTTGTGGCCCAGCGCCCAGTTCAGCGACTTCAGATAGGGGGCCATCCAGAACGGATCGGCGTCGGGCTTGTGGTGGGCCTTGAGCATGTAGGCGCCCATCAGCGGCGTCAGCATGCGGGCCACCAGCAGCGAGAACAGCACCGAGATGCAGGCCGCCAGGGCGAAGGCCTTGAAGAACTGGCCGACGATGCCGGGCATGAAGCCGACCGGCGCGAACACCGCCACGATGGTGAAGGTGGTGGCCACCACCGCCAGGCCGATCTCGTCGGCGGCCTCCATCGCCGCGTCATAGGGCGACTTGCCGCCGCGCATGTGGCGGACGATGTTCTCGATCTCGACGATGGCGTCGTCGACCAGGATGCCGACGGTCAGGGACAGGGCCAGCAGGGTGATGCCGTTCAGCGACTGGCCCAGCGGGGCCATGACCGCGAAGGTCGGCAGCAGCGACAGCGGGATGGCCACCGCGGCCAGCAGGGTCGCCCGCCAGTCGCGCAGGAATAGCAGCACCACCAGCACCGCCAGCAGCGCGCCCAAGCCCAGGGCCTCCAGCGAGGCGTAGTAGCTCTGCTCGATATATTTCACGTTCGAGGTCAGCTCGACGATCTTCAGCTCGGGATGGGCCTTGTCGAGCTTCTCGACGGTCTCGCGGACCTTCTCGGCGACCTTGACCTCGCTGGCGCCGCGCGAGCGGACCATGTTGAAGGTCACGACCTCCTGGTTGTTGAAGCGGGCGCGGTCGCGCGGCTCGGCCCAGCGGTCCTCGACCTCGCCCAGGTCGCCCAGGCGGACCGTCTGGCCGTTGCCCAGCTGGACGCGGGTCTCGCGCAGCTGGTCGACCGAGCCGGCCGCGCCCAGGGTGCGGATGGCGCGCTCGGACCCGGAGACGGTGATGCGGCCGCCGGGCAGGTCGGCGTTGGCCGACTGCAGGGCCTGGCTGACCTGGGCGGCGGTGACGCCGCGGGCGGCCAGGCGGTCGGGGTCGAGCGCCACCTGGATCTCGCGGCTGACGCCGCCCTGGCGCTTGACCTCGCCGACGCCCTTGATCGCCAGCAGGGCGCGGCTGACGTCGTTGTCGACGAACCAGCTGCGCTGTTCGGGCGTCAGGGTCGGGGCCTGGACCACATAGGTGATCAGGGCGTTGCCCGAGATGTCGATGCGGGTGACGTTGGGAATCTGCATGTCCTGGGGCAGGGAGCTTTGCAGATTGGCCATGGCGTTGCGGACGTCGTTGGTCACCCGCTCGTGGTCGACGCCCAGTTCGAATTCGATGAAGGTCGTGGAATAGCCGTCGCCGACCGTCGAGGTGACGTGGCGCACCTGGCCGAGGCCGGCGACCGAGTCCTCGATCAGCCGGGTGACCTGGGTCTCCAGCTCGGTGGGGGCGGCGCCGGGGCGCGAGGCGTTGATCAGCACCAGCGGCAGGTCGACGTCGGGATTGTCGTTGATCCGCATGCTGCTGAAGCCGGAGATGCCGGCCAGGGTCAGCAGCAGGAACAGCAGGATGACGGGGATCGGGTTCTTGATCGCCCAGCGGGAGATGTTGTTCATCGCCGGCTCCCTAGCGCTTCATGGCGATGGCGGGCGGGGCCGGGCGGGCGTTTACGGCGCTCGCCACATGCACGGCGTCGCCGTCGCCCAGGAAGCCGGCCCCCTCGACCACCACCCGCTCGCCGGGGTTGACGCCGTTGGCGGCGGTGCGGTCGGGAGTGCGGGCCAGGATGTCGATGCGCCGGAACTGGGCGCGGCTGCGGGCGTCGACGACGTACACCCCCGGCTGGTTCTGGCGGTAGAGGATGGCGGCGGTCGGGAAGGTCGGGGCCGGCTGGACGCCCGCGGCGATCTGGGCGCGGGCGAACATGCCGCTGCGGAAGCCGCTGCCCGGGGCCAGGCTGATGCGGGCCAGGCCGACCCGGCTCTGGGTGTTGACCTCGGAGGTGACGATGCGGACGGTGCCGGCAACGTCGCCGACCTGGTCGGAGCTGACCTTGGCGGGCATGCCGGCGTGAACGGACAGCAGGTCGGCTTCGGGGATCTCGGCGTCCAGCTCCAGCCGGCCGTCGCGGACGATGCGGAACAGCTCGCTCCCGGCCGTGACGATCTGGCCCTTGGTGACGCTGCGGCGGCTGATCAGGCCCGAGACCGGCGCGCGGATGGCCGCCTGGCCCAGGCGGGCGGAGATTTCGTTGCGCGAGGCCTCGGCCGCGGCCAGCTGGGCGGCGGCGGTCTGCTGGTTGGCGGTGGCGGTGTCGAACGCGGCCTGGGACAGATAGCCCTTCTGCTGCAGTTCGCGGGCCCGGCGCAGGGCGGCGTCGGTCTGGGCCAGGGTGGCGCGGGCGCTGGCCACGGCGGCCTCCTGCTGGCGCAGCTGGGCGCGCAGCATGGTGTCGTTCAGCGCCACCAGCACCTGGCCCTGCTTGACCGTCTGGCCTTCGTCGACATTGACCGCCACCGCGGTCAGGCCGCCGGTTTCGGCCCCGACCGGGACCTCCTCCCAAGGCGTCACCGTGCCCGAGGCGTTGATGATCCGCGGCAGGGACTGGATCGAAACCGTGGAGACGCCCACCGTCTGGCTGGCGATCAGGTTCGGCTTGGCGGCCTTGGCCTTGTCGGCGTGATCGCAGGCGGCGAGGCTCAGCGCGCCGATGCACAGCGCTACCGACGCCGCCGTCGAACCCAGACCGCCCTTGTTAATCCGTTGACGCACGACAACCCCAGCTTTCGACCATTGAACAGCTCACGCGTTCTAGCTGAGAAACACGGTTCGCCGGATTAAATGATCGTAAGGCGCCGCTGTTTCTGCCTCAGGCCCTGTCGGCGCGCCGGACGTTGACCGCGCCGACCAGCAGGGCGGCCATGGTCAGGTAGCTCAGCAGGCTGCCGGCCACGTAATAGGCGCGCGGGACGATCTGCGTGTCGATCGCCGCGGCCAGGTGGGTCAGGGCGGTGACGCCCTGGAAGGCGGCGGCGGCCATCGGCCACCAGCGGTCGGAGGTCAGGGCCAGGATCAGCAGCACCAGCAGCAGCAGGACGTCGACCACGACCTCGCCGACCTGCGGGCCGAAGGTCTGGTGGGCGTTATGCACCAGCGGAGTGGCGAACCAGGCCAGGATCATCGCCACGCCGGCGATCCGCTCGACCCGCCGGCCGCGCCACAGGGCCAGGCCGGAGCACAGGGCCAGGCCGGCGAAGCTGATCAGCTGGTCAGGGGTCTGGACGTACATGGATCCGGTTCTGGCGAGGGGCCTGGCGAGGGAGGGGGCGGATCGCGGGTCCGGTCGCCGTTGGGGGGCGCGACCGGACCCGCGGCGCCAAAGGCGGCCGGATCGGGGAGATCAGGCGGCCTCGCGCGGGGACGGCACGGCCCGCAGGCTGCCGATCAGGCTGGGCGGGGGCTTTTCGCCGCCGCCGCCGAAGGAGACGGCCGACAGCCCGATGTCGTGCTGGGCCTGGCTGAGGTTCTTGTGGGTGTCGACGATGTTCTGCCGCGCCAGGCCCAGGGCGCGCATGGTCTCGATGGCGCTGAGCAGGGCGTCCTGGCCGATCATCACCGACAGCCTGGCCGCCTCGCGGGAGGTGGGCATCAGGGTGGTCAGGGCGGCGGTGCTGGCGATGGCGGCGTCGATGGCCTTCTCGGCGACGAACAGGGCCTCGGCGACGGCCTCGGCGGCGTCGCGGCGTTCCTTGAGCATGACGAAATCTCCTGGCGCCGGCGCGCGGCGCGATTGAGGGTTGAGGCGGGCGAGGCGCAACGGCCGCGCCGCTAGAACAGGCCGCGCAGGGCGTGCAGTCCCGCCAGCAGCGATCCGAACGCCAGGGCGGTCGCGATCATCAGGGCGGCGATCAGGCCCAGCCGTTGGACGAGCGTCAGGTCATTGGGGCCTCCCCAATGTCCGAAGGCGCGCGGCGCGTCGCCGGGACGTCGAGAAAGCTCTCGTCCATCAGCGTCCCCGCCACGCAGAGGATCTCGCGCAGCACCATTTCCGGCGGCTTGAAGGCGGCCTGCTTCCGGGTCGCCCCCACCAGGTCCGGCGCCATCAGGGCGGCCCGGGGATTGGCCGCCAGGCTGGAAAGCTGGCGCTCCAGCTGCGCCCAGGTGAACGGCGGGGCCAGCTCGCCGGGCGCGTTCGGCGTCGGCCAGGTCTGCTGGAAGCGGCGGATGTCGGCGCGCAGGTTCAGGGCCCTGGCCACCGCGTCCTTCTGGAGGTCCGAAAGTGAGGTCACGACTTGCTCCTTCGTCGGCCCGGCCAGGGGACGCGGAGAAGGGATCGGTGACCAGCCGCCCCGTGTCGGACCCTGATCCGATCGGAGGGGGGGTGATGGCGGGGGCGGCGCGGATCAGCGGCGAAACCAGGCGGGCGGCCTCGTAGCGGTCGGCCGCGCCCAGCCGTCGGCGGGCCTTGTCCAGGTGCCAGTCGACCGTGTGCTTGGACAGGCCCAGGCGGCGGGCGATCTCCTTGGAGCTCAGGTGCTCGTCGACCAGGCGCAGGCAGTCGCGTTCGCGCGCGGTCAGCCGGCCGAGTCCCTCAACCCTCTGGTCCAAGTCGAGCCCCCTCGTCTACAGCCTGACTGTAGCCTCATGGACGCGAGCCGCAAGGGGCGCTCAACCCTTGGGTAGGTCGGAGGGCGAAAGGTTCGACGAGATCTTCCACAGGTCGATCGCGCCCTCCGCCGCGTGGCGGTCGATCTGGGCCAGCTCCTCGGGCGTGAAGCCCAGGCCGTCGAGCGCGGACAGGGAGTCCTCCAGCTGGGCCACGGTGCGCGCGCCGATCAGGGCCGAGGTGACGCGCGGGTCGCGCAGCACCCAGGCCAGGGCCATCTGGGCCAGGCTCTGGCCGCGGGCCTTGGCCAGGGCGTCCAGGGCCTGGATGCGGGCCAGGTTGTCGCCGCTGAGCATGTGGCCGCCCAGCGAGCCCTCGCGAGCGGCGCGGGAATCCTGGGGCACCCCGCCGAGGTACTTGCTGGTCAGCATGCCCTGGGCCAGGGGCGAGAAGGCGATGCAGCCGACCCCGAGGTCTTCCAGGGTGTCGAGCAGGGCGTCCTCGATCCAGCGGTTGAGCATCGAATAGGACGGCTGGTGGATCAGCAGCGGCACGCCCTCGGCCTTGAGGATGGCGTGGGCCTGGCGGGTCAGTTCCGGCGAATAGGACGAGATCCCGACGTACAGCGCCTTGCCCTGGCGGTGCAGGTGGGCCAGGGCGCCCATGGTCTCCTCCAGCGGCGTCGTCGGGTCGACCCGGTGCGAGTAGAAGATGTCGACATAGTCCAGCCCCATGCGCTTGAGGCTCTGGTCGCAGCTGGCGATCAGGTACTTGCGCGAGCCGCCGACCCCGCCATAGGGGCCCGGCCACATGTCCCAGCCGGCCTTGGTCGAGACCACCAACTCGTCGCGATGGGCCTTGAAGTCGGCGGCCATCACCCGGCCGAAGTTCTCCTCGGCCGAGCCGTAGGGCGGGCCGTAGTTGTTGGCCAGGTCGAAATGGGTGACGCCCAGGTCGAAGGCGCGGCGCAGGATGGCGCGGCCGGTCTCGAAGACGTCCGCCCCGCCGAAGTTCTGCCACAGGCCCAGCGAGATCGCCGGCAGGTCCAGCCCGCTGCGGCCGGTCCGGCGATAGGGCATGGCGTCGTAGCGGGCGGGATCGGCGACGTAGGGCTGCTGCACGGGACATTCCTGGGAAGGGAAAGGGGAAAGGAGAACGTCTAGCGCGGAACCAGCGCCTTGTGGATCGGCTCGACCCAGGCGTCCTTCTTGATGTCGTAGGCGATGAAGTCGCTGTCGAACTGCCAGTAGGCCCACGCCCAGCCGCGGGCCTCGGCCTGGCGGGCGGCCGCGGCGGTATAGGCGGCGCGCGAGGCCATGTCGCCCTTGTCGTAGGCCCCGAACTCGCCCAGCAGGATCGGACGGTCGTGGGCCTTCGCCCAAGCCTGGACGCCGTCGAAGTCGGTCTTCATCCGCTGGCGCTCGGCCTCGGTTCCCCAGGTCACGCCGGTCTTGGGCGTGCTGGGATTCCACGACGCGCCCTGGTGGGTGAACTCCATCGGCAGGTAGTAGTGGACGGTGGCGATCAGGTGGCGGTCCTGGGCCGGCAGCTGCAGGGCGTCGAGGTGGGCGATATTGTTCCAGAAGGCCGGGCCGACGATGACGTTGCGGGTCGGGTTCGTGGCCCGGACCACCGGCAGCAGCTCGGCGACCCAGCCGTTCCAGACCGCGTCGTCCAGTCCCTTATTCGGTTCGTTGAGCAGTTCGAACACCACCCGGTCGGGCGCGGCCCTGTAGCGCTCGCCGATCTGCCGCCAGAAGGCGGTCAGCCTCGGCTTGCAGGCGGCGGGATCTTCGCCGCAGGGGCCGAAGTCGTGCTCGTCGAGGATCACGGTCAGCTTCTGGGCCAGGGCCGCCTGGACCACCGCGTCGAGGGTCTTCAGCCAGGCCGGGTCCAGCCGGTTGTCGGCGTCCATGTGCTCGAAGGCGTGCAGGTTGACCCGCACGGTGTCGAAGCCGCCGTCCTTGATGGTCTTGAAGTGGCGCAGCTGGAAGCGGGCCTGGGCCGGATCCTTCCACAGCGGATCATAGCCCAGCACGTTGACGCCCCGCCCCATGGTCTTGACCTGGTCGGCCGCCGACATCTCGCGGGCGGCGGCCGGCGCGGCGGCCAGGGCCGACAGCAGGGCGCAGACGATCAGCGTCTTCAGGGCCGAGACCATGGCGTTTCTCCGGGGGCGGTCAGGCGTCGCGGCGGGCGGCCTCGGATTCGGTGTCGGGCGAGGCGGCGCGGATCAGGTCCAGGACGTCGACCAGGATCACCTGCATGGCCTTCTGGGCCGCCTCGGCGTCGCGGGCGAAGATCGCCTCGGCCACGTCCTCGTGCGAGGGGATCGAGGCCGTGCGGCCCTTGATGCGGTTGGTGAAGCGGATCGAGATCCGTAGGGCGGTGTTCACCAGCTCGTGCAGGTCGCGATAGAACGGGTTCTTGGTGGCGTCGAGAATGGCGATGTGGAAGGCGATGTCCGAGGCCAGGGGATCGTCCTCGCCCTCGGCGGCGGCCTTCATCCGGGCCAGGGCCTTGCGAATGCCGGCCAGGCCCTTCTCGTCGGCGTTACGCGCCGCCAGGGCGGCGGCGGCCGGTTCGATGCCCAGGCGCATCTCGGTGAACTCGGCCAGCAGGCGCAGGCTGAACTTGCGCTCGAGCAGCCAGCGCAGGACGTCGGGATCCAGCAGGTTCCATTCGGTCTCCGGTTCGACCACCGTGCCGTGACGCGGCCGGGCGCTGAGCAGGCCTTTGGCGGTCAGCATCTTGACCGCCTCGCGCGTCACCGTCCGGCTGGCGCCGAACTGCTTGGACAGTTCGCCCTCGGTGGGAAAGCCGACCTCGGCGTACTCGCCGGTGACGATCGCCTGGCCCAGCGATTCGACGAGGCCGTAGGTCAGGCTGAGGCCGGGCTGTGTACGGATCGCCAACTTTATCTTCCCCTAAGAACGCAGGAAACAATACGACCACTAATAGATAAGGCCTTGTGTAGCGCGCTTCGCGGGCGCCCGGAACTATCATATTATTAATGAACAAAGCCCCGCCGCGGCGAACCGGACGGGACTTTTCGTTCAGACGGGCCGACGCGTCCTCACCACCAGGTGGCGTAGAGGGCGATCAGGATCAGGATCACGCCCAGGCCGGCGATGTTGAAGCCGGTGGTGGTCTTGTAGCTGACCCCCTCCAGGGTGACGACGTTGACGTCCTTCTTCTGCGGCGCGACCAGCGAGACGATGATCGCCGCGGCCAGGGTCAGCAGGAACACCAGGCCGACCCGGTTCATGAACGGGATCACGAACACCCCGGCCTTGTCGGCGACGAAGAAAGCGCCCGACAGGGCTGCGCCGCCGATCGCCGCGACCAGGGCCGAGGCGGTGGTGGCGCGCTTCCAGAACAGGCCCAGGATGAAGATCACCACGATCCCCGGCGTGAAGAAGCCGGTGAAGTCCTGGATGAACTGGAAGGCCTGCTCGGCCTTGCCCAGCAGCGGCTTGGCCATGAGGATGCCGACGATCACCGCGACGACGGCGGTGATGCGGCCGACGGTGACCAGATGGCGCTCCGAGGAGCCCTTCCGGACCTTGGCGTAGACGTCCAGGGTGAAGATGGTGGCGATCGAGTTGATCTTGGCGGCCAGGGACGCGACGATCGCGGCCACCAGGGCCGAGAACACGACGCCCAGCACGCCGGGCGGCAGCAGCTTCATCATTTCCGGATAGGCCTGGTCGGGCTTGGCCAGGCCGGGCGCCAGCACCAGGGCGGCGATGCCCGGCAGCACGACGATCACCGGCATCAGCAGCTTGAGATAGGCGGCCAGGGCGATGCCCTTCTGGGCCTCGGCGATGTCCTTGGCGCCCAGGGCGCGCTGGATGATGTACTGGTTGAAGCCCCAGTACGAGACGTTCATCACCCACAGGCCGCCGAACAGCACGGAAAGGCCCGGCAGGTCCTTGTAGTGCGGATTGTCGCGCGACAGGATCATGTCGAACTTGTCGGGGAACTGGGTGGTCAGGTGATTGAAGCCGGCCAGCAGGTCGCCGTGGCCGATCTTGGTCAGCGACAGGAAGACGATGATCAGGCCGCCGGTGATCAGCAGGGCCACCTGGACGATGTCGGTCAGGGCCACGGCCTTCAGCCCGCCCCACAGCTGGTAGGCCAGGGCGAAGACGCCGATGATCACCAGGGCCGTCATCTGGTCGACGCCGGTCACGGTGTGGATCGCGATCGAGCCCAGCCACAGGATCGAGGTCAGGTTCACGAACACGTAGAGGACCAGCCAGAACAGGGCCATCACGTTGCGCACGCTGGGGCCGTACCGCTGCTCCAGGAACTGCGGCATGGTCGAGATGTTGTTCTTCAGGAAGATCGGCAGGAAGAACTTGCCGACGATCAGCAGGGTCAGGGCCGCCATCCATTCGTAGGAGGCGATGGCCAGGCCCAGAGCGTAGCCCGAGCCGCTCATGCCGATGATCTGCTCGGCCGAGATGTTGGCGGCGATCAGCGAGGCGCCGATCGCCCACCAGGGCAGGGCCTTGCCGGCCAGAAAGTAGTCGGTGGAGTCCTTGCGGTGGCCGCCCTTGTCGCGGCTGACCCACTGGGCCAGGCCGAAGATGGCGACGGCGTAGATCGCCAGGATGACGAAGTCGATGGTTCTCACTGGGGTCCCCCCTTAGGGCTGTTCTTGTTCTGCTTTGGTAAGACGCTTCAGCTCGGAACTTCGCCCTTCCAGGCCGCGACCAGGGCCCGGGCCCGCTGGCCGACCTCCTGGGCGGAATAGCCGGGACGATAGAGTTCGCCGCCGACGCCGATGCCGGCGACGCCGGCCTCGACCCACGGCTTCAGATTGGCCGCGCCGACGCCGCCGACGGCGTAGACCGACACGTCCTTGGGCAGCACGTCGCGCACCGCCTTGATGTGGCCGGGGCCGAAGGTGCCGGCCGGGAACAGCTTCAGCGACCGGGCGCCGGCCTTGACGGCGGCGAAGGCCTCGCTGGGCGTGGCGAAGCCGGGCATCACGGTCAGGCCCAGGCCGACGGCGTGGCTGATCACGGCGGTGTCGATATTGGGGGTGACGATCAGCTTGCCGCCGACGCCCGCCACCTGATCGACCACTTCGGGCGACAGGACGGTGCCGGCGCCGCACAGGGCCTGGTCGCCGAAGGCGGCGCACAGCTTTTCGATGCTGATCAGCGGATCGGGCGAGTTCATCGGCACCTCGATGGCCCCGATCCCGGCCTCGACCAGGGCCGCGGCGACGTCGAGGATCTCGTCGGGCCTGACGCCGCGCAGGATGGCGACGATCGGCGGGGTGCTGGGGTTAGGCAAGGACGTGAACTCCGCTGGTGGGGCTCGGGGACAAGGTGGTCAATCCGGCCAGGACGGCCGCATCGCCGTCGACGGCCGTGCTGGACCCGTCCAGGGCGGCAATAGCCTGGGCGTAGAGCGCGCTGAGGGCCGGCGCGCCGATCAACGACACCGAGCCCAGGTCGCCGAACCAGCTGGCGGTGGAGGCGGTGTCGCCGCCGATCAGCAGGCCCGACAGGAAGCCCATGGCCTCGTCCTTGGACAGGCCGTCCAGCAATTGCCGGCTGCGTGTCTCGAAGATCAGGTGCGGCAGGCGGGCGGGGCCCTGTTCGACGATGCGGGCGACGCCGCGGGCGAACCCCGCCGCCACCGCCTCGGGGGATTCGGGGCCGTCGCCGGGCGCGGCCTTCGCCAGGATCGAGTGCTGGCGCAGCAGGGCGAAGATCTCGCCGACCGGCGCGGTCAGGAAGCTGGTGATCGCCCCGTCCTCGACCACCACCCACTTGGTGTGGGTGCCGGGCAGGGCCAGCAGGCGGCGGCCGCGCTTCAGCGCCGGGTCCAGCTCGAGGGCGCCGAGAATCTGGGTCTCTTCGCCGCGCATGACGTCGGGTCCGCCCAGGGCGTTGACGCAGGACAGGCCCGGCACGATCGCCACCGGCAGGCCGTCGGCGTCCAGGTGCAGCAGCCGCGCGCGGAGGTCGGCGGCGCCGGCCGGGCAAGGGGCGTAGGCCGCCTCGGCCCAGCCGTTGCGCGAGCCGACCATGCCGCACAGCAGGGCCAGGGACGGCTTGGCCTCACGCCAGTCGCCGACCAGCGACAGGAAGGTCTCGCGCGGCGAGGCCGTCAGGGCGCCGATGCCGGGGCCGTCGCGGCGGTCGAGCACGCTCTTGCCCTGGCGCAGATAGAGCCGCAGCCGCGAGGTGCCCCAGTCGCCGAAGATGGTGACGGACGGATCGTTCATCAGTGCGACTCGCGGGTGACGACCGAGCCGCTGGCCCCGACCAGGAAGTCCAGGTCCGCGCCCTTGTCGGCCCCCAGCACGTGGTCGATGTAGAGCTTGGCGTAGCCGCGCGTGGCCTTGGGGGCCGGCGGATCGGCGCGCCAGGCGATCAGGCGCGCGGCCAGCTCCTCGTCGGAGATCAGCAGGGTCAGCGACCGGCCGGGGCCGTCGAGCACGATCTCATCGCCGTTCTGGACGATGGCCAGCGGGCCGCCGGCGTCGGATTCGGGCGAGACGTGCAGGATCACCGTGCCGAAGGCCGTGCCGCTCATCCGCGCGTCGCTGATCCGGACCATGTCCTTGACGCCCTGTTCGAGAAGCTTGCGCGGCAGCGGCATGTTGCCGACTTCTGGCATGCCCGGATAGCCCTTGGGGCCACAGCCCTTGAGCACCAGGATCGAACCGGCGTCGACGTCGAGGTCCGGATCGTCGATGCGGGCGCGGAAGTCCTCAATGGTCTCGAACACCACGGCCTTGCCGCGGTGGCTGCACAACTCGGGGCTGGCGGCGCTGGGCTTCATCACCGCCCCGCCGGGAGCCAGGTTGCCGCGCAGCACCCAGATGCCGCTGTCGGGCTTCACCGGGGCCTCGACCGAGCGGATGACCTCGTCGTTATAGACCTCGGCGTTCTCGTACTGGGCGCCGATCGGCGCGCCGGTGACGGTCGGGGCGGTGGGGTCGAGGAACGGCGCCAACTGCTTCATCACCGCCGGCACGCCGCCGGCATAGTGCAGGTCTTCCATCAGGAAGCGGCCCGACGGCTGCAGGTCGACCAGCAGCGGCACGTCGCGCGACAGGGTGTCAAAGTCCTCCAGGGTCAGCTCGACTCCCAGCCGGCCGGCCAGGGCCAGCAGGTGGACCACGGCGTTGGTCGAGCCGCCGATCGCGGCGTGGACCCGCAAGGCGTTCTCGAAGGCGGCGCGGGTGGCGACCTGCGACATGGTCCGGCCGTCATGCACCATGCGCACGATGGTCCGGCCGGTCTCGTGCGACATCGCCCGGCGGCGGGCGTCGACGGCCGGGATCGAGGCGTTGTAGGGTAGGCTCATGCCCATGGCCTCGACGATCGAGGCCATGGTCGAGGCGGTGCCCATGGTCATGCAGGTGCCGGGCGAGCGGCTCATGCCGCTTTCGGCCGACATGAACTCCGGCAGGGTCATCTCGCCGGCCCGCACGGCCTCGGAGAACTTCCACACGTCGGTGCCCGAGCCGATGTCCTTGCCGCGGAACTTGCCGTTCAGCATCGGGCCGGAGCTGACGACGATGGTCGGCAGGTCGACGCTGGCCGCGCCCATCATCTGGCCGGGCGTGGTCTTGTCGCAGCCGCCCAGCAGCACGACGCCGTCGATCGGATTGCCGCGAATCGACTCCTCGACGTCCATGGCCAGCAGGTTGCGGAACAGCATGGCCGTCGGCCGCATCTGGGTCTCGCCCAGTGAGATGGCCGGGAATTCCAGCGGCAGGCCCCCGGCTTCCCAGACGCCGCGCTTCACGTGCTCGGCGATGTCGCGCAGGCCCGCATTGCAGGGAGTGATCTCCGACCAGGTGTTGCAGATGC
Source organism: Caulobacter sp. LARHSG274 (assembly GCF_052871235.1). Taxonomy (NCBI): domain Bacteria; kingdom Pseudomonadati; phylum Pseudomonadota; class Alphaproteobacteria; order Caulobacterales; family Caulobacteraceae; genus Caulobacter; species Caulobacter sp. LARHSG274. The sequence goes on along the minus strand of NZ_JBIXJO010000005.1, from coordinate 220,019 downwards.
CGATCACCGGCCGGCCGTCGAACACGTCGTCCGGCAGGCCCTGGCTCTTCATCCAGCTGCGATGGATGAAGCCATCGCGATCCAGCTTGCCGTAGCTGTGACCGCTGCGGAAGCGTCCGCCCCCGTTTCCCTGACTCATGACCAGCCCTAACGCCGCGGCCGAGCCGCTCGAAAATCTTGAGCTCCATTTATAGTATTATAAATACATTTGCCAAGGCCTGAGGCGTCATGACGCACTGGGAAAATCGACCTTAGGCTGCGACTTTCCCCATCGCCGCAAGGGGTTTGTCGAGACCCACTGTGGCTCAAAAGTCGCCCTCCTGACGGAAATGATAGCGCTATCAATTTCGGCTTGTAAGTACCAATTATATGACTAAACGTCAAAAATAGATCGTGTGACCGCTGCGTGCGGCGCACGTCACCGACGCCTTGAGAGCGTCGGGACGGATCTCATCTTGGGGAAGGAAGCCAAATGTCGCGTCGCAATCACTCACATCGCAATCTCATGTTCATGGGCGCGTCCGCGCTCGTGATCGGCGCCCTGGCGCCGGCCGCCGCGTTCGCGCAGGAGGCGGCCAAGCCCGTCGACACCGTGGAAGAGGTGGTTGTCACCGGCATCCGGGCCAGCTTGAAGTCGGCTCAGCAGATCAAGCAGAACGCCGAGCAGGTCGTTGATTCGATCACCGCTCAGGACATCGGCGCCCTGCCGGACCGCAGCGTCTCGGAAGCCCTGCAACGGATTCCCGGCGTCACCCTGCAGCGCACCAACGAAAACCGCGACCCGGCCCGCCTGGCGTCGGAAGGCGGCGGCGTGTTCATTCGCGGCCTGTCGTGGGTCCGCAGCGAAACCAACGGCCGCGACATCTTCTCGGCGAACAACGGTCGCGCCCTGTCGTTCGAAGACGTGTCGGCCGACCTGCTGGCCGGCGTCGACGTCTACAAGAACCCGTCGGCCGAACTGATCGAAGGCGGCATCGGCGGCATCGTCAACCTGCGCACCCGCAAGCCGTTCGACTCCAACAAGCGCCTGCTGGCCTTCTCGGCCGACTACAACTACGCCGACCTGCGCGACAAGGGCTTCATCTCCGGCAACCTGCTCTATAGCGACCGCTGGAACACCAATATCGGTGAAATCGGCCTGCTGGTCTCGGGCAGCATCGGCAATATCGGCAATCGCACCGACAGCATCCAGACCGGCCGCTTCGAAGAGCGTACGCTGACCGCCAACGACAACCCCGCCGCGGTGGGCAAGTCGGTCGGCGACAAGGTCTATATCCCCAATTCGATCGGCTGGCGCCGGATCGACTGGCAGCAGAAGCGCACGGCCTTCGCCGGCGCCCTGCAATGGCGTCCGAACGACCAGTGGGAGGCCACGCTCCAGGTCCTGACCGCCAAGGCCGATCCGCATGACGTCGAGCACGCCCTGGGCGACACCAACGGCGGTTACGCCGCGGCCGGTCCGGGCTATAAGTATGACGCCGACGGCGCCGTCACCGCGGGCACGATCACCAATGTCGGCCTGACCGCCGACACCCGCTACGGCTCGTCGCACAAGAAGACCGAGGACTACTCGTTCAATCTGAAATACACGCCGAACGACAAGTGGGCGTTCAGCGGCGACTTCCAGTATGTCAAGTCGCACGCCGACGTGCTCAGCATGACGGCGTTCACCCAGCTGAGCCGCGACGTCCCGTCGAGCCTGACGTTCAACATCGCCGGCGACGAGCCGGTGCTGAAGCTGAACCAAAGCACCGACACCACCCGCACCCAGTCGGCCTACTGGTGGGCGGCGGCGATGGATCACATCGAGGATAACAGCGCCGACTCCAAGGCCGCCCGCGCCGACGCCGAATACACCTTCGACGACAATGCCTGGCTGAAGTCGTTCCGCTTCGGCGTCCGCGGCACCGACAAGACCGCGACGACCCGGCAGACCGGCTATAACTGGGCCCTGCTGAGCAGCCAATTCTGGGGCGGCGGTACGCCGGTCTATCTGAACCAGACGGGTTTCGACGCCTCGCACCAGAACGGCGGCCTGCCGGTGCAGTCGGAGCTGATCACCTACGACAACTTCTTCCGCGGCGACGTGCAACTGCCCGGCGTGGCCTGGTTCCCGTCGGAATCCCTGGTCAGCAACGGCACCGCCAACGCCTACAGCTTCCTGAAGAACACCGAGAGCGCCGGCTGGGGCTGGAGCCCGCTGACCGAGGCCAGCTACGCCACCGCCAAGCCGGCCGGCGACAACGCCAACGGGGGCACCAACAACCAGGGTGAGAAGACCAAGGCCATCTACGCCCTGCTCCGGTTCGGCAACGAAACCTCGCCGCTCGGGCGGATGGACGGCAATGTCGGCGTGCGGGTGGTCAAGACCGAAGTCGATGGCGGTACGGGAGTCTTCACGATCAGCCAGCCGGCCGGCAACTGCACGGCGAACTGCTCGACCTACAACGGCCTGGTGGCCTTCGCCAACGGCAGCATCAAGGGCGGCTCGTCCAGCAACAGCTATACCGACGTCCTGCCCAGCCTGAACCTGCGCTTCTTCCTGGCCGATGATCTGCAACTGCGGTTCGCGGCGGCGAAGGCGATCGTCCGCCCGACCTTCAGCCAGATGCAGTCCTACACGAACCTCAGCTTCAACTTCGAAGCCGACGGCGTGACCTTGAAGCCCGCCCCCAGCGGCATGACCGGCAGCGGCGGCAATCCTCAGCTAAAGCCGACCAAGTCGAACCAGTTCGACGCCAGCCTGGAATGGTACTTCGCTCCGGCCAGCAGCCTGACTTTCGCGGCGTTCTACAAGGACATCTCGAACTACATCTTCATGGGCAACGCCCCCGAAACCTATACTTCGGGCGGTCAGACCTATGAGTTCCTGGTCAGCCGCAACATGAACGGCTCCCAGGGCAAGATCAAAGGCTTCGAACTGGCCTATCAGCAGTTCTATGACTTCCTGCCCGGCGCCCTCAGCGGCCTGGGCCTGCAAGCCAACTTCACCTATGTCGACAGCAATGGCGGCAAGAACACCGCGATCAATATCAACGAGACGGCGCAAATCGACGGCGCGGCGGATCAGACCCTGCCGCTCGAAGGCCTCTCCAAGACCAGCTACAACGTGGCGGTGATCTACGAGAAGTACGGCATCTCGGCGCGCCTGGCCTATAACTGGCGCGAGCGCTACCTGCTGACGACCTCGGCGGCCAACATCCAGCGGCCGGTCTGGTCGGAAGACTTCGGCCAGCTGGACGGCTCGATCCTCTACTCGCTGAACGACAAGTACAAGATCGGCGTCCAGGCGACCAACATCCTCAACGCCCGGACCTATCTCGACGTCGGAGGCGCGAGCTTCGCGCCGCGCTACAGCTGGACCGACAGCGATCGCCGGATCGCCATGGTCCTGCGCGGCAGCTTCTAGACCGCCGCGAAAGCAGCCCTCCGGTCATTTCGATGGCCGGAGGGTTTTTCATTTGAGATGCTGACCGCGCGCGGACGAAGGGCGGCCGACCGTTCTTGGACGGTTCAGGACTTCCCACGCCGCGTGCGATTGTCGACACTGCGCGCGTCCCTTCGCGACCGCGAGTGGGACGGGGGAGTGAGCGATGTCGCGTGAGCGTATCCGCAAGGTGGTGGTGGTGGGCGGCGGTACGGCCGGCTGGATGGCCGCCGCGGTCCTGGCCCGGTTCCTCAAGAACACGCCGGCCACGATCCAGCTGATCGAGTCCGAGGAGATCGGCATCGTCGGCGTCGGCGAGGCGACCGTGCCGCTGATGCAGATCTTCAACCGCATCCTCGACATCGACGAACGCGACTTTGTGCGCCGCACCCAAGGCACGTTCAAGCTGGGCATCGAGTTTCGCGACTGGTCGCGGTTGGGCAACGTCCATTTCAACGGCTTCGGCGACCATGGCGCCGAGATCGAGGGCGTCTCGCCGCATCACCACTGGCTGCGGCTGCGCGGCCTGGGCGATCCCACGCCGTTCAGCGACTATTCCTTGCCGCGCATGGTGGCCAAGCTGGGCCGGTTCACGCCGCCGTCGCCCGATCTGCAATCGGAGGCCTCGTTCTACCAGTACGCCTATCATTTCGACGCCAGCCTCTATGCCGGCTATCTGCGCCGCCACGCCGAACCGCGAGGGGTCGAGCGGATCGAGGGCAAGGTGGTCGAGGTTCACCTGCGCAGCGACGACGGCTTCATCGAGGCGGTCAGCCTGGAGGGCGGCCGGCGGATCGAGGGCGACCTGTTCATCGACTGTTCGGGGTTCCGCGGCCTGCTGATCGAGCAGGCCATGAAGACCGGCTATGTCGACTGGACCCATTGGCTGCCCTGCGACCGGGCCATGGCGGTCCCCTGCGAGACCGGCGGCGACGGCCTGACGCCCTTCACCCGCTCGACGGCCCTGGCCGCCGGCTGGCAATGGCGCATCCCGCTGCAGCACCGCACCGGCAACGGCTATGTCTATTGCAGCCAGTTCATCAGCGACGACGAGGCGGCCTCGACCCTGCTGGCCAATCTCGACGGCAAGGCCCTGGCCGATCCGCGACCGCTGCGGTTCGTCACCGGCCATCGCCGCAAGTTCTGGAACAGGAACTGCGTCGCCATCGGCCTGGCCGCCGGCTTCATGGAGCCGCTGGAATCGACCAGCATCCAGCTGATCCAGACCGGCCTGGCCCGCCTGGTCGAGATGTTCCCGGACATGGCCTTCGACCCGGTGATGATCGACGAGTACAATCGCATCACCACCAGCGAATACGAGCGGATCCGCGATTTCCTGGTGCTGCACTATTGCGCCACCGAGCGCGACGACTCGCCGTTGTGGAACTATTGCCGGACCATGGCCGTGCCCGACGAGCTGCGCCACAAGATCGAGGTGTTCAAGAGCTGCGGCCGCGTGCCGCTGCTGGCCGAGGAATCCTATTCGGCGCCCAGCTGGCTGGCGATCTTCCTGGGACAGCATGTCTATCCCGAGCGTTACGATCCGCTGATCGACTCCATTCCCGACGACAAGCTGCGGATGGGCATGCGCCACCGCCTGGAGGGCGTGCGGCGGCTGGCCGAGTCCATGCCGCGACATGGCGAGTTCATCGCCCGCCATTGTCCCGCCATCCCCGGGACGTGAAGCCATGAACGACAATCGCATCCGCAAGATCGTCATCGTCGGCGGCGGCACGGCGGGCTGGATCACAGCTTCGGTGCTGGCCCGGTGCCTCGGCCCCCTGGCGACGATCGAACTGGTCGAGTCCGAGGAGATCGGCATCGTCGGGGTGGGGGAGGCGACCGTTCCGGCCATCGGCCTGCTCAACCGCCTGCTCGGCCTGGACGAGGACGAGTTCGTCCGCCGCACCCAGGGTACCTTCAAGCTGGGCATCCAGTTTCGGGACTGGGGCCGGATCGGCGACAGCTACGTCCACCCGTTCGGGACCTACGGGGCCAATTTCGACGTCTGCGCCTTCCATCAGTACTGGCTGAGGCTGCGGGCCGAGGGCGACCGGACCGAGATCGACGCCTATGCGCTCAGCGCGGTGGCCGCCGAGATGGGCCGTTTCGCGCGGCCCAGCGGCGATCCGCGTTCGGTGCAGGCGACCATGGCCTACGCCTTCCATTTCGACGCGGCGCTCTACGCCCGCTACCTGCGGTCCTACGCCGAGGCCAAGGGTGTGCGGCGCGTCGAGGGCAAGGTCGTCGACGTGACCTTGCGCGGCGCGGACGGCTTCATCGAGTCCCTGTTGCTCGAGGGCGGCCGGCGGATCGAGGGGGAGCTGTTCATCGACTGCTCCGGTTTCCGCGGGCTGTTGATCGAGCAGGCCTTGCAGACCGGTTACGAGGCGTGGACCCATTGGCTGCCTTGCGACCGCGCCGTGGCCGCGCCCTCGGCCAAGGTCGGTCCGCCCACGCCCTACACCCGCTCGACCGCTCGCGAGGCCGGCTGGCAATGGCGCATCCCGCTGCAGCACCGCACCGGCAACGGCTATGTCTATTCCAGCCAGTTCATCAGCGACGACGAGGCCGCCGCCAAATTGCTGGCCAGTCTGGACGGCGAAGCCTTGGCCGACCCCCGGCCGCTGCGCTTCACCACCGGCCGCCGCAAGCAGGCCTGGAACAAGAACTGCGTCGCCATCGGCCTGGCCAGCGGCTTCATGGAGCCGCTGGAATCGACCAGCATCCACATGATCCAGACCGCCGCCATGCGCCTGGTCGGCCTCTTTCCCGATCGCGACTTCGATCCGGCGGTGAGCGGCGAATACAACCGCCTGTCCTGCCTTGAATACGAACTGATCCGCGACTTTCTCATCCTGCATTACCACGCCACCGAGCGCGACGATTCCCCGCTCTGGAATTACTGCCGCACGATGTCGATCCCCGACAGCCTAGCCTGGAAGCTTGAGCAGTTCCGGGGCTACGGCCGGATCAATTCCAACGACACCGGCCTGTTCAAGGACCCGAACTGGCTGGCGGTCTATCTGGGCCAGCGGGTGTGGCCGCGATCCTATGATCCGCTCGCCGACGGCTATGACGGGACCGCCCTGCGCGCCCAGATGACGGGCATGCGCAACATCATCCGCCAGGCCGCCGAGGCGCTGCCGTTGCATGAAGACTTCATCGCCCGCAACTGCCGCGCCGAGCCGCTCGGCTGATGATAGCGGTAGCAGATCGCTTGCCAATCCATTTGTCGGAGTATATAAGCTTGACTGAGGGCGAGGTCGCGTGGCGATCTCCCGTCTCCGAACGCCACAAGCACGGGATCATATCTCCCCGACTCCGTGCCGCTTCTCCGCCGCGCATCGTTCCCCTGCGAGCGATGCGCGGATTTTTTTTGCTGGGACGGTGCGTTTTCAGGGGCATTCTGGAGATGACCTTCCCGCCTTTCCGGGCGAGTGAAACGGCTTGCAATGCCGGTTGCCTCGTCTAATTGTCCTATTTATATGTTAGCGGTAACGAAGCCGTCGCGGCGACCTTCGCGAGACAGACGGCCAGCAGGGGAGGGGACGGTTTGCGGTTCCAGAACATCACGGCCGGCGACGGCGCCAAGAGCGCGATGCGCGGCGCGGCCTGCGCCCTGGTCGCCCTGTGCGCGGCCGCCGTGCTCGGCGCTGGTCCGGCCCTGGCCGCCGACGCCCCGGTCCCGCGGTTCGTCGAGAAGGACGGCCGCCACGCCCTGATGGTCGACGGCGCGCCGTTCCTGATGCTGGGCGTCCAGGCCAACAACGCCGCCAACTATCCCTCGCAGCTGCCCAAGGTGTGGCCGGCGGTGAAGGCGCTGAGCGCCAACACCCTGGAGATTCCCGTCGCCTGGGAGCAGATCGAGCCGGTCGAGGGCCAGTTCGACTTCTCCTACGTCGACATCCTGCTCAAGCAGGCCCGCGCCAACGACGTGAAGCTGGTGCTGCTGTGGTTCGCGACCTGGAAGAACAACGGCCCGCAATATGCGCCCGAATGGGTCAAGCTGGACAACAAGCGCTTCCCGCGGGTGATCAACGCCAAGGGCGAGGTCAAGGACTCGCTGTCGCCGCACTTCCCGGCCACGCTGGAGGCCGACCGCAAGGCCTTCGTCCAGTTGATGCGCCACCTGAAGGCCGCCGATCCCGACCACACGGTGATCATGGTCCAGCCGGAGAACGAGACCGGCACCTATCGCGCCGTCCGCGACTATTCCCCCACCGCCCAGAAGCTGTTCGACGGTCCCGTGCCGGCGACCCTGGTCAAGGCCATGGGCAAGAAGGCCGGAACCTGGAAGGAGGTGTTCGGCAAGGACGCCGACGAGTTCTTCCACGCCTGGTCGATCGGCCGCTATGTCGACGCGGTCGCCGCCGCCGGCAAGCGCGAGCTGCCGCTGCCGATGTACGTCAACGCCGCCCTGCGCGACCCCTTCAACTGGCAGGACCCGTTCACCTATTCGTCGGGCGGCCCGACCTGGAACGTGCTCGACATCTGGAAGGCCGCCGCCCCGTCGATCGACGCCCTGGCCCCGGACATCTACATGCGCGAGAGCGCCAATGTCCGAAAGACGCTCGACCAGTACGGCCGCCCGGACAATCCGCTGTTCGTGCCCGAGATCGGCAGCGACAAGGGCTTCGCCCGCCACGTCTATGACGTGCTGGGCCACCACGGCCTGGGCTTCTCGCCGTTCGGCCTCGACTTCACCGGCTATTCCAACTACCCGCTCGGCGCCAAGACGGTCGACGCCCAGGCGCTGGAGAACTTCGCCGTCCACTACCGCCTGCTGGAGCCGATGGCCCGCGAATGGGCCCGGCTGTCGTTCGAGGGCCAGGTCTGGGGCGTCGGCGAGGCCGACGACCGCAAGGCCGAGACCCTGAAGCTGGGCGACCGCTGGACGGCCACGGTCTCCTATGGCGAATGGCAGTTCGGCTCGATCGACGCCCCGTGGATGGGCAAGGCCGAGAAGCAGCCCAATCGCGAGGTCCCCGACGGCGGGGCCCTGATCGCCCAGCTGTCGCCCAACGAGTTCCTGGTCACCGGCTACCGCGCTCGCGTCACCTTCGGCTCGGCCAAGAACGAGCGGTTCATGCTGGCCCGGGTCGAGGAAGGCCATTTCGACAACGGAAAATGGGTCTTCGACCGGCTGTGGAACGGCGACCAGGTCGACTACGGGTTGAACCTGACGACCCAACCGCAGATCCTGAAGGTCAAACTGGCGACCTACTAGCCCAATCTCATCCGCCCGGCTGCGGTCGAACGGCAGCGACAAAACAAGTCCCGTACCTGGGGGAGACCATCCGATGCGCATCCACACCAAGCCCGCCGCCCTGTTGACCGGCCTCGCCCTGGCCCTGCTGGCCTCGACCAGCGCCCTGGCGCTGGACGGCGGCTTCGAGAAGACCCCCGAGGGGGTGATCGTCACCCCCGCCTCGGGGCCGGCCAAGAAGGTGCGGCTGCAGGTGATGGGCGAGCGCGCCATCCACGTCACCGCGACGCCGACCGACAGCCTGGACGTTCCGCCCAGCCTGATGGTCACGGCCAAGCCCGGCGGCGCCTTCACGGTCGAGCAGGTCGGCGGCAAGGTGGTGGTCAAGGCCGCCAAGGCCACGGCCGAGGTGTCGCTGGCCGACGGCGCCGTCAGCTTCCGCGACGCGGCCGGCAAGCTGGTGCTCAGCGAAAACGGCCGCCGGCCGTTCAAGACCGAAACGATCGACGGCAAGACCTTCTACGCCGTCAGCCAGCAGTTCAATCCGGGCACGGACGAGGCCTTCTACGGCCTTGGCCAGCACCAGAACGGCCAGATGAACTACAATGGCGAAGACGTCGAGCTGGCCCAGTACAACCGCGACATCGCCGTGCCGTTCGTGCTGTCGACCCGCAACTACGGGGTGCTGTGGGAGAACAACGGCATCACCCGGTTCGGCGACCCCACGCCCTACGACCTGGCCTCGCGCGACCTGAAGATCTTCGACGCGGCCGGCAAGGCCGGCGGCTTCACGGCCAAGTACTACATCGGCGACGCCCTGAAGGTGACCCGCACCGAGACCGACATCGACTACCGCTACCTGAAGGACCAGGCCAACTGGCCGGCCGAGCTGATCGGGCCGGACAAGAAGCCGCTGGCCGGCGTGCGGGTGGTCTGGGAAGGCGCGGTCGAGGCCCCGGTCGGCGGGGTCCAGAAGTTCAAGCTCTATTCCAGCGGCTACGCCAAGCTCTATGTCGACGGCAAGCTGGCGATCGACCGCTGGCGGCAGAACTGGAACCCGTGGTTCCACAACTTCACCACCCCGATGAAGGCCGGGACCCGCCACAAGATCCGCGTCGAGTGGGACCCCAACCAGGGCTATATCGGCCTGCTGCACAACAACCCGATCCCGGCCGCCGACCAGCATTCGCTGACTTTCACCTCGGACGTCGCCCACGCGGTCGACTACTACTATGTTGGCGGCGGCGACCTCGACCAGGTGGTCGGCGGCTATCGCGGCCTGACCGGCGAGGCGGTGATGATGCCGCGCTGGGCCTATGGCCTGTGGCAGAGCCGCCAGCGCTACGAGACCGCCGACCAACTGCTGGGCGTGGTCAAGGAATACCGGGCCCGCAAGCTGCCGCTCGACAACATCGTCGAGGACTGGCGCTACTGGAAGGACGACGCCTGGGGCAGCCACAAGTTCGACGAGACCCGCTTCCCCGATCCCAAGGGCATGATCGACGAGGTCCACGCCCTCAACGCCCACTTCATGATCTCGATCTGGCCGAAGTTCTATCCGACCACGGAGCACTTCAAGGAGCTCGACGCCAAGGGCCACATGTACCACCGCAACATCGAGCAAGGCGCGCTCGACTGGGTGGGTCCGGGCTATCTGAACTCGTTCTACGACCCCTATACCAAGGAGGCGCGCGACATCTACTGGCGCCAGGTCAAGGAGAGCCTGAAGGGCTTCGGCGTCGACGCCTGGTGGATGGACAGCGACGAGCCGGACATGCACTCCAACCTCGACATCCCCGAGCGCACCCTGCGCATGGGCCCGACGGCGATCGGACCGGGGGCGGAGTTCTTCAACTCCTATCCGCTGATCCACACCAGCGGCGTGTTCGAGGGCGAGCATGCGCTGAACCCCGACAAGCGCAGCTTCATCCTGTCGCGCTCGGGCTTCGGCGGCATCCAGCGCAACGGCGTGGCCCTGTGGAGCGGCGACGTGGTCGCCCGCTGGGACGACCTGAAGGACCAGATCTCGGCCGGGGTGAACCTGTCGATGTCGGGCATCCCCAACTGGACCACCGACATCGGCGGCTTCTCGGTCGAGGACCGCTACACCAACAAGGACCCGGCCCACTGGCCCGAATGGCAGGAGCTGAACCTGCGCTGGTTCCAGTTCGGGGCCTTCAGCCCGCTGTTCCGCAGCCACGGCGAGTTCCCGTACCGCGAGATCTACAACCTCGCCGACCAGGGCACCGAGGTCTACAAGGCCCTGGCCTGGTACGACGAGCTCCGCTACCGGCTGATGCCCTATGTCTACACCCTGGCGGCCGATACCTATCACCGTGACGGCAGCATGATGCGCGGCTTGGTGATGGACTTCCCGGCCGACCGGGCGGCGCGGAACGTCAATGACGAGTACCTGTTCGGCAAGGCGTTCCTGGTCGCCCCGGTGACGGCGTTCAAGGCCCGCTCGCGCGACGTTTATCTGCCGGCCGGCGCCAGCTGGTACGACTTCGAGAGCGGCAAGGCCTTCAAGGGCGGCCAGACGATCAAGGCCGACGCCCCGCTCAGCCGCATGCCGCTGTTCGTGCGGGCCGGGTCGATCGTGCCGACCACGGTGGTCCAGCAATATGTCGGCGAGCAGCCCGACGCGCCGCTGACCGTGGTGGTCTATACCGGCGCCGACGGCCGCTACGAGCTCTATGAGGACGACGGCCTGAGCAACGGCTATGAGCGCGGAGCCTACAGCCGCATCCCGATGAGCTTCGACAACGCCTCGGGCCGCCTGACCATCGGCGCCCGGTCGGGGACGTTCACCGGCATGCGCGACAAGCGGGTGATCAAGGTCCGCTTCATCGGCGGCGGCGCCAAGCCGACCGACTTCGAGGCCGCCGACGCCACGGTGGACTATGACGGCCAGCCGATGGTGGTGACCCGGAAGTAGGGGGCGACCCGTCCGGGCTCACATTTCCCTTGTCCTCCCCGTGCAACGGGGGAGGTGGCCGCGAGGCGGACGGAGGGGGCGTCCTGCCGAGATCGTGACGCCCCCTCCGTCACGATGCGTATTCGCATCGCGCCACCTCCCCCCCCGCATGGCGGGGGAGGAGAAGCCGCGGTCCTCCATCCCCGCGGTTTGCGGGGATCAACGCTGGTCAGGCCCAACGAAATCAACGCCCTGCGATTTTCTCGCTTTTTTCCATCCTCACCCTCCCAGACCAGCCCGATAATGCTCGCACCCAAGAGCACGGGGAGGGCGCACGTACGGCGACCGATGCGGCTTTTGGGGGTGGTCGAGCGGGGCGTGTCCGTCGGCCGGTTGCGCGGAGCCCTTCGGGCCGGCGCGGGAGGGTGGAGGATCCGGATGGACCTTCAGTCTTCCGGTCGGACGGCGGGAACACCTCCGCGGAGCCGAAAGACGGTCGCCACAGGCGCGGGCTGAAATCGCCCGCGCGGTCCGGACGGGGTTTCGTCGCCCCTCCGCCCGTCGGGGGCTTCCATCGGAGCGGGTTAAAAATCCGCGACCCGAAGGCTCCCGGATAACGGTTCCACGCGAAGCGCCTGCACTTCGTCGAAACGGTACACATACTGCAAATCCTCCGGGCGAGGCCCGGGCGCTTCGCACCCTCCTCATCCACTCAGCGGGCGTCCGCGTGAGGCGCGGCCTCATGCGGCCTCGGAGCATTTTTGAGTACGGGCCCCATACTGATATGATATCATAGGTGATGTGAAATGCGTGCTGGATACCAATGTCGTGGTCGCCGCGATGCGTAGTCCGACCGGCGCGTCGGCGGCTTTGTTGCGCGCGGCGCGGCGGGGGGACCCACGGCTTTTGGCCAATGTCGCCTTGGCCCTCGAATATGAGGCGATCTGCGGTCTTGAGCGGCATCGCGAGGCCGCCGGACTCGACCAGGCGCAGGTGGAGATTTTTGTGACCGCCGTGATCGCCATGGCCCAACCGGTGGAGAGCTATTTCTTCTGGCGGCCGCAATTGCGCAACCCCGCCGACGAATTCGTGTTGGAGGCCGCCGTCAACGGCCAGGCCGATGCGATCGTCACGTTCAATGGTCGCGATTTCGGCGCCGCGCCGGCGCGTTTTGGCGTCGCGGTCTGGACACCGATCGAAGCCTTGCGGAGACTTGCACCATGAAGACCCGTCAAAGCACCTATCCCCTGAGGCTGCCGACCTCGGTTCGAGCCGAGGTGGAGCGTCGCGCCAAGGCCGATGGCACGAGCGTCAACCAGTTCGTGGCCACGGCCGTGGCCGAGAAGCTGGCGGTCATGAACACCGCGGCCTTCTTCGCCGAACGGCGGTCGAAGGCCGATTTCGCGGCCTTCGACCAGATCCTGTCGCGGGCCGACGGCGCTGCGCCCGAGGACGATGACCGGCTGCCCTAGAGTCTATCGCGTGGCTGGCTCCAGGCTTCTGTTCGCCGAATGGGCGCCACCTCACCGCGCGAAGCCCTAGGCCCGCACCACCATCTTCGGCACGATCAGGGCCGCGGCGTTCACGCGTTCGCCGCCGGGCTGCATGACCTCCAGGTGGACGTGGTCGGTGATGCCCGGATAGTGGCCCTGCAGGCTCTGGTCGGCGCCGATGGTCTGGCCCAGGCGGACGCTCTGGCCGACCTCGACGCTGGGGGTGACATAGAAGGCGCGGGCGACATAGCCGAGGGCGGGATTGGTGATCTCGACGAATTTCAGGTCGCTGGAGCCGCTGTAGGCGTAGCCGATCTTGGTGACATAGCCCGAGATCGGGGCGCGGACGTCCTGGCCGGCGGTGGCGACATAGTCGACGCCCTCGTGGTCGCGCGAGCCGCCGTCGCGGCGGGCCCCGAAATTGCCGTCGCCGAACTCGTCATGGCCGCGCGGCGCGGTGCCGGTCGGGTTGGCGAAGTCGGGAGCGCCGTCGCCGTCGATGTCGGCGCCGCTCCAGACCAGTTCCTTGCGCACCGGCCGCTGCGGCTTGGCGTTCAGCTGGTCGAGCAGGCGCTGGACGGCCGCCGAGGGAGCGTGCTGGGCGGTGTGCGGATTCTCCATCGCCGCCACGACGATCGGTGCGAAGACCAGGGCCAGTCCAAGGGCGCCGCGCCCCAGGCGAGCAAGTTTCTTCGCGGCCGATGGTTGCATCAAATCATCCTAGGGTCGTTGAGGGATCGTTCGGGCGTGCTGGACGTTTAGGCGTGGTTAACCGCCAGATAAGGCGAAGACATGGCGATCCTGGTGCGACCGCACGTCACGCCTGCGCGCCTCTATGCTTGGCTGTATTGAACTCTACCGCAACGATAAGATCGAAGCGTCGGCCGTGGCGCCGCTTAATGCTCTGGCTTGAGTCGGGAAATCAAGCGCGGCTGGGAGGGGAGGCGAAGGCGACGCAGGCCTTCAGCACCTCGGCGAGGGCGCTGCGCAGGAAGGCGGCGCGGGGCGGGTGATAGGGCGTGGGCCAATTCTCGGGCGTCAGGGCCGGCGGCTCGTCGATATAGCCGCGGCAGGCCAGCTCCATCTGCACGGCGTGGACGCCCTGTTCGGGCCGGCCGTAGCGGCGGGTGATCCAGCCGCCCTTGAAGCGGCCGTCGGTGACCCGGGGCAGCCCGGTGGCGTCGCAGGCGGCCTCGACCGCGGCGGTCAGGGCCGGGGCGCAAGCCGCGCCGCCGTTCGTGCCGATGTTGAACTGCGGCAGCTCGCCGTCGAACAGGCGCGGGGCCCGCGAGCGGATCGAGTGGGCGTCATAGAGCACCACCTGGCCATGGACGGCCCGCAGGCGATCGAGCTCGCCGCGCAGGGCCTCGTGATAGGGATCGAAAAATTGCGTCCGTCGAGCGGCGATCGCGGCCGCGTCCGGCTCCTGGCCCGGCCGGTACAGCGGCTCGCCGTCGAAGGTCTCGGTCGGGCACAGGCCGGTGGTCGCCTGGCCCGGATAGAGCGAGGCGCCCGACGGGTCGCGGTTGACGTCGATCACCGTCCGCGAAACGGCCGTGCGGACCACGGTCGCGCCCAGGTCGCCGGCGAAGTCGTAGAGCTGCTCCAGCCACCAGTCGGCGTCCTTGCGGGCCAGCCAGGGCGAGGCGAGGCGGGCTTCCAGGTCCGGCGGGATCTCGGTTCCGGCGTGCGGGATGCTGACGACGAGCGGGGCGTCGCCGCGGCGGACGTGGAGCCAATCGCCGCTCACCCCTCCAGCCCCGGCAGCTCGACCGCCGACGCGGCCACCACCACGGCGCCGGAGCGCACCAGGGCGTTGGCGGCCTCCAGGTCGGGATGGAAATGGCGGTCGTCCGACAGGTGCGGAACCTCCGCCCGCAGGATCCGCCGCACGTCCTCCAGCGGCGGGCTCGAGGCCAGCGGCGCGTGGAAGTCGCAGCCCTGGACGGCGGCCAGCAGCTCGACGCCGATCACCGCCTCGGCGGCCTCGACCATGGCCAGCAGCCGCCGGGCGCCATGGGCGGCCATCGACACGTGGTCCTCCTGGTTGGCCGAAGTCGGGATGGAGTCGACGCTGGCCGGATAGGCCTTCTGCTTGTTTTCCGAGACCAGGGCCGCGGCGGTGACCTGCGGGATCATGAAACCGGAGTTCAGGCCCGGCTTGGGGGTCAGGAAGGCCGGCAGGCCCGACAGCGCCGGGTCGACCAGCATGGCGATGCGGCGCTCGGCGATCGAACCGATCTCGCAGATGGCCAGGGCGATGATGTCGGCGGCGAAGGCCACCGGCTCGGCGTGGAAGTTGCCGCCCGACAGGGCCTCGTCGGTGTCCGGGAAGATCAACGGATTGTCGGAGACGCCGTTGGCCTCGGTGCTCAGGGTGACGGCGGCCTGGCGCAGGATGTCCAGGACCGCGCCCATCACCTGCGGCTGGCAGCGCAGGCAGTAGGGGTCCTGCACGCGGGTGTCGCCCAGCCGGTGGGAGTCGCGGATCGCCGAGCCGGCCATCAGGGCGCGCAGGGCGGCGGCGGTCTCGATCTGGCCGGGCTGGCGGCGCAGCGTGTGAATGCGCGGGTCGAACGGGGTGTCCGACCCCTTGGCCGCCTCGGTCGACAGCGCCCCGGTGACCAGGGCCGACTGGAACAGACGCTCGGCGTCGAACAGGGCGGCCAGGGCGTTGGCGGTCGAGAACTGGGTGCCGTTCAGCAGGGCCAGGCCCTCCTTGGGACCCAGCACCAACGGCGCGAGCCCGGCCTGGGCCAGGGCCTGGGCGGCGGGCAGGCGGCGGCCGTCGACGAACAGCTCGCCGACCCCGATCATCGTCGCGGCCATGTGGGCCAGGGGCGCCAGGTCGCCCGAGGCGCCGACCGAGCCCTGGCACGGAACGACCGGGGTCAGGCCCTGCACCAGCATCGCCTCCAGCAGGTCGGTGGTCGCCGGCCGCACGCCCGAGGCCCCCTGGGCCAGGCTGGCCAGCTTCAGGGCCATCATCAGCCGGATCACCGCCACCGGCGACGGCGCGCCGGTGCCGGCGGCGTGGGACAGCACGATGTTGCGCTGCAGGCTCTCCAGGTCGGCGTCGTCGATCCGCACGCTGGCCAGCTTGCCGAAGCCGGTGTTGACGCCATAGACCGGCTCGCCCCGCGCCAGGATGCGTTCGATGGCGGCGGCGCTGGCGGCGATCGCCGGCCCGGCGCTGGCGTGCAGGCGGGCCGGGGCGCCGCGATAGACGGCCTTCCAGTCGGCGAGGCTGACCTCGCCCGGGTTCAGAACGACTGTGATCACGCGATTTCACCCTTCCAGACCCGCCCATGCAGCGGATTGAAGCCCATGCGGTAGACAAGCTCGGCCGGCCGCTCGATGTCCCAGATCGCCAGGTCGCAGGCCTTGCCGGCCTCCAGCGTACCGACCTGGTCCAGTCGCCCGAGCGCCCGCGCCGCCTCGCGGGTCACCCCGGCCAGGCACTCGTCGACCGTCATCCGGAACAGGGTGGCGGCCATGTTCATGGTCAGCAGCAGGCTGGTCAGGGGCGAGGTGCCGGGATTGCAGTCGGTGGCCAGGGCCAGCGGCACGCCGGCGGCCCGCAGGCCGGCGATCGGCGGCAGTCTGGTCTCACGCACGAAATAGAAGGCGCCGGGCAGCAGCACCGCGGTCGTGCCGGCCCGGGCCATGGCCGCGATCCCATCCTGGTCGAGATGCTCCAGGTGGTCGGCCGACAGCGCCCCGAATTCGGCGGCCAGGGCCGCGCCGTGCAGGTTCGACAGCTGCTCGGCGTGCAGCTTGACGGGCAGGCCGTGGGCCCGGGCCGCCTCGAACACTCGCCGCGTCTGCGCCGGGGTGAAGCCGACGCCCTCGCAGAAGGCGTCGACCGCCTCGGCCAGGCCCTCGGCCGCGACGGCGGGGATCATCTGTCGGCAGACCAGGTCGATATAGCCGTCGGCATCGCCTGCGAAGTCCGGGGGCAGGGCGTGGGCGCCGAGGAAGGTGGGGGTCACCGACACCTTGCGGGCGTCGGCCAGGGCGCGGGCGGCGCGCAGGCTCTTGAGCTCGTGGTCCAGCGACAGGCCGTAGCCGGACTTGATCTCGATCGTGGTCAGGCCCTCGGCGATCAGGGCGTCCAGCCGGGGCAGGGCGCCGGCGACCAGTTGGTCCTGCGACGCCGCGCGGGTGGCCTTCATGGTCGAGACGATGCCGCCGCCGGCCCGGGCGATCTCTTCGTAGGACGCGCCGGCCAGCCGCAACTCGAACTCATGGGCGCGGTCGCCGCCGAACACCAGGTGGGTGTGGGGATCCATCAGGCCCGGGGTGATCCAGCGGCCCTCGCAATCGATGACCTCGGCGGCGTCGAGGGCGGGCGCCTCGGCGGCGGGGCCGGCATAGAGGATGCGGCCGTCCAGGGCGGCGACGACGCCGTCCTGGACCACGCCCAGCCCCGGCCGGCCGGCGGCCAGGGTCGCCAGACGGGCCTTGCTCCACAGCCGATCGCAGCGCATCCGTCCCGATCTCCCGCCGCTGTCCGGCCTCTTGCCGTCGGCTCTAATATGTATAGACATATCCACGCGCCACGAGGATTGTCCAGTGACCGACGCCGAGTTTCCACCTGTTTACGAGCCGCCGCGAGCCTCGGCGAGCCTGTGGTTCGAGCAGGCCCTGCTGGCCGACGGCTGGGCCCGCGACGTGCGGCTGACGCTCGCCGACGGCCTGATCGCCCGGGTCGACACCGGCGTGGCCCGCCAAGCGGACGAACCAGCCCACGGCCCGGTCGTGCCCGGCCTGCCCAACCTGCACAGCCACGCCTTCCAGCGGGCCATGGCCGGTCTGGCCGAGACGCGGGGACCGGCCGGCGACGGCGACGACAGTTTCTGGACCTGGCGGGCGTTGATGTACCGCTTCCTCGACCGCCTGGGCCCGGACGAGGTCCAGGCGGTCGCCGCCCTGGCCTATCTGGAGATGCTGGAGACCGGCTTCACCCGGGTCGGCGAGTTCCACTACCTGCACCACGACAAGGACGGATCAGCCTATGCCGACCCGGCCGAGATGGCGGCGCGGATCGCGGCGGCGGCCGAGGAGACCGGGATCGGCCTGACCCTGCTGCCGGTGTTCTACGCCCATGCCGGCTTTGGCGGTGCGGCGCCGGGCGAGGGGCAGCGGCGCTTCATCCACGATGTCGACGGCTATGGCCGGCTGATCGAGGCCAGCCGCGGCGCCGTGGCCGGCCTGGCCGACGCCGTGGTCGGCGTCGCGCCGCACAGCCTGCGGGCGGTCACGGCCGAGGAACTGGCGGCGATCATGCCGCTGGCCGGGACCGGGCCGATCCACATCCACATCGCCGAACAGACGGCGGAGGTCGACGCCTGCCTGGCCGCCACCGGCCAGCGCCCGGTGCGCTGGCTGCTGAACAACGCCGAGGTCGACAGGCGCTGGTGCCTGGTCCACGCCACCCACGTCAACGCCACCGAGACCGAGCGCCTGGCCAGGAGCGGGGCGGTGGCCGGACTCTGTCCGATCACCGAGGCCAATCTCGGCGACGGGGTGTTTCCCGCCGCGGAATTCCTGGCGGCCGGCGGGACGTTGGGGATCGGCTCGGACTGCAACGTGCTGATCGACGCGGCCGAGGAGCTGCGGAACCTGGAATACGCCCAGCGCCTGATGCGGCGGGCCCGCAACGTCCTGGCGCGGGGGCCGGGAACCGCCACCGGCGGCGACCTCTACCGCGCCGCCCTGTCCGGCGGGACCCAGGCCCTGGGCGCGGCGAGCGGCGGGCTGAAGCGCGGCCGGCCGGCCGACTTCGTGACCCTGGACCGCGCCCATCCGGCCCTGGTCGCCCGCGACGGCGACGCCCTGCTCGACAGCTGGGTGTTCGCCGGCCGACACGGCGCAATCGACGGCGTCTGGCGACGCGGCCGCCAGGTGGTCAGCGGCGGCCGCCATCACCGACGGGACGAGATCGTCGCCCGCTACCGGACGGTCCTGAGCCGCGTCATGGCTTGAGCGACATTTCGGCGACCCTGCACCAGCGCATCGGCGGCGAGACCTGCCGCTTGAGCGCCGGAGGTGCGGGCGCCTGACCGTATTGCTGCCGAACGCGCGGGCGCGGACTAGGAAAGTTCATTCAATGCGACAGGGAAAATACCAGATATGTCAGCCGCGGCGGGGGTCGGCGCGCTGACGTAGACCCCGCGAAAAACTACGTTAAGACGAGTGTGTCTCTTGTCGCGATTGCGAGGCCTTGTTATGCTCCCGGTTGTACGGGGGCGTCTTGATTTCTGCAGCTTTTCTCGGCGTCGCTGCGGCGGTGCAAGCGCTTCCATCGTCGGATGGAGCCATCGAGGCCGTCGGCGCCGAAGTCGGCGCGGCCATGGCGCGCCGCAACTGGCGTGAGGCGCAGGCCAAGCTGAATCTCCTGCCACTGAATCTTCTGGCGACGCCCGACGTCCAATTCGTCCAGGCGTTCCTTGCGCGACGACTGGGTCGCACCGATGAAGCAATCGATCTTTACCAACGCATGCTGGACAGCGACGGCGCCTTGCTACGTGTCAGGCTTGAGCTGGCCGACACCTTCCTTGAGGCTGGCGACGATCGCGCCGCTGAGCATAATTATCGCTTGGCTCTGGCCTCGACGCCGCCACCTATCGTGCGCGAGCGGGTCGAGGCGCGGCTGAAGACGATCGCCGAGCGTCGGCGCTGGCGCTACAGCTTCAGCCTCGCTGTCGCGCCGGACACCAACGTCAACGCCGCCACCGATGCACGCGAACTGCGGATTTTCGGTCTCCCCTTCGAACTGTCCGACGAGGCCCGCCGTACGTCCGGCGTGAGTCTCAGCACCATGGCCTCGGCGGAGCGCACCGTGCCGTTGAGGGGCTCGACCCGCCTGGCGATTGGCGGCTGGGGCTCGTTCACCGACAATGAGCGCGAGGCTTTCGACGACGGCGCCTTGGGCGTCCGCGCGGGGCCGCAGTTCTGGGTGGCCTCCGTACGCATGGACGTCCAAGCCGTGGCTAACCGGCGCTGGTTCGGCGGTGAGGGCCTCTCGACCACCGCCGGCGTCCAGACCGAAATGCAGTGGGGTTGGGGCCGGTCGCAACGTCATGCGATGCTGGCGGTGCAACACTTGGACTATGACGTGGGTCGCTCCCGCGACGCCTGGATCTACAGCGCCGCGTGGGACCGCACGCGCTTTCTCAGCGCCACGCGCTTTTGGCGGCTGACGTTGGCGGCCAATCGGGCCGACGCTGACGAGGATGCCGAATCGTTTTGGCTCGGACGCCTATCAACGGGCGTCTACCAGACCTTGCCCGCCGGTTTGGCCATCTGGGTCGAGCCGTCCGTCGAGCGCCGCGCCTATGACGCGCCGAGCGTCTTCGGCGACAAGGCGCGTCGCGACACCGAGTTGGCCTTGTCGGCCCGTCTCTTAAAGCGCGATTGGCGTTGGCGCGGCTTCAGCCCCTATGTCGGCGCAGAGAAGAGCCGCAACGCCAGTAATCTTGACATCAATGATTTTACTCGACTTAGGGTCGAATTTGGGGCGACCCGGACGTTTTGACGAACGGTCGCCTAGCCTGGGGGGAATATATGAGGATCACTGCCAAGATTCTGCTGATGAGCGCCGCAGCCGGCGCCCTGACCGCCTGCGGCGGGGGTGGTGGCGGTGGCAGCGGTCCAAGCGGCGGCGTGGTCACGCCGCCGCCTGTGGCGGCGTCCGTGCTGCTCGCGCCCATGGCCTTGGCGGTTGGCGGGAAATCCGGATCGACCGCCGCGTCAAGCGCCAACAACTTCTCCATCACCGATCCCGACACGCCGGGAGCGGCGACCTACTCGGCCCTCAAGATTGATGGCGACGAAACCATCCGCATTCAGGCGACGGCCGGCGGCGCGACGATCGATCAGACCTTGGCGGCGGCCGACTACAAAGGTGAGGTCCGTACGTTCTGGGGATCGTTCAACATCTATCAGGGCCCGAACAGCTACGGCACCCGCGTCCTGATGGCGCGGGAGTGGCGCAACGCCCAGGGCAGTCTGCAGATCATCGGCCTGGAGGAAGGCGACCATCTCCTGGGCCTGCCCAAGCCGACCAACGATTTGGCCGACGCGGTTTCCGTCGTCAAATGGACGTCCTCAAGCGGCGCGGCGGTTACCGGCTACGGTTTGCTCGGCGACTTGGCCAGCAATATCCCCACGACAGGAGCGGCGCGGTTTCGCGGCGAGGCGATCGGCTATCTGGCGGCGGGAACTGGCGGCGCGCCGCGTGAATTCGTCGCGCGGGCCGGCCTCGATGTCGACTTCGCGTCGGCCACCCTTCGGGGCGGCGTGAGCGATCTAAAGTTCGATGGCCTGGTCAGTCCTTCAGGGCGCTACGACTTTAGCTACCAAGGCCAATTGGCCAGCGGTAAGTTCGACACCACCCAGGTCGATGCGCCGTTCCTTACAGGCGAAAGCGGGGCGGTTCACGGCCAACTCCATGGCCCGGCCAACGACCTGGAGGTCGGCGGGGTCTTCAACCTGTCGTTCGCAGACAGCAACCTGGTCGGCGCGTTTGTGGCGGGCCACCCGTCCGATGTCGATCTTTTGGCGACCGGCGATCTGCGCTTGCGCCCCTCCTTCTCGAACCTGATCTCTGGACCCGGCTACACGAACGCCTATTACAACCAAAACGACATCGAACTGTCAGGCGGCGCGTCCAGCAACATCGAGGTCCTCAACTACAATCCGGGCGGTTTCGTGCTGGGTGACGAAAGCTATGGCCTGAGAACGAACGACAACGCCTACACGCTCGTTTCCGACTTCGCGGCGAGCAGCTACGCCGGCCGTGAAACCACCCTCGATTATCGTCCCTCCGACCATGATCCCTATAGTCGGGCCATCGAGGCCGATACTTGGCAAGATCACGGCGCGACGCTAAGGCGCTTCTCCACGCTGGGCGTCCAGATCGGCGGCGTGTGGTATGCGCCGGCGCTGGTCCAGGCGCTGGAATACGTCAATCCGGCTCTATCGGCCGGTCTGGAGCAACGAGTCTATCTATCGACCGGACCGCATGCCTCGACCCTGCCAACGTCCGGCGTGGCGCGTTACGCTGGTGAATCCATCGGTGCGATCACGGATCTTGCGGCGGGCAAGACCTATAGGACAGCGTCGCTGGCGACGATCGATGTTCTGTTCGCGACTGGTGAGGCGCGCGGCAGTCTCAGCGATTTCCGTGTCCTGAACGCAGACAGCAAGACCAATGTCGACGGTTTGGCCATCTACGGCGTCACGTTCGCTGCGCCGATCAGCCAGGCTCGGTTCGACGCGACCGCCGCTGTGGTGGACCTCTATGCGGGTGGACAGCGGCGTACGGCAAGCGGGCACCTGCGCGGCGACTTCTATGGCGGCTCCGCCTCGGAACTCGGCGGCATCTATGATTTCAATGTGCCTGGCGTAGCTGCGGCGGCGGGGGTGTTCGTCGCGGCGAGCAACGCCTTCAAACCGCCGGTGCTGGCCTATCTGTCCGATACGACTTTCAGCGCCGCGCCGAATGCAGGCCTGTTCACGAGCACGACCCGCGACTTGACCGATCTCGGTGTGACCTGGGGACGGATGGGACCCGACACTGGTGACGATCGCTACAACATCGTTTTCCAGAACAGCTACAACGCAGTGCAAACTTTCAGCAACGCGACCAAAGGCAGTAGTTTCGCCCATTTTGTTTCCAGCGTGTCGGGTTTCGACTTCGACTATACGAGCTTGCTTAGTTGGCAAGACTCGAGCACGGGTCCGACCGTGTTCGTGGCCCTGGGCCAGCGGACCACCGACATGCCCGTCACGGGCTCGGCCAACTACAAAGGTGCGGCCAACATGGTCTACGCCACCGGCTCAAGCTCGCTGTTCACCACGGGCAAGCTGGCGATGACGGTGGATTTCGCGAGCGGCGCGCTGAACGGCTCGATCACCGAGGCCCCGACCGCGAACTTCCGAAATCTCGACTTGACGTTCAACGCCACGGTCAACGGCTCACAGTACGCCGGCCAATTCTCCACGACCGATCAACTCCTAAAGGGACCGATGAAAGGCGTGTTCGCGGGTCCAGGGGCGGTCGAGACGGCGGGCACGTTCACCGCTACGACCCATGGCGCAGGGGAGTCGCTCGACGGCGGCTTTCTAGCGGTCAAACAGTAGGCCGCGCGAGCGGTGATAGAGAGCATTCGCCCCCATAGGAGTGTTCGCGTCGGACCCTGCCGACAACCCGACCTTCAGATCGCCGCCGCCGGGAAATGTCTCGCCACCTCTCCGTGAAACGGGAGGTGGCCGCCAGGTGGTCGCGGTGTCCGCCGTCTAGACCAGCCCCGGCCCGGAGATCTTCAGCACCGGCGTGAAGGCCGGCCGGGCGCTCGGCAGGGTCACGCGCAAGCCCTGGCCGTCGCGCTTGAAGGCCAGGGGCTCGCCGCCGCCCAGAAGCTCAACCCGCCGCACTTCACCGGCGCTGGTCGGGCCCGAGGTCGCCAGGCTCTCGATCAGCAGGTCGCCGTCCGGCCAGGCCATCGGCAGGGCGTAGAGGTCGCCGGCCTTGGTGACGAAGCGGATGTCGGCGGCCTCGAACGGCTTGGCGTCGCCCTCGTTCTGCATGCCCTCGACCAGCTTGGTCGGGCCCTCGCCATAGATCCGCCAGGGGCGCGAGGCGTAGATGGCCGGGCCGTTGACGGCGATCCAGCCGGCCATGCCGTCGAGGACTTTCTCCTCCTTGTCGTCGATCGTGCCGTCGCCGCGCTGGGGGATCGAGACCATCAGGCAGCCGTTCTTGCTGACCACGTCGATCAGGCGCTGGATCACGTCCCTGGCGCTTTTGTAGCCGTCGCGGTCATAGAGGCCGCGGTCGTAGTGCCAATTGCCAATGCAGGTGTCGGTCTGCCAGGGCTCGGGCCGCAGGCGGTCGGAGAAGCCGCGCTCGACGTCCTCGACGATGCCCCGCCGTTGCAGCGGGCTGAGTTTCTTGCCGGTGACCACCACGTCGGTGGCGCCCCGCGCCGCCAGGGCCTGGTTATAGTAGTGCGCCGTCGCCGCCAGGCCCGCCTGGCCCAGCGGCAGGGTGTAGTTGTCGAAATAGACCATGTCCGGCCGGTAGCGGTCGACCAGGTCGTTCTGGCGGGCCAGCCAGCTGTTGACGAAGCGCGGATTGTTCGGCGGCGGGGTCTCGATCCACTCGCCGTCGTGCTGGTCGTGCCAGGCGTTGGCGGCCTTTATGCTGTCGACGCCGTCGGGGATCAGCATGTTGGGGCCAGTGTAGAGCTCCTGCGGGTCCAGCCCCTGCCACCACTTGCCTTGGCCGTCGGCCTTGGTCAGGCGATAGGCGTCGTAGCGCCGGCCCTTCAGCGGACCCTCGGCGTCGTAGCCATAGGCCGTCTGCCACCAGTGCCAGGCGTGGGCCGAGTGGTTGGAGACCCCGAAGCGCATGCCGTGGGCGCGGGCGACCTTCTCCCAGGCGCCGACGATGTCCCGCCCCGGACCGACGCGCAGCGTGTTCCAGGCGTGGTGGCGGCTGGCGAACATGTCGAGGTTGTCGTGGTGATTGGCCATCGACATGAAGTAGCGGGCCCCCGCGGCCTGGTACTTCTTCATCAGGCCCTCGGGGTCCCAGCGATCGGCCTTCCAGCGGTTGATCAGCTCCATGAAGCCGAACGTCGTCGGGTGGCCGTAGGTCTTGACGTGGTGCTCGTAGACGCCGTTGCCCTGGATATACATCTGGCGGCCGTACCAGTCGCCGTATTCGGGCACGCATTGCGGACCCCAGTGCGACCAGATGCCGAGCTTGGCGTCGCGGAACCAGTCGGGGGTCTTGTAGCCGGCGGCCAGGGACTCCCAGCTGGGCTTGAAACCGCCCTTGGCGGCGGCCAGGGCGGGCGCGGCCGAGGCGGCGGCCAGGCCGGCGCCGAGGTTCAGGATGTCGCGGCGATTGAGGGCCAAGGGTGTTCCTCCGGAGTTTTTAGGGTTTGGCCGGGGCGGGATCGCCATAGACGATCCCCCGGCCATGGACGCCGAGATAGACCCGACCGAACCGGCGCGGATCGCCGGTCAGGGCGCTCAGCTGGGCGAAGCCCCAGGCCTCGTCGTTGAGCTTGAGCCAGGCCTTGCCGACGTCGTCGGAGCGGAACACGCCCTCGGCGCCGCCGACCTTGCCCCACAGGAACACCGCCGGATGGCTCTGGCCCGGCCCGGCCTTGCCGAAGCCGACCAGGCCGGCCTCGTCGACGCCGCCGACGGCCTTGAAGCTGTCGCCGCCGTTGGTCGAGCGCATCAGGCCCTGGACGGTGGCCAGCCACAGCTCGCCCTCGACGCCGGGCACGGCCTTCAGCGCCCGACCGCCGGCCAGGCCGCGGGCCAGCGTCCTGAAGGTCTCGCCGCCGTCGGTGCTGGCCAGCACCGCGCCCTGGGCGGCGTCGTAGAGATAGAACCGCAACGGATTCACGCGATCGGAGGCCGGGACGAAATTGGGCTGGTCGCCGGCCGCGACGCCCTGGACCGGACGCCAGGTCCTGCCCTGGTCGCTGGACAAGTAAGGGCTGGCCCGGCGCATCGCCCAGACCATCCGCTGGCCGTCGGCCGACAGGGCGATACGGCCGGTGTCCTTGCCGGCGTCGCGCGGCGGCGAACTGGCGAAGGCTTTCCAGCTCTTGCCGCCGTCGGTCGAACGGAAGCCGCCGGTCGGGGTCGGATCGCTGGTCCGCACCATCAGGTCGGGCGCCTGCTCGGCATAGTCGAGGCCGCGGTTGGTGCCGCCGTTCGGGGTGAAATAGCGGCTGTTGGCGACGGAGGTCAGGTCGTTGTGGCGAAAGCCGCCGATGTCGCCGATGGCGCTGACCAGCGGCGCGCCTTGGGAGGGGCTGACCAGTTCCAGCGGCACGGTCTCCTCGATCCCCTCGTCGTCGAACCGCCAGTCGGTGCGGCCCGAACGGTCGGCCTCGGTCAGGTTCCTTGTCCGCCACAGGCCATAGCCGGTGACATAGATGGCCTCGTCCGGATTGGTCGGGTCGATGTCGACATCGCCGATCCAGTGGCCGAATTCGCGGCCGGGCTTGGTCGACAGGCCGGCGACCCAGGCGGCGCGACCAAGGTCGTGCCGGGCCTTGTCGCGCAGGCCCTTCCAGGTCTTGCCGCCGTCGGTGCTGCGGAACACCTCGTCGCCGGCCCCCCAGCGGTCGAGGGTCGAGACCAGGATCACGCCGGGATGGGCCGGATCGAGGCTGAGGCCGCCATAGCCGAAGACGTCGCCGCCGCCGGGCCGGATCGGGGTGATGTCAGTCCAGGCCCCGCTGTCGGGGTCGAACGTCCAGACCGCGCCGTCGGTGACGCCGTTCGGCCCCAGGCCATTGCCATAGGCGACGTGGACCACGCCCTCGGCGTCCAGCGCCAGGTGATGCGGGACCAGGCCCTTGGGCTGGCCGCTGACCAGGCCCCAGGTGTCGCCGCCGTCGGTGCTGACCAGCAGGCCGCCGCCGCCCCCACCTTTCTTGGAAGCGCTGGTCACCCCAGCATAGATGATCGCCGTCGCGCCGGCAGCGGTCTTCAGGGCGGGGTCGAACGCCACCAGGGTGACGTGCAGGCGGGGGAAGGCCGCGACCCGGGCCCAGGTCGCGCCATGGTCGGCGCTGCGATAGAGGCCGTCCTTGGCGCCCAGCAGCAGCACCGCCCCCGCCTGCGGATCGACCATCAGCCGCTCGCCGGTGTTGCGGCCGTCCTCGTTGCCGCCGATCTTGACCGGCAGCTCGACCTTGGTCCAGGTCGCGCCGCGGTCGGTGGAGGCCAGCAGGGCCCCGCCGCGGGCGTAGGGGCCGGTATATTCGCCGGCCGCCATGTACAGGCGGTCGGGGTCGTGCGGGTCGACCGCCAGGCTGAGCGCGCCGGCCAGCTGGTTGTCGGCCCGCTTGAGGCCGTCATTGAGCGCCACCCAGGCCCCGGTCGTCCGGTCGAGGCGATAGGCCCCGCCGATGTCGGTGCGGGCATAGACCAGCCCCTTCTCGGTCGGATGATAGACCACGCCGCTGACGAAGCCGCCGCCGAGGATCTCGGCGCTGCGCCAGGCGTAGGGCGTCGTCGCGGGGGCGGCGGCGAGGGCGGTGGCGGCCAGCAGGCCGGCCGCGGCGGCCAACGCCAAGATAGGTTTCAGGAACAAGTTGGATCTTTCGTCTAGCCGGCCGGATCCAGGCGGACCGCCGCGCCGCCGCTGGGGGCGAGCTTCAAGGGCAGGACTTCGCCGCGCTTGACCGCCTGCTTCGAGGCCATGAGGTCGGCGGCGGCCGCAAATTGTCGCATGTGGTCGCTCCCCAACCGTTTCTATTTGTCACACAAATTAGACCGTGTATGGATCGCCGTCGAGCCTTAGATACCGGTACCAGCGAACGACGACCGGATTGCTCGAAACGTCTCGGCATGCCAATGACAGCGTTGTCGGGTTTCAACGATAAATGATGCGGGGGAGTTATGAACACCAAGGCCTTTTGCGCAGCGCTGCTGGCGACCACCCTCCTGACCGGCGCCGCATCGGCCGCCGAGACCAAGAGCACGGCTCATCCGGCCCTGTGGCCCGCGGCCAAGAGCCAGGGCTTGGTCGATCCCCAAACCGAAGCCTTCGTCGATTCGCTGCTGGCCAAGCTGACCCTGGAGGAGAAGGTCGGCCAGATGATCCAGGCCGACTTCGCCTCGATCAAGCCGGAAGACCTGAAGACCTATCCGCTGGGCTCGATCCTGGCCGGCGGCAGCTCGCCGCCGCTCGGCGCCCCCGACCGTTCGCCGATCGGCCCGTGGCTGAAGTCGGTCGAGGCCTTCAGGGCCGGGGCCGACACCCGCCCGGGCGGCACGCACGTGCCGCTGATGTTCGGCATCGACTCGGTGCACGGCAACGGCAATGTCGTCGGCGCCACGCTCTTTCCGCACAACAGCGCCCTGGGCGCGACCCGCGATCCGGAGCTGATCCGCAAGATCGGCGCGGCCACCGCCCAGGAGACCGCCGCCGCCGGCTTCGACTGGGCGTTCGGCCCGACCCTGACCGTGCCGCGCGACGACCGCTGGGGCCGGGCCTATGAGGGCTATTCGGAAGATCCCGAGATCGTCCGCAGCTATGCCGGCCAGATGATCCTGGGCCTGCAGGGCGCGGTCAGCCAGGGCCACGTCATCCAGCAGGGCCATGTCGCGGCCAGCGCCAAGCACTTCCTCGGCGACGGCGGCACCTTCGAGGGCCACGACCAGGGCGACACCCGGGTCTCGGAATCCGAGCTGATCCGCCTGCACGCCCAGGGCTATGTGCCGGCCGTCAACGCCGGGACCCTGACCATCATGGCGTCGTTCAACAGCTGGAACGGCGAAAAGATGCACGGCAACAAGAGCCTGCTGACCGACGTGCTGAAAGGCAAGATGGGCTTCGACGGCTTCATCGTCGGCGACTGGAACGGCCACGGCCAGGTGGCCGGCTGCACGCCCAAGAATTGCCCCCAGGCCGCCAACGCCGGCCTGGACATGTACATGGCCCCCGACAGCTGGAAGGAGCTGTTCGCCAATACCGTCGCCCAGGCCAAGTCTGGCGAGATCCCGATGGCCCGCATCGACGATGCGGTGCGCCGCATCCTGCGGGTCAAGGCCAAGCTGGGCCTGTTCCAGCAGGCGCGCCCGCTGGAAGGCCGCGAAAGCGTGATGGCCAGCCCCGAGCACCGCGCCATCGCCCGCCAGGCGGTGCGCGAGTCGCTGGTGCTGCTGAAGAACAACGGCGTGCTGCCGCTCAAGGCCTCGGCCAACCTGCTGGTGGCCGGCTCCGGCGCCGACGACATCGGCCAGCAGGCCGGCGGCTGGACCCTGTCGTGGCAGGGCACCGACAACACCAAGGCCGACTTCCCCAACGCCCAATCGATCTATTCGGGCCTGAAGGAGGCGGTCGAGGCCGCGGGCGGCTCGGCGACGCTAAGTGTCGACGGGACCTTCGCCAAGAAGCCGGACGTCGCCGTCGTGGTGTTCGGCGAGACGCCCTACGCCGAGGGCGTGGGCGACATCAAGACCCTGGAATACCAGCCGGGCGCCAAGACCGACCTGGCCCTGCTGAAGAAGCTGAAGGCGGCCGGCGTGCCGGTGGTGGCTGTGTTCCTCAGCGGCCGCCCGCTGTGGGTCAACCCTGAGATCAACGCCTCGGACGCCTTCGTCGCCGCTTGGCTGCCGGGCTCGGAAGGCGGCGGCGTCGCCGACGTGATCGTCGGCGACAAGGCCGGCAAGCCGCGCACCGACTTCCATGGCAAGCTGGGCTTCAGCTGGCCGCGCACGGCCGGCCAGTTCACACTGAACCGCGGCGACAAGGGCTACGATCCGCAGTTCGCCTACGGCTACGGCCTGACCTACAAGGACAAGGTCCGACTGGGCCAGCTGTCGGAAAAGCCCGGCTTCACCGTCAAGACCGAGAACGTCACCAACTACTTCATCGGCGGCAAGACGCCCGAGCCGTTCGCCTTCAAGCTGACGCCGACCACCGCCGTCCAGATGCGGCCGGTGGACGCCGGCAACGTGCAGGAGGCCGGCCGTCAGATCACCTTCTCGGGCGATACGCCGGCCACGGCGGCCCTGGCCGCCGACCGGCCCTTCGACCTGTCGTTCCAGGCCAACGCCGACATCGCCCTGCTGGTCGATTATCGCCTCGACGCCAAGCCGACCGCCCCGGTCAGCCTGGCGATCGGCGGGGGCAAGCTGGACGTCACCCCGGTCCTGGCCGCCGCCCCGGTCGGCGAATGGACCAGCCTGAAGGTGTCGCTCAAGTGCTTCCAGGCGGCCGGAACCGACGTCGCCAAGGTCGCCGCCCCGTTCGAGCTGACCACGGCCGGCAAGCTGGTGGTGTCGCTGCAGAGCGTCAAGCTGACCACCGATCCGGCCGGGGCGGTGTGCCCGGGCAAGGCCGCGAATTAGGTTTCTTGTATCCGCTCATCCCGGCGAATGCCGGGACCCAGATGGTATGGCTGAGTGCTGGTTCCGTGAACTCACCGCTCTTCCAGTCAGCCTCTCGGCTTTGGGATCTGGGTCCCGGCATTCGCCGGCATGAGCGGTTTTTGGAGGGGTGTTAGGCACATGCGCTCGAAAATCCTAGGCCTGCTGGCCACCGTCGCTTTGACCGCGCTGAGTTCCGCGGCCACCGCCGCGCCCTTGCTGGCGCCGGTCTTCACCGACCACGCCGTGCTGCAGCGCGGCCAGCCGATCCGGGTCTGGGGCGCGGCCAAGCCCGGGGCGGTGGTCAGCCTGTCGCTCGGCGAGGCCCGGGTCTCGGCGACCGCTGACGCCCAGGGCCGCTGGTCGACGACCTTGCCGGCCCGCGAGCCCGGCCCAGCCCTGACCCTGACGGCCCAGGCCGACGGCGACAGCCAGACGATCTCGGACCTGCTGGTCGGCGATGTCTGGCTGTGCTCGGGCCAGTCGAACATGGAATATCCGCTGCGCCGGTCCCTGGGCGGCGAGGTCGAGGTCGCCAAGTCGGCCGACCCGGACATCCGCCTGCTGCAGACCGGCCGCGCCAGCCTGCCGACCCCCACCACGGCCCTGCCGCAGGGGGCGGCCTGGCGCGTGGCCGGCCCGGAATCGGCCAACAACTTCTCGGCCGCCTGCTTCTTCATGGGCCGCGACATCAAGAAGACCACCGGCGTGCCGGTCGGCCTGATCGACGCCACCTGGGGCGGTTCGGTGATCCAGGACTGGATCAGCCGCGAAGGCCTGCACGCCCTGGGCGGCTATGACGAAGGCCTGCAGGTGCTGGCCGACTACGCCCAGTCGCCGGAGCTCGGCATGGCCCATTGGGTCGCGATGTTCGACCACTGGGCGGCCAAGGCCCAGCCGCAGTCGGCCGGCTGGGGCCGTCCGGACCTCGACGACCGCGCCTGGAAGACCATGCCGGCCGAACTGTTCTGGGAGGCCAATCCGGGCCTGGAGACCTTCGACGGCACGATCTGGCTGCGCGCCACCATCACCTTGACCGCCCAGCAGGCCAAGCAGGGCGCGATCCTGTCGTTGGG
Organism: Caulobacter sp. LARHSG274; assembly: GCF_052871235.1. Taxonomy (NCBI): domain Bacteria; kingdom Pseudomonadati; phylum Pseudomonadota; class Alphaproteobacteria; order Caulobacterales; family Caulobacteraceae; genus Caulobacter; species Caulobacter sp. LARHSG274. Next base: position 188,977 of record NZ_JBIXJO010000005.1, on the reverse strand, counting down.
ACCGATCGACGACATGGACACCACCTTCGTCAACGGCCGGCAGGTCGGCACGACGCAGGGCTGGAACACGCCGCGCGAATACAGGATCGCGCCCGGGGGGCTGAAGGCCGGGCCCAACCTGATCGCCGTGCGAGCCATCGACACCAGCGGCGGCGGCGGGGCCTGGGGGCCGGCCGCCGAGAAGGGGCTGAAGCTGGACGACGGCGCCTTCGTGCCGCTGGGCAAGACCTGGCGCTACAAGGTCGTGGCCTCGATCACCGAGAGCGGCCTGCCGCCGATGGCCCCTTGGGTGGGGGCCAGCGGCCTGTCGACCCTGCGCAACGGCATGATCGCGCCGCTGATCCCCTACGGCCTGAAGGGCTTCGCCTGGTACCAGGGTGAGGCCAATGTCGCTGATCCGACGGAATACGCCCGGCTGCTGCCGGCCCTGGTCGGCGACTGGCGCCGGTGGTTCGAAGCGCCGGACGCGCCGTTCCTGGTCGTCCAGCTGGCCGCGTTCGGTCCCCGCAAGACCGAACCGGCCTGGTCCGGCTGGGCCGGGGTCCGCGACGTCGAGCGCCGCGTCGCCGCCGCCGATCCCAAGGTCGGCCTGGCCTCGGCCGTCGACATCGGCGACATCTACGACATCCATCCGGCCAACAAACAGCAGGTCGGCCGCCGCCTGGCCCTGCAGGCCCGCAAGCTGGCCTATGGCGAGACCGGCCTGGTCGCCGCCGGCCCGGCCCCGCTGACGGCCGCGCGCGACGGCGGCGCGGTGGTGCTGCGGCTCGACCAGCCGGCGGTGGTGCAGGGCGACGCCCGGCCGGTCGGCTTCGAGCTGTGCGACGCCGCCGGCGCCTGCCGCTTCGCCGACGCGGCCCTGGCCGGCGACCGGGTCAGCCTGGCGGTCCCGGCCGGCTTCGCGCCGGTCAAGGTCCGCTACGCCTGGGCCGACAGCCCGATCATCAACCTCTATGGCGCCACCGGCCTGCCGGCGACGCCGTTCGAGGTGGCGATCGCGCCGTGATGACCCGATCCCGCCGTGGATTCATCATCCTCGCAGGATCTTCTCCATCGCCTTTCCCTTGGCGAGTTCGTCGATGAGCTTGTCCAGGTAGCGGATCTCCCGCATCAGCGGCTCCGCGACATCCTCGACGCGGACGCCGCAGATCAGGCCCGTGATCCTGGTCCGGGCAGGATTCGGTTTTGGCGCCTGGGCGAAGAAGGTCTCGAAGTCCGATTTCATCGCAAGATGAGAGTCGAGTTCTTCCTGGCTGAAGCCGGTCAGCCAGCGGATGATCTCATCGACCTCCGCCTTCGAGCGTCCCTTCTTCTCCGCCTTGGCGAGGTAGTGCGGATAGACGCTGGCGAAGCTGGTTGTATAGATTCGGTGCTTGGTCATCACTGTCCAACCCGCCTGCGCCTGTACGGGACATCTAGCATTTTCCGTCCCCTGGCGCAGGCCGGAACCTTGGCGATGTCGCTCGCGGCCCGGCAAACGCCGAACGTAGAGGACGATCCGCTCTAAGCCGCCCAGGCCGCTGCGAAGCGCCTGAGCTGCGAGCGGGCGGCGCTTTCGGTCTCGTCGCCGACCGCCTCCAGCCGCAGGAACAGGTCGCCCTGCCGGTGGGGGCCGCGGGCCGGCAGTCCCTGGCCCGGCAGGCGGACCAGGCCGCGGGCGGCGGCCTTGGTCGAGATCCAGACCAGGCGCGGGCCCAGGGCGGTGGCCGCCTCGATCCGGCCGCCCTCGGCCAGGGTCCGCGCGCCGAGACGGGCGGTCAGCCACAGGTCGTCGCCGCGCACCAAGGCGTCGGGCTGGACCTGCACGACGACGCGGAACACCACGTCCTCGACCCGCACCTTATCGCCCTCGCGCAGGCCGGCGGGCAGGGTCAGGCGCAGCCGGCGGGCGTCGACCGTCAGCTCCAGGCCGCCGCCGGCGAAGGCCATGGCGGCGTCGATCTTGAGGGTGGCCTGCTGGACCCGGGCCGGCTCGGCGACGGCGGGCGGGAAATGGATCGGTCGCTCGGGCTGCTCCTGCAGCAGGCGATAGGCGGCCAGCACGTCGCGGAACAGGGCCGCGTCGCCGCCGGGCCGGTCGGGGTGGGCCCGCTTGGCGGCCTCGCGATAGGCGGCCCGCAGCTCGCGCTCGTCGGCCCCGGGAGCGACGCCGAGGATGGCGCGCGCGGCCTGCAGGCTGAGGAGGGAGGAGGCGCGGGCGGTCATGCCGCCGACCCTGCCGCCGTTTGGTCAACGAGGCGTTAAGTTAAGACTCTCGCGTGGACGACGCGTCGCTAGCGGATCTGGCCGCTGATCAGCCAGACCAGGCCGAAGGTCCCCAGCACCCCGGCCGCGAACAGGATCACCGCCCACGACCCGCTCTTGCGGTGCCAGGTGATCGGCACGTCGACGTCGGCCCCCTCGACCCGAGCCCGCTCGGCGGCGCGATTGCGCAGCCGCAGCAGGTTCCAGGCCCCGGCCGCGAACAGGAAGACGCCGCCGGCCGCCAGGACGATCCAGTCCTGCACGTCGTCGCCCTTCCAGCGCAGGGCTTCGACCGCGCCGATCGCCAGCGCCGCCGCGCACCACAGCAGCAGGGGAATCCAGGCCAGTCGGGCGCGGGCGCCAAGTTTCATGGGAATCCGATCCTCGCCGCGGAACCGTCCGCGGGCCGTGGGCGGCAGATGCGCGCGCCCGGCCCGCGCGTCAAGCGTGGCCCGCGGCCGCGGCCTGGCCTATATCCCTGGCATGACCGACGCGCCCCTGATCCCCGCCTCGCCGTCCGAGGACGACTATGTCCGCCAGGTGACCGAGGCCACGCCGCCGCCGCTGCTGCCGGAGGGCGACCCGATCCGGCTGTTCGAGGACTGGCTGGCCGAGGCCGGCAAGGGCGAGCCGAGCGACCCCAACGCCATGGCCCTGGCCACGGTCGACGCCGACGGCCTGCCCGACTGCCGCATGGTGCTGCTCAAGAGCGTCGATGCGCGGGGCTTCGTCTTCTACACCAACACCCAGAGCGCCAAGGGCCTGGAGCTGGCCGGCCAGCCGAAGGCGGCCCTGCTGTTCCACTGGAAGTCGCTGCGCCGCCAGGTGCGGGTGCGCGGCGCGGTTGAGACGGTGACGCCGGAGGAGGCCGACGCCTATTTCGCCAGCCGCGCCCGCCACAGCCAGCTGGGAGCCTGGGCCAGCGACCAGTCGCGGCCGCTGCCCGACCGCCTGGCCCTGGAGCGGCGGGTGGCCGAGATGGCGCTGAGGTTCGGCCTGGGCAAGCCGCCGCGGCCGCCGCACTGGTCGGGCTACCGCGTCCTGCCCCAGACCCTGGAATTCTGGCGCGACCGGCCGTTCCGGCTGCACGAGCGGCTGGTCTATGAACGCAGCGGCGAGGGCTGGGAGACCAGGCGGCTGTTCCCGTAGGAGACCGCCCGCCTCAATCGAACACCACCGTCTTGCCGCCGTTGATCAGCACCCGGTGCTCGACGTGCCAGGTCACCGCCCGAGCCAGCACGGTGCATTCGACGTCTCGGCCCAGGGTGACCAGGTCGTCGGGGGTGTGGCTGTGGTCGACGCGATGGACGCCCTGCTCGATGATCGGCCCCTCGTCGAGGTCGGTGGTCACATAGTGGGCCGTGGCCCCGATGATCTTCACGCCGCGCTCGTAGGCCTGGTGATAGGGTTTGGCGCCCTTGAAGCTGGGCAGGAAGGAGTGGTGGATGTTGATGCACCGCCCCGACAGCCGCGCGCACAGGGCCGGCGACAGGATCTGCATGTAGCGGGCCAGCACCACCAGATCGACCTCCAGCTCGTCGACCAGGGCCAGGAAGGCGGCCTCCTGCTCGGCCTTGTTGGTCTTGCTGGTCGGCAGGTGGAAATAGGGCAGGCCGCTCCATTCGGTGAACGAGCGCAGGTCCTCGTGATTGGACATCACCCCGACGATTTCGACCGGCAGCAGGCCGGCCCGCCAGCGGTGCAGCAGGTCGAACAGGCAGTGGCCGAACTTCGAAACGGCGATCAGCACCTTGGGCTTGGCGGCGGCGTCGTGCAGCGACCAGGTCATGGAAAAGCGCTTGGCGATCAGCTCGAAGCCCCGGCGCAGGTCGTCGATCGCCGGCATCTGGCCGTCGGGACGGAACACCGTGCGCATGTAGAACTGGTCGGCCTGGCCGTCGTTGAAGTGGCTGCTCTCGACGATCGAGGCGTCGTTGTCGGCCAGGAAGCCGGAGACGGCGGCGACCACGCCCTTACGGTCGGGGCATTGCAGGATCAGGATATAGCGGTCGGCGGGGGCGGTCTGGCTCATGGCAGGGGTCGTAGTCGACCTTGGCTTTCGGCTCCACCGAAAACGGCGGGCGTCGTCCCGGGGGCGGAGGCCCGCTCCACCTCCGCTTTCAAGGCGAACAGAATGTGCAACTACCCGGTTGCCTATGTAGTCGTTTCGAGTCATAAACGCGCAACCAGGAGGTTGCCATCATGACCGATCGCATCGAAAAGACCATCGACCTTCAAGCGCCCGTCGAGCGCGTCTGGCGCGCCGTCAGCGACCATAAGGAATTCGGGACCTGGTTCCGGGTCGAGCTGGAGGCGCCCTTCGCCGTCGGCCAGGAGGCGCGCGGCAAGATCACCTATCCCGGCTACGAGCATGTGGTCTGGAAAGCCCGGGTGGTGGCCGTCGAGCCGAACCGGCGCCTGGCCTTCACCTGGCACCCCTACGGCGTCGATCCCGACGTCGACTACGACCAGGAAGAGCCGACTCTGGTCGAGTTCAAGCTGGAGCCGATCGCCGCCGGCACGCGGCTCACCGTCGTGGAGTCCGGCTTCGACAAGGTGCCCGCCCATCGCCGCGAGGAAGCCTTCCGGATGAACGACGGGGGGTGGGCGCAGCAGCTCAAAAACATCCAGGCCCATGTTGAATCCTGAGGGCCCTAGGCCCGGGGCCGGCTCCAGCGATCCGGCGCTGATTTTCGCGGCCCTGGGCGACCGCACTCGTCTGTCGCTGCTGGACAAGCTCGGCCACGGCCAGGCCTTGTCGATCGCCAAGCTGTCGAGCGACACCCGCCTGACCCGCCAGGCGATCACCAAGCACCTGCACGTGCTGGAGAGCGCCGGCTTGGTGGCCAGCCTGCGGGTCGGCCGCGAAAGCCGCTTCGCCGCCCGTCGCGACGCCTTCGACGCGGCCCGCACCTATCTCGACCGCGTCGCCGCCCAGTGGGACGACGCCCTGTCGCGCCTGCGGGTCTTCGTGGAGCAGGACGGGGCGGGGTAGGGCGTCACGCGGCTGACCGCGCGCCTCAGTCGGTCTTGCGCAGGGTGGCGCGCGAGGGCAGCAGCTGGTCGATGAACGGCAGGATCGCCGCGCCGACCGCCGGCGCGTCGGCCGCCGTCGCCGCCCGCAGCACCTTGGCGACGGCCGGGACGCCCTGCACCTTGGCCAGCCGCTGGTTCAGGGCGTGGGTCAGGCGATGGACGATGTCGGCCGGCAGCCGCCCGCCGATATAGATGGCCTCGGGATTGATCACGCAGCTGACCCCGACGATCGGCTCGGTCAGCAGCTCGGCGGCCAGGTCGATCCAGGATTCGATCAGCGCCTGGCCCTTCGGCGGCAGAGTCGACAGGGCGTCGGGATGGGCCAGCCGGAACCCGCCCGCCTCGAGATGGGCGTAGAGCGCTGACAGCGAGACCACGCCCTGCAGCGACCGCGCCGGCGTGCGGCGCGAGCGCACCGGCAGGAAGCCGATCTCGCCGCTGCGGCCGTCGGCTCCGCGGAAATATTCGCCTTCGATCACCAGCCCGCCGCCCAGGCCCGAAGTGATCAGGATGTAGAAGAAGCTGGGCTTGCGCAGCCCATGGCCGAACTGCAGCTCGCCCAGCGCCGCGGCGGCCGCGTCGTTCTCGACGAACACCGGCAGGCGCAGGTTCGAGGCCAGCAGCTTGCGCACGTCGACGCTGTTCCAGGCCTCGTAGTCGGCGGGGCGGTGGGGCAGGTCGACGCGGCCCAGGTCGTCGGGCATGGCCACCCCGACACCGAGGATCGGCGTGGCCTTCCGGTTCCAGCCGTACAGCATCCGCTCGGTCTCGGTCCGGAAGAACTCGGCCACGGCGGTCGGCGAGGCGAACTCGATCTCGCGCGTGGCCCGCGCCCGCACCTGGCCGGCGAAGTCGAGCAGCACGAGGGTGACATGGTCGCGATCGATGTTCATGCCGATCGAGAAGCAGCCCTCGGGATTGACCGCCAGCTTCATGGCCGGCTGGCCGCGGGCGCCATGGATTCGGCCGGCCTCGACGATCAGCCGGTCGTCGAGCAGGCGCTTGGTGATGTTGGCGATGGCCGGCGGCGTCAGGCCGGTGATGGCGGCCAGATCGGTGCGGGTCATAGGCCCGTCGACCCGGATCGCCTGCAGGGTGACCCGCTGGTTGTGGTCGCCGGCCCGCTCGAGATTGGTCCCCGAAAGGCGCGAGCCCTCGGCCTTGCCGCGCCCGGACCCCGTCCGACCCGCCGATCCCCGCATCAAGTCACCCCTGGATTCGACCCAGGATAGCATTGCGCGGGATTCTGCATTTCGAATAGGGGGAACGGATCAGGCCGCCTCGAACCGCCCTTCGATCCAGGTGCCGCGCACCGTCAGACTAGGATCGAGCCAGACGAGGTCGGCGGCCAGGCCCGGGACGATGCGGCCGCGCCGGCCGGCCAGGCCCAGGAACGCCGCCGGGGCGCTGGAGGCCATGGCCAAGGCCTCGTCGCGCGGCAGGTCCAGCAGGGCGACGGCGTTGCGCACCGCCTGGGCCATGTCGAGGTCCGAGCCGGCCAGGGTCCCGTCCGACGCCACGCAGACGCCGTTGCGGACCTGGATTTCCCGCCCCTGCAGCCTGAAGGTCTTGTCGACCAGGCCGACGCTGGGCATGGCGTCGGTGACCAGCATGAACCGGTCGCGCGGCCGGCAACGCAGGGCCAGGCGCAGCACCGCCGGGGCGACATGGCGGCCGTCGACGATCAGGCCGCACCAGGCCTCCTGGCTGTCCAGCGCCGCCCCCACCGCCCCAGGCTCGCGGCTGGTCAGCGGCGACATGGCGTTGAACAGGTGGGTGAAGCCCGTCACGCCCGCGGCCATCGCCGCCTTGACGGTCCGGTAGTTGGCGTCGGTATGGCCCGCGGCGACCACGACCCCGGCCTGGACCAGGCGAGCGATCATCTCCGGCGTCGTGGTCTCGGGCGCCAGGGTGACCAGGGCGACGCCGCGCTTCAGCGAGGTCAGCAGCGCGATCGCGGCGTCGTCGAGCCGGCGGAACTTGGCCGGATCGTGGACGCCCTTGCGGGCGGCGCTGAGGAACGGCCCCTCGATGTGGACGCCCAGCACCCCGGGCACGCCTGCGGCGATCGCCTGCTCAACGGCGCGCAGGGCCTGGTCGACCACCGACAGCTCGTCGCTGATCAGGGTCGGCAGGAAGCCGGTGGTGCCGAACCGCCGGTGGGCCGCGCCGATCGCCGCGACGCCCTCGACGGTCGGGGAATCGTTGAACAGCACGCCGCCGCCGCCATTGACCTGGGTGTCGATGAACCCCGGGGCCAGCAGGCCGCCGTCGAGGTCGTGGCGGGCGGCGCCGGCGGGCAGTTCGGCCTCGCTTGTGACGGCGGCGATCCGGCCGGCCTCGATCACCACGGCCTGGCCCTCGACGACGCCGGTCGGGGTCAGCACCCGGCCGTTGACCAGAGCAACTGAGCTCATACGGTTTGCGTCACCTTGTTCAGGTGCGGCGGCCGGTCGGGATCGAAGCCGCGGGCCACCGACAGGGCGTTGACCATGCGGTAGAAGCTCTGGATCATCAGCAGCGGCTGCAGGAACGGGTGGGCGACGACCGCGGGCAGGCTGTCCTTGCCGCCCGACGCCGAGGCCAGCAGCACCCGGGCGCCGCGGGCCGCGATCTGGCCGGCCATGGTCTCGACGCTGGCCTGGGTCTCGTCGTCCTGGGCGAAGACCAGGACCGGAAAGTCCGGTCCGACCAGGGCCATCGGGCCATGCAGTACCTCGGCGGCGCTGAAGGCCTCGGCGTGCAGGCCGGAGGTTTCCTTGAACTTCAGGGCGGCCTCCTGGGCCACCGCCAGGCCGACGCCGCGCCCGAGCACATAGAGGTTGCGCGCCGGCTCCAGGGCCGCGCGGGCCGGGCTCCAGTCCAGGCTCCAGGCCTCGGCCAGGTCGGCGGGCAGGGCTTGCAGCGCCGTCTCCAGCGCCGCGTCGCCGCTCCAGGCGGCGACCAGCTGGGCGATCGCCGTCAGGGCGGCGATGTAGGACTTGGTGGCCGCGACGCTGAGCTCGGGTCCGGCGTGCAGCGGCAGGACGGCATCGGCCAGCTGGGCTAGGGGCGAGGCCTCGTCATTGACCAGGGCGACGGTGAAGGCGCCCGCCCGCTTGGCGGCCTCGACCGCCAGCAGCAGGTCGGGGCTCTTGCCCGATTGCGAGATCGCCAGATAGAGCACCCCGTCGAGGCTTTGCGGCGCGGCATAGACCGAACTGACCGACAGCGAGGCCGAGGAGGTCAGCACGCCCAGCACGGTCTCGATCAGGTACTTGGCGTAGGTGGCGGCGTGGTCGGAGCTGCCGCGGGCGCAGGTGACGACGGCGCGGGGCGGGTGGTCGAGCAGGCGCTGGGCGATCGCCGCGACGGCCGTTGCGTTCTTCGCCAGTTGCCGGGCCGCCACCACGCTGGCTTCGCCGGCCTCGGCGAACATCCGGGTGGCCTCGGGGCTTCCCGGCGTCGGCGCGGCGGGCGAAAGATCGGTGCTGGACACGTGAATTCCCTGTCTGGGCCCATGATGCGCGGATCGGCGCGGCCGTCCTGGGCGGAGCGGTCGATAGGCTATACGATTCAAAGTGGTATTGTAATGGTATTTTTAATTATGCAGTCATGCGACAAAATTGCGTGAATTCTGAACGGAATGCGGAATGGCGCCGCAAATCTGGGCGTAAGTGGTATTTGAATGGTATCGGTTGAAGCGGGCATCGTATAGGTAAGACGAGCGGGACCATGAGTTCCTTGCGTCGCGTCCCGGAGGGCAGGAGCCTGATGACCACGATTGAGCTGAGATCGCCCTTGCGGGGTTGGGTGTGCGGTTTGTCGGAGACGCCGGATGCGGTGTTTGGCGAGCGGATGCTGGGGGACGGGGTGGCGATCGATCCGTTGGGGTCGGCGCTGCATGCGCCGTGCGACGGGGTGGTGGTGTCGGCGGCGTCGACGGGCCATGCGGTGACGGTGCGGGCGGCCAACGGGGCCGAGGTGCTGATGCATGTGGGTCTGGAGACGGTGGCCCTGGGCGGGGCGGGGTTCGAGGTGCATGTGCGGGCCGGCCAGGTGGTGGCGGCGGGCGAGCGGCTGATCAGCTTCGACCTGGACGCCCTGGCCCTGCGGGCCCGCAGCCTGATCACCCCGATCGTGGTGACCAATGGCGAGCAGTTTTCGATCCTGCGCCGGGCCCAGGACCGGGCCGCCGAGGTCGGCGACTTCCTGATGGAGTTGGCCCCGGTCGCGGCCGGGGCGGGGCCCGACGCCGCTGAAGACCAGAGCCAGGACCAGATCCAGGGAGAAGAGGCCGCGGCCGAGCTGGTCGTGCCGTTGGCCCACGGAATTCACGCCCGGCCGGCGGCTCGCATCGCCCAATTGGCGGGAGGCTTCGCCGCCGAGCTGGCTCTGGTGACCGCCGACGGCCGTCGGGCCGGGGCCCGCAGCCCGATCGGCCTGCTGTCCCTGGCCATCGGCCATGGCCAGCCGATCCGCGTGGTCGGCCGCGGCCCCGACGCGGCCGCGGCGGTGGCGGCGGTGGCGGCGCTGATCGAAGGCGGCATGGGCGAAGCGGGCGAACCGGCTTCCGAGAGTCCGCCGTCCGCGCCCGTGGCGCCCCCTGCGGCGCCCGCCGAGCCGGGCTTGCTGCGCGGGGTCAGCGCCGCCCCGGGCCTGGCGATCGGCCAGGCCGCGCGGCTGGTGACGGCGCAGCTGACGGTGGTCGAGGCCGGGGCCGGGATCGACGTCGAGCGCGCCGCCCTGGCCGCAGCCCTGGACCAGGTGCGGGGACGGCTGGAGGCGGCCGCGGCCGGCGGCCAGGCCGCCCGCCAGGCGATCCTGCGCGCCCACCTGGCCTTCCTGGACGATCCGGAATTGGCCGCCGCCGCCCAGCGGCTGATCGATACCGGCAAGAGCGCCGGCTTCGCCTGGCGCGGGGCGGTCGGCGGCTATGTCGCCGCCTTGCAGGGCCTGGGCGACCGGCGGCTGGCCGAGCGGGTCGACGACCTGGTCGACCTGGAGCGCCAGGTGCTGGCGGCCCTGGCCGGTCCGGGCGAGGCCGAGGCCGCCCCGGCCCTGCCGCTGGGGGCGATCCTGCTGGCCGACGAGCTTCTGCCCTCGCAGCTGATGGGGCTGGAGCCGGGCCAGGTGGCGGGCCTGTGCACGGCCCGCGGCGGGCCAACCTCGCACGTGGCCATCCTGGCCGCGGCCATGGGCCTGCCGGCCGTGGTCGCCGCCGGCCCCGGGGTGCTGGCGATCGCCGACGGGACGGCCCTGATCCTCGACGCCGAGGCCGCCACCCTGCGGGTCGGGCCCGACGCTGCGGCCCTGGCCGCCGCCCAGAGCGCCATCGCCGCCCGCCACGAGCGCCGGGCCGCCGCCCAGGCCGCCGCCCACCAGGACTGCGCCACCGCCGACGGCGTGCGCATCGAGGTGTTCGGCAATGTCGGCTCCCTGGCCGACGCCCGGGCCGCCGCCGCCCACGGGGCCGAGGGTTGCGGCCTGCTGCGCACCGAGTTCCTGTTCCTGGAGCGCCAGACCCCGCCCGACGAGGACGAGCAGGCCCGCCAGTACCAGGCCATCGCCGACGCCCTGGCCGGCAAGCCGCTGATCATCCGCACCCTGGACGTCGGCGGCGACAAGGCCGCCCCCTACCTGCCGATCCCGGCCGAGGACAATCCGGCCCTGGGTCTGCGCGGGGTGCGGGTCAGCCTGTGGCGGCCGCACCTGCTGAAGACTCAGCTGCGGGCCATCCTGCGGGTCCAACCCCAGGGTCAATGCAAGATCATGGTCCCGATGGTCGCCAGCCTGGAGGAGCTGCGGGCCGTGCGCGCCGTGCTCGACGAGGCCCAGAGGGAACTGGGGATCACCGGCAAGGTCCAATTGGGGGTGATGATCGAGACCCCGGCCGCGGCGGTGACCGCCGACCTGCTGGCCGCCGAGGCCGACTTCCTGTCGATCGGCACCAACGACCTGACCCAGTATGTCCTGGCCATGGACCGCGGCAATCCGGAGGTGGCGGCCGGCATCGACGCCCTGCATCCGGCGGTGCTGCGGCTGATCGCCCAGACCTGCGCCGGGGCGGCCAGGCACGGCCGCTGGGTCGGGGTGTGCGGGGGCCTGGCCTCGGACCTGGCGGCCGCGCCGGTGCTGGTCGGGCTCGGGGTCACCGAGCTTTCGGCCACCGCCGCCAGCCTGGCCGAGGTCAAGGCCCTGGTCCGCACCCTCGAGGTCCCCGCCTGCCAGGCCCTGGCCCGGCAGGTGCTGGACCTCAGCTCCCCCCAGGCCGTGCGCCAGGCCTGCGCCGCGTTCCTGTCCAACCTTTCCCAGGCCCCATTCTTCCAGGCAGGAGCCTGAACCGATGAAGTCGCCGCTCGAAGCCCTCCAGCCCCTGGGCCGGGCCCTGATGCTGCCGATCGCCGTCCTGCCGGTGGCGGGCCTGCTGCTGCGCCTGGGCCAACCGGACCTCCTGAACATCGCCTTCGTGGCCGCGGCCGGCGATGCGATCTTCTCCAACCTGGGCCTGCTGTTCGCCATCGGCGTGGCCGTGGGCCTGGCCCGCGAGAACCACGGTGCGGCCGGCCTGGCCGGGGTGGTCTGCTACCTGATCGGCGTGGAGGGGGCCAAGGCCCTGCTGCACGTGCCGCCCGAGACCACGGCCGGCCTGGCCCCGGCCCTCGCCGACCTGGCGACCGCCGCCTACAAGGCCAAGGCCCTGGCCAAGCTCAGCGTGCCGGTCGGCATCGTCTCGGGCCTGGTCGGCGGGACCTTCTACAACCGCTTCTCCAACCTCAAGCTCCCCGAATACCTGGCCTTCTTCAGCGGCCGCCGCTTCGTGCCGATCGTCAGCGGCCTGGCCGGCCTGGCCCTGGCCCTGCTGATCGGCCTGGGCTTCGAAGCCATCAACGGCGCGGTCGACGGGGCCAGCCGGGCCATCGTCGGCTCCGGCGAGTTGGGCCTTCTGGTCTACGGCTTCCTCAACCGGGTGCTGCTGATCACCGGCCTGCACCACATCCTCAACAACATCGCCTGGTTCGTGATCGGCGACTATCACGGGGCCACCGGCGACCTGCGGCGGTTCTTCGCCGGCGACCCGGCGGCCGGCGGGTTCATGAGCGGGTTCTTCCCGGTGATGATGTTCGGCCTGCCGGCCGCCTGCCTGGCCATGTACCACACTGCCCGACCCGAGAAGAAGAAGGCCGTCGGCGGCATGCTGACCTCCCTGGCCCTGACCTCGTTCCTGACCGGGGTCACCGAGCCGATCGAGTTCTCGTTCATGTTCCTGGCCCCGCTGCTGTTCGGGGTGCACGCCGTCCTGACCGGGATCGCCATGGCCCTGATGAACGCCCTGGACATCAAGCTGGGCTTCACCTTCTCGGCCGGGCTGTTCGACTATGTGCTCAACTTCGGCAAGGCCACCCGGCCGCTGTGGCTGATCCCGCTGGGCCTGGTCTATGGCGGGGTCTATTATGGCCTGTTCCGCTTCTGCATCGAGCGCTTTGACCTGAAGACCCCCGGCCGCGAGGCCGACGATGACGAGACGGCAGCCGCGCTCCCCGTCGCCGCCGGCGGCGGCCGCGGGGCCGACTTCGTCGCCGCCCTGGGCGGGGCGGCCAACCTGGTCAGCGTCGACGCCTGCACCACCCGCTTGCGACTGATCGTGGCCGACCAGGCCCTGGTCAGCGACCCGGCCCTCAAGGCCCTGGGCGCGCGCGGCGTCATCCGGCCCTCCGATCGGGCCCTGCAGGTGGTGCTGGGCCCGATCGCCGACCAGGTGGCCGGCGAGATCCGCGCCGCCGCCAGCGGCCCGCAGCCAGCCGCCCGGCCCGCCGCCCCGGTCGCGGTCCCGATCGCCCCGGCCGCCGCCGCTCCAGTCCCCGTCGCCAGCCCCGACCTCCAGGCCCGCGCCCAGGCCCTGCTGGCCGCCCTCGGCGGACCCGCCAACCTCCAGGCCCTCGACCCCTGCTCCAGCCGCCTGCGCCTGCTGCTGGCCGACCCCGACCTCGTCGACCAGCCCGCCTTGCAAGCCCTGGCTCCCCGCGGCGCCGTCCGCCTCGGGACCAACGTCCTCCACCTCATCCTCGGACCCGAGGCCGAGGCCGTGGGGGCGGCGATGAAGAGCGCGATGGCTCAGAGCCCGAACGGATAGGTCTCCTCCTCGCCGCTTCCCGCGGCGGCGGCTGTGGAGGTGACCGCGCGGGTCTCGTCGAACCAGACATAGGCGTCAAACTGCTGGGGCAGGGAGCAGGCCGAATAGTGGCTCCAGCGCTCGGTCTCGGGCCGGTAGATCACCCCGATGAAGCGTTCGAGCTTCGGCTCGAGCAGGCGATAGCGAAGGTCGGGATGGCGGCCCTCGCGCAGGTCGAGCAGGCCGCGCCGCACGCCGCTGTCATGGGCCGCCCGCTCGTAGCTGTCGGGCAGGCCCGGGCGCACGCGCTTGATCTCCAGCGGCCCGTCCCAGTCGCTGGCGCAGGCCACCGTGCCGGTGTTCGTGCCGAACCCGACCAGGGCCGCTTCCGGCCCGAACCGCTCGCGGCACAGCTGGCCGATGTTGAGTTCGCCGCGCGACAGGCCCATCTCGGTCCTGGAGGCGTCGCCGATGTGGGAGTTGTGGGCCCAGACCACGGCCTTGGCGTCCGGCCCCCTCGCGTCGAGCAACGCCGTCAGCGTCTCGAACATGTGGGTGTCGCGCAGGTTCCAGCTGTCGGCCGCGCCATAGTACATCGCCCGGTAATAGGCCTCGGCGTTCTTGACCAGCCGGGCGTTGGCGGTGGCGTCGAGGAGGTCGTCGCCGTCCTGGACCGCGCCGTCGAGCTGGCGCTGCAGCATCTCGGTCAGGGTCTTGACCACCCCGGCCTCGCAGCGGGCGTAGCCGGTGGTGCGGGCCATGCGGCCATAGGCCTGCGGCTCGCGGGCCCACGGCGTCAGGCAGCCGTAGCGTTCGCGGGCGACGGCCGCGGCCTCGCGATCGACCTCGTCGAGATAGTCCAGCACCGCCCGCAGCGAGGCCGATAGGTTGTAGAGGTCCAGGCCGTAGAAGCCGGTCCGCCGGTCCATCGGCCGCTCGGCGTTCCAGGCCGTCAGCCAGGCGGTGAAGGCCTCGACCTCGCGGTTGCGCCACATCCAGGTCGGGAAGCGCTGGAAGGGCGGCTCGGCCTCGGGCCGGGCGGGACGGCCGCGGGCCCGGCGGTCCAGGCTGGCGGCGTCCGGCCAGTCGGCCTCGACCGCGACGATCGAGAAGCCGTGCGCCTCGACCAGCCGGCGGGTGATCGCCGCCCGGGCGCGATAGAATTCCGAGGTGCCGTGGCTGGCCTCGCCCAGCAGCACCACCCGCGCCCCGGCGAAGCGGTCGAACAGGACCCCGAAGGCCGGGTCGTCGAGATCGGGCAGGGGCTCGGCGGCCTGGGCGATCAGGGCCGGCGTCGACTTGACCGGCGCGGCGGGACGGAAGCTGCGCGGTTCGCCGACGCGGCGGGCCTGGACCTCGCCCTCGCTCCAGCCGTGCTCACCGATCAGCGGCACGAACACCACCCCGCCCAGGTCGTCCTCCTCGAAATGGTTGGCGGCGGTCCGGGTGATCCGCACCAGCCGCTGCTCGCCGGCGTGCTCGCCGACCGGCATGACCAGCCGGCCGCCGAGGTCGAGCTGGTCCTTCAGGGCCTGGGGCGCGGCCGGGCCGCCGGCCGCCACCAAGATGACGTCATAGGGCGCGGCCGCGATCCAGCCGCCCGAGCCGTCGCCGACATGGGTCTCGACATTGGCCAGGCCCAGCCGGGCCAGCCGGGCCCGCGCCGTCTGCGCCAGGTCGGCGTGGCGCTCGATGGTGTGGACCTCGGCGGCCAGGCGGGCCAGCACGGCGGCGGCGTAGCCCGACCCTGTCCCTACCTCCAGCGCCCGGTCGCCCGGCTGGACCCGGGCGGCGTCGATCATCAGGGCGACGATATAGGGCTGGGAGATGGTCTGGCCGGCCTCGATCGGCAGCGGGGTGTCGTCATAGGCGAACTCGCGCAGGCCCTCGGGCACGAACAGTTCGCGCGGGGTCTGGCGCAGGGCGACCAGCAGGCGAGAGTCGCGTAGGCCGCGACGGGCCACCTGCCGGTCGATCATCCGCTCGCGGGCGTCGGCCAGGTCGATCATGGCGTCTCTCCACGCAATGGACGCGCGGTCAGGGGCGGCCTAGCGGGTCAGTGCCAGGTCTGGGAGTGCGGTCCGCCGGGCCGGGCGATGTCGCTGAGGGCCTCGCCGGCATGGGCGGTGGCGCCATTGGCCGCCAGGTCGCTCAGCGAGACGATGCCGACCAGGCGCTTGTCGCGGTCCAGCACCGGCAGCCGCCGAACCTGGAGCTCGCCCATGTTGCGCAGGACGTCGTCGATGTCCTCGTCGGCGTAGCAATATTTGACCTCGGTGCTCATCACCTCGCCGACCTTGGCGTCGGGTCCCAGGCCTTCGGCCACGGCGCGGATGGCGATGTCGCGGTCGGTGATCACCCCGACCAGCCGGTCGTTGTCGCCGACCGGAAGGGCGCCGGCGTCGCAGTCGGCCATCATCCGGGCCGCGTCGCAGATCGACTCCTGGGGCGTGGCCATCTCGACCTCGCGGGTCATGCAGTCGCTCACGCGCATTGGATCCTCCTTGGAAGAGAAGCGCCGCGCCGAGACATCCCGCCGACGCCCCACGATAAAACGGGTCGCTCCCGATGCTGTTCCGCCCCGATCGGCGGCGTCGGCGACGAATTCCGTGGGAGCGCTCAGGCGGCGCTCATGTAGTCGCGGACGATCGGGAGGGCGTCGACCCGCTTGGCCAGCTGGATCTGAAACACCATGCAGCCGCGGCGGCGGAAGCCGACCTCGCTGAGATTGAGATAGAACTCCCACATCCGGCAGAACCGCTCGTCATAGAGGGCGGCGATCTCGTCGCGATGGGCGGCGAAGCGGGCGCGCCAGGCCTTCAGGGTCTCGGCGTAGTGCAGGCGCAGGATCTCGATGTCGGTGACCCACAGGCCGGCCCGCTCGATGGCCGGCAGCACCTCCGACAGGGCCGGGATGTGGCCGCCGGGGAAGATGTACTTGGCGATCCAGGGCTGAGTGGTCCCGACCCGGTTGGCCACGCCGATCGAGTGGATCAGCGCCACCCCGTCGTCGGCCAGCAGCCGGGCGACGCCGTCGAAATAGGCCTGGTAGTTCGGCGCGCCGACATGCTCGAACATGCCCACCGAGACGATGCGGTCGAAGGTTCCCTGGACGTCGCGATAGTCCTCGAGGCGGAACTCGACCTGATCGTCCAGGCCGCGCGCCTGGGCTCGGGACCGGGCGGTGGCCAGTTGTTCTCGCGACAGGGTGACGCCGGTGACCCTGGCTCCGGCCTCCTCGGCCAGCGACAGGGCCAGACCACCCCAGCCGCAGCCGATGTCCAGCACGCGCTGGCCGGGCGCCAGCCGCAGCTTGGCGGCGATGTGCCGCTTCTTGGCGGCCTGGGCCTCGTCCAGCGTCATGTCCGGCCGCGCGAAATAGGCGCAGGAATATTGCAGGTCCTCGTCGAGGAAGCGGCGATAGAGCTCCAGCGACAGGTCATAGTGGTGGGCGACGTTGCGGCGGGCCGCCAGCCGGCCGTTTGCCTGGGCGAGCCGCTCCCAGAGCCGGGCGGCCGGGGAGGCGCGGCGGCGGGGGTCGGTCGACACGTTGCGGGCCAGCAGGTCGAGCAGGTCGCCGATCTCGCCGCCCTCGACCACCAGGTCGCCGTCCATATAGGTCTCGCCCAGGGCCAGTTCGGGGCTGAGCACCAGCCGCCAGGCCGTGCGGGCGTCGCGCAGGCGGATCGTCACCGCCTCGGCGTTCGATCCGTCGCCGACCACGATCGGCTCGGCGTCGGCCAGGTGGACGACCAGCCGTCCGGTCCGCACGACCCTGCGCAGCAGCCGGGTCAGGGCCAGACGGGTCCAGTCGATGGATCTGAGCGGCGTCGCGCGGCGGGAGGTGACCTCGGCTCGGGGCGAGCCGTAGCCGAAGGAGGCGCCGTCGGGTGAACTCATGTCGCGGGTCCGCTTCAACAGTGGCCGGCGGGCGGGCCCCCTTCCCGCGCGCTCATCGGGTCAGTGCTTGCGCTTCTGGGCGTCGTTGGCCTGGAAGGCCTGCTTGCGGCTGGGATCGTGGGCGTGGTGGACGTCGGCCTCGCCGCCGCCGCCCGACCGCTTGCTGTGGCGGCTGTAGCGATCGGGGTCGTCGGGATCCTTCACCTTGGGGTCGGGGCGGGGCTGCTTGGCGTTTTCGTGGCTGGCGCCGGGACCGCCCCAGCGGTCGGCGGCGGGGTTCTTGTCGGGCATGGTCAGCGATCCTGGACGTTGCCGGAGTGGGTGGTGTTCTGGCGAAGATTGCCGTGGCGGCCCTGCTCGGCGAGGTTGACATCGGCGTCGCCGGGCTCACCGGACTGCAGGTCGGCGCGAGCGCCGCCGCGGGCGCCTTCGATCTGCGGCTTCTCGCCCTTGAAGGCGCGTTGCTCGCGGGGAATGGGCGGGGCTTTGGACATTGGCGTTCTCCATGTCTAGCCGTTTGAACCGATCGCCGGCGCCGGTGGTTCCAAGCGCCAGCGCCGGGGATCGGTGGGATCAGGCGCGGGGCGGACTGGCCGGCGCCACGGCCGCCAATTGGCTCTGGCGGGCGGGTTCCGCGCCGGCCTGGCGGAAGTTCCAGGGCGTGCGGCTGGCGGATCGCGGAGGGGCCTGGTTCCTGGCTACGGGGGCGCAGACGAACTGTCCGGCGACCGTCCCGTCGCGCAGGCGGATGACGATCTTGGCCGGCTGGCCCAGACGGGCCAGGCCGTCGCCGAGGATCTTGGCCGCCGCCTCGGCCGCCGCGCCGCGCTGAAACACCATGTCGTTGTCGAGCTGGTCCGAGCGCACGGTCCAGCCGTCGCCAAAGGGCTCCACCGAGATCAAATGGGTCATGACGCGCCTCTTTCGTTCGCAGGTCTCGCTTTTCTGGCGTCCACGCCGTCGCAAACGCGGCCGGATCCGCCGCTCGGGGAAATTTTTGGTCGCGACCGGGCAAGTTCAAGAGGATCCGCCGGCAATTTGTCGTGGCGCAGACTCGAAACGCCGGCGGCATATCAAAAGAGGTTCAGGCGTCGGCGCCCTGGCGGGCCAGTTCCTCGCCCAGCTTGTCATAGAGGTCGCGGCAGCCGGCCTCGCGCTGGGCGGGGATGTCGTAGCCGTCGAGGAAGGCGCCCTGCTCGGTATAGGTCAGCCGCGCGCCCTGGCCCTGGGGTCTGATCTCGATGGTGGCCACCGACACCGAGATGCGGTTGCCGTCGATATCCATGGCGTAGGCCATGATGATCCGCTGGTCGGGGACGATGTCCCAATAGGTAGTCTCATTGAGGATGACCATCTTGCCGTCGGGGCTGAACCGGCCGTGCTCCTGGCCGCCGACCCGGAAGTCGTATTCATATTCGGCCACCGGCCAGCCCTCGGACTTCACAAACCAGCGGTCGCGGGCCTTGGAGTCGGAGAAGGCCTTGAACACCCGGGCCGGGCTGGCGTCATAGACCTTGTCGATGACGAAGGTGGCGTGGACGACGGAACGTTCGGTCATGGTCGTTTTCCTTTGCGGAGAGGGAAGGGGGTCAGTCTTCGTCGCCGGTCGTGTCGCGCAGATACTCCCCCAGGCGGTCGAGCTGGCGCGAGACCAGGGCGCGGCGCTGGTTGATCCAGGTTTCGGCGGCGCTCAGGGCCTCCGGCTTCAGCCGGCAGGTCCGCACCCGCCCGACCTTCTCCGAACGGATCAGGCCGCTGCCCTCGAGCAGCTGCAGATGCTGCATCACCGACGGCAGCGACATGGCCAGGGGCTGGGCCAGCTGGCTGACCGAGGCCGGACCCGCGCACAGTCGTTCGATCATGGCCCGCCGGGTAGGATCGGCCAGGGCCTGGAACATCAGGTCGAGCGAGGGTTGTTGGTTAGTCATGCGCCTAAGTATCGCGGCGAGCGGGCGATCGTCAATGGATAGTTTGGCTTTTGGCTAAGTATTCCGATGCGCCCGACGAAAAACGCCCCGGACGCGGGTCCGGGGCGTTCGACGCGAGCATGGCTCGCCGACCTGAGGGGAGGATCGGCGGCGAGCCGCTCTGCCCTAGAAGCCCGCCGACAGGGTGACGAAGTACTGCCGGGGCGGGATGGAGTAGGTGTTGTAGGTGTTGGTCGGCTGGCCGACCACGAGCTCGAGGTCGCCCTTCTTGTTCGCCAGATTGGTGACATTGAGGCTGATCTTGGGGGTCTTCAGCACGAAGTCCGCCGAGACCGGCAGGCTGTAGGAGGCCTGCAGGCCCAGCAGGAAGTAGCTGCCGACCTGGAGGTCGTTGGTGTAGGTGGCGTAGCGCTTGCCGACGTAGTCGCCGACCAGCTGGGCGTCGAACGGCCCGAAGTTGGCGCTGGCCACGAACTTGTTCAGCCAGGCGGGCGAGTTGGGCACGGACTTGCCGGCGGTCGGCACCATGACCGGCTTGGTGGGATCGGGGTTGGTGATCGTCTTGCCGGTCGTGTCGACATAGCTGCGCGTGGCGTAGTCGTCCTGGTATTTCGAGCGGTTGTACGACACCGCGTCATAGAACGAGACGTGCGGGCCGAGGTTGAAGGTGGCGGCGACGTCGACGCCGTCGGTCTTGACGCTGCCGACATTGGACAGGATCGCCGCCCCAGCCACCAGCGACGAGATCACCGGCGTCGAGCTGGTCTGCAGCAGGCGGTTGGAGAAGTCGACGTGGTAGACGCTGGCCTGGACCTGGAAGCCGGTGATCGGGCCGGCGGCCAGCTCGTGATGGGTGCGCAGACCCAGTTCGTAGGTCCATGCGCTCTCCGGTTCGGCGGTCTTCTTGAACAGGTCGAAGGCCGCCTGGCTGCCCAGGCTCCAGGGCGACAGGCCGCCGGCGCCGTAGGTCACGAACTGGCGCAGGTTCTTCTGGACGTTGATGAACACCTGCTCATTGTCGGTGGCGTCCCAGATCGCCCCCAGCTGCGGCAGGAACCACTTCTTGGTGTCGATCTCGCCGGTCGGCAGCAGGGTCGGATTGGTGTTGGTCGCCAGGTTCTTCTGCTGGATCGGCACCGCGCCCTTGGCGTATTGCAGGCTGGACTTGACGCCGGCTTGCAACAGCAGGTCGGGGCGGATCCGCCACTGGTCCTGCAGGTGCAGCTGCACGACGTCATTGTTGATCTGGCTGGCGTACTGCGTGAAGTTCTTGTTGGTCGGCACGTTGTAGGGCGTCAGGTCGGTCGACGAGGCGGCGAAGGGGTACCAGGCGCGCTGGGTCGACGACTTGTTGTGCTCGTACCAGACGCCGGCCTCGACCTGGTGATCGCCAATCGTCCAATTGCCGTTGGAGATCACCCCGCCGCGATTGATCAGGTATTCGGTGGTGCGCACGGCGTAGCCGGTGCCGCCGAACACCGTCTTCAGGTCCTGGTTCGGATAATAGACCGCGAACAGGGCGGGCAGGCCGGCCTGATTGATCGGGCCGGCGACGACGCCGCGGCCCTCGTCATGGTGGAAATAGACCTGGTTGGACCAGGTGACGCTGTCGGTGACCTTGTAGTCGTACTTGACGTAGGCCAGGGCGTCCATGCGCTGGGCGGCGCTGTGATAGTTGCGGAAGTTGTTGCCGTCGGCGACCGGCGGCGCGCCCCCCGTCGACAGATAGGCCAGGGCCGCGTCGTAGTCGGGATAGAGGAACGGGCGGGTGTAGGGCTCGCTCTGGTCGGTCGCCAGGTGGACGTTGGTCCCGGTGTTCGGATGGACGATCGAGTCCTCGTTGGGCTCGACCTTCTTGGAATAGTCGACAAAGGCCGTCAGCTTGCCGCGTTCGCCGTCGTGGATGAACTTGCCGTTGAACTGGTTGCCGCGCTGGTGGGCCTTGAAGTCCCAGGCGCGCTGGTCTTGATGCAGGAACGAGACATAGGCCGAATTGCCGCCGCCCAGGTCGCCGGTCTCCAGCCGCAGATAGCTGCGGGTGGCCGCATGGCTGCCCAGGGTCTGCTGGACCTGACCGCCGCGCTCGGCCGACGGGTCGCGGGTGAAGGTCTCGATCGCGCCGCCCAGATTGCTGGTCGAGGCCACGCCCAGGTCGCCGGCGCCCGACGACAGGGTGACGCGGGCGACGTTCTCGCTGATCACCGCGCGCTGCGGCGACAGGCCATTGTAGTTGCCATATTGCTGGTCGCCGAGCGGCACGCCGTCGAGGGTGAAGCCCAGCTGCTGAATGCTGAAGCCGTGCACGAACAGCGAGGTGTTCTGCTCGTTGTTCCCCCAGGGATCGGCGGTCTGGTAGGAAACGCCCGGCAGGGTCTGGATGGCGCCCAGCGGATTGATCCCCGGCAGCAGCTTCTGCATTTCCGTCGCGCCCAGCGTCACGGCCGAACGCGTGGTCTTGGTCATGGTGACCACCAGGCCTTCGACGGCCATGCTGTCGCCGTCGGCCGGCGCGGCGGCGGCGTCGACGCCGGGGGCGGGTTCGGCGGGCGTCGCGAAGGCCGGCGCGGCGATCGTCAAGGCGGCGAACGCGCAGGCCGCCAGAAGCGCCTGGCGATGAGATTTGATGGACATGCGATTTCCCCTGGGCGCAGCCCAAGCGGGCTCTCGGTTTCGGCGTCGTAGGGCAAGCCTGCGACGCTTCGGCGAGGGTTCCGCGAAGGGTTTGTGACGCCTCGGCGGCCTTTACGGACAAGGCCGCAGCGGCTTTGATCCGGTCGGGCGAAACGCGGGCCTACGGAGGGACGGGATGGTCGGCGCCGAGGACTTCAGCGACCCCCTGGTCGCCCGCATCGTGGCCTTCCTGCGCGGCGTCGGCTTCACGGTCGAGCCGGCCGTCCTGGATCAGGCGACCCTTCTGCCCGGGGTGACGGTGGCGGGCGGTGTGCTGCAGGTCGACGCGGCGCGCCTGGCCTGGCCGGGCGACCTGCTGCACGAGGCGGGTCACCTGGCCCTCGGCGAGCCCGGCGCGGACGGGGTCTCCGACGATCCCGGCGAGGAGATGGGCGCGATCGCCTGGTCGTTCGCCGCCGCTCTGGCCATGGACCTGGATGCGGCCGTGCTGTTCCACGCCGGCGGCTACAAGGGCGAGGCGCGGGCCCTGATCGAGAACTTCACCCAAGGCGGCTATGTTGGCGCGCCGATCCTGGCCTGGCGCGGCCTGACCCACGAACCCGGCCGCGCTCCGCCGGACGGCCCCCCGGCCTATCCGCACATGCTGGCGTGGCGGCGGGTTTAAACGGGGTCCCTCGCCATATCCCAAACCCCGTCTCCCCGGCGTAGGCCGGGGTCCAGGTGAAACCCACGAGTCGCTCAGAATGAATCTGGACCCCGGCCTTCGCCGGGGAGACGGAGGAAGGAAAGCACAGCTCTTTGTTCAACTCACGGAAATTCGTCGCGCAGCCTGTTGACCATGGCGAGCGTGACCGGGCGGGTGTCCGATCGGCGTGGAAGTCGAGGCACGCCATTCCGTGTGGCGACGGACGGCGGCGAGGCCTCAAGGGCCTGGCGCACCAGATCTGAAAGCGCGCGACCGATCGTGACGCCGCGCTCGGCGGCGATGGCCTTGGCGGCTGCCAAGACATCGTCGTCAAGGGTCAAGGTCGTGCGCATGGCAAGAGCGTCAGACCCTAATCGTGCCGCGTCAAGCTGCCGCTTCACCCCGCCCCTACGCCGCCGCGAAGTCGCGCAGGGCCGGCAGACTCTGGCGGACGGGGAGGATGAAGCTGACGGTGGTGCCGTCGCCGGGGGTGCTGGACATCTCCAGGGCGCCGTCGTGCATCTCGACCAGCGACTTGGTCAGGGCCAGGCCCAGGCCCGTGCCCTGGGTGGTCTTGGCGTGCTGGCTCTCGACCTGTTCGAACGGCCGGGCCAGGCGGGCCAGGTCCTCGGCGGCGATGCCGATGCCGGTGTCGGTGACCGAGACCCGCACCCGTTCGCCCAGCGGGTCGCGGCGGGTCTCGGCCCGCACGGTGACGCGGCCGGCCCGGGGGGTGAACTTGATGGCGTTGGACAGCAGGTTCAGCAGCACCTGCTTGACGGCGCGATAGTCGGCCTCGACCTCCGGCAGGACCGGGAAATCGATCTCCAGCTTCAGGCCGGCGGCCTCGGCCCGGTTGCGCACCAGGCGCACGGCGTCCTCGGTGACGTCCTGCAGGTTCAGCGGCTCGAACTTCAGGTTCATCTTGCCGGCCTCGATCTTCGACATGTCGAGGATGTCGTTGATCAAAGCCAGCAAGTGCTGACCAGAGTTGTGGATGTCCAGGCAATAGCCCTTGTAGCGCTGGTCGCCGAGCGGGCCGAACATCTCGTTCATCATGATCTCGGAGAAGCCGTTGATGGCGTTCAGCGGCGTGCGCAGCTCGTGCGACATGTTGGCCAGGAACTCGCTCTTGGCCTTGTTGGCGCCCTCGGCCTTGACCTTCTCCATCTCGTACTTGCGGGCCAGCTCGGCCAGCTGTTCCTGGCTGCGCTCCAGGCCGGCGACGGCGTGCTGCAGCTGTTCCTCGTTGAGGCGGCGGGCCTCTTCCTGGTTCTTGATGGCGGTGATGTCGGCGGCGGTCATCACCAGCCCGCCCTCGGCGGTGCGGCGCTCGCTGATCTGGATCCAGCGGCCGTCGTTCAGCTCGGCCTCGCGCACGCCCTTGGCGCCGTCGGGGGCCGGCTGGTCGTGCTTGATCGCCAGGGCCGCGAAGCGGTTGACCTCGGCCCGCGGGGCGCCGGGCTTGAGCAGCTTGGGCTCGAGATTGAAGACGTTGCGGTAGTTGCGGTTGCACATCAGCAGCCGGCCCTGGCGGTCCCACAGCACGAAGGCCTCGGACACGCTCTCGATGGCGTCGCGCAGGCGGTTCTCGGCGGCCTGGGCGCGGGCCTGGGCCAGGCGCTCCTCGGTGACGTCCAGGGCCACGCCGATGATCCGGGAATAGCCGTCCTCGCCCGGCTTGCCGAAGCCCTGGCCGCGGGCGTCGATCCAGATCGAGCGGCCGCCGTCGCGCCCCGGCACCCGGAACGAGACGTCGAAGGCCCCGTACATGGCGGCGTTGGCCAGGGCCTGGCGGACCTTGTCGCGATGGTCGACCGAGACCCGCTCCAGCAGCTCCTGGCCGCCGACCACGCCGCCGCCGCCCCACCCGAACATCGCCCCGGTGACGTCGGACATGAACACCTGGTCGACGCCCAGCTCCCATTCCCAGATGCCGCAGCGGGCGGCCTCGACGGCCAGGCGGAAGCGCTGCTCGCTGTCGACGAATTCGCGCTGGGCGGTCTCGACGCCGCGGCTCTGCAGCAGCAGCATCAGGGCCAGGGCCATGCCGACGGCCAGCGGGGCCAGCAGCGAGAAGGCCCCCTCCATCACCTGGCGATCGATGTTGGCCACGGTGTGAGACGGCGCGGCGGCGGCGGTCAGCAGGGCGCCCTGGGCGACCGGCTGGAGGGCGACGTCGAGGATGCGGC
The DNA here is from genome assembly GCF_052871235.1 of Caulobacter sp. LARHSG274. Taxonomy (NCBI): domain Bacteria; kingdom Pseudomonadati; phylum Pseudomonadota; class Alphaproteobacteria; order Caulobacterales; family Caulobacteraceae; genus Caulobacter; species Caulobacter sp. LARHSG274. The sequence continues at coordinate 164,269 of NZ_JBIXJO010000005.1, read as the reverse complement.
CGTCGGCGGCCTGGCCGCGCAGGGCGGTCGCCCCGTCGCCGACGTCGCCGACCGACAGGGAGAAGGCCTCGCGCAGGCTGGTCGCGCCCTGGATAGGATGGCCGGCCGAAGCCAGCATCTGGCCGTCGGCCAGCATCAGGGCTCCGGCCGCGCCCTTGGCGGGTTCGGCGACCAGGCGGGAGGGATCGCTGGCGGCGATGACGAAGTCGCGGGTCCCGCCGGCCGGAGCGGCCATGGCGACATAGAGCCGGCCGGTCTCGCCGACTGCGCCGATCCAGACGCTTCGGCCCGAGGCGGCGGCGGCGCGGGCGGCGGCCTTCCAGTCGGCGGCGGTGTCGCGGCCGGCCACGGCCAGGACGTCGGACGGGCCGACCACGGCGACGGCCATGGCCTCGCCGCCGGCGGCGCGCAGGGCGGTCTCGGCGGCGTCGATCGGGGCGCCGGGATCGCGCTGCAGCAGGTCGGCGGCGGCCGACAGCCCGGCCCGCTGGGCGGCCAGGTTGGTCTCGACCCCCCCGGCCATGATCCGCGCCTGGGCGCTCAGCGGCGCGCCGCCGGGCGGGGCGTCGGCCTCGTGCTTGAGGCGGTTGACGGCGAAGGCGGTGTAGACGGCCAGCAGCAGCAGGGCGGCCAGGATGGCCACGCGCACATAGGCCTGGGAAGGCGACCGCGCGGCGCGCGCGCGGGCTGCGCCCGCCGCCGAAAGGCCAGCGTCAGCCAGCCTCCCGGTCCTCGCCCCGCCACGCTCCAACGCCAGATGCTCCCGAGATTCCTGGCGAGTCACTTCGCCGACATGGTGAATCTACCGCAGGCGGCGCCGGCGCGTCACCGCAGAACGAAGACTTTCATCCCAGATGGGCCCTTTAGTCGCAACCCAGGCGCCGACGAATCGCCGCAAACTGGCGTCCAAGCGCGGCTGTACGGCGATCAGTCCAGGGCCCGCGACACCAGCTCCAGCACGTTCTTCGACAGGCCGGCGTGACCGGCGATGCGCTGCAGCTGCTCGCGCATCCGCTCGCCAAGCGCCGGGATATAGCGCCGCCAGCCCCCCAGCGGCTCGACCAGCCGGGCCGCGGTCATCGGGTTGAAGCCGTCGACGGCCAGGATCTGGTCGGCCAGGAAACGGTAGCCGGCCCCGCTCTCGTCGTGGAACTGGGCCGGATTGCCGCTGGAAAAGCCCTGGACCAGGGCCCGCAGGCGGTTGGGATTGCCGGCGTCGAAATCGGGATGGGCGGTCAGGGCCAGGATACGGCCGATCGCCCCTTCGCCCGGGTCGCGGGCCTGGACCGCGAACCACTTGTCCAGCACCAGCGGCTCCTCGCGCCAGCGGGCGTGGAAGGCGGCCAGGGCCTCTTCGGCCGGCGGGCCGCCGATCTGCACCAGGGCCGACAGCCCGCCCATGGCGTCGGTCATGTTGGCCGCGCTCTGGAAGTGGCCGACGACGCGGTCGACGTTTACGGCGTGAGGGTCGGCCGCCAGCAGGTCGCAGCAGCCGTTGCGCAGGGCCCGCCTGCCGGCCGCCCGGGCGTCGGGCGAGAATTCGCCGTCGCCCTGCAGGTCGCCGTGCAGGCGGCGCAGCAGGTCGCCCAGGTGGACGGCGATCCGGGCTTTCAGGTGGTCGCGGGCCGCGTGGATCGCGGCCGGATCGACCGGATCGACGGCCAGGCTGAGGTCGCCCTCGCTGGGCAGGGGCAGCAGCAGGGCCTTGAACGCGGGGTCGGAGGCGTCGTCGACCAGGGCCCGACCCAGGGCGTCGGCGTAGCGCTCCTCGCCGACCTCGTCGGGAACGCCGGCGGTGCGGCCGAGGATCAGGGCCCGGGCCAGGGTCTGGCCGGCTTCCCAGCGGTTGAACAGGTCGGCGTCGGCGGCGAACTGGATGTAGCGGTCGGCCGGCCGGGCGTCGGTGCTCAGATTGACCGGGGCCGAGAAGCCGCGCAGGGCCGAGATCACCGGCGTCTTGGCCACGCCGTCCCAGCGCACGGTCTTGCTCGGGCCGTCCAGCAGCACGACCTCACTGTCGCGCAGGGCCTGGCCCTCGACGTCGAGCAGGCCGATGGTCACCGGGATCGGCAGGGCCTGCTTGTTGGACTGGCCGGGGGTCGGGGCGGTCGACTGGGCCAGGGTGATCTCCAGCGCCTGGGCGGCCTCGTCATAGGCGTGGGCCAGCGACACCGTCGGCGTGCCGGCCTGTTCGTACCAGGTGAAGAAATCGCCCATGTCGCGGCCCGAGGCGTCGGCGAAACAGGCGATGAAGGCCTCGACCGTGGTCGCCTCGCCGTCGTGGCGCGCGAAATAGAGGTCCAGGCTCTGGCGGAAGATCTCGGCGCCCAGGAGGGTCTTGAGCATCCGGATCAGCTCGGCGCCCTTCTCGTAGATCGTCGCGGTGTAGAAGTTGTCGATCTTCAGATAGCTCGACGGCCGCACCGGGTGGGCCAGGGGGCCGGCGTCCTCGGCGAACTGGCGGGCGCGCAGGGCCTTGACGTCCTTGATCCGCTGCACCGCCTCGCCGCGCATGTCTGCGGAAAAGCTCTGGTCGCGGAACACCGTCAGGCCTTCCTTCAGGCACAGCTGGAACCAGTCGCGGCAGGTGATGCGGTTGCCGGTCCAGTTGTGGAAATATTCGTGGGCGACGACGCTCTCGATGCGCTCGTAGTCCTGGTCGGTGGCGGTTTCGGGCGCGGCCAGCAGCAGGGAGCTGTTGAAGATGTTCAGCCCCTTGTTCTCCATGGCCCCGAAGTTGAAGTCGCGCACGGCGACGATCATGAACAGGTCCAGGTCGTATTCGCGGCCGAACGCCTCCTCGTCCCACTTCATCGCCCGCTTGAGGCTGTCCAGGGCGTAGGCGGCGCGCGGGGCTTGGCCGGGATCGACGAACACCTTCAGCGCCACCTCGCGGCCGCTCATCGTCGTGAAGCGGTCCTCCAGTACGTCCAGCTCGCCGGCGACCAGGGCGAACAGATAGGCGGGCTTGGGGAAGGGGTCGTTCCACACCGCGAAGTGACGGCCGTCGTCGAGTTCGCCGGACTCTACCAGGTTGCCGTTGCTGAGCAGGTGGGCGAACCGCTGGTCGGCCTCGATCCGCACCGTGTAGCGGCTCAGCACGTCGGGGCGGTCGGGGAAGAAGGTGATGGTGCGGAAGCCCTCGGCCTCGCACTGGGTGCAGAACCGGCCGCCGGAAATGTACAGGCCCATCAGCGCCTTGTTGGCCGACGGGTCGATCTCGACCTCGGTGGTCAGGGTGAAGGCGTCGGGAACCTGGTGGATCGTCAGGCCTTCGCCGTCCAGGCTGTACTGGTTGGCGCCGAGGACCTCGCCGTCGATCGCCGCCGAGATCAGCTTCAGCCGCTCGCCGTGCAGGAACAGCGGCTCGGCGGCCGCGCCGCTGCGCCGGATGGCCAGGGTCGCCCGGACCCGCGTCGCCGCGGGCTCCAGCTGGAACGCCAGGGCGGTGGTCTCGATCTGGAACGGGAACGGGCGGTAGTCCGAAAGCCGGACCGGCTGGGGCGTGTCTGTGCGCATCCGGGCAATGTAGGCAAGGCGGCGCGGCAGGGCGAGGGCGCACTTGACCCGATCGGCGTTTTGTCTGCGACTGCCGCCATCGATCTGGGGACGGTTCATGGCCGGACGGGAATGCGGCGCGTGCGGCCAGTGCTGCAAGCTGATCGGCGTGCGCGAACTGGAGAAGGCGCCGCACGTCTGGTGCCGCTATTTCAAGCGCGACAGGGGCTGCGGGGTCTACGAGGCCCGGCCCCGCGGCTGCGCCGACTTCGCCTGCGACTGGCTGCTGGACGCGCGCCTGGACGAGACCTGGCGTCCCGATCGCAGCGGCTTCGTGCTGCACGCCAGCGACGGCGGCCGGGTGATCAATGTCGAGCTCGATCCGACCCAGCCCGCCGCCTGGCGCAGGCCCCCGTTCGAGGCCACCCTGCGGGGCTGGGCCGCGGCTGGGGCAGCCGACGGGCTGGAGGTGCGGATCTGGGTGGGGCGGCGCTGCTGGCGCCTGGCCCCGAGCGGCGGCGAGATCGACCTGGGCGTCGTGCGGCCGGCGGTGGCCTTCGCCGCCCACGGCCGTCTGCGGCGTCCAGGTTCGGGCCGGGACTGGCCGCCTGGCGCGACGTCTGTCTGAACAGTTCGTCACTTGAACCCCGGCCTGATCCCGCCAAAGGTCGCCTTCAGTTTCATGGGACCTGAGTGATGTCGCTTACGCGTGTTTCGTCGCCGGCCGTCGGCCTTGATGTCGGTTCGCGGCGGTTCCTGCATCCAGGACCGCTGCGGTGGCTGCGCGCCCTGGGCTGGGCGGTGGCGTTGTTCCTGGTGTTCGGCCTGGCGATCGCCGTCGTGCAGCTCTGGCCGGGGATGCTGTTCAGGGGCGAGGGACCGGCGCAGGCCGTCGTCACCCTGGCGCTCTGCACGGCCGCCTACGGCCTCTATGCCGGCCTGACGCGGCTGGCCGAGGGGCGGTGGCCGTCGGAACTGGCCCTGCGCCCCGCGGCGGCCGAACTGCTGGGCGGCCTGGCGATCGGGGCGGTGATGCTGAGCGTCGTGGTCGGGCTTCTGGTGGTTCTCGGCCTCTACCAGGTCAGCGGCCCGCGCGCCGCCTCGCCCTGGGGCATGATCACGGTCGGCGTCTCCTCGGGCTTGATGGAGGAGCTGGTGGTGCGGGCCATCGTCCTGCGGCTGCTGATGCGGGCCTTCGGCGCCTGGCCGGCCCTGGCTCTATCGGCGGCGCTGTTCGGGGCCCTGCACCTGACCAATCCGCACGCCACCCCGGTCGCGGCCGTCGCCATCGCCGTCGAGGCCGGGCTGATGCTGGCGGCCTTCTACCTGCTGACCGGCCGGATCTGGATGTCGGTGGGCGTCCATGCGGCCTGGAACTTCACCCAGGGCTGGGTCTGGGGCGCGCGGGTCTCGGGCTTTCCGGTCCGGGACAGTTTCTATCTCAGCGTCCCCAGGCCCGGCGCCCCCGACTGGCTGAGCGGCGGCGCCTTCGGCCCCGAGGCCTCGGTCCCGGCCATGGCGGTCGGTACGGCGACGGCGATCGTGGTGCTGGCCTGGGCGTGGCGGAAGGGGAACTTCCGGGCGCGGGCGGACGCGGCTTGAAGCCAGCAAGGATTTTCCTTACCTTGACCCCATGATCACCAGCCGACTGACCACCAAGGCCCAGACCACGATCCCGCAGCCCGTGCGCGCCGCCCTGGGCCTGCGCGCCGGCGACGAGGTGCTCTACGAGATCGACGGCGCGCGGGTGGTGCTGACCAAGGTTCGGGTCTCGTCGCCGGGCTTGGCGATCGACGATCCCTTCGCGACCTTCGAGGAATGGAATTCCGAGGCCGACCGGCGCGCCTATGGCGAGCTTTGAAGCCGGCGACCTGATCAAGGTCCCATTCCCCTACACCGACCGTTCCACGCGCCAGCGACGGCCGGCCCTGGTCGTGGCCGCCGACGCCCTGGCGCGGGACCATGGGTTGCTGTGGGTGCTGATGGTCACCAGCGCGGAAAACCGCGTCTGGCCCGGCGACGTCGTGGTCGACGATCACCTCGCCTGCGGCCTGCCCGCCGCCTCGGTGGTGCGCACCGCCAAGATCGCCACCATCGACCTGCGCGACGCCGAGGCGCTGGGCAAGGTCACGCCCGAGGTGCTGGCGGCCGTACGGGACCGCGTCGGCGAGCGCCTGAACGGCGGCTAGGATCTGCGGACAGTTGACGATCTTGGGCCGAATTCCTCGTCCTTCGACAGGCTCAGGATGAGGCTACTGAACCGCCCTATGAAGTAGCCCTCATCCTGAGCCTGTCGAAGGACGAGGGCGGCCCACCGCCGCCAAACGCCTAACTGTCAACAGCGCCTAGAGCAGCTGAATCGCTATTTTCCTCCGTCTCCCCGGCGAAGGCCGGGGCCCAGATTCAGCCGTCGCATTGGACGACGATCCGAAACACCCCGCTCTATGATCTGGATCCCGGCCTTCGCCGGGAAAACGGATCAGGGGATGGGCGCATCAGTCCAGGATCCTCGGGCTCTAGCCCGCCTCGACGATGCTGACGCCCTGTTCGGCGGCGGGGACCTCGTGCAGGGCCCGCTCGATGGCGGCGGCGCGCTGGGCCAGGGCGACCACGGCCGGCGGGGCGTCGTCGGGACTGTCGGCGGCCAGCTCGACCAGCTGCCGGGCCAAGGCGTGCAGCTGCGGGGCGGCGGCGATCAGCCGGGCCTGGAACTCGATCTTGCGCGGGTCGCGGTCGTATTCGGCCCCCGGCGTGCGCCAGCCGCCCCAGTCGTTGGGATCGGTGACCACCACCGGATAGGTGCCCGGATAGGGATGGTGCAGGCAGTCGCTTTCCTGCTGCCACTTGTTGCGGGCCCGCAGGATGCGCCAGTGGGCGACCGCGACGCCGCCGTCGTCGGCGATGCGGTCCTCGGCCTTCAGCTCATGGGCCAGGAACTCGCGGCCGAGGCCCACGTCGTAAGTGACCCGCACCGGCTCGTCGAAGCCTTTGGCCCAGATCGGCACGATGCGCTCGATCGTCGCCCAGGCGCCGACGCTCTCGACCCAAACCTTCTGGTTCCGCTGGAAGACGGTCTTGGCCACGCATGCGCTCTCATGGTTCTCGAAGCCGCCATAAGACCCTGAAAACCTTGACGGCAGGTCAATCCCAGGGCGCGCCGGCGACCCAGATCTTGTCAAACAAGGTTCATCGAACCGTGACTCGTCTCCAAGCTGCGAAAGGCGCATGCTCGCGCTTCACAGGGGCGAGCGGGGGCAAGGTCATGCGGGCGAGAGCTTCGAAGGACGGTCTGACGGTGCGGGTGATCGCCGGGACGCACGCGACGCTGCTGGCCTTCGACCTGGCCGAGGGCCGGCGGCAGGACTGCCTGGGCTTCTCGATCGAGCGCACCGATGTCGAGACCGGCGACCGCCGCTGGCTGCCTAATTCCCTGCGCTTCAAGACGGATCCCGACGCCCAATGGGTGACCACCGCCCGGGCCCCGCTGCAGAAGTTCCGCTGGGGCGACTACACCACCGAGCCGGGCCGGCTGTACCGCTATCGGGTGGTCGCCCGCTACGGAACGCCGGCGCAGGTGCTGGCGACCGGCAAGGACGCCGAGCGGCCGGGAGCCTTCGACCTGATCGGCGGCGGGGTGACCCTGGAGATCCGCACCGAGGACAACCGCCGCCCCGACACCCAGGTGTTCTTCAACCGCGGCGCGGCGGCCAGCCAGGCCTATGTCCGCAAGTTCGGCGACAACGATCCCGAAGCCATCCCCGAGGCCCTGACCTGGCTGTCGCGTGGCCTGGAGGAGGCGCTGGTCGCCTTCATCGCCCGGGCCGACGGCCCCGGCTTCGCCCTGCACGGCTGCGTCTACGAGTTCGAGAAGAAGACGCCGATCCGGGCCCTGGTCCAGGCCCAGGCGCGCGGGGCGGAGGTCGAGATCGTCTATCACGCCCGCCCCCTGGGCAATACGCGGGCCGACAACGAGAAGGCCATCGCCGACAACGGCGTCGACTTCGCCAGCCCGCGGGCCGGCAAGCCCGACGGCGCGATCATGCACAACAAGTACCTGGTGCTGCTGCGCAAGACCGCCGCCGGCCTTGAGCCGGTGGCGGTGTGGACCGGGGGGACCAACTGGACGGACGGCGGGGTCTACGGCCAGCTCAATGTCGGCCACGCGGTGTTCGATCCGCAGGTCGCCCTGCGCTACGAGGCCGGCTTCCAGCTGCTCAAGACCGATCCCGACGCCGCGACCAGTCGGGCCCGCAACGCCCAGATCACCCCCGTGCCGCAACCGCCGCAGCGGGCCTCGCTGCAGCACGGGATCACGCCGCTGTTCTCGCCGCAGGCGGGCGACGACATGCTGGAGCTCTATGCCGACATCTGCGCCTCGGCCAAGGTGCTGATGGTCAGCGCGCCATTCTCGCTGCACAAGCGCATCCGCGACGTGCTGGTCAGCCCCACCAATGACGCCATGCGCTTCCTGCTGGCCGACAAGGCCGGCAGCTTCGGCGGCGAGATCGACGTCATCAACGCCGACCCCGGCAACGCCGCAGCCGTGGCGGTCGTGTTCAAGAACAGCAAGCTCAACGCCTTCCAGGAGCGCAAGCTGGCCCGCGACCGCGGCCTGGCCGACGAGTCGTTCCACCACGCCGGCATCCACATCCATTCCAAGATCATCCTGGCCGATCCGTTCGGAGCCGACCCGGTGCTGGTCACCGGCTCGGCCAACTTCTCCAGCAACTCGACCAACACCAACGACTCCAACGTCCTGGTCTTCCGCGGCGACACCGCGGTGGCCGACATCTACGCCGCCGACTTCATGCGGATGTTCGAGCACTACTGGTTCCGCTCCAAGGAGGCGGCCAAGACCAAGGAGGCCGACGCCAAGGGCGTGGCCCTGGACCAGGTCTTCGCCCTGGCCGACACCGACGCCTGGTCAGCCCGCTATTTCGTGGCCGGCAGCCGCGAGGAACGCGACCGGCTGTCGTTCCTGGGCTTGCAGGCTTAGGGCGCCACGGTCGGCAGGAACTTCGGTTCGAATCGCCGCATCGTCGCCTGTTCGTAGGCGTAGCCCAGGCTCAGCAGCCGCGCCTCGCTCCAGGCCGGGCCGATGAAGCTCAGCCCGACCGGCAGGCCGTGGACCGCGCCCATCGGTACGGTCAGGTGCGGATAGCCGGCCACGGCGGGCAGGGTGGTCGCCGAACCGCCGTAATGGTCGCCGTTCAGCGGGTCGATGGTCCAGGCCGGGCCGGTGGTCGGGGCGACGATGGCGACCGCGCCGGCGTCCTTGAGGATCTTGTCGATGCCTTCGGGACCGGCCAGGCGCTTGGCGTCGGCGGCGGCCTTGATATAGGCTGGGTCATCATAGCCCTTGGTCGCTTCCGCCTTCTCGAAGCTGTCCTGGCCGAACCATGCCAGTTCCTGGGGCGAGGCCTTGTTGAAGGCGATCAGGTCGGCCAGGGTGCGGGTCTTGACCTGCTTGGGGTCGGTCGAGGCCAGGTAGGCGTTCAGGTCGACCTTCAGCTCGGTATAGAGCACCACCCCCTCGGCCTTGCCGATCGGCTCTTCATTGAACGCCTTGACCTCGACCAGGGTCGCGCCCTGGGCCTTGAGGTCGTTCAGCGCCTGTTCGAACACCGCGTCCGTCCCCGGCGAAGAACCGGTGTAGAACCGGGCCACGGCCAGGGTCGCGCCCTTCAGGGCGTCCTTGCTCAGGCCCTTGGCGTAGTCGGCCTTGTGGGCGTCGGCGTCCTTGGTGGCCGGATCGGCGGGATCTGATCCGGCGATGACGGTCAGGATCTGGGCCGCGTCGGTGACCGTGCGGGTCATCGGGCCGGCGGTGTCCTGGCTGTGGCTGATCGGCACGATGTGGGTGCGCGACACCAGGCCGACCGTGGGCTTGAGGCCGACCAGGCCGTTGATCGCCGCCGGGCAGGTGATCGAGCCGTCGGTCTCGGTGCCGATCGCCGCCGGGGCTAGACCCGCCGCCACCGCCGCCCCCGAACCGGCGGACGAGCCGCAGGCGCTGCGGTCCAACACATAGGGATTGCGCACCGTGCCGCCGACCGCGCTCCAGCCGCTGATCGAGTGGTTGGAGCGAATATTGGCCCATTCCGACAGGTTGGCCTTGCCGAGGATCACCATGCCGGCGTCGGTCAGGCGCTTAACCAGCGGGGCGTCGCGGCCGGTGACGTTGTCCTTCAGGGCCAGGGAGCCGGCGGTGGTGGCGGTGTCGTCGGCGCTCTCGATATTGTCCTTCAGCAGGATCGGCACGCCGTGCAGCGGCCCGCGGACCTTGCCGGCCCGGCGTTCGGCGTCCAGGGCCCGGGCGTCGGCCAGGGCGTGGGGATTGAGGGCGATGACGGCGTGGAGCTGGTCGTTGCGGGCCTTGACGGCGGCCAGCGAAGCCTCGGTCGCGGCGACCGCGGACGGCGGGGCGGCCTCCCGGGCGGCGGCGGTCGTCGCCAGCGCCGCGACGAACGCGCCGCCGACCAGCAAGGTTTTGTGGATCACGCGCTCGCCCCCGAATGCCGCGTCGACGATCCGACGGCTTCCGGCTCGAGCCTATCCTTGAGCGCGCCCTGAAACCAAGCGCGATAACGCGCTAACCGCCGATCAGCACGGTGGGCAGGCCCACCACGATCGAGCCGCCGTGGACGGTCAGGTCGCCGACGCGGGCGGCCGGCAGCTTGCAGACGAACACCGTCATCGAGCCCTTGGCGATCATGTCCGGCGGGCCGACGCAGGTGCAGGTGTCGGTGGCGCGCGACTGCGGCATCTTGCCGGTCAGCACCGTCGGGGCGCCCAGGATGATCGGGCCGCCGACATGCGGGATCGGCGGCACCCCGGGGGTGACCATAGGGCAGACATGCATGTCGCCGATACGGGCGGCGGGCGTTCCCATCAGGGTCTCCTCGCGCGGTTCATCGGGGGCGCTTCATCTGGGCCGAGGCCTGTTCATAGGCTTCCTTGAAGGCCTTGGCGAACACATCCATGAACGCCTCGTCGCTGCCGCGGGCCACGCCTTCGAATTCGCGTTCATAGGCCTGCCACAGGGCCGCGTCTCGGGCTCCCGGCAGGATGCGGGCCAGCAGGCCGCGGGTCTCGGCCCGTTCGCGGATGGCGGTGGGGGAGAAGCGGTCGAGCGTCGAGCGCAGCGCGCCCTGCATCGCCGCCAGGGTGGCCATCTGGTGGGCCTGCAGGTCCTGCAGGGCGTCCTCGACGGCGCGGTCGGCGTCCATGAAGCCGCGCTCGGGCGCGTTCAGCAGCTGGGCCAGGACCTTGTCGGCCGAGCGGGCGAACTTCAGCGGATTGTTGCCGTCGAAGTTCAGAGCCGTCGACTGGGCGCCCAGCTGGGCCTTGGCCCGGGCGCGGGCGTCCAGCATCAGCACCAGTCCGGCCACCAGCCGCTTGACTAGGCCGCCCGAGGCGGCGGCGGCGGTGGCGGGAGATACCTTGATGTCGGCCGGGTTCAGGCCGGCGGCCGCCAGGAACGCCGTCCAGGTTTCCTGGCCGCCGGCCTGCGCGGGGTAGGTGGGGGCGGTCGCGGCCGCCGCGACGGGGATGGGCGCGGGGGCGGGCGGAGCCGCGAAGGTCTCGGTTCCCCAGTCGACGGTGTTGACCGAGACGAACTTGCCCCAGACGTCGTCGGCCGCGGGGGTCTCAGCTATCGGCGCAGGTGGAGGCGGCGGAGGCGATTGCAACTGCGGCGCGGCCCAGCTGTGGGCCATGGCCCCGCGTCCCGACATGGCGCTGGCCGACTCGGCCGGCGGCGGGGCGGGGGCCGTTTCGCCGGGCGTCGGCAGCGAGCCCCAGGCGTCGACCACCGACCGCTCGCTGGGCGTGGGCGGACCCCAGGCCGGCGGCGGGCCGGAACCGGAGGACGGCGCGGGCGCCGGCGGCGGGGCGGCGGCCCACGGATCGGCGGCCGCGGGCGGCGGCGTGGCGGGCGCCCAGGCGGCGGACGGGGCGGCCGGCGCCGGCGCCCATCCGCCGGCGCTCGCTGCGGGGGCGGGGACGGGGGCGGGGCGCACGGGCGGCGCGCCGAGACTGGGCGCGGCCGGCGGCGGCGTGTCCCACCCCGGCGAGGCCGGGGGCGAGCCCGAAGCGGCGGGCGCCTCCCAGCCCCAGCCTTCGGCCGGGGCCTTGTTGACGGTCGAGGCCGGGGCGGCGACGCCGCTGACCTCGGCGACGACGCGGTAGTGGCCGATCGTGATCTCGTCCTGGGTCGTCAGCGGATGCGGCGCGGTCAGCCGTTCCGTCGAGCCGTTGACGAAGGTGCCGTTGGTGCTCTTGTCGATCAGCAGATAGGCGCCGTCGCGAAAATCGATCTCGCAATGGGTCGAGGAGATGTAGCTCTTCGGATCGGGCAGGCTCCAGTCGGCGTGCGGCGAGCGCCCGATCACCGCGCCGTGGCGGTCGAGCACCAGCCGGGTCGGCTCGCCGTTGTCCAGTTGCGCGACGTTCTTGATGGTCAGGATCAAGGTCACGCGGCCGCGCCTCGCAGGCCCTGGACGGCCAGGGTCGCGCCCTCGACCAGGCAGTTGCGCAGCGCGCTCGCCCCCTGGGCCCCGCCGCCGGCCGCGACCAGGATCGCGCCGGCGGCGAAGCGCCCGGCCGCGTCCCGCGGCGCCACCACCGGCTGGCAGTCGGGCGGGGCGATGCTGCCGCCCGAGAAGAACGCCGCCATCGCCGCCAGCCGCTCGCCGCTGTTGTCGCCGCAGAGCTCCGCCGCCGCGAACGCCTTGCGCCGGCGCGGCTCGGACGGGTCCTGGACCCACAGCAGGGCCGCCTTCAGGGCGTCGGCGTTCTCCACCGCCCGCGCCGAGGCCGAAGAGCCCGCCTGGCCCCTCAAGCTGTTCACCGACCGGGCCGCCCAGGCGACCGCCTCATGGCGCGGCAGGGCCTGGGCCAGGAACTGCACCGCCTCATGCAGGCGGCCGGCCTCGACCAGGGTGTCGAAATAGGCCTTGGGCGGCGCGCCGACGTCGTCGCCCGGCTCGCCCTCGTGTCCCAGCACGGTCAGCACCTGTTGGGCCTGGGACCATTTCACGCGTGACCACTCGGCCATTGTTTCGGACTCCAGCCGCTAGTTGATCATCACCACGCCGCCGGTGATCGTCGTCATGGCGCTGCCCTTGACGTCGGTCTTCAGGCTTTCGGCGCTGAGCATGGTCTCGCCCTTGATCTTGACCGTCATGCCCTTGATCTCGATCCCCTCTGGGCTGATCTTCACGGTGCTGGTCCCGACCTTCAGCAGGATCTCCAGCGCCGCCTCGATCTTGACCTTGCCGGCCGAGACGTCGACCGAATAGTTGCCGGTGCTGACCGTGGTCGCCGAATTGCCGGTCTCGATCGTGGCGGTTTCGTCGACATGGATGACGGTGGTGCGCGAGCCCTTCTTGACCGTGTGCTTTTCGTCGCCTTCCTCGATCGTCGTGGTCTCGTGGCGCTTGATGTCGGTCTTGCGGTCCAGGCCGATCCGCGCGGTGAGATTACGGCCGGTCTTGTGCTTCTCGTCGCGCCGGATATTGCCCTCGAAGTCGCGCTGGCCGTGAAGATAGATGTGCTCGCTGCCGCCCTTGTCCTCGAAGCGCAGTTCGTTGGAACCGCGTTCGCCCGACTTGGGCGGGTTTTCGGTGTCGCTGTAGTCCTGGCCGACATCGCCGACCGTGCGGCTCTTCCAGGTGGAGCGGGTCTTCTCGGCGACCGGCGGCATCGGCGCCTTGGTGTCGGGATTGTAGACCCGGCCGGTGATGATCGGCCGGTCCGGATCGCCGTCCAGGAAGTCGACGATCACCTCCTGGCCGATGCGCGGGTGCATGACCACGCCCAGCTCGTCGCCCGCCCAGGCCTGCGAGACCCGGATCCAGCAGGAATAGAGGTCGGGATTGTCGCCGGTGGTCTCGCGGTCCCAGTGGAAGCGGACGCGGACGCGGCCGTGGTCGTCCACATAGATCGTCTCGCCCTTGGGCCCGACGATCAGCCCGGTCTGCGGGCCGTGGGCGCGGGGCTTGGGCGTATGCCGCTGCACCGCCCAGCGCAGGGTCGAGGGGACGCCCTCGATCGACACCTGGAAGTGCGCCTCGCCGTCGACGATGGAATATTGGTGCGCGGCGCCGGTGACCAGGAAGGTGTTGGTCTCCTTGCGAGGCGGGTCGGAGCCGGGGATCTCGTTGGTGATCTTCAGCACGGTTCCGGTGGCGACGGCGAAGATCGTGCCCGAGCCCGTCCACAGCTCGCGCTCGGCCTGGTGCTCGGCCAGCCGGGTCTCGGCGTACGGGGTTCCGCTGGCCAGCGGCGGCTTGTCCAGCAAGGCGCCGTGGCCGGCGAACAGCTGGTAGGTCTCGCGTGCGGCCATCTTCGAGGCCCCCGCGGTGGTGGCCGCCTCGGCCGCCATCGGGTTCTTCGGCGCGGTGAAATGGTTGTCGCGCAGCGAGACCTTGTTGACCGCCGGGCGGACGCGCCGGCTCCAGCTCTGCAGCTCGGCCCCGGCGACATTGACCGAGGCCGAGGCGCGCACCACCGCCTCCTTCAGATTGGCCCCGGGGGTGTGGTGGCCGGGATTGTCGCAGATCACCAGCTTGTGGCCGCCGGCCGTGTGCTGATGATAATAGTAGAGGCCTTCCTCCTCCATCAGCCGCGAGATGAAGTCGAAGTCGGACTCGTCGTACTGCACGCAGTAGTTCCGGACCGTCTTGCCGCCCTTCTGGTTGGCCAGGGTGTAGTCGTTGACGCCGCCGAGCTTCAGGATCTCCTTGATGATGTCGATCGCGCTCTTGTCCTGGAAGAAGCGCGTCGCGCCCCCCAGGTCCAGCACCGCTAGGCGCGGCCGCGCTTGCAGCACATAGGTGACGCCGCGGTCCATGACGCTGGTCCCGGCGAGCGTGGCTTCGAAAAGCACGCCATGGAATTCGCGGCTGATGCCCGGCTCCTGCTCCATGGTGATCGACACGTCGCTGCCCAGCAGCCCGGCGAACTCGACCGCGTCGTCGGCCAGCACCATGATTTCGATCAGGAACGGCGCGCCGAGACGCTCGTGCGCACTCAACGATAGGACGTCCAGCGGCGGCGCGCCGGCAACCTTGATGTGAACCGGAACCTTCTCGCCCTGTCCTGCCATGCCCCTCGAACCCCAATGCGCCGCGGTCGACCTTAGCATCACTGCCGCTTGGCGTCATAGGCGCCTGGACCGCAATCTAACGTCCAGCAAAAGTGTCGCCCAGCTTGCATTTTATTGCTGAAGGTTTAACGTAGAACAACGGTATCAGGCTGGTAGGGGAAGTTTTTATGTTCGCGCAACGCTTGGCGCTGTGCGCCTTGTTGACGTTGGGCGCCAGTGGCGGAATCGCCATGGCCCAGCAGGCCAAGCCGCAATACAGCGCCGACGACATCGTCGGCAGCTTTGCGAAACCCAAGGCGGATCAATGCGTTAGCCGCGGCATGGTGGCCGGTGACGACGGCGTCTGCGAGCCCGCCAAGGATGCGCGCGGCTTCAGCCTGCCGACCCGCGCCACGTCCACGCCTTCGGCCTCAACCCCGGGTCGCTCGACCCAGGCGCGCGCCGCTCGCCAGATGGCCAGCATTTCGCAACCGGCCGCCGCGCCGGCGCCGCATCGCGACCTGCTGATCACCTTCAAGCTGGGTTCGGCCGAGCTGACGCCGCAGGCCAAGGCCAACGCCCAGGTCTTCGCCCAGGCGCTCAACAATCCCAAGCTCGCCGGCATGAACTTCGAGATCGACGGCCATACCGACGCGACCGGCGCCCCCGACAAGAACCGGGTGCTGTCGCAGCAGCGGGCCGAGGCGGTGAAGTCGTTCCTGGTCGCCCAAGGCGTGTCGCCGGCGCGCCTGGACGCCAAGGGCTATGGCGAGGACCGGCTGGCGGTGCCGTCGCAACCCTATTCCGCCGAGAACCGTCGGGTCGAGGCGCGACGGTCCGAATAAGCGGCTGCTTGAGGGAGCGGCCGGGGCGCTTTAGGGGGCGTCACGCGACATAACGGTCAGGAACGGGACGGCTTCGCGGGACGCGGGCAGAGCGGGGGATGCCGGAAATGCCTGTTACGGACGCCCACGGGCGATCCCTGAATTCCGCGCGTGCGGGAGCGGCCCGTCGCTGGGGCGTGGCCGCTTCGGCCCTGCTGGCCGCCGCGGCCCTGGCCGCCCCCGCCGCCCGCGCGCAGCAGACCACGCCGCCGCCGGGGGCCGTGCCCAGCGCCCAGGAATTGGATCCGGCTAGGCTCGCGGCCCAGCGCAAGGCCGCTCGTGCCCGCCCGGACGACCTCTTCAGCCGGCCGTCGGCGGGCGCTTGTCCGCTGCGCGACAGCCCGCTGACCTTCACGCTGAAGTCGGTGACCTTCGACGGCGCCACGGCCCTGTCGCCGGCCGACATGGCCGGCCTCTATAGCGCCCAGGTCGGCCAGACCGTCCGGGTCGGCGTCATCTGCGACATCCGCGACCGGGCGGCGGCCCTGCTGTTCAGCCGCGGCATCCTGGCCCGCGTGGAAATTCCCGAACAGCGGATCGCCGGCGGCGAGGTCCGCCTGAGCGTGATCGAGGCCCGCATCGCCTCGGTGCATGTCAGCGGCGACGCCGGCCCGGCCCAGGCCCAGGTGGAAGCCTATCTGGAACGCCTGCGCGGCATGGCCCCGTTCGACCTGAACCAGGCCCAGCGCTACCTGCTGCTGGCCGCCGACATTCCGGGCGTCCGCATCAGCTCGGCCCTGCGGCCGTCGGCTGACGGCCGCGGCGCGGTCGACCTGGAGGTCATGGTCTCGCGCGATCCCGTCGACGTCCTGTTCAACGCCCAGGACTTCGGCTCCAAGGCCATCGGCCGGGGCGGGGCCCTGGTGCGCGGCGACTTCAACGGCTTCACCCCCTGGGGCGAGCGCACCTCGATCGTGGTCTATTCGACCTTCGACAAGAAGGAGCAGCAGCTCGTCCAGCTGTCCGAGGAAGGCCGTATCGGCGACCGCGGCCTGCTGGCCCGCGGGTCTCTGGCCTACGCCGTCAGCCATCCGGGCGACACCCTCAAGCCGCTGGACCTCAAGGGCGAGTCGGTGGTCGGCGCGCTGGAGCTGGCCTATCCGATCATCCGCAAGCGCCGCAGCTCGCTCAACGTCGCCGGCGGCCTCGACTATGTCGACCAGAAGACCGACTTCGGCGGCGGCGGCCTGCTGGTCGACGACCACCTGCGCATCGCCTATGCGCGGGTCGAGGCCGGGGCGCGCCAGGTCTTCGGCCTGCCGGTCGAGGTGTCGAGCGGCCTGGAGGTTCGGCGCGGCCTGAACATCTTCGGCGCCTCCTCGAAAGGCGAGACGGCGCTGTCGCGCTCCGAGGGCGACCCCGAGGCGTGGGTGTACCGGGCCGACGCCCAGCTCGACGTGCAGCCGCTGTCCTGGATCGGCGCCCACTTCGTCGCCCAGGGACAATATAGCGACAAGGTGCTGCTGAGCTACGAGCAGCTGTCGCTGGGCAACCTGACCATCGGCCGCGGCTATGACCCGTCCTCGGCCTCCGGCGACCGCGGCGTCGCCGGTTCGGCGGAACTGCGGGTGGGGCCGTTCTCGCCGTTCTCATGGCTGCAGGTCTCGACCTACGGCTTCTATGACGCCGGCTACCTGCAGGACCTGACGGTCGGCGGCGAGAACCGGACGATCACCTCGGCCGGCGGCGGTTTCCGTTTCCGCTTCGCCAACCGCGTCAGCCTCGACGTCGCCTACGCCAAGCCGTTCGACAAGCCGTTCGAGGGGGCGATCCACCGCCCGCCCGCGCGCCTGCTGCTCAATCTCACCGCCACGCTCTACTGATCGCCTGGGATTAGAACCATGGTCGCCCCAAGATCTTCCCGCACCCGGCGCCGCCAGAACGAACTGCTGCTGCAGACGGCGCTCACCGGCGCCGTGGCCGGGGCGCTGCTGGCCGCGGCGACGCCGGCGGCGGCGCAGTTCACGGGCCCCACGGGCCTGCAGCCCGGAACGGTCACGGCGGTCACGGGAAGCGAAGGCAATTCCACCACCCTCGCGGACGCCGCCACCACCTCCAAAGTCACCCTGACCAATTCGCGCACGCTGATCGATTGGAACAGCTTCAATCTCCCCCACAACAAGACGCTGGAGTTCATCTTTGCGAACAAAAGCGACATCGTTCTGAACCGAACCACGGCCGCCGCGGCCACGGTGGACGGGATCCTGACCTCACGGCTGGGGGCTGCTGGCGCAGCGGGAACCGGCGGGGCGGTCTGGATCTATTCGCCCCAGGGCGTGGTGTTCGGCAACAATGCGGTGGTCAATGTCGCCGGCCTGCTGGCCACGACCGGCGCGATCGCCGACGCCGACTTCCTGACCGCGACCGTGGGGACCACGCCGGTCAGCTATGACTTCGCCGCCTCGGTCGGGACGTCGAAGGTCCAGGTGGTCAACGGCGCGTCGATCACCGTCACCGGCAAGACCCTGGCGCTGCTGGCGCCGATCGTGGAGGTCCAGACCGGAACCACCCTCCAGGGGGCGGAGGGCACCACGGCGGTGTTCGGCGCCGCCAAGAATTTCCGTCTCCGGCTGCAACCTTCGGCGACAGACGATTTCGAACTGCTCGACTTCATCGTGCCCGACAGCGCCGTCGACGGCACCGACTCCCTCGCCCCGATCACCATCGCCGGTTCGGTCGACTCCGGGCGGATCTTCATCGCCGCCATCAACAAGCCGAGCATCGCCGGGGCCCTGATATCGCTGGGCGGCGACATCTCGGCGACCCAGGCGGCGGTCGGCGCCGACGGCGAAATCGTCCTCAGCGGCGACGGCGGCGGGATCGTCGACCAGGCGGTCGGCGCGGCCCCGGCCACCCTGTCCCAGACCGCGGTGCTGGGGACCGGCACCTCGCTGTTGACCGACGGCGACCTGAGCATCACGGCCGGCGGCCTGGTGACGCTCGCCAAGACCAACGCCGACGGGCTGCACCTGCGCACGCCCGGCGCGGTCATCCAGACCGGCAAGATCACCGCCAACCTGGTCGACGGTTCGGCCGATTCCCTCACCCTGCTCAACGTCACCAACGCCATCGGGGGCCTGGGGACCTTCGACGCCGCGGGCGCCGTGACGCTGGCGACGGCCTCGGCCTTTTCCCTGACCGGAAATTTGACGGCGGGCGCCGCGTCGTCGCTGACCAGCACCGCGGCCCTGACCGTTACCTCGACCGGCGGCGCCGACGTCTCCGGCCTGCTGGCCCTGAAGGGTTCCAGCCTGTCGCTGAGCGGCGGCGGCCTGACCACCGCCGCGGCCGGATCGGCGATCAAGTTCGACGGCCCCGTGACCCTGGCCGCCGACACCGCCGTCAGCGTGGCGGGGACCGTGAACTTCGTTTCGACCGTGAACGGCGGCCATACCCTGACGGCGGCCGGATCGACGTTGGCGTTCGGCGGCGCCGTCGGCGGTACCGCGGCCCTGACCGGCCTGGGCCTGGACGCCGGGTCGGTGACGTTCGCCTCGACCAACAACCGGGTCGGGACCCTGGCGGCGAACCTGACGGATCCGGGCTTTGACCTTGAGTTCACCAATGTCGCCGGGCTGACGATCGGCTCGATCGGCGGCGTCGACGGCGTGACCACCTCGGCCGGCGACCTGACGCTGCATGTCACCGGCGCCCTGGGCGTCACCAAGACCGTCAACCTCGGTGCGGGCCTGACCGTGTTCGACGCCAGCGGGGCGATCAGCCAGTCGGCGAGCGGGGCGGGGATCACCGCCGGCTCGCTGACCGCCAACGCTGCGGGCGGGCTGGCGGTCGATGGGGCCGGCAACCAGATCAGCACCTTCGGGACCCTGACCAACACCGGGGCCGGCGGCGTGCAGGCCCGGTCCGACGCGGCCGGAACCGTCGCCTTCGGGGCGGTCTCGGGCGGGACCGGGGCGATCAGCCTGGACGCCCACCAGGGGGGCCTGAGCCTGACCGGGGCGGTGGCGACCACCGGTGGGGTCACCCTGCTGGCCAATACGTCCATCGCCCAGACGGCGGCGGGCACGATCGACGCCGCCTCGGTGGGCGGCTCGGCGACCACCGGCGTCGACCTGACCCTGGCGGCCAACCATGTTGCGGCCCTGCAGGCCTTCACCAACACCACCAGCGGAACCCTGGCCTTCACCAACGCCCAGGCGTTGGACGTCACCGGCGCGGTGGTCAACGGAACCGGGGTCAATCCCGGCGGCGACGTCTTCCTGAAGACCACGGCCGGGGCCCTGAACGTCAAGGCCGACGTCAGCGCCGGGACCAGCGGCGGGCCGGCCTTCTCGATCGACCTGGACAGCGCCAGCGGCGGCCTGGGCCTGGGCCCGACCACCCTGACGGCGACCGGCACGGTGGTCGCCCACCAGCCGATCACCCTGCTGGCCGACGCCAGCATCCTGGCCGGCGGGGCGCTGAGCCTCAGCGGCGCGATCGACGGCGGCCACGCCCTGACCCTGAGCGGCTCGTCGGTGACCCTGGACGGCGCGGTCGGCGGCGGGACGGCCCTGGCCAGCCTGGACGTCACCGGCCCGACCGCCCTGAACGGCGGCGTGGTCAAGACCACCGGCGCCCAGACCTATCATGACGCCGTGACCCTCGGCGCCGACACCGCCTTGACCAGCAGCGGCGGGGCGCTGGACTTCGCCGGGACGATCGACGGTGTCCACGCCCTGACCCTGAGCGGTTCGTCGGTGATGCTGGGCGGCGCGGTCGGCGGGGGTCTCAACCTGAACAGCCTGGACGTGACCGGGACGACGGCCCTGAACGGCGGCGCGGTGACCACGACCGGCGCCCAGACCTATCACAGCGCCGCGACGCTCGGCGCCGACACCACCCTGATCGGCGGGGCCCTGAGCCTGGCGGCGGTGGACGGCGGCAAGATCCTGATTCTCAACGGTTCGTCGGTGAACCTGAACGGCGTCGTCGGCGGCGCGACGGCCCTGGCCAGCCTGGACGTCACCGGCGCGACCACGCTGGGCGGCAATGTCACCACCGCCGGCGGCCAGACCTATAACAACGCCGTAACCCTTGGCGCCGACGTCGTCGCCCGCTCGACAGGGGCGGGGGTCCTGGACTTTGTTTCCACGGTCGACTCCAACAGCGGTGGCCATTCCCTGACGGCGGCCACCGCCAGCATCGTGACCTTCGGTGACGCAATCGGCGCCGGCACGGCCCTGACCGGCCTGGGCCTGGACGCCGGGTCGGTGACGTTCGCCTCGACCAACAACCGGGTCGGGACCCTGGCGGCGAACCTGACGGATCCGGGCTTTGACCTTGAGTTCACCAATGTCGCCGGGCTGACGATCGGCTCGATCGGCGGCGTCGACGGCGTGACCACCTCGGCCGGCGACCTGACGCTGCATGTCACCGGCGCCCTGGGCGTCACCAAGACCGTCAACCTCGGTGCGGGCCTGACCGTGTTCGACGCCAGCGGGGCGATCAGCCAGTCGGCGAGCGGGGCGGGGATCACCGCCGGCTCGCTGACCGCCAACGCTGCGGGCGGGCTGGCGGTCGATGGGGCCGGCAACCAGATCAGCACCTTCGGGACCCTGACCAACACCGGGGCCGGCGGCGTGCAGGCCCGGTCCGACGCGGCCGGAACCGTCGCCTTCGGGGCGGTCTCGGGCGGGACCGGGGCGATCAGCCTGGACGCCCACCAGGGGGGCCTGAGCCTGACCGGGGCGGTGGCGACCACCGGTGGGGTCACCCTGCTGGCCAATACGTCCATCGCCCAGACGGCGGCGGGCACGATCGACGCCGCCTCGGTGGGCGGCTCGGCGACCACCGGCGTCGACCTGACCCTGGCGGCCAACCATGTTGCGGCCCTGCAGGCCTTCACCAACACCACCAGCGGAACCCTGGCCTTCACCAACGCCCAGGCGTTGGACGTCACCGGCGCGGTGGTCAACGGAACCGGGGTCAATCCCGGCGGCGACGTCTTCCTGAAGACCACGGCCGGGGCCCTGAACGTCAAGGCCGACGTCAGCGCCGGGACCAGCGGCGGGCCGGCCTTCTCGATCGACCTGGACAGCGCCAGCGGCGGCCTGGGCCTGGGCCCGACCACCCTGACGGCGACCGGCACGGTGGTCGCCCACCAGCCGATCACCCTGCTGGCCGACGCCAGCATCCTGGCCGGCGGGGCGCTGAGCCTGGCCGGCGCGATCGACGGCGGCCACGCCCTGACCCTGAGCGGCTCGTCGGTGACCCTGGACGGGATCATCGGCGGCGGCGTGGCCCTGGCCAGCCTGGACGTCACCGGCGCGACCGCCCTGAACGGCGGCGCGGTGACCACCTCCGGCGCCCAGACCTATCATGGCGCCGTGACGCTGGGGGCCGACACCGCCCTGACCAGCGGCGCCCTGAGCCTGGCGGCCGTGAACGGCGCCCATGACCTGACGCTGTCGGGAAGTTCGGTGGCCTTGAGCGGCGTGGTCGGCGGCTCGACCGCCCTGACCCGCCTGGACGTGACCGGCGCGACGACGCTGGGCGCCAATGTCACCACGACGATCGGCCAGACCTACCACAGCGCCGTGACCCTGGGCGCCAATGCGGCCCTGGCCGGCGGGGCGCTGGACTTCGCCAGCACGATCGACGGCGGCCACGGGCTGACTCTGAACGGCGCTTCGGTGGCCCTGAACGGCGCGGTCGGCGGCGCGACCGCCCTGGCCAGCCTGGACGTGACCGGCGCCACCGCCCTGGACGGCGGCGCGGTGACCACGACCGGCGCCCAGGCCTACCACGGCGCCGTGACCCTCGGCGCCGACACCGCCCTGACCGGCGGCGGCGCCCTGAGCCTGACGGCGGTGGACGGCGCCCACGCCCTGACGCTGTCGGGCGGCGCGGTGACGCTCGGCGGCGTCGTTGGGGGTTCGACGGCCCTGGCCAGCCTGGACGTGAGCGGGCTGACCACCCTGAGCGGCGGCGCGGTGACCACCACCGGCGCCCAGACCTATCATGGGGCCATGACGCTGGGGGCCAACGCCGCCCTGACCAGCGGGGCCCTGAGCCTGGCGGCCGTGAACGGCGCCAGGACGCTGACCCTGAACGGCTCGTCGGTGGCCTTGAACGGCGCGATCGGCGGCGGGACCGCCCTGACCAGCCTGGACGTCACCGGCGCGACGACGCTGGGCGCCAATGTCACCACCACCACCGGCCAGACCTACCACAGCGCCGTGACCCTGGGGGCCGACGTGGCCCTGGCCGGCGGGGCGCTGGGCTTCGTCAGCACGATCGACGGCGGCCACGGCCTGACCCTGAGCGGATCGTCGGTGACCCTCGGCGGCGCGGTCGGCGGTTCGACCGCCCTGGCCAGCCTCGACCTCACCGGGCCGACGGCCCTGGACGGCGGCGCGGTGACCACCACCGGCGCCCAGACCTATCACGGCCCTGTCGTCCTCGGCGCCGACACCGTGGCGCGCTCGACCGCCGGCGGGACCCTGCACTTCGCCTCGACCGTCGATTCCGGCCCCGCCGCCCATTCCCTGACCGCGATCACCAGCGGCGCGGCGACCTTCGACGGCGCGCTCGGCGCCGGGACGGCGCTGTCGGGCCTGGGCGTCGGCGCCGGCTCGGCGACCTTCGGCGCGACGACCAACCGGGTCGGAACCCTGGCGGTCGCCCTGGCCGGCGCCGGGGCCGACCTCGACTTCACCGACGCGGCCAATCTCGCCGTCGGCGCGGTCGGCGGCGTCGTCGGGATCACCACTCAGGGCGGCGACCTGCACCTGGCCAGCGCCGGAACCCTGGGCCTGACCAAGGCCATCGGCCTCGGCGCGGGCGCGGCGACCCTGCACTCGGGCGGCGCGACCACCCAGGCGGCGACCGGCGCGGGGATCACCGCCGCCAGCCTGGCGGCGACCGCCGTCGGCGGCCTGTCCGTCAATGGCGCGGGCAACCAGATCACCACCTTCGGCGCTCTGGCCAACACCAGCGCCGGCGGGGTCGCGGCAAGGTCCGACGCCGCCGCGCCTGTGACCTTCGCGGCGGTGTCGGGCGGCGCGGGCCCGGTCTCGCTGACCGCCAGCCAGGGGGCCCTGGCCCTGACCGGCGCCGTCGTCACCAGCGGCGCGGCGAGCCTCGCCGCCAACGGCGTCATCACCCAGACCGCGGCGGGCGCGATCGACGCGGCTTCGTTGTCGGCGCAATCGGTCGGCGGCCTGACCCTGGACGCCGCCAACCATGTCGCGCAACTGACCAGCCTCACCAACACCGCGGCCGGCGATATCACGGTGCGCGACAGCGCGACCGGGGTGATCAATGTCGGGACTGTGTCGGTGCAGACGGGCGGCCTCACCCTGACCGCCGACGCCGGGTCCCTGAACCTGCTGAGCAACATTTCCGTACCGGGCGCGGTGGTCCTGACCGCCGCCGACGGGGTGACCGGCCTGGGCGTCGGCTCGACCGCCGGTTCGACGACGATTAGCGCGACCGGCGACGTCGGCCTGACCGGCGCTGTGACCGCCGCCGGGAACGTCACCGTGTCCGGCGCCGCCGTGACCCTGGGCTCGACCGCCGCCGGCGGCGACCTGGCCCTCAGCGGTTCGCAACTGACCGTCGGCGCGGCGAGCGCGGCAGGCGACGCTGTTCTGACGGCGACCGGAGACATCCAGCTCGCTAGCCTGACGACGGGCGGCGACCTGGCCCTCAGCGGTTCGCAATTGACCGTCGGCACGGCGAGCGCCGTGGGCGATGCGGCTCTGACGGCGACCGGGGGCATCCAGCTCACCAGCCTGACCACCGGCGGCGACCTGACTCTCAGCGGTTCGCAACTGACCGTCGGCACGGCGAGCGCGACGGGCGACGCGGTTCTGACGGCGACCGGCGGCGACATCCAGCTCGCTAGCCTGACGACCGGCGGCGCCGCGCAACTGACCGCCGCCGGCGGACTGGCCGTCACGACCGGGGTGAGCGTCGGCGGCGACTACGACATCGCGGCCGATCATTTCAACACCGTGGCCCTGACGCCGACCTTCAGCGGCGCGAGCGGCGACTTCAACGTCCACGCCACCAGCGCGGGCGGCTTCACCTTCGCCTCGCTGCAGGCGACCAAGGGCGACCTGACGGTCGTGGCCGCGGGGCCCCTGACCGGCGGCGACGCCGGCGGAACCCAGGTCAGCCTGACCTCGGGCGGCGCCATCAGCCTGGGCGGGACCGTGGTCGCCGCCCAGGACCTGACCGTGTCGGCGGCCGGCGCCATCACCCAGACCGGCGGCGGGCTC
This sequence comes from Caulobacter sp. LARHSG274, assembly GCF_052871235.1. Lineage (NCBI taxonomy): Bacteria > Pseudomonadati > Pseudomonadota > Alphaproteobacteria > Caulobacterales > Caulobacteraceae > Caulobacter > Caulobacter sp. LARHSG274. The sequence continues at coordinate 139,571 of NZ_JBIXJO010000005.1, read as the reverse complement.
AGCGCCGCGCGCCTGTTCACCACCTCGACCGGCGGGACCAGCCTGACGGGGGCCAACAACATCGCCGCCCTGTCGTCGATGACCAATGTCGGGGCCGGCGGCCTGGCGGTGAACGACATCCGCGCCGGCGTGGTGACGGTGGGCGCCCTGGCGGCTGGAACCGGCGGCGTATCGCTGACCGTGCCCAACGGCTCGCTGCTGTTGACTCAGGACCTCAACGCGCCGGGCGACATCAGCCTCAGCGCCGCCCAGGGCATATCGGGCCTGAACCTAGTCTCGTCGGGCGGGGCGATCCTGCTGGCGACCGACGCCGAGGTCGGGATCACCTCGCTGGTCGGCGCCAACGACGTCTCGCTGCAGGCCAAGACGATCAACCTGGCGACGGTCGACGCCGGCCGCGACGTCCATCTGGCCGCCACCGGCGGGACCCTGGACGTGGCGACCATGACGGTGGGACGCGATCTTTCGGCGACGGCCACGGGCGCGGCGACCGTCGGCTCGGTGACCGCGACGGGGGCAGGGGCCCATCTGGCGATCTCCGGCGACAGCGTCACCCTCGGCGCGGCGGCCGGCGTGACCCCGACCGCCGCCAACCGCCTGGTCCTGGACGCCGTGGCCCCGGCCACGGTCGACCTGACGGCGGTCCATGACGTGGCCGTCAACCTGGACGGCGCCGCGCGACTGGGCGCCGTCGTCGCCGGCGGCGACTTCACGATGACCACCCAGGGCGGTGACGCCGTCGTCGCCAGCGCCAAGGCCGGGCAGGCGATCGACGTCACCGCCAACGACGGCTCGGTCCGCCTGGCCGCGGCGACCCTGACCGGCGGCGGCACCACGCCGGCCGAACTGATCCTGGTCGCGACCGGAACGACCGGCGACGTGTTGCTGGGAACTGATCCGGCTTCGGCCGGGACCACGGCCCTGACCGCGCCGGCCGACGCCCTGGTCCACATCACCGCCCAGCGCGACGCGGCCGTCAATCTCGACAGCGGCTTCAACCTGACCTCGGTCGTGGCCGGCCGCAATGTCCAGCTGGCCAGCGCCAGCGGCGACATCAAGGTCGGCCAGGCCTCGGCGGGCGGTGAAGCGCGGATGTCCGCGGCCAACGGCGCGATCAGCCTTGGCGACGTGGCCGCCAGCGGCGGGGCGGGGTCTTCCATCGCCCTGACCGCCAAGAGCGTCACGGTCGCCACGGCCGAGGCCGGCGACTCCGTCTCGGTGCATGCGACCAGCGGCGCGGCCCAGGTCGACAGCGTGACGGCCGGGGGCGATGTGGCGATCGTCGCCGACCAAGGCGCGGCCTCGCTGCGGATCGCCAATCTCAGCGGCGCCGCGCCGGGTAACCACACCCTGCTGGTCAGCGCCGGCTCCAACGTCACCCTGGGCCGGACCAGCGCCGGCGCCGGCTCGGTGACGGTCGGCGACCCGGCGCGCACCGCGGTGATCGTCCGGGCGACCGGCGCGACGGCGGGCGACGCCGTCGTCGACGTGGGCGGCGGACTGACCGTGGCCGAGGTTTCGGCCGCGGCGGGCGACGCCGTGCTGAAGACCACGGGCGACCTGACCGTCGCCAGCGGCGGCAAGATCAGCGCCAGCCGCGACGTCGCCGTCACGGCGGGAGGCGAGGCGCGACTGTTCAACGTCTCGGCCGGCCGCGACGCCACCCTGGCCGCGGCCGTCCTGAACGCCGATCTGGTCACCGCCGCCGGCACGGTGAAGGCGGACGCGACCGGTGCGGCCGTCCTATCGCGGCTGAGCGCCACGGGGACCACGGGCAAGATCGCCGTGACCGGCGCCTCGGTCGATCTGACGACCGCGGAGGCCGCGACCGATGTGGCCGTCACCGCCAGCGCAGGCGCCCTGAACAGCCATGGCGTGGTCAAGGCCGGCGGCGACCTGACGCTGTCGACCCTGGCCGGCGACCTGTCGGCCGAGACGCTCACCGCCGGCAAGACCCTGGCGGTCAACACCAGCGGCCGCGCCACGCTCGGGACCGCGACGGCGGACATCACCCATATCGCCGCCAGCGACCTGACCCTCGGTTCGTCGCTGAAGAGCCGCCTGGCCGTCGTCGAAAGCCTGGGCGGCCGCCTGGTGGTCGGCGATGCGCCGTCCGGCGTGACCTTCGCCGGCTCCGGCGGGATGACGATCGACGCCGCGGAAATGGGCCGGATCACCGCCGACTCCGTCGAACTCTATGCCGGCGGCAAGGCCAATACGGTGCGGGGCGACGCCTTCGTCGGCGACTTCACCCTGGACGGCGCCAAGCTGGCCTCGCTGGCGATCCTGGCCGGTCCCGACGCCACGGTGTCCGTGGCCGGCGCGGTCAAGGCCGGGACCGCGGGCAAAGGCGAATTCATCGTCGGCAAGGCCGACGCCGCAAGCGGCTGGACGCCCAAGACCATCTACCTGACCGGCTCCCTGGGCTCCTCGACGGTGTCGGGGGCGGCGGCCTTCACCAATGTGGCGGGCCTGGGCCGGGTCGAACTCAACGCCAGCAAGGCCGTGCTGATCGGCTCGTCGACCTTCATCGACGCCGTCGAGGACGCGCCGGTCGACTCCATCAGCATCACCCAGAACCGTCCCGGCGGGGTGATCGCGCGCGGGTCGGAGTTCAACAAGATCTTCGTCACCACCGCGTCCCTGGCCATCCGCTCGGACGGCCGCGTCGTCCAGCAAAGCACCGGCGGCCTCTCCGGGCGACCCGTGGGCATGCTGATCACCCCGTCGACCGGCGCCGACGCCGGCGTGCTGCTGGGCCGGACGGGCGCCGCCGTCGCCGGGGGGCCCCGCGCGCCGGAGCTGATCGACCTGTCGCTCAGCGCCTTTTCCGCGTCCGGCACGCTGCTGACCGGCCAGATCGTCGCCAGCTCCCAGAGCGTCGTCCTCGAGCCCGCCCTGATCCGCAACAGCAACTACCGCGTGAACGGCTGCACCATCGGCGAGGCGGGGTCCTGCACGCCGATCGTCAGCACGGTGGTCGACGTCCACATCGACAAGCTGGTGGAGGGTATCCTGCTGCAGGCGCCGGAGGCGGCGCTGGAAAGCGATCCGACGATCACCGGCGCGGGCAACGAGGAAATCTGGCGGCCCCGAGACTGCAATGCCGACAACGCCGAAGGGTGCCCGAAATGATCCCGCTGAAAGGTCTGGTTGCGACCTTGGTCGCCGTCCTGGCGACGACGACGGCGTCGATGGCCCAGGCCGGGGCCATGCGGCTCGACAACTTCCCCCTCGGGCAGAGCGGCATGAGCGGCGCGGTGTGCGAAGCCGTACGGGATGAGAACGATCCGGCCGTGCAGATGCGCGGCGCGCGCGCCTGGACCATCCGCTGCCGCGGCTGGGACGTGCCGCTGGGCCACCTCTACGCCTATGAATATCGCGGCGACCAGGCCATGGCCGCCGACGGCCCCTATCTGAAGACCCTGGCGACGCGGGCCCGCTGCGAACCGGCCGCCGCCAAGCCGCTCGACGGCCTGACCGACGCCACGGCGGCGCCTTGCATCCTCGGCGCCGGCCAGACGGCCTATGCGTCCTATTCTGCGCGTCGGCGCGGGGTGAGGGTGGCCGCCCAGGGCTTCCCGCAGATCGCCGACGTGCTGGAGGCCGGACTCAGGATCGCCGCCAAGGCCGCGCCGCCGCCCAAGGACGTGACCCAGCGGCTGGGCGGCGTCTCCGACATCGCGCCGCTGCACCTGGCCGCGCTGGGACAGGCCGCCGACCAGTCGGCCGCCCTGGACAGCCTGCGCGAGCGCGCCTATCGGCGAAACCTCGAATGGCGGTTCGACGCCGCCGGCGCCGACTTCCGGGAAATCGCCCAGGACGAGAAACTGCCCACCCGGACCCGGGCCGAGGCCTATCTGAACTGGGCGCTGAACGTCTCCAACACCGGACGGTTCGCGCGCGCCGACGCGCTGTTCGACGAGGCCGACAAGATGGCCGCCCGGATCGAGGATCCCGGCCTGACCGCCATCACCCTCAGCTATCGCGCCCTGCATCTTCGCAACCAAAAGCAGTTCAAGGAGTCGGCCGAGACCGCCGTTCAGGCCCGCACCAAGCTGGAAGCCCTGCTCACCGCGGCCAACCAGACCGCGGGCGGCCAGTTCACCCAGGACGCCGGCGGCCTGATCATCAGCGCCGACCTCGCCGCCGCGCTCAATCGTTCGAACCGGGCGATCAATCTGCGGGTCAGCCAGCTGGACGCCGGCGCGCGCGTGCGCATCCAGATCGCCCAGGTCCTGCTGACCGAGGCGACCTCGGAACTGGCGCTGGGCGAGGGCGCCCAGGCCACCGCCAGCCTGCAACGAGCGCGCACCCTGCTGGCCGATCCGGTCCTGGCCGCCACCGCGCCCTGGCTGGTGGCTCAGGTCGAGACCGAGCTGGCCCATATCGATCTGGCGGCCAAACGGCCTGGTCCGGCCCGGGAGCGGCTCAGCCTGGCCCTGGCCGCCATTCGCGGCCAGCAGGCCGGCACCCCGGTCGAGGGCTATCTGCTGCTGGAACTTGGCCGCGCCGACGCCGAGGCCAATGACACCGATGCGGCGCTGCGCGATTACGCCGAAGGCTTCAAGGTGTTCCGCGGCACCCGCGGCTCGCTGGGGGCCTCGGCCGACTCCGCCTCCGCCTATTTCGACCTGCTGCTGCGCCTCTACGCCAGCGACCCCGCCCACAAGGACGCCTATGCGGCGACGTTCTTCACGGCCGCATCCAGCGTCTCGCGCCAGGGGGTGGCCGACACCATCGCCAGGCTGTCGGCGCGGCTGAGCGAGGGCGACAGCGAATCGGCCGGCCTGGCCCGGGCGCTGGAGGACACCCGCCGGCGCCTGCAACTGGCGACCAGCCAGTTGGCCGGCCTCGACGCCGATGCGCCGGCGGCCAAGCGGACGGCGGCCCAGACGGAGGTCCACGACCTGTCGGCCGAGGCCGGGGCCCTGGAGCAGCAGCTGGTCGCGGCTAATCCGCGCTACGGCCAGCTGGTCGTCTCCGAGGTCGACCTGGCCAAGCTGCAGGCGACCCTGCGTCCGGGCGAGCTCTATCTGCAGTCCGTGCTGCTGGCCGACCGCGGCTATGCGATGGCGATCTCCCATGACGAGGTGACGCCCTATCGCATCAATATCGGCGCCGCCGAGGCCGCCCGAAGAGTGGCGAGCCTGCGCGAGCCGTTCGAGGCCGTGGGGCGCCTGCCGCGCTACGACGTGGCGGCGGCCGAGCAGCTCTACGAGGACCTGTTCGGTCCCGTGCGCGCGCGGGTCGAGGCGGCCCGGCACCTGATCTACGAACCTGACGCCGCCGTGCTCAGCCTGCCCCTGGCGGCCCTGGTCACCGACAAGGCCAGCGTCGCGCTGATCGACCAGCGGCGCGAGGCGATCCGGACGGCGGGCGCGGGCGTGCTGGCCTATAACGGCGTGGCCTGGCTGGGCGCCAAGGCCGCCACCTCCCTGACGGTGTCGGCCTCCAGCTTCGTGCAGTCGCGGGACTTCTCGCCGTCCAAGGCCAAGCGCCCGATCCTCGGCTTCGGCGACTCCGCGCCGCCGCCGGCGACCGATCCGCGGGCGTTCGGCGGCCTGAAGGCGATGGTCGGCCAGGGCCTGGCCGACGCCGACATCTGTGACGCCACCCAGGCGCGGCTGCTGGCGCTGCCGGCCCTGCCGGACACCCGCACCGAACTGGCCGCGGTGGGACGCGCGCTGAAGAGCGACGACGGCAGCCTGGTGGAGGGCGGCGCGTTCAGCGACGATCGGGTCCGGGCCCGCACGGACCTGGCCGACTATCGCGTCCTCTACTTCGCCACCCACGGCCTGCTGCCGCGGCCGGGGGGCTGCCTGCCGCAGCCGGCCCTGGTGACCTCGCTGGGCGGCGGCGACAGCGACGCCTTGCTGGACGCCACCGAGATCCTCGACCTGAAGCTGGACGCCGACCTGGTGGTGCTTTCGGCCTGCGACACCGGCGGCGGCGGCGCTTTCGACCAAGCCAGCGTGGCCGATGTGGGCGGCTCCCTGGGCGGCCTGACCCGGGCGTTCATCTATGCGGGAGCCCGCGGGCTGGTGGTGTCGCACTGGCAGGTGGACAGCCAGGCGACCACGCGCCTGATGGTGGGCATGTTCGGCTCGCCAAACGCCAGCCAGGCCGAGGCGCTGCGCACCTCGGAGCTGAGCTTGATGAACAGCCAGGATCAGTATTCTCATCCCTACTACTGGGCCGCGTTCACGGTGGTCGGCGACGGCGCCCGCCCGATGCCGGCGGCCGCCAACTAGCTCGAACCCATTTCCTTCGACATAGGACCGATCATGGCTTTGACCGCCGAGACCCTGCTGGAACCGGTCTCCGAGGATTCGCCCGCCGGCGAGGACCTCAGCTACGACAATGATCGCTCCGAACTGGAGCAGGTGTTCGAGACCCCCGAGAACGCCGATGACGATCAGGCCGCCGAGGTCGACTGGCGCCGCGTGGTCCAGCTGATCGAGGGGCTGTTCCGGCGCTCCAAGGATGTCTGGCTGGCGGCCTATCTGTGCCGGGCCGGCGCCAAGAGCGGCAATCTGGATCTGGTCGAGGTCGGGGCCGAAACCCTGGCCGGCCTGTTCGAGCAGTATTGGGAGACCGTTCATCCGACCCTGGACGAGCTGGGCCTTCCCGGCCGCAAGGCGCCCTGCGACGCCCTGGCCAACCGCGGCGCCTTCCTGCTGCCGTTCGAGAACGTGATCCTGATCGCCCACCCGCGGCTGGGCCGCTATTCCGGCGCCGATTTCGAGCGTTTCCGGGCCGGCGGCGCGGCCGAGGACGGTTATGGCCTGTTCCGCGCCGCCCTTGAGGAGCTGCCGCCCGAGACCCTGGTCGAGGCCGTCGAGCGCCTGAAGCGGATCGAAGCGTCGTTTCGGCGCGCGGACGTGATCTTCACCCGCGAAGCCGCCGGCGACGTTTCGACAAATTTTTCGCCGACCTACGAACTGCTCGCCAAGCTGCAGCGCGCGGTGGGGGAATTTATCCCGGGCGCGGAACCTGAAGACGCTCAATCTTCGGATGAAATCTCATCGGATGGCGCGGTTAGCAAGAGCGGTTCCGGGCCTAGTCTCTCCGGGCGCGTCAACAGCAGAGACGATGTCATTCGCGCGCTCGATGCGGCGATAGACTATTACGCCCGCAGTGAACCGGGCAGCCCCATCCCGCTTTTACTGACTCGCGCCAAGGCCTGGGTGCCGCTGGATTTCTTGACCATCCTGCGCGATGTGGCCCCTGAGGGGATAGATCAGGCGATCCGTGTACTGAATCTGCGACCCGCGGACGACGATTAACCGTCTTTTGCTGGGGACCGCGAGAGTAAGTCCGTTGAACGCGATCAACGTTTGGTCTAACGTCGGTCGACAAAATGCGGCGCGGAGCGCGACGTAGATTTATAGGGGGCGAGGATGTCGAAAACCGGTCAGCGTTTCATCAAGGAAAATCGCGCGCCGCGAGTTCATATCGAATATGAAGTCGAGACCTACGGTTCGCGCCAGAAGGTCGAACTGCCCTTCGTCATGGGCGTGATGTCCGACCTTTCGGGCAAGTCGCTGGTCGAGAAAAAGCAGCTCGACAAGCGCGACTTCTCCGAGTTCGACATGGACAATTTCGAGCAGCGGATGGAAGCGATCGCGCCGCGCGCGGCCTTCCAGGTCAGCAACACCCTGACCGAAGAAGGCGGCAAGCTCGGCGTCGATCTGACGTTCAAGTCGATGGACGACTTCACCCCCGGCGCGGTGGCCAAGCAGGTTCCGGCTCTGGCCAAGCTGCTGGAAGCGCGCCAGGAACTGTCCGACCTGATGGCCTACATGGACGGCAAGGACGGCGCCCAGGACCTGCTGGACAAGGTCCTGAAGGATCCCGAGCTGATGAAGTCCCTGGCCGCCGCCAAGGCGCCGCCCGCCGACACCGGCTCCGACCAGGCCTGACACGCCTAAGGATGGTCGATCGCCTCGGTCCGGACGAGGCGCGATCGACCGCAACCGCACGACTTTCAGGGGCGAGATAACGCTATGTTGAACGAAGGTGAACTCCAGGGCGGGGCAGTCCAGACGGAAACGTCGGACGATTTCGCAGCCCTGCTCCACAAGGAATTCAAGCCGAACACCGACGCCAAGAAGTCGCGGATCGAGCAGGCCGTGCAGACCCTGGCGCAGCAGGCGCTCGGCGACGCAGCGGTGATCAGCGACGACATCTACATCACCATCGAAGGCATGATCGCGGCGCTCGACCGCACGCTTTCGACCCAGGTCAACGAGATCATGCACCACCCCGATTTCCAGCAGCTGGAATCGGCCTGGCGGGGCCTGAACTACCTGGTGATGAACAGCGCCACCGGCAAGGATCTGAAGATCCGCGTCCTGAACATCTCCAAGGACGAGACGCGCAAGATGCTGCGTCAGTACAAGGATGCGGCCTGGGACCAGAGCCCGCTGTTCAAGAAGATCTACGAGGCCGAGTTCGGGCAACTGGGCGGCCAGCCGTTCGGCGCCTTCACCTGCGACTACTATTTCGACCACACCGGGCCCGACGTCGAGATCATGAAGGGCCTGTGCAAGATCGCCTCGGCGGCGCACGCGCCGTTCATCGCCGGCACCTCGCCCAACATGCTGGGCATGCAGAGCTGGCAGGAACTGGCCAACCCGCGTGACCTGGGCAAGCAGTTCGAAGCCATCGACTACATGGCCTGGCGCTCGTTCCGCGACATGTCCGACAGCCGCTACATGGCCCTGACCATGCCGCGCTTCCTGGGCCGGCCGCTGTATGGCGCCAAGACCAATCCCGTCGACGAGTTCGCCTTCGAGGAAGAGTCGAGCGGCGCCCACGACAACCACCTGTGGGTCAACGCCTCCTACGCCCTGGCGGCGCGCATCACCGACGCCCACAAGACCTATGGCTGGACCACCCGCATCCGCGGCGTCGAGTCCGGCGGCACCGTCGAGGGCCTGCCCACGGCGACCTTCCCGACCGACGAGGGCGGCGTCGACGCCAAGTGCCCCACCGAGATCGCGATCAGCGACCGCCGGGAAGGCGAGCTGTCCAAGGCCGGCTTCATGGCCCTGATCCACCGCAAGAACACCGACCAGGCGACCTTCATCGGCGCCCAGACGGTCCATTCGCCGAAGGCCTATGAAGACGCCGCGGCGACGGCCAACGCCAATTTGGCCGCGCGCCTGCCCTACCTGTTCGCCAGCTGCCGTTTCGCGCACTACCTCAAGTGCATGGTTCGCGACTGGGTGGGCTCGAACCGCGAGGCGCCGCAGCTGCAGGCCGATCTCAATTCGTGGATCGGACAGTACATCGATGGTTCCCCAGATACTTCGAGTGAAGAAGTAAAGGCTCGTCGTCCGTTGAAGGACGCCGACATCCAGATCCTGCCTGACGAGGAAAATCCCGGTCAATATCGGGGCGTGTTCCGGTTTGTGCCTCACTATCAGTTCGAAGGTATGGATGTTTCGCTTGGGATGGTGTCTCGCCTCCCCGGCGCCAAGTAGTTCAGTTCCCAGTCAAACCTAAATAACTTTGGAGGGGCCCATGGCTTCCGATATGTTCGTCGTCTTCGGTACGGGCGGCAAAGGCGTAAAGGTCGAAGGCGAAACGCTCGACAAGACGTTCTCCGCGAAAAAGGGCATCGAGATCAGCTCGTTCAGCTGGGGTGTCTCCAACCCGACCATCGTCGGCACCGGCGGCGGTCTCGGCGCCGGCAAGGCCAGCTTCAGCAGCGTCAACTTCATGAAGTACGCCGACGCGGCGACCGCCGCCCTGCTGACCGCGGTCGCGTCGGGCGAACACTTCGACACGGTCTCCCTGCACTGCCGCCGCGCCGGCGGCGACGCCCAGGAATATCTGGTCATCACCCTCGAGGAAGTGCTGGTGGAATCGGTGCAGCACAGCGCCAGCGACGGCGGCGGCATCGCCAGCGAGTCTGTCTCCCTGGCCTTCGGCAAGGTGAAGACCGAATACTACGCCCAGTCGCAAAAGGGCGAAAAGGCCGCCGCGGCCAAGACGTTCACCTGGGACATCACCCTGAACGCCAAGGGCTAAGGACATAGGATGGACGGGCGCGCCTGGCGCGCCCGTCCATCTGCTCCGCGATGGAAACCGCTGACCTTCAATTGAAGTCGGGCGATCTGGATGGCGCGCGCGCCGCCTTGGTCGCCACCGTCAAGAAGTCGCCGGCCGATCAGGCCGCCCGGCTCTTCCTGTTTCAACTCCTCGCCGTTATGGGCGACTGGGACAAGGCTTCCTCGCAGCTCCGCGCCCTGGCCTCGCTCTCGGCCGAGGCCCAGATGCTGGCCACGGTCTATGACCAGGCGATGACCGCCGAGCGCAAGCGCCTGGACGCCTGGGCCGGACGCCAGCCCTTCGACGTCCTGGTCCCGTCTTCGCCGTGGGTCGGCGAACTGGCGGAGGCCCTGGGCCATTTCGCCGCCGGCCGCCAGGCCGAGGGCGAGCAATTGCGCAACCAGGCCTTCGACCAGGCTGGCGACACCCCCGGCCAGCTCGGCGACGACGAGCGCTTCAGCTGGATCTCCGACGTCGATCCGCGCCTGGGCCCGTGCTTCGAGGCCATCGTCTCGGGTCGCTGGGGCCTGGTGCCGTTCGAGGCGGTGGAGACCATCAAGAGCGAGGGCCCGCGGGACCTGCGCGACGTCATCTGGTATCCGGTCGAGATGCGGCTGCGCTCCGGCCAATCGGCCGCGGCCCTGCTGCCCGCCCGCTACGCCGGCAGCGAGCTTTCCGACGATTCGGCGGTTCGCCTGGGCCGCGCCATGGCCTGGGTCGAAGACGCCGGCGGCGAGCGGCCGGTCGGCCAGCGCCTGTGGACGACCAACGCCGGCGACGATTTCGGCCTGCTGTCTCTGCGCCGCCTAGACTTCGCATGAACGGGCGCGAGCCATGAACGAGCGTCGGACCACCGGGCCCAAGCTGAATCCCACCCTGTTCGACAAGCTGGTGGTCGACAGCCGCGCCCTGGACCTGCTCGAACCTGGCCGCGCCGAGATCGTCTCGCTGGACCCCGCCGCCACCCAGCTGACCCTGGGGGCCTCGTCGACCATCGAACGCTTCAACGAAAAGGCGCTGCGCGGCACCATTCGGCGCGAGCTGAACTGGCTGCTCAACACCGTCCAGATGGACGCCGCCCAGAGCCTGGACGACTATCCCGAGGTGAAGTCCTCGGTGCTGAACTACGGCGTGCCCGACCTGACGGGGCGGGCCTCGATCCTGGCCGCGGTCCAGACCCGCAGCGACCAGATCCACGAGGCGGTCCGGCTGTTCGAGCCGCGCATCGACCCGGCCACCCTGACCGTCGAGATCGGGTCATCGTCGCGCGAATACGCCGTCAGCTTCGTGATCCGCGGCGACGTGGTCTCGGCGGTCAAGGCCATGCCGGTGCAGTACGTGGCCGACCTGGAAGTCGAAACGGGCGCAGCCCGGGTGCGGGAATAGGCGCGGGTCATGGATCCCCGCCTGCTTCAAATCTATAACGAGGAACTGGTCTATCTGCGCGAAGGGGCGCGGGAGTTCGGCGAGGAGCACGACGTCGTCGCCGGCTATCTGGGCCTGAAGTCGCCCAACGACCCCGATCCCTATGTCGAGCGCCTGCTGGAGGGCGTGGCCTTCCTGAACGCCCGCGTCCAGCTGAAGATCCGCGACCAGTTTCCCGAGTTCACCCACCATCTGCTGCAGGCGATCCAGCCGAACTACCTGTCGCCCACGCCGTCGATGTGCATCGTGGCCCTGGAACCGGACGAGAGCGACGAGGGCCTGGTCAAGGCCGAGCCCGTCCCCCGCCTGACGGAACTGACCGCGACGGCGCCGGGCCACGACACCGCCTGCACCTTCCGCACCGGCCAGGCGGTCGACCTGCTGCCGCTGCGCATCGAGGAGGCCGAATACCTGCCGTCGCGGGCCTCGGTGGCGACCTTCGCGGCAGCGGCGGGCGTGCGGGCCGAGGCCGGGCTGCGCATCCGCTTCCGCAGCACCGCCGGCCCGCTGTCGGCGATGAAGCCGGCCTCCCTGCCGATCTATTTCGCCGGTTCCGAGGCTGTGCCCGGCGAACTGCATCGCCAGGTGCTGGGCGATGCGGTCGGGGTGGTCTCGCGGGCCGACCCGACCGCCAGCCCCGTCGGGGCCACTTGGCGGCGGCTGCCCTTGCCCGAGCCGTTCGGTTTCGCCGACGAATGCGCCCTGCTGCCGCACGAGGGCCGCTCGTTCCGCGGCTATCGCCTGCTGGCCGAGTATTTCGCCTGCCCGGAACGGTTCCTGTTCGCCGACCTGAAGGGCTTGGACAAGGCCTTCGCCGCCTGCCAGGAGACCTGCGAGGTCGTGCTGCTGTTCTCGCGCGGCTCCACGGCGCTGATCGACACGGTCACGCCGGACAATCTGCGCCTGTTCTGCACCCCGGCCATCAACCTGTTCGAGATGAACCTCGGCCGGATCCCCACCGATCGCCACGACCATGAGCATCTGGTGGTGCCCGACCGGACCAAGCCGCTGGACTACGAAATCTTCCGCCTGCTCGACGTGACGACCTTCAGCCGCGGCGGCGAGGCCCGGCCGGCGCCGCCGCTCTATGCGACCGGGGCCTTGCTCTATGACTGGCGCGACGCGGTGTTCCACGTCACCCGCCTGCGGCCCCGCCGGCTGTCGACCCGCGAGCAGCGGATCAAGCGCCGGACCGACTATGTCGGCACCGACGCCTGGATCAGCCTGGTGGCCCCGGAATCGCCCGAGCGGCTGGACGAGGTCTACGAGATCGGGGTCCGCGCCCTGGTGACCAACCGCGAGCTGCCGGAACTGATCCGGTTCGCCGGCCGCGCTCCGGAGTTCGGCGTCGCCGCGACCGGCGTCAAGCGGGCCCAGGTGCTGCGCGCCCCGACCCGGCCGCGGCCGCCGCTGGGCCTGAACGACGCCGCCTGGCGGGTCATCGGCCACCTGACGCCCAACTATGCGTCGCTGCTGGGCGAGGACGAGGCCCAGGGTTCGCTGCTGCGCGACCACCTGGTGCTCTATGGCCGCCAGGACGATCCGGTGATGCGCCGCCAGATCGACGGCATCCAGCAGGTCCGCTCCGAGGCCGTGACCCGGCGGGTCAGCAATGTCGACCGCCTGGCCTTCGGTCGCGGCACCCGCGTCCATATCAAGCTGGAAGACGCCAGCTTCGAGAACGGACGGATGTTTCTCTTCGCCACGATCATCGACCGGTTCCTGGCGGAGTTCGCCTCGATCAATTCGTTCGTGGAAACGGTCTTCGAAAGCTCAGAACAGGGGGAACTGGTCCATTGGCCAGCACGGACGGGCCAGCGCCCGACCATCTAGCTTTCCTGCGGCGGGTCGGCGCCGACCCCAAGCGCTTCGGCTTCCTGGCCGTGCTGCGCGATGCGGAGGCGCGCGCCCGAAGCCAGCCCCGCGTCGGGCGCTCGCGCCTGCCGACCCAGAACGTCGTCGACCTGGCCCATGCGCCGACCCTGGAATTTCCGGCGGCGACGCTGGACGGGGTGGAGACCGGGGCCACAGGCCGGCTGCGGCTGCGCAGCCTGTTCCTCGGCCTGACCGGCCCGATGGGGCCGCTGCCGCTGCACCTGACGGAATACGCCTTCTACGAGCGCCGTAACACCCGCCGCCAGCCGTTCGGCCGGTTCATGGACCTGCTCACCGACCGGTCCCTGCAGCTGTTCTTCCGCGCCTGGGGCGACACCCAGCCGACCGTGCAGGCCTCGCGCCCGCGCGACGACCAGTTCGCGGCCTATCTGGCCCTGCTGAGCGGGGCGGGGGAGGGCGCAGGGGTCGACTCCGTGCTCAAGGCCGGGGCGCGGCTGCACTATGCGGGCGCCTTCGCCTCGCGCCGCAGCGCCGCGACGATCCAGGACGGCCTCAGCCACCTGCTGGCCACCCCGGTCAAGGTGAGCGAATTCGTCGTCCGCTGGCGCGACGTCGAGCCCAACGACCGCACCCGGTTGGGCGCGCCGGAGCGGGGCGGACGACACAACGGCCTGGGCCGCGGGGCGGTGCTGGGCGGGCGCGTCCGGGTGGCCGACGACACGTTCCGGGTCACGATCCGCACCGCCTCGATGGAGGCCTATCAGCGCTTCATGCCGGGCCAGTCCAGCCACGCCAAGGCCCAGGAGGCGCTCGACGCCCTGGCCCCCAGCCACCTGGACTGGGAACTGCAATTGGAAATCGACGAGCGCCAGGCTCCGCCCTGCCGTCTCGACGCCGCATCACGCCTGGGCCTGACCGGCTGGCTGGCCCCGCCGGGCCGGCCGATCGCACGCTCCGACGCCAGACTTCGCAAGACCATGCATCACAAGGCGGCCTGAGGGCCAAAACAGCAAAAGGGGGAACATCATGGCCGAGATCAGCCGCGCCGCGCTCTTCGGGCGCCTGAACGCCACCGGGCTTAAGGCGATCGAAACCGCCACCAGCTTCTGCAAGATGCGCGGCAATCCGTACGTCGAGCTGGTCCACTGGCTGCACGTGCTGTTGCAGGACTCCCGCAACGACGTGGCGGCGATCCGCACCCGCTTCCAGCTCGACGACGCCAAGCTGGCCCGCGACGTCGTGGCCGCCCTGGACGCCTTGCCGCGCGGGGCGACGGCGGTGTCGGACTTCTCGCCGCTGGTCGAGGAAGCCACCCAGAACGGCTGGCTCTACGCCTCGCTGCAGTTCAGCGCCGGCAAGGTCCGCACCGGCCACCTGCTGTTCGGCATGCTCAAGACCCAAGGCCTGAAGAACGCCCTGTTCAACATCTCGCCCGAGTGGCGGAAGATCCAGATCGACAAGCTGGGCGACGAGTTCGAGAAGATCACCGCCGGCTCGAGCGAGGTCGGGACCGCCAGCGCCGCCCCGTCCTCGGAATATGCGGCCCCGGGCGATGCGCCGATGAGCGGCGACGGCGAGGCCCTGGCCAAGTTCTCGATCGACCTGACCGAAAAGGCCCGCAAGGGCGAGATCGACAAGATCGTCGGCCGCGACGCCGAGATCCGCCAGGTGGTCGACATCCTGCTGCGCCGCCGCCAGAACAACCCGATCCTGACCGGCGAGGCCGGGGTGGGCAAGACCGCGGTGGTCGAGGGCTTCGCGCGGCGGATCGCCGACGGCGACGTGCCGCCGTCCCTGCGCGACGTCACCCTGCGCTCGCTCGACATCGGCCTGCTGCAGGCCGGCGCCAGCATGAAGGGCGAGTTCGAAAAGCGCCTGCGCCAGGTGATCGACGAGGTCGAGTCCAGCCCCAAGCCGATCATCCTGTTCATCGATGAGGCCCACACCCTGATCGGGGCCGGCGGCCAGGCCGGCACCGGCGACGCCGCCAACCTGCTCAAGCCCGCCCTGGCCCGCGGCCGCCTGCGCACCATCGCGGCCACCACCTGGGCCGAGTACCGGCAGTATTTCGAGAAGGACCCGGCCCTGACCCGGCGGTTCCAGACCGTCAATGTCGGCGAGCCCGAAACCGACAAGGCGATCGCCATGATCCGCTCGGTCGCGCCGATGATGGAAAAGCACCACGGGGTGATCGTGCTGGACGAGGCGGTCGAGGCGGCCGTCAAGCTGTCGCAGCGCTATGTCCCCGCCCGCCAGCTGCCCGACAAGGGCGTGTCGCTGCTCGACACCGCCTGCGCGCGGGTCGCGGTCAGCCAGCACGCCACCCCGGCCCAGGTCGAGGACCGCAAGCGCAAGGTCGAGTTGCTGGAGGTCGAGATCGAGATCGCCCAACGCGAGGTCGAGGGCCGCTACGGCCCCGCCAGCCGGGTTGAGAAGCTGAAGGAAGTCCTGGAGCTGGCCCGGGCCGACGCCGCCGAGGTCGTCGCCAAGTGGGAGCGCGAAAAGACCGCGCTGGAGAAGGCCCGCGCCGCCCGCGCCGCCTTCCAGGTCGTCCGGTCGGAGGGCTCCTCGCCCGAGGCCGCCGCCGCCCTGCCGGCCGAGGATGCGCCGACCTTGGGCAGCGAAGGGGCGGTCCTGGAGCCGATCATCGTCGCCGCGCCGGCCGATATGGCCTCAGCTCTGACCGCGCTGGACGAGGCCCTGGCGGCGATGCGCGAGGCCCAGGGCGACCAGCCCATGGTCTTCGCCGAGGTCGACGCCGACGCCGTGGCCGCCGTGGTCGGCGACTGGACCGGCATCCCGATCGGCCGGATGGTCAAGAACGAGATCGCCCAGGTCCTGACCATCGCCGACCAGCTGAAAAAGCGCGTCGTCGGCCAGGACCACGCCATGGACGCGGTGGCCAAGCGCATCCAGACCAGCCGCGCCAAGCTGGACAATCCCAACAAGCCGGTCGGGGTGTTCATGCTGGTCGGCCCCTCGGGCGTGGGCAAGACCGAGACCGCCCACGTGCTGAGCGAGCTGCTGTTCTCCGGCGACGACAGCCTGATCGTCATCAATATGAGCGAGTTCCAGGAAGCCCATACGGTCAGCACCCTGAAGGGCGCGCCGGCCGGCTATGTCGGCTATGGCCAGGGCGGGGTGCTGACCGAGGCCGTCCGCCGGCGGCCCTACAGCGTCGTGCTGCTCGACGAGGTGGAGAAGGCCCACCCCGACGTCCACGAGATGTTCTTCCAGGTGTTCGACAAGGGCTACATGGCCGACAGCGAAGGCCGGCACATCGACTTCAAGAACACCCTGATCCTGCTGACCAGCAATGTCGGCACCGACCTGATCACCAACCTGTCGGAAGACGAGGAGATGAAGCCCGACAGCGAGGCCCTGGCCCTGGCCCTGCGTCCCGACCTGCTGAAGGTGTTCCCGCCGGCGCTGCTGGGCCGCCTGATCGTGCTGCCCTACTATCCGCTGTCGCCGGAGATGCTGCAGGGCATCGTTCGCCTGCAGCTGAACCGCGTCAAGAAGCGGGTCGAGGAGAACCACGGCATCACCTTCGTCTATTCGCCCGCCGTGGTCGAACTGATCGTGTCGCGCTGCACCGAGGTCGCCTCCGGCGGCCGGATGATCGACGCCATCCTGACCAACACCATGCTGCCGGAAATGTCGGTGGCGCTGCTGCACAAGCAGATGGACGGCGAGGTGGTGACCGGGGTGACGATCGACGTCGACAATTCCGAGTTCACCTACCGCTATGAGACCGAAGCTGACGCCCAGCCGGCCGAGGCCTTGGACGTGGCCTAGCGGCGTTTGCCTTGCGTCCTTCGCGGCCCTCCTGCGGAGGGCGCCTCAGGATGAGGAATTCAGCAGAGATCCTCATCCTGAGGTGCGAGCTCCGGCCCTGAGCCGGGGCAAAGCCTCGAAGGACGCGCGGCGCCGCCCGTCGCCTGAATATTCGCAGAACCTTCCAAGGGCCCGGCGCGGTCGGGTCCCTTTTCATTCCTGATTTCAAGGTCCGGGGGGACTTTCCATGCCTTTCCTCAGAATGCCGACGCTCGAACAGTGGAAAGACGGCACCAGCGTCACGGGCCGCATCCGCAGCACCGAGCTGAAGGCCATCGACACGGCCATCCAGAACTTCAACGCCCAGTCCAACGACCAGAACCTGCGGCGCATCGCCGTGGCGCTGGACGTCTGGATCCTGTCCAAGCAGAAGGCGGCGGGCGAGGGGCCGGCCGGGACGGGGTGGAAGCGCAACGAGCGCAACACCAAGCGGCTGTTCATGGAAAGCCTCTACGACTTCCTGCACCCCCGGCCGGAGACCTTCCTTGACGCCGCCGACGAGGCTGCACGCAAGGCGGTGCGGGAAGGGATCGCCAATGCAGCCAAGGCGATGTTCGCCGGCGCCTCGGTCGGCTTCAAGATCTTCAGCGACAAGCAATATGCCCGCATAACCCCGGCCGAGAAGCTGCAGCAGGCCAACGCCAAGCTCGGCCTGGCCACCAAGCTCAAGGACCAGGCGATCAAGTCGGGCGTGCCGGCGGCCAAGGGCGTCCATACGCAGTACAAAGGCGCCGCCGAGGTCAATTCGGCGGTCAAGGCCGCGTCGGGCGGCAAGAAGGTGGTCAGCCAGCTCGACTTCGCCGCCCAGACCCGCGACTTCATCTTCGGCATCACCCATTCGGGCGCGGCCGTGGAGGCGGTGATGCAGATCGCCGGCCTGCAGTCGGTGGCGACCTTCGCGGCCAATTGCACGCCGCTGCTGGGGGTGCTGGGCTCGGCGGCCAAGGCGACCAAGGCCGCCTATGACATGATCTCGGCCAGCCTGGCCCAGGAAGATCTGGCCTCGCGCCGCCAGGTGATCCGGCCCGGCGACCCGCGCGCCGCCCTGGACGCGCTGAACACCCTGATGGACCGCGAGGTGGCCCGCGCCGAGGAGAGCCTGGCGATCAACGGCGCCGCCACCATAGCCAAGGCCGGGGCGCTGCTGCTGGACGGCGGCGCGGTCTCCGGGCCGGTTCTCGGCGCGGCCCAGAGCCTGGCCGAGCTGATGATCCTAATCGGCGAGATCGCCTACGAGTACCGCGAGGCCGGCGAGGCCAACACGATCCTGCTGGAGATGTCGAAGAACGCCAAGCCGTTCGACATCGAGCTGTTCCGCAAATGCCCGATCGTCGCCTGCTACTATCTGATGATCGCCGACACCTCGACGATCCTGTTCTTCCTGACGTCAGACTATGGCCAGGCCGGCTGGCAGCTGAAGGTCGAGGAGATGAAGCGGATCGCCGACCCGATCTGGGACAAGGCCGCCCAGTTCATCGAGCGCTCGCGCCTGGAGGTGCGGCCGCTGTCGGCCCATCGCCTGGCGTTCAAGAAGTCGATCGCCAAGCGGGTGGGCGAGGACGCCTCCAGCGTCTGGGCCAAGATGGCCAATCTGGTCACCGCCGGCCGGGCCTATCCCAGGACCATGCAGGCCATCGGCTTCAGCGGCATCGGCCTGCCGACCGACGTCACCACCACCAACACCCAGGCGACGATCTCGCTGGCCGACGCCCAGCGGCGGTTCGGCGGGCGGGGTTAGGCCCATCCAACACCGTCATCCCGGGCCCTGTGCCCGGGACCCATGGTTCAGCTGACGGGGCGTTGCCTTGGCGCGCCGGCGCGCCACACCTCTGCCCTTGCGGCGGACAGATGGGTCCCGGGCACGAGGCCCGGGATGACGGGGAAGAGTTCAATCATCACCCGCTAGAACGCGGCGACATCCAGCAGGCGGATCGCATTCCGGGTCAGGACGGCGTTCACGGTGCCGATGCCGTGCTCGGTCAGGGGATTGGCCGAGGTCCCGGGAATGCGGGCGATGTCGCCGTAGTGGACGCCGATCTTGCTGACGATGTCGTTCTGCAGGCAGACGTTCAGGCCGCGCACCTGGTTGAAGGTGGCCCTGACGTCGCTGATCGCCTGGAAGGGGTGGCGGAAGGCGCTGAGCACCATACCGGCCGTGCGGATGGCGGTCATCGGCAGCGAGGCGTCGGTGATGTTGCGCGAGGCCAGCACCGCCACGCCCGGCGCATTGAAGGTCGCGAACTTGAAGCCGCCGCGGTTGGCGGCGACCTGGGCGATGGCTCCCCCGAGAGAATGGCCGCAGACATAGACGTTGGGCGTGTTGCGATAGGCGAAGGCGTAGTTGTCGGCCGCGGCGAAATAGGTCGAGTTCATGCCCGTGCCGAGCTTCAGGTCGGCGACGACGTCCATCGCCTGGGCCGTGCCGCGGAAGGCCAGCACCGTCTCGCCGGCCCGGGTGAAGGTCGCCGCCTGGAAGCCGTCGAGCGACCCCGTCGCCGCCTGGCTGTTGATGCGAAGCCAGCCTGGCGCGGTCGCCACGCCGTCATAGACGGCTTCCGCCAGCAGACCGAGATCCTGAATTGTCGGCATGCGCTCTTCCTCCCCGTGGGCCTTCTTCGAAGGGACCTTGGCTCACTCACGGCAAGGTAGACTATCGTACGACCATGACAGGCCGGCAACCGTTTCGGCGACTGGAGGCCGCCGTTCAGCACCCCAGGCCCTTCTCCGCCCAGCGGGCGCGCTCGGCCTCCAGCGCCTTCAGCCAGCGCGAGCGCAGAACGCCGGCCCGCTGGCCGTGCTTCTCGTCGAGGAACTCGGCCCCCTCGATGCGGTCGGTGCGGAAATTGCGGAAGTCGTTGCGCAGCTCGCACCAGGCGATCAGCAGGCGGACGGTGTCGAGATAGCCGACTGTCACCGGCCAGACCACCCGCTGGCTGACCGCGCCCTTCTCGTCGCGATAGTCGAGCCGGATCTTGCGGCCGGCATGGATCCAGGCCCGGGTCTGGGCGATGTCGATGCCGTCGGGCAGGGGCCGCCAGTTGGTTCCCGTGCCGGTGGCCGGGGTCAGCACATAGGGGCGCAGCTCGTCGGGCACGGCGGCGGCGATCTTGGCGATCAGGTCGCGGGCCGCAGTGGCCAGGACCGGGTCGCCGCGCCCGGCGACCCACTGGGCCCCCAGCACGGCGGCCTCGATCTCGTCGGGTGTCAGCATCAGGGGCGGCATGTCGTATCCAGCCTCCAGCACATAGCCGACGCCCGCCTCGCCGCGGATGGGCGCCCGTTGGCCGATCAGGGCGGCGATGTCGCGATAAACGCTGCGTTTGGAGGTCTCCAGCTCGGCCGCCATGGCGTCGGCCGTCACCGGCTGGCGGCTGCGGCGGAGGATCTGGATGATCTGGAAAAGGCGTTCGGCGCGTCTCATGAAATCACTCTGCGGGATCGATGCTGACAGCATGCTGGCAGCAGCATGGCGGTAGCGTCCGAATGTCGCAACACAGCGCCGCCGGCCCCGCGGACGGGCGCAGCAGGGAGAGACCACCATGATCACGCTCTACGCCGCCGGACCCGCCTTCGGCCTGCCCGAGGGCAGCCCCTATGTGACCAAGACCGAGATCCACCTGAAGATGGCCGGCCTGTGGTACCAGAAGGTCCCCGCCCATCCCGAGACCTCGCCCAAGGGCCAGCTGCCCTGGATCGACGACGACGGGGTCAAGGTCGCCGACTCCACCTTCATCCGCGCCTATATCGAGCGCAGCTACGGCGTGGACCTGGACGCCGGCCTCTCCAAGGCCCAGCGGGCCCACGCCTGGGCGATCGAGCGGATGGTCGAGAACCACCTGGGCTGGGCCAGCTGCCATTTCCGGTTCTTCGACGACGCCAACTTCGCCAAGGGCCCGGCCCGCTGGTTCGACGGCCTGCCCGGCGAGGCGCGGGCCGAGGCGATCGACGGCCTGCTGGCGACGGTGCAGGGCACGCTCAAAGCCGTCGGCATGGGCCGCCATTCGCCCGACGAGATCGTCGAGCTGGCGGCCTGGTCGCTGACCGCCCTGTCGGAGACCCTGGGCAACAAGTCGTTCATGATGGGCCACCGCCCGACCAGCGTCGACGCCATCGTCTTCGCCATGCTGGCCCAGATCCTGACGCCGTTCTTCGACTCGCCCATCCGCCGCCGGGCCGAAAGCCTGCCCAACCTGGTGGCCTATGCCGAGCGGATGATGGCCGGCTACTATCCCGAGTTCGCCCCGGAGATCAGCCAGGCGGCCTGAGGCCAGGGCCTTTGATCTCAAGGTCGCAAAACGCAGAACTAGAGCATCGCGCGGAAAAGTGGCTGCCGGTTTTCCGTAAAAGCGATGCGAAACCAAAGGGCTAGAGCAAGTCTGGCGATTCCAACATCGCGCGGCTTGCTCTAGCGCGCGCGGGGATAAATCGGCTTTGCCGCGGGCTGGGATGCCGCAACGTGAGGCGCCGGCTCTCCGACAGCGGCCAACTCGATCTCGTCAAAGAAGGGCATGCTCATGGTTCGCTCGCTCGCGCCAGCCTGCAGCCCCGCCATGCCCGACCGAAAAAGCGTGTCGGAGGCCTTCACGACCGGCCTGCCGTCGACGAACCCGGTCAAGTCGCTCCCTTGCATTTGCAGCTTCAGCCGATGCCAGCCACCGGACCCCATCCCGTCAAGCCGCGCGGTTGCGAGGGTCTTTTCGCCGCCCTCGCCGGTATCCGCGCCGCTTTTGATGATCGCCTGCTGCACGGCGTCGCCCACAAGCGCCTTCTTGTCGACCTTACCGCGAACGACCACGATGCTGACCTCGCCGGCTGACGATAACCGCAAGACATAGCCCTTCGGGATGAAGCCGTAGCCGCTTCCGACATTGTTGATCCGGCCCATCACGCCGCCGGCTTCGCCGGGTTTCAGATAGATGTCGGCGCTGACGGCATAGTCCCGCCACTGGTCGTCCCCGAGGATGGTGTAGGGGAGCCAGCCGGGAGCCCAGGATATGGGAGGCGTTGGCGCCGCCTGGCGAAGGCAAACACCCTTGCGCTGCGGACAGCGCGCCAATTCGAACGCCCCGTAAATGTCGGCGAAATAGCGGGGCAGATAGCCCCAGCGCGCGGGCTGGTCATATTCGTCGAACGTCTCGCGGTACGGAAAAGGAAAGGGTTTCGCCTCGGGCGCCGCGTCGAAATGCCCCTTCTGCTGTCCGCGCGTCGTGGTGAAGGAGTAGACCGCTCCAGGCTCGAGCCGGAGGGTTGCGACACCCTTGGACAACGCGACGTCGGGCTGGCGCACGAACTGGTCGGCTGCGGTGCTTCGCCATACGGCCAGCGGCCCTGAAGCGAGATTGAGGGCGTCGAGCCGGACGAACTGGGCTTCTTTCGCGTCGGCGGTTTCCATGACGATGCTGTAGTCGTCGCCGGGCGATTTCAGTGCAACGAAGGTTCCGCCGCCTTTGAGCGCGCCGCTTCCACCTGCCAGATAGGTCCAGCCAATCTCCGTGAACTGACCATAATGGGCATAGGCCCAGAGCTTCGGGTTGACGACATACCGGCCGCTCCAGGGCCAGTTCGCCCGGACAAGCGCTTCTTTCTCCCCCGAATAGGGCTCCATCGTGTACAGCCCCGCGATACCGTACCAGTCGGTGATCCTGGTGAAGCCGTCGGTGATATAGCCTTCGTTGAACGACTTGACGGTATTGAGGAGCCCTTCATAGCCAGCCTGATAGACGTGCTGCTCGGTGTTCCAGAGCGGCTTGCCGATCTGTGCGGCCAATAGCCTAACCTCGGGCGAGACCTTCGTCCCTTCCACCGGGCTGACATGCGCGCTCGCGATGTCGAGCGCCGCGCGCAAGGACTCATCGCGGGCCATATCCTTGACGAAGTCGAATCGGTCGTCCTGCCAATTGTCGAAGCCGTGAAGTCGGACGGCGGCGAAGCCATTGGCGTCGAGCGCCTGCCGCATGGCCTTGGCGAAATCGTAGCTGACGCCCTTCTCGTTACGAAGGCCCATCGCGTCGAGAGTCAGGCCGTGCACGTCGCGCAGGCCCTTGAGCCAGGAAATGTAATAGTCGACCCCGTCTTTCGAGAAGAACGGCTCGTCGGCACGGCCATAGCGGTCGCCGCGGTCGCCCACCCAGCCAGGGGCGCTCCAGGCCGCTCCGTCGAGCGAAAGCCGGGGATTGCGCCGGCGGGCCTCGGTCATGACCCACCAGATATAGCCGCGACCATAGTTGAGATCGTCCCGGCTGTGCATGTGGCTTGGCATTGAGCCCTGCGTCGAGTTGCCGTCGCCGGGGATTTCGACATAGAGCGCGCTGACCGACGCGCCGAACTTCGGCTTGTACACCAGATCGAGAATTTGCTGCCGCTGCGGCTCCGGATAGTCCTTCAGAAGGACCGAAGTCGCGCCGCCGCCGTCGACCACCCCAATGCCCTCGAACGTCGCCCCGGTCGCCTTGCCGTCGAGATGCAAAGGGGTGACGGCCGTGTCCGCGGCCGTGGCCGGTTGAGCCGCCACAAGAAGGGCTGCACCGAGCGCCGCGATCGCTCCGTAAAAGCCGTTCATCGGTTCATCCCCATCCCCTACTTCCAGGCCACCGAGACCCAGAGCTTCGGCGCCGAACGGCGGCCCAAGGAACCGATCGCAAGCTGGTCCACGCCCGAGGCGGCCGGGCGCCCCCTACGTTTTCGCAGGACCGGTCAGGCGCAGCATCAGCACGCTGTGCGGCGCCAGCCGTGCTTGCAGCGTGGTGCTGGTGTCGCCGGTCTTCTTGCTCCACAGGTCGGACCAGCCGTAGACATTCTGCTTGAAATCGACCGACCGCTTGCTCAGGTCATCGGTCAGGACTTGCTTCTTCCAGTCATGGCGGACGTCGACAGCCTGGTTGGAGCGGTTCAGGAACATCAGCGCCCATTGGCCGCCGTCGAGCGGCTTGGCGTAGATCTCCACCGGACCGTCGACCAGGACGCGCAGCGCCTCCACACCCAGCTTGTCCTGGCTCACCGCGATCACGCCGGGATTGGTCAGGATGCGGCGGGTCGACTCCGACATCGAACGCAGGTCGTTGCCCAGGATGAGGGGCGAGGCCATCATCGCCCAGATCGACAGGTGGGCGCGGTCTTCATCCTCGGTCATGCCGTTGCCCACTTCGAGCATGTCCATATCGTTCCAGTGGCCGGGCCCTGCGAACTTGCGCAGGCCCGCCTGCCTGTCGAGGATGCGCAGCACGCCCAGACCGGTCGAGAAGCCGGGGCTGAATTCGCAGTCGAAGCAATTGTAGATATCGGGCGTGGTGCGCCACGAATGGCCAACCGAGCCGGCCCACTCCCACGGCCTGTTGATGCCCCATTCGCATAGGCTGAACAGCATCGGACGGCCCGACTTGGCGATCGCGTCGCGCATCGTGGTGTAGGCCGCTTCGGCGTTCAGACTCTGGGCGTCGCACCAGTCGTACTTGACGTAATCGATGCCCCAACGCGCATAGGTCCGCGCATCCTGATACTCGTGGCCGCGGCTGCCGGGATGGCCGCCGCAGGTGGTCGCGCCGGCGTCCGAGTAGATGCCCAGCTTGAGTCCCTTGCCGTGCACATAGTCCGCCAGCGCCTTGATGCCGGACGGGAAGCGCTTGGGGTCGGGCTGGATGTCGCCGTTGGCGTCGCGCTCGCCGTGCCAGCAATCGTCAATGTTCACATATTGGAAGCCGGCGTCCTTCAAGCCCGTCGCGACCATGGCGTCGGCGGTCTCGCGGATCAGGCGCTCGTCGATGTTGCAGGCGAATTTGTTCCAGCTGTTCCAGCCCATTTGCGGGGTGCTGGCCAGGCCTTCAGCCTTTTGAGCCCAGCTGTTGCCGCACGCGGCGGCGGCCAGGACGACGCCCATCACGAGCTGCACTATGCGTTTGGTGTTCATCTCGAATTCCTGAGCCTGGTCATGTCGTCCCGGCGCTGCGCCATATTGAGGTGGCGATCTTAAATGCGACTTTGTTGTCTTCAGCAAGCGCCATTCCCACTTTCTAGGAGGCGCCGATAGTCTTTCAAGCAATTCGCGCCGTAACCTTGACTGCATGATCTATGATAATTTCAGTATATGGCTTTACGGTCATAGTCACGATTCATAAGAATCAGTCGCAACTCTGCGGTCTTGTCTGACGAATCCGACGCAATCAGCCGCGAGACGTTCCACGCTGCCTTGCGCCAACTAGACGGCGTCGAAGCGTCGGCAGCTGGCGCGGCCAGCGGGGGCCCCGCGAAGGGGCCGCCCCGCCTCGGCCCGGCGGCCGCTACTTCTTGTCGGTGGTCAGGCGGAAGACCATGACGTTGCGATAGGTCTGGCCCGGGTCCAGCCGGACCGACGCGAAGGCGGGCTTGTTGGGGGCGTCGGGGAAGTGCTGGGGCTCCAGGGCCACGCCGTCGCCCTGGCGGTAGATCTTGTTGCTCTTGCCGACCATGGTGCCGTCGATGAAGTTGCCGGTGTAGAACTGGATGCCCGGCTGGTCGCTGAGGATCTCCAGGGTGCGGCCGCTCTTGGGATCGGTCAGCCGCGCGGCCAGCCGGGGCGCGCCGCCGGCCTTGCCGGTCAGCACCATGTTGTGGTCGTAGCCGCGGCCGATCACCATCTGCGGGTCGCGGGCGTCGCGGACCCGCGTGCCGATCACGTGCGGCGTGCGGAAGTCGAAGGGCGTGCCGGCCACCGGGGTGATGACGCCGGTCGGGATCAGCTCGGCGTCGACCGGGGTGTAGCCGTTCGAGGCCAGGGTCAGGACATTGCCCATCGCCCCTTCGGCCGAGCCTTCGCCGGCCAGGTTGAACAGGGCGTGGTTGGTCAGGTTGACGATGGTCGGCTTGTCGGTGGTGGCGCCGTAGGTGATCGTCAGCTGGTTCTTCTCGTCGAGGGCGTAGGTCGCCGTGGCGGTCAGGGTACCGGGATAGCCCTGGTCGCCGTCCGGGCTGACATGGCTGAAGGTCACCGAGGCGACCGGGCCGCGTTTGACCTCGACCACCTTCCAGACGACCTTGTCATAGCCCTTGACCCCGCCGTGCAGGGCCGCGACGCCGTTGTTGTTGAGCGCCAGCTGGTAGGACTTGCCGTCCAGCGTGAACTTGCCCTTGCCGATGCGGTTGGCGAAGCGGCCGACCGAGGCTCCGAAATAGCTGGCGTTGCGGGCGTAGGCGTCGGCGTCCTTGAAGCCCAGGGCGATGTCGGCCTTGATCCCGGCGCGGTCGGGCGCGACCAGCGACTGCAGGGTGGCGCCATAGGTGATCACCGTGGCGCTGACGCCATGGCTATTGCTCAGGGTTATGGCCTCGACCGCCTCGCCGTCGGGAGTCTTGCCGAACGCGCCGCGCGCATAGTCCGCCGCCAGCGCGCCGGAGGGCAGGGCGGCGGCCGCGATCAGGACGGCGCCGATCAGGCTGTTGGCTTGGGTCTTCATGCGGTTTCCCTCTCCATGGACGCAGCGGCTCTGGTCGGCGCTGACGGTAGCTTGAGCCCCATATAGTCCGACAAATAAGGGGCGCGCAATCGACTCGGATTCTCCCGATTGGCCGGCGGCGACGCCTATTGCCCCTTCAGCTTGCGGTCGAAGAACTCCAGGTGGGTGTCGAGCACGTGCAGGCCCTTGGTCTTGCTGCTGCCGGCGCTGTGGCGTTCGCCCGGATAGAGCATCATCTCGAACGGCGTGGCGTTCTTCTGCAGGGCGGCGATCAGGCGGGTGCTGTTCTCGAAGATCACGTTGTCGTCGGCCATGCCGTGCAGCAGCAGCAGGCTGCCGGGCTTGAGAGTCTTCAGGCGGTTGAGGACGTCGGAGCGGGCGTAGCCGTCCTTGTTCTCGTCCGGCTTGCCCATGAACTGCTCGGTATAGTGAGTGTCGTAGAGGCCCCAGGCGGTGGGCGGGGCGCCGGCCGCGCCGGCCTTGAACGGGGTGTTCTCGGCGGTCATCAGCATCAGGGTCATGAACCCGCCGTAGGACCAGCCCATCACGCCCAGGCGCTCGGGATCGACATAGGGCAGGGTCTTGAGGAAATAGGCCCCGACCAGTTGGTCCTCGACCTCGACCGTGCCCATGCGCCGGTCCAGGGCCCGCTTGAACTTGGCCGAGCGGTTGGTGCTGCCGCGGTTGTCGAGCTTGAAGAGCACATAGCCGTCTTCCAGGAACGGCCGCTCGCGTACACTCTGCCAGCTCTTGCTGACTGTCTGGGCGTGCGGGCCGCCATAGACCGAGACGATGGCCGGGTACTTCTTGTTCGGATCGAAGCCGGCCGGCTTGAGGATCTCATAGTGCAGCACCTCGCCGTCGGCGGCCTTCAGGGTTCCATATTCGGGAACGCTCAGGGTGGCGGCGTAGGGCCAGTAGGGGTGGCCCTCGGCCAGGCGGTTCTCCTCGATCCAGCGCACCCGCTTGCCGGCGGCGTCGTAGAGCGCGGTCTGGGGCGGGGTCTTCGGATCGCTGTAGCTGCCGGCGAAGGCCCCGCCGGTCTCGGCGACCTTGGCCGTCCACCAGCCGCCGGCCGGGGTCAGGGCCTTGGGCTTGCCGGGCTTGGCGTAGGACACTTCATAGATGCGGCGCTCCAGCGGGGTGTCGATCGAGGCGGCGAAGATCGCCACCTGCCGCGCCTCGTCGACGCCCTCCAGGTCGCCGAACGGCCAGTCGCCCTGGGTGACCTGGGCCAGCAGCTTGCCGGTGGCGGCGTAGCGATAGAGGTGCTTGTAGCCCGACTTCTCCGACGACCACAGGAACGAGCCGTCCTTGAGCGGCGTGAAGTCGTCGTTCAGCTCGATCCAGTGGGCGTCGGTCTCGGTCAGGACGGTCCTGCCCTGGCCGGTGGCCGGATCATAGGCGATCAGCTCCAGGGTCTTCTGGTCGCGGGTCTGGCGCTGGACATAGAGGGTCTTGCCGTCGACCGACCAGTCGACGCGGGCGACATAGATGTCCTTGTCGGGACCCAGGTCGATGTGGACGGTCTTGCCGCTGGCCAGGTCCTGGACCAGCAGGTCGACGACGGCGTTGGGCCGGCCAGCGCGGGGATAGCGCTGCTCGACCACGGTGGCCCCGCCGGGGCCGATGTCGGCGCGGGGAACGATGTCGACGCCGCTCTCGTCGACGCGGGTATAGGCGATGCGGGTCTCGTCGGGGGCCCACCAGTAGCCGGTGAAGCGGTCCATCTCCTCCTGGGCGATGAACTCGGCCACGCCGAACGACAGCGCCTCCTTGCCCTCCGTGGTCAGGGCCCGCTCGGCCCCGCCGGTCAGCGGCTTGATGTAGAGGTTCTGGTCGCGGACATAGGAGACGAAGCCGCCCTTGGGTGAGACCTTGGCGTCGACCTCGTCGCCCGGAGTCTCGGTCAGCCGGCTGACCTTGCCGTCGGCGACACTGTCCAGATAGAGGTCGCCGTCCAGCGGCACGAGGATGAAGCGGCCCTGCTTGTCCCAGCTGTATTCGACCACCCCGCGGGCCGAGGTGCGGGTGCGCTCGCGCCGGGCCTTCTCGGCCTCGGACAGCTCCTTGGTCCCCGGCGACAGGGCCGCCGCGTCGATCAGGCGGTAGGGTTCGCCGCCCTTGACGTCGGCCGCCCACAGGTCCTGGACATTGGCCGCCTCGGGCTTGGCCTTCAGATAGGTCACCCGCTTGCCGTCCGGCGACAGGGCCACGCCCTTGGCGGCGGGCCCCGAAAGATTCGGATCGGCGAAGACGCGTTCGGGGGTCAGCTTTTCCGCCAGGACCGGCGACGACAGGGCGAGGCAGGCCGTGATGGCCAGGAGCGAGGGTCTGATCATGGCGCGGGACGCTAGAGACGAGCGTGGCCGTTGTCAGCAGGGAAAGTGGGCGGCTACTCTGCTCCCGAAACCGTGATGCCGGTTTGATCGCCCGATGATTGTGTTGCGCCGCAGCATTCATATCTGAAGCGTGGCCGTTCTTTCATGGGGCGATGATCGCTCTTCAGGCGGCCGTACGGGGCTTATTCGATGTTAAACTCATGGGCGTTTGGACCGCTGGTCGGTTCAGCGCTTTTCGTCGTGCTCGCCGCCGCGTTCGTCGCGGTCTCGGGCATGGTCCGCTACATCGGCAACAACCGCGTCGCCGTGGTCGAGAAGCTGTGGAGTCGCCGCGGCTCGATCGCCGGCGGCCTGATCGCGCTGAAGGAGGAGGCCGGCTTCCAGCCCGCCGTCCTGCGCGGCGGCCTGCACTTCTTCTTTCCGTTCCAGTACCGCCTGCATGTCCAGTCGCTGGTGACCATTCCCCAGGGCCGGATCGGCTATGTCTTCGCCCGCGACGGCGCGCCGCTGGAGGCCGACCAGACCCTGGCGACCCATCCCGACGGCGTAGACTTCCAGGACGCCCGCGCCTTCCTGGCGGCCGGCGGCCAGAAGGGCCCGCAGCGCAAGATCCTGCGCGAGGGCGCCTACGCCATCAACCTGGCCCAGTTCGTGGTGGTCACCAAGGACCGCACCTTCGCGCTGAGCCTCGACCGCAGCGAGGCCGACCTGCTGGAGCAGATGGCCGAGATCATCGAGGAACGCGGCGGCTTCGAGCCGGTGGTGATCAAGGACGCCGACGACCAGATCGGGGTGATCACCGTGCATGACGGTCCTGGACTGGCCTCGGGCGAGCTGATCGCGCCGCTAGTCGGCATCGACCCGCAGGACCACGCGACCTATCACAACAGCTTCCAGGAGGCCGGCAAGTTCCTGGCCGCCGGCGGCCGCAAGGGCCGTCAGCTGCAGGTGCTGGTCGAGGGCACCTACTACATCAACCGGCTGTTCGCGACCGTCGAGCGGATCGACAAGACCGTGGTCGAGGTCGGCCAGGTGGGCGTGGTGGTCTCCTATACCGGCGCGCTCGGGGCTGACACCTCGGGCGAGGGCTATCGCCACGGCGAGCTGGTCGCCAACGGCGAGCGCGGCGTGTGGCGCGACCCGCTGCTGCCGGGCAAGTACGCCTTCAACACCTATGCCGGCCGGGTGACCATGGTGCCGACCACCAACTTCATCCTGAAGTGGGAGACGATGGCCGTGGGCTCGCACAAGTTCGACGAGAACCTGGCCGAGGTGTCGCTGATCACCCGCGACGCGTTCGAGCCGACCCTGCCGGTCTCGGTCGTGGTCCACATCGACTACCGCAAGGCGCCGCTGGTCATCCAAAGGTTCGGCGACATCAAGAAGCTGGTCGAGCAGACCCTGGACCCGATGGTCAGCGCCTACTTCAAGAACATCGGCCAGACCCGCACCCTGATCGAGCTGCTGCAGGACCGCAGCGCCATCCAGGGCCAGTCGAGCGAGGAAATGAAGGCCAAGTTCGGTCTCTATAATCTCGAACTGCAGGAGGTGCTGATCGGCACGCCGCGCCCGGCCGCCAGCGGCGACGACCAGATCGAGAAGATCCTGACCCAGCTGCGCCAGCGGCAGATCGCCGACGAGCAGGTCGGCACCTATGAGCGGCAGAAGATCGCCGCCCAGAAGGAGCGCGAGCTGCGCGAGGCCGAGGCCCTGGCCAAGCAGCAGACGGCGATCACCGAGAGCCAGCTGTCGATCCAGGTGCAACAGAACGCCGGCAAGGCCAATCTGGCCCGCTCCGAGCAGGAGGCCCAGCAGCGCCGGACCCTGGCCAAGGCCGACGCCGACGCCATCCGCCTGCTCGGCGAGGGCGAGGCCGGCAAGGTCGTGGCCCTGGCCGCCGCCGAGGCCGAGCGGGTCAGCAAGGTGGGCCTGGCCACGGCCGAGGCGATCGCCAGCCAGGTCGAGGCCTCGGGCGGCGCCCGCTACCAGCTGGCCCGCCAGGTGGCCGAGCGCTTCGCCCAGGCCCTGGAAACCAGCGGCGTCGACGTGGTGCCCAAGGTGTCGATCACCGGGGCCGGCGGCGAGGGCGGGGCCAGCGGCGGGGTGATGCAGGCCCTGCTGACCCTGCTGATGTCCGAAAAGCTGGGCCTGGCGGTGGACGCGACTGCGCCGACCGTCGAATACGAGGAGGAACAGGCCTAGGGAGGGCCGACATTCCAGGCCGTGCGTAGTCCTCGTCCTTCGACAGGCTCAGGATGAGGACCATTTATCGGCGCAAGGTCGTAGAAAACCTCATCCTGAGCTTGTCGAAGGACGAGGTTTTCGCCCCCAGGGCGAGGGCGGCGGGCGGCGCATGCGACCGCTCGCCGCGCCTGGCGAAAAGGGCTTGTACGACTCTGCTGTTAGCGGTAACAGGCTCCCGTGAGGCGCCGCGCGCCTCTGCCCTTCCTGGGCGTTTCCTCCCTAATGACTTCAAGCCCGGCCGCAACGCCGGGCTTTCTTTTTGCCCGGCGCGGGGGCAATGGGCCGCGACCGGAAAGCAAAAAGGCCGGAGGTTTCCCTCCGGCCCTCCGCTTTGGCTGAGATCCGGCCGGCCTAGAAGGTCTTGCGCACCGTCACGAAGCCCTGGCGCGGCGCGCCGGGGAGCAGGGTCATGGCCGTGCCCGAGACGTCGGACTGAGCCGCGCCGCCCGAGCCCACCGTCGAGATGTAGTCCTCGTCGGTCAGGTTGGTGACATTGGCCTGCACCTCCAGCCCGTGCAGGAAGCCCTCGGTGGCCTGGAAGCGATAGCCCACGGTCAGGTCGGCCACGGTAAAGCCGTCGACCTTCCCGCCCTTGTTCTCGAAGGTGTACCAGCGCGAGGAGGTGTAGCTGACGCCGAGATTGGCGAAGAAGCCGCCCTGGTCGTAGGCCAGCGTCGCCTTGACCAGGTTCTTGGGCGTGAAGATCACGTCCTTGCCCTTGGTGTGGATGGCCACCACGCCGCCCGCGCCCACCACGTCGTCCTCATACTGGGAGTCGTTGTAGGCGTAGGAGCCGTACAGCGACCAGGCGTCGGTCAGGCGGTACTGGCCGGCCAACTCGATCCCCTTGGTCTCAACCGCGCCGACGTTCGACAGCACCGCCGGCAGGCCCAAGATCGGCGGGGCCGTGCTGGCGCTGGCCAGGCGGTTCTTGAAGTCGACGTGATAGAGCGCCGCCACGCCCTGGAAGCGGTCGTTCTTGTAGCGGACGCCGCCTTCGAAGGTCTTGGAGGTCTCGGGCTGCAGGTTGTCGCGGACATAGTTCACGGCCGCCTGGTTCTGCGAGGCGAACGGGCCCGAGGTGGCGGCCGAGACATAGGCGGCCATGTTCTCGGTGTAGCCGCCGAACAGCTCGACGCCGTTGTGCAGATCATAGACCGCGCCGACCTGCGGCAGGAAGCTGTCCTTGGACTCGATCTTGCCGCTCATGGGGCTGCCGGCGATGGTCGAGACCTCGTTCTCGACCTTCAGGGCCTTGAAGCCGAAATTGACCTTCAGGGCGTCGTTCACCGTCCAGACGTCCTGGACGTAGCCGGTCGTGGTCTTGGTGTTGAAGCGGTATTCCCACGAGGTCTTGAACGGGTTGGACTGGAAGTCCAGCGGATCGCGCGACGGCTTGGCCAGGGTCTCGGCATAGAACCGGCGGGCCTGGTGGAAGTCGTTGTCCTCGATCCAGAAGCCGGCGCTGAGCGCGTGGGCGCCCAGGTCGACATAGAGGTCGCCGATCAGGCCGGCCCGTTCGATATTGTACTCGGTGGTGCGGATCGACAGTGGCGCGGCGGTCGAACCGGCCGTCCCGTAGCCGGGGCTGACGGTGTAGGGCGTGTACCACAGGCCCTGGCCGCGGTTCTTGTGGCCGTAGGTGGTGAGGTCGACCCGGACCTTGTCGCCCAGGTCCTGCTTCAGGGTGACGGCGTAGAGGTCGTCGTCGCGGATGCCGGCCCCGGCGTAATAGGCGTCGTCGGGATTGGCCACGCCGTAGGCGGCGTAGGGATTGGTCCCCACGCCCGTCCAGTAGCCCGAGGACGGGTCCAGCTGGCCCGACAGGTAGTTGTTGATGTTGTTCAGCGCCGAACCGACGCCGATCGCCTTGTTCCAGTCGGGCTGGAAGTTGTCCCAGTCGCGGCCCAGGCGCTTGATCATGTCGAAAGACATGTCCTGGTAATCCTGCTCGCGGCGTTCGGAATGGTTCCAGAAAGCGGTGATCGAGCCGACGTCGCCGATCGGCAGCACGAACTTCAGGTCGTACTGGCGCTGCTTCTGCTCGCCGCCGCCCTTCCACTTGTCGGACTTCTGGTCGACGGCCGAGACGTAGGCCCGCAGGCCGCCGAGGGCTTCGATCGCGCCGGTGTCGATGCGGCCATAGAGCCGGTACATGGAGTCCGAACCGGCCGTGGCGTCGGTGCGGACGTGGAACTCTTCCGACGGCGCGCGGGAGAAGAATTGCAGCGTGCCGCCCAGGTTCGAAGTGGAGGCGGTCGACAGCGAACCGGCGCCCTGGGCCAGTTCGACCCTGCCGAGGTCCTCGCTGGCGATCGCGCGGCTGATGTGCAGGCCGTTGTAGTTGCCGTAGCTCATGTCGCCCAGCGGCACGCCGTCGAGGGTGAAGCCCAGGCGGCTCTGGTCAAAGCCGCGGATGGCGACGCGGGTCGACCACTCGTAGGCGCCGAAGGCGTCGGCCGACTGGAAGCTGACGCCGGGCAGCTTCTCGACGGCGCGCAGCGGGCTGGAGCCGGCGGCCAGCACTTCGATCTGGGTGGTGTTGATGGTCTGGACCTGACGGCTCTGGCCCTGGCCCAGCACGATGACCGCGTCGACTTCCGTGGCGTCGGCCGCGCCTTCGGTCGCCGCGGGGGCCGGGGCCGCGGCGGCGGTTTCGGCGGCCAGGACCGGCGTCGCCAGCAGCAGCGCGCAGGCGGCCGCGCTCAACATCAGGTATTGTCTCATGATCTTGAATCCCCACGCCGGCGCTCAGGGGAGGACGGCGCCGGCTTGGGGCCTTCGGGTAACAGCGCTCGGCGACGGTTCGCCGACAGTTCCGTGTCGGCGAGCGGACGGAAAGGCGACGGCGCGATGACGGCGGCCCGACGGCCCATCGCGCCCGGGAACATTGCGCAATCGCGCCCTGAGGGCTATCTGAGCGCCCGACCCACGATCCCCTGATCCAGCGAGAACCGAAGCCCCCCATGGCTCAGCAATATATTTTCCAGATGCAGGGCCTGACCAAGGCCTTTCCCGGCGGCAAGAAGGTCTTCGAGAACATTTGGCTGTCGTTCTATTCCGACGCCAAGATCGGCGTGGTCGGGGTCAACGGCTCGGGCAAGTCGACCCTGCTGAAGATCATGGCCGGCCTGGACGACCAGTTCTCGGGCGAGGCCCGCGCCGCCGAGGGCGTGCGCCGGGGCTACCTGCCGCAGGAGCCGGTGCTGGACCCGACCAAGGACGTCTGGGGCAATGTCATCGCCGACTGCGAGGACAAGCTGATCTTCGACCAGTACAACGAACTGGCGGTCAAGCTCGGCGAGGACTACTCCGACGAGCTGATGGAGGAGATGACCAAGCTCCAGGAGATCATCGACGCCCGCGACCTGTGGGACATCGACTCCAAGGTCGAGATGGCGATCAACGCCCTGCGCTGCCCGCCCAACGACGCCAATATCGACAGCCTGTCGGGCGGCGAAAAGCGCCGCATCGCCCTGGCCCGCCTGCTGCTCAGCAAGCCCGACATCATGCTGTTGGACGAACCGACCAACCACCTGGACGCCGAGTCGGTGGCCTGGCTGCAGCACCACCTGGAGAACTTCCCGGGCTGCGTGATCCTGGTCACCCACGATCGCTACTTCCTCGACCAGGTCACCAAATGGACGCTCGAGCTCGACCGCGGCAAGGGCATTCCCTACGAGGGCAACTATTCCGGCTGGCTGGAGCAGAAGCAGAAGCGCGTCGTCCAGGAGCAGTCGGAGTCCGAGTCCCGCCAGCGCGCCCTGACCCGCGAACTGGAATGGGTGCGCAGCTCGCCCAAGGCCCGCCAGTCCAAGTCCAAGGCCCGCCTGGCCTCGTACGAGGAAATGGTCGCGGCCCAGGAGAACGCTCGCGCCGCCCAGACCCACGCCCACATCCAGATCCCGCCCGGCCCGCGCCTGGGCAATGTGGTGCTGGAAGTCACCGGCCTGGAGAAGGAGTACGGCGACAAGGTGCTGTTCAAGGACCTGTCGTTCAAGCTGCCGCCCAACGGCATCGTCGGCGTCATCGGCCCGAACGGGGCCGGCAAGTCGACCCTGTTCAAGCTGATCACCGGCCGCGAACAGCCCGACCAGGGCACGGTCAAGGTCGGCGAGACCGTCAAGCTGTCCTATGTCGACCAGAGC
Organism: Caulobacter sp. LARHSG274; assembly: GCF_052871235.1. Classification (NCBI taxonomy): domain Bacteria; kingdom Pseudomonadati; phylum Pseudomonadota; class Alphaproteobacteria; order Caulobacterales; family Caulobacteraceae; genus Caulobacter; species Caulobacter sp. LARHSG274. Next base: position 104,252 of record NZ_JBIXJO010000005.1, on the reverse strand, counting down.
CGCGACGCGCTGGACGCCAACAAGACCATCTGGGAAGAGATCAGCGGCGGCACCGACGTGATGATCGTCGGCAAGCGCGAGATCAATTCCCGCGCCTATGTCGGCAGCTTCAACTTCAAGGGCGGCGACCAGCAGAAGAAGGTCGGCCTGCTGTCGGGCGGTGAGCGCAACCGCGTCCACCTGGCCAAGACCCTGGCCACCGGCGGCAACCTGCTGCTGCTCGACGAACCGACCAACGACCTGGACATCGAGACCCTGCAGGCCCTGGAAGAGGCCCTGGAAGAGTTCGCCGGCTGCGCCGTGGTCATCAGCCACGATCGCTGGTTCCTGGACCGCCTGGCCACCCACATCCTGGCCTTCGAGGGCGACAGCCACGTCGAATGGTTCGAGGGCAATTTCGAGATGTACGAGGAAGACAAGAAGCGCCGCCTGGGCGCCGACAGCCTGATCCCCAAGCGCATCAAGTTCCAGAAGTTCGCGCGGTAGGGGCGGGATTAGGTCAGATCGACACGTCCACCCCACTCCGTCTCCCCGGCGAAGGCCGGGGTCCAGATCGTAGGGCAGCGTGTTTCGGATAGGCGGCCAGCACGACGGCTGAACCTGGGCCCCGGCCTTCGCCGGGGAGACGGGGTGATGCCAAGGGCTCTTGAGTTCGCTCCCTCGCTTCCTTTCCCGCGTCATCCCGGGCCTTGTGCCCACGGCTGTCCGGTTGGAAAGACTTGAGAGTTCTGGCTCACGCCGGCGGTGGGAGAAATCCTCGTCCTTCGACAGGCTCAGGATGAGGATTTCTACTGAACGGCCGTCAAATTCGTCCTCATCCTGAGCTTGTCGAAGGACGGGGCGGCCCGCGAGGGCCGCCCCGTCGTCGTTTGGCCTAAGCCTTACTTCGGCTCGGTCGGGGTCTGCGGCGTCGCGGTCGCGTCGGGCGTGGTCGACGAGGCGGGCGGCGTCGTGGTCGCGTCGGGCGAGGTCGGCGGGGTGGACGGCATGGATGTCGACGAATCCGGCATGGTGGTCGAGGACGCCGGCGGCGTAGTCGCCGACGGATTCACCGAAGTGTCGGTCGAGCTGGCGGCCGGCGGCATGGTGGCCGAGGTGTCGGTCGACATGCCCGTCGCGGCCGAGCCGCTCCACCAGTCCTTGCTGGCCCGGGCCTTGGGCGAGGCCTTCAGATAGGCGTCGAGCTGGGCGTAGGGGATCGGCTGCTTGGGGCTGGCGACGGCGGCGGAAGCCTTGGCCTTGGACTGCGGCGCGGCCGTGGCGGCGCCCGATACGAGCATGGCCAGCGCGGCGCCGGCGGCGAGCGTTCTGATCAACATGGAAGTCCTCCAGACGTGCGGGCGCCGGGCGGCGCCATGCGCAATGAAACCCTGCACAGCGCTGAAGGTTCACAGCTTGGCCGTCCCGATAGTCGTGTTTCGCAATGCGACCTGATCGTGTGGTAACCAGGGGTTGTCCAGGGTAGCGCCGGGCCGCAACTGGGGTAGCTTGATACGCGGTGAGAAGACACCATCTCGGAATGGAGGAATCCCATGCCCCAAGCCCCTGCCGAGAAGCCCCACGTCCTGATCTCGCACGAGATGCTGATGCCCCTCCAGCCGTTGCTGGAGGACGCCTATCAGGTCCATCGGCTGTGGGACTATCCCGACCGGCTGGCCTTCCTGGACGGACCCGGACGACAGGTCCGCGCCATCGTTCACGCCGGCGAAATGACCTTGCCCAAGGACCTTCTGTCGGAGATGCCCCGGCTGGGCCTGATCGCCTGCGTCAGCGTCGGCTATGACGGCATCGACGTGCCCTGGTGCAAGGCGCACGGCATCGCCGTCAGCCATTCGACCGGCCTGAACGCCGGCGACGTCGCCGACCACGCGGTGGGCCTGATGCTGGCGGCCTGGCGGGCCATCGTCGAGGGCGACCGCAAGCTGCGCACCGGCCACTGGACCAGCATGGAGCGGATGAGCCCGCGGCATGGGCTGCGCGGCCGCAGGGCCGGCGTCGTCGGCCTGGGCCATATCGGCGAGGCGGTGGTCCGGCGGCTGGAGGCCTTCGACCTGAAGGTCTCGTGGTGGGGGCCGCATCCGAAGGAGACGGACCTGCCGCGCGCCAGGAGCCTGCTCGACCTGGCCCGCGACAGCGACATCCTGGTGGTCTGCGCCCGTTCCGAGCCGGCCAACCGCCACATGATCAACCAGGCGGTCATCGAGGCACTGGGGCCGCAGGGGTTGCTGGTCAATGTCGCCCGCGGCTCGCTGGTCGACGAGGACGCCCTGATCGCCGCCCTGAAGGACGGCCGCCTGGGCATGGCGGCGCTGGACGTGTTCGAGCAGGAGCCGACGCCGGCCCTGCGCTGGACGGACGTGCCGCACACGGTCCTGACCCCGCACACCGCCGGCGCGACCCTCGACAGCATCCCGGCTATGGTCAGCCTGACGGTGGAGAACCTGCGCCGGTTCTTCCGCGGCGAGATGCTGGCCTCGCCGGTGGACGGCTAGGCCCACGGTCCATTGACGCGCTTGCGCGGCCGCGGGCCTGGTCACAGACTTGGAAACAAGGATTGGGCGCGCGGGATCTGAGCGGCGCTGAGGGAGGTCCGGATGGCCAAGGTGCTCGGGGTGGGCGGGGTGTTCTTCAAGGCGGAGGATCCCGCCGCCGTGCGGGCGTGGTACGCCCGAGTGCTGGGATTCGAGGTGCAGGACTGGGGCGGGGTCATGTTCAAGTCTCTCAAGACCGGCTTCGCCAATTGGTCGCCGTTCGCCGCCGACACCCGCTATTTCGAACCGTCCCAGGCGCCGTTCATGATCAACTTCATCGTCGACGACCTGGATGGCGTGCTCGCCAAGGCGGCGGCCGAGGGCGTGGAGCCGACCGGGCGGCAGGACGAGGAGATGGGGCGATTCGCCTGGCTGATCGACCCCGTCGGGGTGAAGATCGAGCTTTGGGAGCCGTCGAAGCCGTCTCAAGAGGCATAGTTTGCCGCGCCGGGGCGCCGGCGTTTCGCTCGTTCGCGGGCTCGCCCCGATCGGATTTCACTTGCCAAATGGGACATAAAGATATCTTTATATCCCTATGAAGACGTCGGCTGAACAGGTTGTGGATTTGCTGCGCGCGGCGGGGGAATCGACCCGTCTGCGGGTGCTGGCCCTGCTGGCGACCGAGGAGCTGTCGGTGCTGGAGCTGTGCCGCATCCTCGACCAGAGCCAGCCGCGGGTCTCGCGCCACCTGAAGCTGCTGGCCGAGGCCGGGCTGGTCGAGCGTTTCCCGGACGGCGCCTGGGTCTTCTACCGCCTGGCGCGGAAATCGCCAGGCCGAATCCTGATCGACCAGGCGCTGGACCTGATCGACGCCGAGGACGCGACAGTGCGATCCGACGCCGAAAAGTTGACCCTGGTGCGGGCCGAGCGCACCGCCGGCGCCCAGGCCTATTTCGCCCGCAACGCCGCCCGCTGGAACGAGATCCGCTCGCTCTATGTCGACGAGGCCGAGGTCGAGGACGCCATCCTGAAGGCGGCCGGCGAGGGGCCTTTCGACGAGATGGTCGACCTGGGCGCGGGCTCCGGCCGCATGTTGACGCTGTTCGGCCGGCGAACCGGCGCGGCCCTGGGCCTGGACCTGTCGCAGCAGATGCTCAACATCGCCCGCGACGAGGTGGCCAAGGCCGGACTGGCGCGCTGCGAGCTGCGCCACGGCGACATCTTCGCCACCGGCCTGCCGGGCGGCTGCGCCGACCTGGTGACCGTGCACCAGGTGCTGCACTATCTGGGCGATCCCGCCGCGGCGGTGGCCGAGGCCGCGCGCCTGGTGGCCGCCGGCGGCATGCTGCTGATCGCCGATTTCGCGCCGCATGAGCACGAGTTCCTGCGCGAGGTCCACCAGCACCGCCGCTTGGGCTTCGCCGACGCCGAGATCCTGCCGTGGATCGAGGCCGCCGGCCTGGTCCCGGACAGCAACATCGCCCTGCCGCCGATCTCGGCCGAGGGGCTTACCGTCAAGATCTGGACGGCCCGCCGTCCCGCCGTGAAATCCGCCGAAAGAAGCGCCGCATGACCCCGCCCGCCAGTCCGCCCCACGCCCGCCGCGTCATCGGTCCGGTCGCCCGCGCCGGCGAGCGCACCGACCGCCCGCGCGTCTCGTTCGAGTTCTTCCCGCCCAAGACCGAGCAGATGGAGCAGAACCTATGGGCGGCGATCAACCGCCTGGCGCCGCTCGACCCGGCCTTCGTGTCTGTGACCTACGGGGCCGGCGGTTCGACGCGCGAGCGCACCCACCGCACGGTCAAGCGCATCCTGGAGGAGACCACCCTCAAGCCCGCCGCCCACCTGACCTGCGTCGGGGCCAGCCGGGCGGAGGTCGACGAGGTGATCCGCGAATATTGGGAGACCGGCGTGCGCCACGTGGTGTCGCTGCGCGGCGACCCGCCTCCCGGCGAGGGCGGCATCGGCGGCGTCTACGTGCCGCGCGAGGACGGCTACAGGAACGCCACCGAGCTGACGGCGGCCCTGAAGGGCATCGCCCCATTCGAGGTGCTGGTCGGGGTCTATCCGGAGAAGCATCCCGAGAGCCCGTCGATCGCGCACGACATCGAGGTGCTGAAGGCCAAGGTCGACGCCGGCGCCACCCTGGCCATCAGCCAGTTCTTCTTCGACACCGACGCTTTCCTGCGGTTCGTCGACAAGGTGCGGGCCGCCGGGATCACCATCCCGATCGTGCCGGGCGTCATGCCGGTGACCAACTTCAAGGGGCTGGTGAAGATGTCGGCCGCCTGCCAGACGGCGGTGCCCGGTTGGCTGGCCAACCTGTTCGACGGCCTGGACGAGGACGCCGACACCCGCCGCCTGATCGCCTGCTCGGTCGCCTCGGAGATGTGCGCCAAGCTGCAGGAGCGGGGCTTTTCCGACTTCCACTTCTACACCCTCAATCGGGCCGACCTGGTCTACGCCATCTGCCGCGTGCTGGGCGTGCGCGAGCGCGCGCCGGCCTCGTCGGAGGCGGCGGCGTGAAACCGGCGGCCTCCATCCTCCTGGCGGTCCTGGCCCTGGCGACGGCCGGCGCGGCGCGGGCCGAGGATCCGGCCAACTGGTCCAAGCCGATCCGGCCCTACCGCGTGGTCGGCAACATCTATTATGTCGGCTCCGAAGGGCTGTCGGCCTGGCTGATCTCGTCGTCGGAAGGTCATGTGCTGCTCGACAGCGGCCCGTCGCCGGCCGGCGCCAAGCTGATCGAGGCCAATATCCAGGCCCTGGGCTTCAAGCTCCCGGACGTGAAGGTCCTGATCAATAGCCACGCCCATTTCGACCATGCCGGCGGCCTGGCCCAGCTGAAGGCCGACACCGGCGCCAGGGTCTGGGCCTCGCGCCCCGACGAGCCGGCCCTGAAGAAGGGCCAGCACTTCGGCGACAACGACAACGGCCTGACGTCCTTCGCGCCGGTCAAGGTCGACAAGACGTTCGGCGACGGCCAGAAGCTGAAGCTGGGCGAAGCCACCCTGGTCGCCCACCTGACGCCGGGCCACACGATCGGCTGCACCACCTGGACCACCCAGGTGGTCGACCGCGGGCGGCCGCTGAACGTCACTTTTCCGTGCTCGACCTCGGTGGCCGGCAATGTTCTCGTGGGCAACAAGACCTACAGGACCATCGTCGCCGACTACCGCGCCAGCTTCGCGACCCTGAAGGCCCTGCCCACCGACGTGATGCTGCCCGCCCATGAGGAACAGGGCCACCTGCTGGACAAGCGCAAGAAGATGCTGGCCGGCGACGTCAACGCCTTCATCGACCCCGGCGAGCTGGCCCGCTTCGTCACCGCGTCGGAGGCGGCGTTCGACAAGGAACTGGCGCGCCAGCAGAGCGCTCGCAAGCCATGATCCCCGCGTTCTCCATCCGCTTCCGTGCGAAGCGCTAGTAAAGACCCGAACGGCCGGAGACCCGATACCCCCGGCAGGAGCTGACCATGACCGATCTCACCACCCGGGCCGGACGCATCGCCGCCCTGAAGGCCGCCGCCAAGCAGCGCATCCTGATCCTCGACGGCTCGTGGGGCGTGATGTTCCAGAAGCGCAAGCTCGGCGAGGCCGACTATCGCGCCGAGCGCTTCGCCGACTATGACGGCCAGATGAAGGGCAACAACGACATCCTGTGCCTGACCCGGCCAGACATCGTCGCCGACCTGCATCACCAGTACTACGCCGCCGGCGCCGACATCTCCGAGACCAACACCTTCAGCGGCACCACCATCGCCCAGGCCGACTACCGCCTCGGCGCCGACGTGGTTCGCGACATCAATTACGAGGGCGCCCGCATCGCCCGGTCGGTGGCCGACGAGTGGCTGGCCAAGGAGCCGGAAAAGCCGCGCTTCGTGGCCGGCTCGATCGGGCCGCTGAACGTGATGCTGTCGATGTCCTCGGACGTCAACGACCCCGGCGCGCGCAAGGTGACCTTCGACCAGGTCTACCAGGCCTATCGCGAGCAGGTGGCGGCGCTGCACGACGGCGGCGTCGATCTGTTCCTGATCGAGACCATCACCGACACCCTCAACTGCAAGGCCGCGATCAAGGCGATCATGGACCTGGTCGACGAGGGCCATGAAGAGCTGCCGATCTGGATCAGCGGCACCATCACCGACCGCTCGGGCCGCACCCTGTCGGGCCAGACGGCCGAGGCGTTCTGGAACTCGGTCAAGCACTGCAAGCCGTTCGCCGTGGGCTTCAACTGCGCCCTGGGGGCCGACCTGATGCGGCCGCACATCGCCGAGATGGCCCGCATCGCCGACACCCTGGTGGCGGCCTATCCCAACGCCGGCCTGCCCAACGCCATGGGCGAATATGACGAGGAGCCGCACCAGACCGCCCACGAGCTGCACGACTGGGCCAAGGACGGCATCGTCAACATCCTCGGCGGCTGCTGCGGCACCACCCCCGACCACATCAAGCACGTGGCCGACGAGGTGCGCGGCGTCACGCCCCGCGCCATTCCCGAGCGCCCGAAGGCCATGCGCCTGGCGGGGCTGGAACCGTTCGAGCTGGCCTAATGGGGTCTATAGGGGTATGCTGGGGTGTGGGTGTGACCCCCCTGTTCCGCGGAGGTTGGCAATGGCGCGCACGGCCGTTCGAGATGTTGTGATCTGGGTGAAGCATATTCACGGCGGAGACGTGAGCCAGCGCGTGCTCGGCCTGCGGGGCGGCGAGACCGTGGACCTTGTCGTGGATGGTGTTCGCGGCGCCTGGCGCAAGATGGACGACGGCCGCGACGGCCGCCCCACGACGGGCATTCGTCCTATCGGCCGCATGCAGGACTTCTGGCGGGAGCTCTATTCCAGCCGTCGCGGCGACGTGGTCACCATCGAATTGCCCCAAGCGGAGGATGAGGGCGCGTCGGAACGCTCGCGTCTGATCTTCGCGCCGCTCGCGCGTACGCAAGAGGCGCGGAAGTCGGCGCTGGAAGCTCTTCTGAGCCTCAGAGGCGACAGTTATCGCAACACTGGCGTCGTGATCACGCGCGATGACATGCACGATCGCGAACTGGATCGCGAGGGCTTGTGATCACCGCTGACAGCAACGTCTTCGTTTATCTGTTCGACGATCAAGAGCCGGAGAAACGCGCCACGGCCGAACTGGTCGTGCGAGCGCTCGCCGAGCGCAGGACCATGTTGGCGCTCCAGGTCGTCGGCGAAGTGCAGAACGTGCTGCGGCGCAAGTTCAAGACCCCGAACTGGAAGGCGGCTCAATTTGGCTACAACCTGCTCCAGACCTTCGAAACCTTCGCCTATTCACGCGACGCAGTCGATCGCGCCTTGGGGCAGCTTTCCTCGGGTCACCGCTCTTACTGGGACGCCCTGTTGTTGGCGTCGGCCGACGAAGCTGGATGCACGGTGTTGCTCACCGAAGACATGGGCGACGGCGAGCGACTGGGCAATGTGGAAATCGTAAACCCCTTCGCCAAGGGCGGCGGCCTCAGTGTCCGCGCCGGTGAGCTTTTGGAAGCCTGATGCGTACAACTATCCTCTTCGGCGGCATGAGCCGCGAGCGCCTGGTGTCGGTGGCCAGCGCCAAAGCCCTGGCCAAGGCCCTGCCCGAGGCCGACCTGTGGTTCTGGGCGCCCGACGACCAGGTCTATGTGGCCAGCGACGCGGTGCTGCAGGCCCATGAGCGGCCGTTCGAGATCGACCTGCCGACCGAAGGCGCGCCGATCGGCGGGATCGATGCGGCGCTCGACAAGGCCAAGGCCGAGGACCGGGTGCTGGTGCTAGGCATGCATGGCGGCGCGGCCGAGAACGGCGACCTGGCCGCCCTGTGCGAGGCGCGCGGCGTGGCCTTCACCGGCTCGGACAGCAAGTCCAGCCGCCTGGCCTTCGACAAGATCGCCACCAAGGCCGCCGTGGCCAAGGCCGGCGTCGTCGCGCCCTTGACGGTCGCCCTGGCCGACGCCCCGGCGGCTCTCGCGAAATACGGCAAGCTGGTCGCCAAGCCGGTGGCCGACGGCTCCAGCTACGGCCTGATCTTCGTCAACGAAGCTGCCGACCTGGAGCGTCTGGCCGAGGCGGCCGCCCGCGAGGCCTATGTGATCGAGCCGTTCGTGGCCGGGGCCGAGGCCACCTGCGGGGTGCTGGAGCAGGACGGCCGGGTCTTCGCCCTGCCGCCGGTCGAGATCCGCCCGGCCGACGGCGCCTTCGACTATGTCGGCAAGTACCTGGCCAAGACGACGGAAGAGATCTGCCCGGCCACCTTCGCGGCCGAGGTCAATGCCGCCATGCAGGACGCCGCCCTGCGGGCCCACAAGACCGTCGGGGCCGGCGGCTATTCGCGCAGCGACTTCATCGTCACCCCGAACGGCCCGATCTTCCTGGAGATCAACACCCTGCCGGGCATGACCGCCGCCTCGCTGTATCCCAAGTCGCTGAAGGCCCAGGGCATAGGGTTCAAGGACTTCCTGGACGGCCAGATCGCCCTGGCGGTCGCCCGGGCCAAGGCTGAGGCGGCTTGACCATGGACGCCTGGGCCGACGGACCTTTCGACAACGATGACGCGCTGGACTTCATCGACGACCTGGCCGAGGCGCCGGACTGGCGCACGGTCGTGCAGGCGCTCGACTATGTCACCAAGCAGTCCGGCTATCTGGAAGCGCCCGAGGGCTCGATCGCCGTGGCCGCCGCCGCTATCGTCGCGGCCGCCGTCGGCGAGGTTACCGTCCTGCCCGACAATCACCACGAACTGAAATCCGCCCTCGGCGCGCCGCCGGTCGGCGCCGTCGCCCTGGCCCGCGCCGCCCTGGCGCGGGTGGTGGCCCCGGCCTCCGAACTCGACGAACTCTGGCAGGAGGGTGACGGCCACGACGCGTGGCTGACCCAGATCGCCGCCCTGCAAACGACCTTGAGTACAGCCCAATGAGACCCGTCTTCGTCAATATCGGTGAGCGCACCAACGTCACTGGCTCGGCCAAGTTCAAGAAGCTGGTGGTCGAGGGCAATTACGGCGAGGCCCTGTCGGTGGCCCGTCAACAGGTCGAGGCCGGGGCCCAGGTCATCGACGTCAACATGGACGAGGGCCTGCTCGACTCCAAGCAGGCCATGGTCACCTTCCTGAACCTGATGGCGGCCGAGCCCGACATCGCCCGGGTGCCGGTGATGATCGACAGCTCCAAGTGGGAGGTGATCGAGGCCGGCCTGAAGTGCGTCCAGGGCAAGGCGATCGTCAATTCGATCTCGATGAAGGAAGGCGAGGCCAAGTTCATCGAACAGGCCAAGCTGTGCCTGCGCTACGGCGCGGCCGTCGTGGTCATGGCCTTCGACGAGGTCGGCCAGGCCGACACCGCCCGGCGCAAGGTCGAGATCTGCGAGCGGGCCTACCGCATCCTCGTCGACCAGGTCGGCTTCCCGCCGGAAGACATCATCTTCGATCCCAACATCTTCGCCGTGGCGACCGGGATCGAGGAGCACGACAACTACGCCGTCGACTTCATCGAGGCGACGGCCGAGATCAAGCGGCGCTGCCCCTACGCCCGGATCTCCGGCGGGGTGTCGAACGTCTCATTCAGCTTCCGCGGCAACGAGCCGGTGCGGCGGGCCATCCACTCGGTGTTCCTCTACCACGCCATCAACGCCGGCATGGACATGGGCATCGTCAACGCCGGCGACCTGCCGGTCTATGACGCCCTCGATCCGGAGCTGCGCGAGGCCGTCGAGGACGTGATCCTCAACCGTCCGCAGCGCACCAATGTCTCCAACACCGAGCGCCTGGTCGACATGGCCCCGCGCTACAAGGGCGACAAGAGCCAGGTCCAGACCGCCAATCTCGAATGGCGCAAGGGCACGGTGGCCGAGCGCATCACCCACGCCCTGGTCAACGGCGTCACCGAATTCATCGAGCAGGACACCGAGGAGGCGCGGCTGGCGGCCGAGCGGCCGCTGCACGTCATCGAAGGCCCGCTGATGGACGGCATGAACGTGGTCGGCGACCTGTTCGGCTCGGGCAAGATGTTCCTGCCGCAGGTGGTCAAGTCGGCCCGGGTGATGAAGCAGGCGGTGGCCTGGCTGATGCCGTTCATGGAGGCCGAGAAGGAGGGCAAGCCGCGCGAGGCGGCCGGCAAGATCCTGATGGCCACCGTCAAGGGCGACGTCCACGACATCGGCAAGAACATCGTCGGCGTCGTGCTGCAATGTAACAACTACGAGGTCATCGACCTGGGCGTCATGGTCCCGGCCGACCGCATCCTCGAAGAGGCCAAGGCCCACAAGGTCGACATGATCGGCCTGTCGGGCCTGATCACCCCGTCGCTGGACGAGATGGTGTTCGTGGCCTCGGAGATGGAGCGCCAGGGCTTCACCATGCCGCTGCTGATCGGCGGCGCCACCACCAGCCGCACCCACACGGCGGTCAAGATCGAGCCGGCCTATCACAAGGGCTCGACCACCTATGTGCTCGACGCCAGCCGCGCCGTCGGCGTGGTCTCGGGCCTGCTGTCGCCGGGCGAGCGCGATCGCCTGCAGGCCGAGACCCGGGCCGAATATGTCCGCATCCGCGAGCAGTACGCCCGCGGCCAGTCGAACAAGGCGCGCACCAGCCTGGCCGACGCCCGCAAGAAGAAGTTCGCCATCGACTGGGCCGGCTATACGCCGCCCAAGCCGGCCTTCATCGGCGTGCGGAGCTTCGGGCCGTCCCTGGCCGAGCTGGTCCCGTTCATCGACTGGTCGCCGTTCTTCGCCAGCTGGGAGCTGATCGGCCGCTATCCGCAGATCCTCGAGGACGACGTGGTCGGGGCCGCCGCCACCGACCTCTATCGCGACGCCCGGGCCATGCTCGACAAGGTGGTGGCCGAGAACTGGTTCGGAGCCCGGGGGGTGATCGGCTTCTGGCCGGCCCAGGCCGACGGCGACGACATCGTTCTCTATACGGACGAAAGCTGCACGACCGAGCTGTCGCGCCTGCACACCCTGCGCCAGCAGATGGACAAGGGGGCCGGCAAGACCAATGCGGCCCTGGCCGACTTCGTCGCGCCGATCGGCCAGGGGGCGGACTATGTCGGCGGCTTCGCCGTCACCGCCGGCCATGGCGAGGACGAGATCGTCAAGCGCTTCAAGGACGCCGGCGACGACTATTCGGCGATCATGGCCTCGGCCCTGGCCGACCGCTTGGCCGAGGCCTTCGCCGAGTGGCTGCACTGGAAGGCTCGGGTCGAGCTGTGGGGCTACGCCCCCGACGAGGACGCCGACGCCGACCGCCTGATCGCCGAGAAGTACCAGGGCATCCGCCCGGCCCCCGGCTATCCGGCCCAGCCCGACCACACCGAGAAGGGCGCGCTGTTCGAACTGCTCGACGCCGAGAAGGCCACCGGCATGATCCTGACCGAAAGCTACGCCATGAGCCCCGGCGCCGCGGTCTCCGGCTTCTATTTCAGCCACCCGCAGAGCCACTATTTCGGGGTCGGCAAGATCGATCTCGACCAGGTCGAGGACTATGCCCGCCGCAAGGGCTGGGACCTGGCCAAGGCCGAGAAGTGGCTGTCGCCGATCCTCAACTACGATCCGGCGGCGCGGGTGAAGGGCGAAGCGGCGTAGGACCTGTGGACAGTCGGCGATCTTGGACCGAATTCCTCGTCCTTCGACAGGCTCAGCATGAGGAATTCTACGGAACCGCCTTGCCCGTAGCCCTCATCCTGAGCCTGTCGAAGGACGAGGGCGTCGCCTCTACGCTCGACGCCTAGAGCACGTTTTCTTCAAGTTGAATCGCGGCTCTCAAATCCCCGTCTCCCCGGCGAAGGCCGGGGCCCAGGTGAAACCCACGAGCCGCTCCGGATGAATCTGGATCCCGGCCTTCGCCGGGAAGACGGAAGAAGGGGAGAGCGCGTCGATCTAAAATCAATGCGCTCTGGGCAGGCCTGGGTCCGGCGTCATGGCGTCTCCCCAAAATCCTCCGCTATGATTTGTCAGAGTTTTCGCTCTCACTTTCAGCTGTCATCCCGAGCCTTGTTGTGTCCGGGATGACGGGGAAGGGGAGCGGGAAGCCGAACCTCCAGGGCGCTTGACCTCACGGGTCTTGCCGGCGCCATTCCCCAACACCCAAAGGACCGCGGCGTCGCTCTCGCGAACCGCTCCATAGCGCGGCTGGCCGAGGGCGCCTCGTTGCGCTAGATAAGTCAGACAATAGGAGTCGAGCGCTATCGCGCCGGCGCCTCGTCGCTGACCGCCGTAAGAAACATTGGGGAGTGCTGCAGATGAAGACCAACCTGAGCCGCCGCGGCCTGCTGGGCGCTTCCGCGGCCCTGGGTGCAGCGTTGCCCGCCGTTGCGGCGACCAAGTCGGCCCCGAAGCCGACCGCGAAGAAGGCGCTCCTGGCTCCGACCCCGCCGATGGGCTGGAACAGCTGGAACAGCTTCGCCACCACCATCACCGAGGCCCAGACGCTGGAGCAGGCGCAGATCATGGCCCGCGAGCTGCTGCCCGCCGGCTATGATATTCTGACCGTCGACATCCAGTGGTACGAGCCCAGCGCCAGCGGCTACACCTACATCGACAAGCCGGTCCCGACCCTGGACGATCACGGCCGCCTGCTGCCCGCGCCGAACCGCTTCCCGTCGAGCGCCGGCGGTCAGGGCTTCAAGCCGCTGGCCGACCGCTGCCGGGCCCTGGGCCTGCGCTTCGGCGTGCACCTGATGCGCGGCGCCCCGCGCCTGGCGGTCGAGCGCGGCCTGAAGGTGCTGGGCACGAACATCTCGATCGCCGACATCGTCGACAAGCGCAGCATCTGCTCTTGGAACCCCGACATGTACGGGGTCGACATGAGCAAGCCCGGCGCCCAGGCCTATTACGACAGCGTCTTCGCCCTGCTGGCCTCCTGGGGCGTGGACTTCGTCAAGGTCGACGATCTGTGCCGTCCCTATGACGCCCACATGGCCGAGATCGAGGCGATCCACCGCGCGATCGGCCGCTCGGGCCGGCCGATCCTCCTGTCCATGTCGCCCGGCGAGACCCCCGTGGTGCGCGGCGACCATGCGCACCGGCACGCCCAGATGTGGCGCATCTCGGACGACTTCTGGGACGACTGGAACATGCTGCACGCCCAGTTCACCCGCCTGGAGAACTGGTCGCCCCATATCGGTGACGGCGGCTGGCCGGACGCCGACATGCTGCCGCTGGGCCGCCTGGCCCTGGGCGAGCGCGACACCAAGTTCACCCCCGACGAGCAGCGCACCCTGATGACCCTGTGGTCGATCGCCCGCTCGCCGCTGATCATGGGCGGCGACCTGCGCCATCTCGATGCGCCGACCAAGGCCTTGCTGACCAACCCCGAGGTCATCGCCGTCAACCAGGCCTCGCACGACAATCGCCCGCACTTCGTCGAGGACGGCGTCCGCGTCTGGACGGCGAAGGCGGCCAACGGCGACGCCTATCTGGCGCTGTTCAACACGAACGATTGGCCGCGCGAGGTCGGGGTCGACCTCAAGCTCGTCGGCTTGCCCGCCTCGGTCTCGGCGCGGGACCTCTGGAAGCGCGCCGATCTGGGCAAGGTCTCCGGCCGCTTCTCGGCGCCGCTGCCGCCGCACGGCGGGGGCCTCTACCGTCTCGCCGCGGGTTGATTTTAGGGAGCCGATTTGAGGGACACACACTCATTTCCCCCAACGCACATTTGGGCGAAAGGCCGTGATTGGAAATGAGCGTGTGTCCCTCAAATCTAGGGTCGGGCGCTACGCGCTTGCATCCGAACGAACCACGACCTGATCGCCCCAGAAATTCAGAGGGGCGCCCTGCGTCGTCCGCAATTCAAACCAGTACACGTCGTCCCAGAGAGCCTCGGTTCCTCGGGTGAGACCGCCAAGCTCCCACTCTTCGTCGGGGGTTTTCTCGACGAAATCGACCAACCAGGTCATTTCGACGCCGCCGATCGTCGTCTGGATCGATCCCTTGTCGGCGTTCGGGCGGTAGGACAGGCGGTAGTCGCCGTCCTCGCCGCGAAACGTCGCTTCAAACGCTGCAGGACAATCCACGCCCGCCGCGCCTTTCACCCCCTAGGCCCGCTGGTTAAGGGTGATCGCCGTGCCGTTCTGGCGATAGGCCGCGCCCTGGGCGCCGGGGCCGTAGCCGACGGCCTGCGGGCGCTGGTCGGCGACTTCCTGGGCGATGGCGCGGACCAGGCCCTCGGTGACGGTCTTGGCGGCGCCGACCGCGCGGCCCTGGCGGGCCAGGACGGCGTCGAAGGCCTCGGTGGCGCGCACCAGCCGCTGGCGGCGGGCCGGGGCGGCCTGGGCGACCAGGGCGACATTGGCCCGCACTCGCGCCGACTCATGGCGATAGAGGTTGGCCAGCTTGGCGACCTCGTCGACATATTGCGCCGCCTCGTGCGGGCGGCGGGCCTCGAAGGCGTTGGCCTGCCGGGCGATCAGGTCGGTCAGCCGCTCGGTCAGCAGGATGAGCTGCTCGACGCGGTCGTCGGAATCGATGGCGGTCAGGGCCATGGCGCTACTCCTTCAAGCCTTGCATCTTCAGCATTTCCTTCTGCACCGCGGCGGCGACGCCGATGCCGCCGGCCTTGGCGACCTGCTTGGCCATCTCCTCGCCGAGCAGCGACTTGAACATGTCCTCGCCGGCCCCGCCGCCGCCGATCTCCGGGGTCTTCATGCCGGCGGTCATCGACTGCATCATCACCGACAGGAACGAGGCCTCGAACTTCTGGGCCGTGTCGCGAATCTTGCCGCGCCGCAGCAGCTCGGCGGTCGAGGCGGCGGTCGGGCCGACGGTGTCGATCGCCGGGGTGGCGAGGGTAGACAGAGCGCTCATCACATCACCTCGATGTCGGCTTGCAGGGCGCCCGAGGCCTTGATGGCCTGCAGGATCGAGATCATGTCGCGCGGGGTGACCCCCAGGGCGTTGAGGCCGCCGACCAGGCTCTTGAGCGAGGCGCCGCCGCCCAGGGTCAGCAGCTTCTTGCCGGTCTCCTCGTTGACGCTGACGGTCGACTGCGGGACCACGGCGGTGCGGCCTTGACTGAACGGGGCCGGCTGGCTGACGGCCGGGGTCTCCTGGACCGAGATGGTCAGGTTGCCCTGGGCGATCGCCACCTGGCTGATGCGGACGTCGTCGCCCATGACGATGACGCCGGCCACCTCGTCGATGATCACCTTGGCCGGGGCGTCGGGCTCGACCTCCAGGTTCTCGATGGCGGTCACGAAGCTGATCATGTCCATGCCGGCCGGCGGACGGATGGCGACGATGGTCGGGTTCTGAGCCTGGGCGCAGTGGGGGAACTTGCCGTTGATGGCGTCGGCGATGCGGCGCGAGGTGGTGAAGTCGGGGTTGCGCAGGGTCATGCGCAGCTCTTCCATGCTCACCATCTGGAAGCCGGTCTCCTTTTCGATGATGCCGCCGGCGGCGATCCGGCCGGCGGTCGGCACGCCCTTGGTCACCGAGCTGCCCGAGGCCCCGCCGGCCGAGACCGAACCGGTCTGCACCGAGCCCTGCGCCACCGCATAGGTCTGGCCGTCGGCGCCCTGTAGGGCGGTGACCAGCAGGGTGCCCCCCAGCAGGCTCTTGGCGTCGCCCAGGGTCGAGACCGTGACGTCCATCCGCGCCCCGGCGGCCGAGAACGGCGGCAGGTTGGCGGTGACCATCACCGCGGCGGTGTTCTTGGTGTTGAGGTTGCCGTCGCGGACATTGACGCCCTGGCGCTCGAGCATGGCCTCCAGGCTCTGCTTGGTCATCGGGGCGTTGCGCAGGCTGTCGCCCGAGCCGTTGAGGCCCACGACGATGCCGTAGCCGATCAGCTGGTTGTCGCGCACGCCCTCGAAGGCGACGATGTCCTTGATCCGCGACGAGGCGGCGGCCGGGCCCCCGATCGCAAGCAGGCCGATCAGGGCGGTCGCGGCCAGGGCGAGGCTCAGAACGGGGGTGAAGAATGAACGAGACATGGCGATCCTGCGGCGGGGGCTTGTCCCCGCGCCGCCCCATGCCAGAAGCGGGCCACGAAAAAACTCAATGAAATCAGTCGAAAGGCGGTGATTTTCTGCCTGCGACATTCCGCTTCGGCAGATTCTGCCCGGCATTAACCATACTTCAAGCGCCGCCCTGACAAGATGGCGTCCATTCGGGAGGCGACTCCCGGTTCGCAGGTTTGGGGCGACGTTTCGTCATGAAGGTTTCCGGGACGGGAGGCGCGGGCGCGGTTGGCGCATCACGGGCCAAGCCGACGGGCGGCGGTTCGGGCTTTTCCCTGCCGTCGGTGGGCGGCGCGAGCGCGGCGGCGGGCCTGGCCCAGACGGGCGGCGTGGCCGGGATCGGCTCGCTGGACGCCCTGCTGGCCCTGCAGGCCGATCTTGACCCGATGGAGCGCAAGCGCCGGGCGGTGAAGCGGGCCGGGGGCCTGCTCGACCTGCTCGACTCGATGAAGCTGGCCATGCTCGACGGGGCGGTCTCGACCGACACCCTGTCGCGGCTGAAGAGCGCCGTGCGCGAGCATCGCGAGGCGACCGACGACCCCAAGTTGGAATCCCTGCTCAACGAGATCGAGACCCGCGCCGCCGTCGAGGCCGCCAAGCTCGAACAGGCCCGAGGGTGAGGCTGTGACGAAACGGCGCTTTCCTCCGAGCCCATTCGCGAATATGCCCAGGAAAACGATGTCCTCGCATGGGGGTGAACGCATCGCTCACGCGACGTTCATTGAACGGGGCTATCGTTTTGGTATAAGCACCCCGCCCGACCTGGGCGGAGTTCATCGGGGCGTGAGGCGTTAATGCAAACGGCCAGTGTTCTTAAGGCGCCAGACTCGTATCGTCCTTCGGACGACGAGCCTTTCATGAACGAGCGGCAGCTTGAATATTTCAAGCAAAAGCTGCTGGCCTGGAAAGAGGAGATCCTCCGCGAATCTCGCGAGACGGTCACCCATCTCCAAGCCGAGACTGAAAACCATGCCGACCTCGCCGATCGTGCGTCGTCGGAAACTGATCGGGCGCTGGAGCTGCGCACCCGTGACCGTCAGAGAAAGCTTATCTCCAAGATCGACCAAGCGTTGCGCCGGGTCGAGGACGGGTCCTACGGTTATTGCGAAGAGACCGGCGAACCGATCGGTTTGGCGAGGCTGGACGCGCGGCCAACCGCCACGCTCAGCCTGGAAGCCCAGGAACGTCACGAGCGTCGCGAACGGGTTCACCGCGACGACTGAAGGTCTGCTGACCTTCGACTGGATGTGTTTCGAACGGCCTCGCCTCACGGCGGGGCCGTTTTTGTTTTCCGTCGCCAGGGAGAGATCGGCGCCGCGCGAATCTAGGGCGGGATGATTTCGGACTGGCTCATCATTTTCGTCCGTCTCCCCGGCGAAGGCCGGGGCCCAGGTTCAGTCGTCGTGCTGGCAGCCTATCCGAAATACACAGTCCTATGATCTGGGCCCCGGCCTTCGCCGGGGAGACGGACCCGGGGTGGGCGCTTCAGTACAGGATCGTCATGCCCGAGGTCGCAAGGCGCAGCGTCACGTCGAGGAAGGCGCATTCTTCCGCAGCTTGCCGGTCGGGTCGTAAACAGTGACCTTGTGGGGCAGGTCCGGGCCCCAGCGCCAGAGCACCAGGTTCTGGTCGTCGACGCTCGCCCCGGCGGCGAAGCTCGGGACGAGGGCGCCGGCATAGCCCTCGGCAAGCAGGCGACGGACGACGGCCCACGACTCCGGCTCGCGCCCGCCGATCAGCGCGTCTCCCCAGGCGCAGTTCAGGTCGGCCAGGGAGACGCCCAGAGCCGTTCGCTCGGCCTCCGTTCGAAGGTCCGCTATGTCCTTGCAGTCGACGTCGTAGCTGCACAGGACATAGGGGGTCAGCCGGTGGGCGAAGCCCGCCGAAACCTCGCGAAACACCGTGTGGTAGCTGAGCGACAGATAGAGGGTCTCAAGGCCCGGCCAGTTGAAGCGCCGGCCCTTGAGCGCCGCGCCGGCGCCCGAGAGCGGCGTCCAGGACCAGTTCGGGTCGTGCGCGCGAAAGCACTCGCCCGTGAACCTCAAGCGTAGCCGCCGGTCGCCAGATGGTCGACATAGTCGCGGACCGCGCCGGCCTGGCCCGACTTGACGAGCGCCTCGGCCGTCCGCCCGCCGAACGCCGGGATCGGTTCGGCCCTGTACCAGGCCATGGCCTGGGCCGGCCCGCCGGCCCAACCCTGCACGAGGCTGATGATCTCCAGCATCTCGCGCACGCGGGTCTGCGCCTTGGGACCGCCGCGGCGGCTGGCTTTCTGGAACACTTCACGGGCCAAGCCGGCGGTTTCCGCCAGTTGGGCCTTGGACATCGCAAAGGCGTCGGCCACGTCGTCGACCTTCACGGTCCCGCGTTCGTCCATCAGGCTGGCGATCGACAGCCGGCCCTGAGGACGTGAACGGGCGACCTTGCGCGCCGGCGGGAGCCCCTTCGGGGTCGCGATCTTCTTCGGCGCCGGTTCCACATGCCGCTCCATTGACCGTTAATGCGGCCAAAATACCGGTAATCGGCGCAAACTACAAGCATGAGGCCCTTCGAAGCCGGGCCCATGGACGCCCCGCTTCACCACAGGCTCGCCGCCGCCCGCTCGGGCCAGGCCTTGTCGTAGTCGGGCCCGCCGACCGCATCGGCGCTCATCGCCGCCAGCATGGCGCCGGGCGAGGGCAGGGCGTCGGGGTCGACGTGGCGCTCGGCCTGCCACAGCCCCGAGCGGACGATGGCCCGGGCGCACTGGAAATAGGCCTCGACCACGGTGACCACCAGGCAGGTGCGCGGCGCCTTGCCGTCGACGGCGAAGCTCTTCAGCAGCTCGGGATCGGCGCTGACCGCCGCCCGGCCGTTGACCCGGAACGTGGTGCCCGAGCCGGGGATCAGGAACATCAGCGCCACCCGCGGGTCGCGCACCACGTTGCGCAGGCTGTCGATGCGGTTGTTGCCGCGCCGGTCGGGCAGGATCAGCGTGCGGTCATCCTGGATGCGGACAAAGCCGGGCTGGTCGCCGCGCGGGCTGCAGTCCAGGCCCTCGGGGCCGACCGTGGCCAGGGTCAGGAACGGCGAGGCCTCGATCAGGGCGCGGTAGTGCGGGGTGATGCGGTCGCTGACCTTGACGGTCGAGGCCGCGGCCGGGCCCGGCGCATAGAGGGCTTCCAGCGCTTCGAGGCTGTCGATGACGGTCATGGGCGGGCCCTCCGGAAGGGACCCAGCATAGCCTGGATGGCCGGGTTGAAAACCTAGGCGGCCGCTCCGCGCGCCGCGGCGCAGGCCTCGGCCAGGCGGCGGGGCGAGATCGGCTTGTCGACCACGGCGCGGGTGCGGGCCCCCAGCTGGTCGGCGTTGCCGGTGACATAGACCACCGGGATCGGCCCCAGCCGGGCGAGGATGGCGCTGACCGCCTCGACGCCGGTGCCGCCGATGATGCGATAGTCGGCGGTGATCAGGTCCGGCGGCCGCCGAAGCGCGCAGTCGAGCGCCTCCTGCGGGCTCTCGGCGATGTCGAAGCTGTTGAAACCTTGCTCCTCAAGCAAAGCCTCGACCTCCATCGCGATGAGGATCTCGTCCTCGATGATCAAAGCATGCCGTCGAGACATGTGCACTGGACGCCGCCGCTCTTCAAAATCGTCCCTAAGCACTACTACAAGCCTATGATTCCCTTTGGCGCTAATGGTTTCTACGGTCAAGCTCGCAAAAATTTCCATCGTTTCGCCGCTGCGACTTGTTCGCAGGCCGCCGCCTGTTGTCATGGACTTGTGACAACGATGTCAGATCGCTCGAAGACTTACCCGACCGGGCGGATGCAGGGCGCATTACCTAGCGTTTCGAAGAACGCCGTCCGGTGACGGCCGGCGCTTGCCTGCGGCCGGGGAAATTGCGCTATGCAGGACGCCAAAAGGCCAGCAGGAGCGCGCCGGACATGTCCCTGATCCTCACCGAAAGGCGCGGCCACGTCGCGATCCTGACCCTCAACCGGCCCGAGGCGATGAACGCTCTCGGCGCGCCGGGCGACGGCGACCAGGTGGCGGCCGCCTGCGAGGCGATCAACGACGACCAGGACATCCGCTGCGTAATCCTGACCGGAGCGGGCCGGGCGTTCTCGGCCGGCGGCGACGTCAAGGCGATGAAGGCCCGCGAGGGGGCGTTCGGCGGCAACGGCGTGCGGGTCCGTGACGGCTATCGCAGGAACATCCACCGCATCGTCCGGGCCATCTACGGCCTGGAGGTCCCGGCCATCGCGGCGGTCAACGGCGCGGCCATCGGCCTGGGCTGCGACGTGGCCTGCATGACCGACATCCGCATCGCCGCCGACAGCGCCCGGTTCGGGGTGACCTTCCTGAAGCTGGGCCTGATCCCCGGCGACGGCGGGGCCTGGCTGATGCCGCGCACCATCGGCATGAGCCGGGCGGCCGAGCTGCTGTTCACCGGCGACGTCATCGACGCGGCCAAGGCCGAGCAATGGGGCCTGATCAGTAAGGCGGTGCCGGCCGAGACCCTGATGGACGAAGCCCTGGCCCTGGCCGAGCGGATCGCCGCCCAGCCGCCTCACGCCCTGCGCATGGCCAAGACCCTGCTGCGCCAGGGGGCCAGCGCCAGCTACGACACCCTGATGGAGATGAGCGCCATGGCCCAGGCCATCGCCCACCACACCGACGACCATATCGAGGGCGTCGACGCCATCCTCGAAAAACGCCAGCCCAGCTTCCGGGGGTCGTGATGGGCAAGGAAGCCAAGGGCGTCTGGGGCCAGCTGTCGGACGGCGAGAGCGACGGCAAGCTGTTGTGGGAGCCGCCGAAGCTGATCTTCCGCGGGGCGGTGCGCGGCATCTACCAGGGCCACGCCCTGCGCGACCTGCGGGTCGAGGGCGACGACCTGGTCCTGACCGACGGCACGCGCTTCACCCTGCCGGCCGGCCAGGCCGACACCTGGCTGCACGCCATCCAGAACCCGCCCGGGCGGCTGGACAAGCTGGGCGTCAAGCCGGGCCAGACCGTGGTGGTCGAGGGGCTGGACGACGCCGAGTTCCTCGACGAACTGTCGACCCGGGTCGAACCCGTCGAGGCCGACGAGGACATCGACCTGCTGTTCCTCGGCGTCGAGGACCTGGCCGACGTCGACCGGCTGGAGGATCTGGCCGGCGGCCTGGCCGCCAAGGGCGCGATCTGGATCGTCGCCCGGAAGGGCAAGGGCGCGCCGCTGAAGGACGCCGAGATCCTGACCGCCGCCCGCGAGCGCGGCCTGGTCGACACCAAGGTCTGCGCCTTCTCCAAGACCCACACGGCCCTGCGGTTCGTGCGCCGCAAGGGCGGGGCGGCGGTCCCGGCCGCGCCGGTCGAGGACGACGAGGCGGGGTTCGAGGAAGAGTAGGGCGGTCGCGGGCTGCGGCGTTGGGAAGGCCGGGTTCGACTCGTTGCGGACTTCGCTCCCTCTCCTTTTGGGAGAGGGAGGGGCCCGCCGCGAAGCGGTGGGAGGGTGAGGGGTTACGGTGTCGACCGGCGTGCCGGCGCTCCGTCTTGCTCAGCAACCCCTCACCCCGGCCCTCTCCCAATGGGAGAGGGAGGCCCGCTAACCACCCCCCAAGCGACGTTCGACCCGTCGGCTTCCCCGGCGAATGGGCGGACATCCGGCCTCCGCGCCGCCGCCGCGGCTTTCCTTTTCGACCCGAGTCGGACATCACCTTTGCCGGCGAGGCCAGCTTCGCCGGAGCAGGACCCCGATGATCGACTTCCCCGACGACATCTTCAGCGAGCCGGAGGACGTGGATCCGGACACCCTGGCCAATCTGGGACCGCTGCGGCCGCTGGCCGGGGTGTGGGAGGGCCGCAAGGGCGTCGACCTCAATCCGAAGGCCGAAGGGCCCGAGCGGCGCGACTATCTCGAGCGCATCGAGATCCAGCCCATCGATCCCCAAGCCAACGGGCCGCAGCTGCTCTACGGCCTGCGCTACCACGTCCACATCGTCGCCTCGGACGAGGACACGACCTTCCATGACCAGGTCGGCTACTGGCTGTGGGAGCCGGCCACCGGGCTGATTATGCAGACCCTGGCCATTCCCCGCGGCCAAACAGCCCTGGCCAGCGGCCGCGCGGCGGCGGACGGGTCCGGCCTTGTCGTTCGCGCCGAGCGCGGCGGTCCCGGCTACGGAATCTGCTCGACCGACTTCCTGGAATGGGCGTTCCGCACCGACTCCTACGAGCTCGACGTGCGCTTCAACCCCGACGGCGGCTGGTCTTACGTGTCGACGACGATGCTCCAGGTCCGCGGCCGCAGCGAGCCCTTCCGCCACGTCGACCGCAACACCCTGGCCAAGGTCGCCGAGCCGCGGCCCAACCCCCTGGCGCGGATCGCGGCCGGCGGGGCGACCCTGGCCGAGGCGCACGGCTTCACGTCGATCGGCGGCTGAAGCCGCCAAGCCCTGGCCGCCGGCGACAAGGCGGCCGCAAGACCATCGAGGGGGAAGACATCGTGAACCGTTTGCCGACGAGGGCGGTGCTCGCCGCCGTCCTGAGCCTGTTGCTGCCTCACATCAGCGAGGCCGCGCCGGCCACCCGTCCCGTCCCGGTGACCGGGGGCGCGATCGTCGGATCGCAGGACGGCCCGCTCAACGAATATTTCGGCGTCCCGTTCGCCGCGCCGCCGGTCGGCGACCTGCGCTGGCGGCCGCCGCAGCCCGTCGTCGCCTGGACCGGCGAACGGCCGGCGCGCGCCTTCTCCCCCGCCTGCTCGCAGACCGCGACCTGGATTCCCGATCCCAAGAGCGAAGACTGCCTGTATCTGAACCTGTGGGCGCCGGCCAAGGCCAAGGGCCTGCCGGTCATCGTCTGGATCCACGGCGGGGCCATGGACAGCGGGGCCGCCGCCGTGCCGGTGCAGAACGGCGCCAACCTGGCCCGGCGCGGGGCCGTCGTGGTCACCCTGAGCTACCGCCTGGGCGTATTCGGCTTCTATGCGTCGCCGGAACTGAGCGCGGAGTCGCCGCAGCATGTGTCCGGAAACCAGGGGATTCTCGACCAGATCGCGGCCTTGCGCTGGGTCCGGGCCAACATCGCGGCGTTTGGCGGCGATCCGGACCGAGTGACGATCATGGGCAATTCCTCGGGCGGGGAATCGGTGGCGGTGCTGGTGGCCTCGCCGCTGGCCAAGGGCCTGTTCCAGCGCGCCATCGCCGAGAGCGGCAATGATGCGATGCCGATCAGTCCGGACGACGATCACCGCTTCGACCACACGCCCGCCGCCGAGGCCAAGGGCCTGGCCTTCGCCAAGGCGGTCGGGGCCGAACGCCTGGCGGACCTGCGCCGGCTCAGCGTCGCGGACCTGCAGAAGCAGGCCTGGTCGCCGCGCGTCCATGTCGACGGCCGTCTGCTGCGCGCCGACCTGACCACGACCTACCGCAACCACGGCCAGAACGACGTGCCCCTGCTGGTGGGCTGGACCGCCGAGGAGGGCAAGGATCTGACGGTGTTCTACCTGGATCCCAGCGCCTCCACCGCCGCCGGGCGCCGCGACCAGATGGCCGCGCTGCTGGGCTATCCGCCGTCCGATCGCATGCTGGCCGCCTATCCCGGGGCCACCGACGCCCAGGCCCTCGCCTCGATCAACCAGCTGACCAACGACTGGTGGGGCTGGCGCATGGCCCACTGGGCGGCGCTGCAGGCCCGGTACGGCCGCTCGAAGTCCTATGTCTACTACTTCGCCCACCGTCCCGCCGAACCGCCGACCCCGTGCTCCTGGGGCTGCGGCGCCGGCCACGGCGTCGACGTCCAGTACATGCTCGACAATCTCGCCGTCGACCCGCGGGCCTGGAGCGCGGAGGACCGGCGGCTGGCGAACCAGCTGGCCGACACGGTGATCCGGTTCGCGCGAACCG
Organism: Caulobacter sp. LARHSG274; assembly: GCF_052871235.1. NCBI lineage: Bacteria > Pseudomonadati > Pseudomonadota > Alphaproteobacteria > Caulobacterales > Caulobacteraceae > Caulobacter > Caulobacter sp. LARHSG274. Next base: position 79,964 of record NZ_JBIXJO010000005.1, on the reverse strand, counting down.
GCAGCCCGGCGGGCGAGGGGCTGCCGGCCTGGCCGGCGTTCGACGGCTCGAACGCCTCCATACGGGCGATCGGCGGCGACGCCGAACTCCAGGCCCATCCGCTGCCGGACTTCTCGGACTTTCGGTAGGGCCTGGAGCCGCCCTGATCTCGGAGGCGTCGGCGCGCTATTTGAGCGGCAGGAACAGTTCCACGACCACTTCGTGCGCCGACGCCTCCGGGATCAAGGCGAGCCGGCGCTGGCTGTAGACCGGGAAGTCGCGGACGTCCTCGCCGCTGGCCGGCAGCCAGTCGCGATAGAGGTAGAGCGCGGCGGGCTCGAGATTGTTGGTGTTGCCCGGATAGCGCAGCACCGCGCAGCGGCCGCCGGGGATCACGCCGGGCTTCATCGGCTGATCCTCGGCCCCGATCGGCCGGTCCGTCCCCGCGCACAGGTCCATGCTGTAGTCGGCCGGGTTGGCCGGCAGCCTTTCGGACCGGAAGATCATGAAGGTCGGGTTGGTCTCGGGCGACAGGCCGGCGGCCTTGCGCCAGGTGATGAAGCGCTCCCGGGTCTCCCCGAGCCCGGCCCGGTCGCCCCGGTGCTCGAGGACCGCCACCGGGGTGGGCGGCACGTCGCGGATCTCGACGTCGTCGGGGGTGAAGATGATCTGCATGAGCTTGCTCCTGGCATGGTCGAGAGGCCCGAAGGCCGCGAGCCACGGATCCCAGTCGGGCGACTTCCGGAACGACGAAGGCGATTGCCCCAGCCGCCGCCGGAAGGCCCGGGCGAAGGCGTCCGGCGCGTCATAGCCGGCGTCCATCGCGATGTCGGTGACGCTCTGGCTGTTCATGGCCAGCCGGTGCGAAGCCCGCTTCATGCGGGCCAGCTGGACATAGCGATGCACGGACAACTCGAAGGTCGCCGTGAACTGCCGGTGGAAATGGAACTTGGAGAAGGCCGCGATGCGGCTCACCGTTTCCAGATCCAGGTCGCCGTCCAGATGCCGGTCGATATAGTCCAGCACCCGCCGCATCCGGGCATGATAGTTTTGAAGCGCCGCCTGCATCGTTCCTGTTTTCCGTGACGGCCTTAGCTAGCCGCCCGCGGCGCGGTCGTGCTCGACCGATCTTGCGGTTCGGTGTGAAGCGGCCGGAGTTTTCGCGGCCGCTTGCAGGGGAGTATCGGCGGTTGTGGGATGGCCGCAACGGGGGAAACGGTGTGATGGACTGGTTCGACCCTAGTCAGACCTTGGCAAGGTCGGCTAGCGGGGTGTAAGGATCACTCGGCTCGCGGCCCCCACGAGCCGCCAGACCCGTGGTAGGTCTCGGCTGAAAGCTGGAATTGTCGTGCGCAGTTGGCGCAGCGAAAATTATAGAGCACCAGGTCATCGTACCGACCAGCAGCGTTCAAATCAGCGAATGCGATAGCCCCGCCCATTGGACCAACGTCCATCTCCTGCAGCACTCCATCTGCGACTGCTTTCTTCGCGGCCGAGATGGCGTCGAACAGTCCCTGGCGGCTGAGGATTTTTCGGCGCTCTTGAAGAGCAGAACAAAGCTGACAGTCCATGCGCGTTAGTAACACCTTAGGGCCGAGGGTCCGCAACCCACCCTTCACAGACCTTCGAAAGGTCTCCTCGGCGCAAGCCGCCATCCGCCCCGTCGGATGCGGCCGCGCCTTAAAACCCTTGTAGGATCGGAGCTCTGGCGTCTGGCCGCGTCAAGGACGACGCTCCGCATCGCCGCGGCGCGGCCGGCCGCAGGCCGGTCCTTGACACGGCCAGACGCCAGAGCAGGCTTGCCTACAAGGTTTCAAGGCGCGGCCTCGCCGCTGGGGGCGGGCGGATGGGGAGAAGGCGCTCTCTCTTTTTTACCTTCCCTCCCCATTTTGGGGAGGGTGGGCCCGAAGGGGTCGGGTGGGGAGCGGTGCAGGGCGGTGGACGGGGGGCGACCGGTAGAGTCAGCAGGCCCCACCCGACCCTGGCTCCGCCAGGGCCACCCTCCCCACGAGGGGGAGGGAAGGGATTCTAGGGGGATCGGCGCGCCTCTATCCCCGCCGCTGACGCCAAGAACTCCAGCAACTTCAACACCCTGAAAAATAACCACCGTTACCAACGCGCCAGCCCTCAAACCTCCTGCACACTCACGGCTGTCTCCGTCGCGGAGGAGGGCGCTTGGTACCGACCCGAAGCGGCGATGGAGATGGAACCGAGCGGGGCCGCCTGGGCCTGGCGATCGGGTCGCGGCGGGCGGCGGGGCTCAGAAGGCTCCAAGGTCCGGCGCGGACGGTGGCGGGACAGGCGGGTCGACGGGGCCGGGAGGTTCAAACCGGCCTGTTCCAGGATCTGTCGGAGTCGCTGACGGCCCCTTCCGGGCGACTTTGATCCTGCCCGTCCGAGGGGGAACGTCGATCGGGATGAAACAGGCCCTCAGTCGCCGTCCCTCGAGACAAACGGTTCCGCGGAGCGGTCTGTCCACGCCGAAACGCAAACACTACCCCCACGGTCCCCGGGCCTGGCCCGGCCGCTCCGCGCCTCCTCACCCCCTCGCAGCGAAAGCCCGAGGTCGAAGCGCCGTGTCTCTTTCTAAGCCGTCGCCTGGGTCTTGCGCGTGAACGCCATCACCCCGTCGTCAACCCGGCCCAGCCGCAGGGCCAGCAGGTCGAGGAGGTAGTTCTGGCGGACCTTCCACGGGGCCCGCGTTCCCTGCCTGGGGAAGCTGTCCATCGCCCGCTGGACATAGCCGGAGCTGAAGTCGAGCCAGGGAACGGCCGGCATGGCCGGATCGGCCAGGCGCGGGGTGCAGGCGGTCGCGCCGGCGCGGTCCATGTGGCGCAGCAGGCGGCAGACATAGCCGGCGGTCAGGTCGGCCTTCAGGGTCCAGCTGGCGTTGGTGTAGCCGAACACTGAGGCGAGGTTGGGCACGTCGCTGAACATCATGCCCTTGTAGCTCATCGACCGCGCCAGGTCGGCGCGCGCGCCGTCGACCTCCACGGCCAGGCCGCTGACCAGCCGCATCACCAGGCCGGTGGCGGTGACGACGATGTCGGCCTCCAGCGTCTGGCCGGAGGCCAGGGCAAGGCCGGTCTCGGTGAAGGTCTCGATTCGGTCGGTGACCACTTCGGCGGTCCCGGCCCGCAGGGCGGCGAACAGGTCGGAGTCGGGGACCAGGCACAGCCGCTGCTCCCAGGGATTGTAGCGCGGGGTGAAATGGGTGGCGACGTCGTAGTCGGGGCCCAGTTCGCGGCGCACCAGGCCGATCAGCTTGTCCTTGGTCTGGGCCGGCTTGTTGCGGGCCAGGTTGAAGAACAGGGTGCTCAGCAGCACGTACTTCCAGCGGGTCAGGGCGTGGGCCAGGCCGGCCGGCAGCCAGGCCCGCAGGCGGTTGGCCAGCACGTCCTCGGCCGGACGCGAGACCACATAGGTCGGCGAGCGCTGCAGCATGGTCACCTGGGCCGCCTGCTTGGCCATTTCCGGGACCAGGGTGACGGCGGTGGCCCCGCTGCCGATCACCACCACTTTCTTTCCGGCGTAGTCGAGGTCGCCGGGCCAGTGCTGGGGATGGACGATCCGGCCCCTGAACCGGGCAAGGCCGGGGAAGTCGGGCGTGTAGCCTGCGGCGTAGTCGTAATAGCCGCTGCACATCAGCAGGAAGCCGCAGGTGAAGGTCAGAACCTGGCCGTCATGCTCGACCTCGACGGTCCAGCGGGCGGTCTGCGACGACCACGAGGCCCGGGTCGCCCGGTGGCGGAAGCGGATCTTGCGGTCGACGCCGAAGTGGCGGGCGGTGTCGCGGACATAGGCGAGGATCGCCGGGCCCTCGGCGATGGCCTTGGCCCCGCGCCAGGGCCGGAAGCTGTAGCCGAGGGTGAACATGTCGCTGTCGGAGCGCACGCCGGGATAGCGGAACAGGTCCCAGGTGCCGCCGATCGCCTCGCGGGCCTCGAGGATCGCATAGGTCTTGCCGGGGCGGCGGGTCTGCAGGTGATAGCCGGCCCCGATCCCCGACAGGCCCGCGCCGACCACCAGGACGTCGAAATGCTCGGTCGCCATGCGCTCGCCCCGCTCCCCGGCCGGTCCGGTGGGCCCGGACGTGTTTATATGATCGATGTTCATATATCAGGGGCCTTTTTCGCCGTCCGGTCAATCGGGACGCCATATCAGCCCGGTTTTGATTGCGCATCTTCGGCGCGGACGCGTATGCGGTTCGTCCATGTCCCTGCGCGACTTCGGTCTGCTGGTCCTGGTCTGTCTGGTCTGGGCCTGCAACAACATCGTCTCCAAGATCGTGGTCGCCCATTGGGGCGTGCCGCCGCTGTTCTATGCGACGGTGCGCTTCGCCCTGGTGGCGGCGGCGACCCTGCCGTGGCTGTGGCCGGCCCCGCGGCCGGCCTGGCGGATCGTGGTGGTCGGCCTGTTGATGGGGGCGGGCAGCTTCGCCCTGCTGTTCATGGGCTTTCGCACCGCCTCGCCCTCGGCCGCCGCGGTGGTGGCCCAGCTGAGCGTGCCGTTCACCACCGCGTTGTCGATGCTGATGCTGGGCGAGAAGGTCCGCTGGCGGCGCGGACTGGGCATGGTGCTGACCCTGGCCGGGGCGGTGATCGTGATGTGGAGCCCGCACGGCCTGGCGCTGTCGCCGGGCCTGTGGCTGATCGCCGGCTCGGCCCTGACCGGCTCGCTGGGAGCGGTGATGATGAAGCAGATCGAGGGGGTCAAGCCGCTGCAGTTCCAGGCCTGGGTCGGGGCGGCCTCGGTCGGGCCGGTGGCGGCGCTGAGCCTGCTGACCGAGCCGAGGGGCCTGGAGGCGGCGGTCGCAGCGGGCTGGCCGTTCGTGGCGGCGGTGGGGTTCTCGGCCCTGGTGGTCTCGGTCCTGGCCCACACCGCCTATTACGGCCTGATCCAGCGCCACGAGGCCAATCTGATCGCGCCCCTGACCCTGATGACCCCGCTGCTGACCATCGGCCTGGGCGTGCTGGTCACCCACGATCCCTTCGACATCCGCATGGGAATCGGCGCGATCCTGGCCCTGGCCGGCGTGCTGATCATCGCCCTGCGCAAGAACCAGGTCATGCCGCTGCTTCTGCTGACGAGGAACCGTTTCCAATGATCCTGATCGACGCCCCGTCGCCGAACTTCGACGCCCGCAAGGCCGTGCCCGACTGCGTGATCCTGCACTATACCGGCATGCCGACCGGCGAGGCCGCCCTGGCGCGTCTGTGCGACCCCGAGGCCAAGGTCTCGGCCCACTACCTAGTCGAGGAGGACGGCCGGGTGTTCCGCGTCGTGCCCGAGGAGCGCCGGGCCTGGCACGCGGGGGCGGCGTTCTGGAAGGGCGTCAAGGACATCAACTCGGCCTCGATCGGCGTCGAGATCGTCAATCCCGGCCACGAGTTCGGCTACCGGCCGTTCCCCGACGCCCAGGTCGCCGCGGTGATCAACCTGCTGGCCGACGTCCGCTCGCGCTGGAGCATCGACGACGACCGCATCCTGGGCCATTCCGACATCGCCCCCGGCCGCAAGATCGACCCGGGCGAGCTGTTCCCGTGGAAGCGGCTGGCCGAGGCCGGCCATGGCCTGTGGGTCGAGCCGCCGCCCTCGCCCGGGGCGCCGCTGGGCCAGGGCGAGGAGGGCACGGGGGTGTTCGCCCTGCAGGCCGGCCTGACCCGGCTGGGCTACAACTGCCCGCCGTCGGGCAAGTACGATGAATGGACCACGACCGTCGTCGCCGCCTTCCAGCGCCACTGGCTGCAGACCCGCTTCGACGGCGTCGCCGACGGCGAGACCCGGGCCCGGCTGGTGGCCCTGCTGCGGGCGGCGGGCTGATGCATCCGGCCAAGTCTTTCCGCATCGAGGATCGCGCGACGCTGCTGGCCTTCGTCCGCGCCCATCCGTTCGTGACCATCGCCGCGGCGGTCGGCGGGTGCCCGTTCACGGCCCAGGCGCCGGTGGTGGTCCACGAGCTCGACTTCGGCGAGGTGGCGCTGGACTTCCACCTGTCGCGCGGCAACGCCCTGGCGCCATACGTCGTCCCAGGCTTCCGGGCCGTAGTCTTGGCGACCGGGCCGGACGCCTATGTCAGCCCCGACTGGTACGGAAGCGACGACCAGGTCCCGACCTGGAACTATGTCTCGGCCGAGGCGGAAGGCCTGGTCGCGCCGCTGAGCGACGCCGAGTTCGTGGCCCTGCTCGACGACCTCTCCGCCCAGGAGGAGGCGCGGCTGGCGCCCAAGAAGCCCTGGACCCGCGAGAAGATGAGCCCCGGCCGCTTCGAGACGATGATGCGCGGGATCATCGGCTGCCGCCTCAGCGTCGAGCGGCTGGAGGGCACCTTCAAGCTGGCGCAGAACAAGAGCGAGGCCGACCGGGCCGGGGTGGTCGCGGCGTTGGGGGATCATCCGGTGGCGAGGCTGATGCGGGACGTTTCTGCCTAGATTTCCATTTCTGCTACGTTGGAAGTTAGGCTCCGAAATCCGCTAGGTGCGGCGCAACGTTCTTGACTTATTGGGCATTCTTGCCATATACCTCGGACCTGTCGTAGTCCGAACCTACTTAAGCCATTGGGCTGCGACCTACAAAGGGCCCCTGCGGGGGCCCTTTCCTACATCTGGGGGCAAGATGTCGCGTGTCGCAATTTTCGTCGATGCCGGTTATCTTTTCGCCCAAGGATCAGTAGCGCTCGCTGGTGAAAAGAAGCGCCGGACGGAGTTGAGGCTTAATGAAACGGCTGCGCTAGCAGAACTCGTTTCTCTCGCTCGCGAAAAGACAGATAATGGCCGCTTGTTGCGGACTTATTGGTACGATGCTCCTCCTGCTAATGGAATGAGCGGGCAGCATACGGCTCTCGCGGCAACAGACTACGTCAAGCTCAGGCTAGGTGTTCTAAACGGGCAGGGGCAACAGAAGGGCGTAGACTCCCTCATAGTCACAGACCTTATCGAACTTGCTCGTAACAAGTCGATTTGCGATGCGGTCCTTTTGTCTGGTGACGAAGATGTCAGAATTGGTGTGCAAATAGCTCAGAATTTTGGTGTCGGCATCCATTTGATCGGTATCAAGCCTGCGCGAGGATCGCAGTCGCGCCTTTTGCGATATGAGGCAGACACGACCACTGAATGGGATGCTACGGTCATTTCTAAGTTTTTGACTGTTGCTGCGCCTCTATCCAAAGTTGCAGGGAGTCCAGCTTCGGCAACTGGCTCATCGCAGGGGCCTGTTGAAGCACCTCTTATCGTCGCTGTCGCGTCGGCCAACGGCGACGATGTCTTTAAGAGGGTCGCTGACGATGAAATCGCTGCTATGGATACCTCTGATGTCGCCACTCTGACCACATTTTGGGATAGTGGTCAGCAAGGGTTGCCGGCTGAGGTCGACCGTCCCTTTCTCGGTAAATGTCGAGACGCAGTTGCGCGGCAGTTGACCAGTGATGAGCGTCGGGCGGCGCGCATTTATTTTGCAAGTGCTGTTAAGGCTATTGCCGCAAAAGCGCCCTAGCGGTGTGGCCTCCCGGTGGGGCAGTGCATCGGTAGAATGGTGTTGTAAGCCGATCGCCAATTGACCTCGCGCCCTTCCACCGTCAAACACCGTCCCGGACCAGATGGTCGGGCGGTCGCGGTCTTCGCAAGAAGGTCGAGGAAAGTCCGGGCTCCACGGTGACAAGGCGGCGGGTAACGCCCGCCGGGAGCGATCCCAGGGATAGCGCCACAGAAAGCAAACCTCCTCCCTCCGGGGCGGGAAGGGTGAAAGGGTGGGGTAAGAGCCCACCGCGGACCTGGCAACAGGGACGGCATGGCAAGCCCCGCCTGGAGCAAGACCGAATAGGGACCCCGCGCCGGCCTCGCGTCGGATAGGCCGTCACTGGCTGAGAGGGTCCGGGTAGGTCGCGAGAACCGTCCAGCGATGGGCGGTCCAGAGGAATGGCCGTCTCGCGCTCCTCGGAGCGTCAGACAGAACCCGGCTTACAGACCATCTGGTCCATGATCCCCGATCAATCGCCCGGCGAGCCGGCCCGCCGCCGCGCCCCAGGGGCGCGAATGCTTAACATGTTCCATGTATGTTCTGTGGATAGACTCCTCGCGATTGTGAAAGAGCTTACCAAGACCTTTGTTTTCGTGGGCGAACGGCATCCAGTGTCATTGTCTCCCAATCAATCCCATGTTAACCCACTTGTGTCGGAGCGGCCCAGGCGGGGCCGTCGGGCGCGGGTTCAAGCAGGGGTAGCGAGGTGTTCCTCTCGACGTTCGAGAAGCAGCTGGACAGCAAGCGGCGCATCGTCGTGCCGCAGGACTTCCGCGCCGCGCTCTCGGGGCCGTTCGACGGGATCTTCTGTTTCCCCTCGATCGAGGCCGACTGCCTGGAGGCGGGCGGCAAGAGCCTGTTCGACCGCTATCAGGGGGTGATCGACGAGCTGCCGTTCGGCGACCCGCTGCGCTCGGCCCTGGAAACCAGCGTGCTCGGCGGCATGGCCCGGCTGTCGTTCGACACCGCCGGCCGCATCACCCTGCCCGACACCCTGTGCGAGATGTTCGGCCTGACCGACTGGGTGGCGGTGGTCGGCCTGGGCGAGCGCTTCCAGATCTGGTCGCGCGAAGCCTTCCAGGCCCATCGCGCCGCCCAGCGCGAACTGGCCCGCGACGGCCTGGCGGCGATGCGGGCCCAGCAGCGCACGGCGCGGATCGGCGGCGCCGCATGACCGCCGCCCCGCACCTTTCGGTCCTGCTCGACGAGGTGGTGGCGGCCCTGTCGCCGGCCCCAGGCGAAATGGTCGTCGACGGCACCTTCGGGGCCGGCGGCTACACCCGCGCCATCCTGGCCACCGGGGCGTCGGTCACCGCCTTCGACCGCGATCCCAGCGTCGCCCGGTTCGCGGACCAGATCGCCGCCGAGCTTCCCGCGGCGGATGGTCGCTTTCGCCTGATTCACGACCGATTCTCGCAAATCACCACGTATCTGGGGGAGGCGTCGGTGGACGGCGTGACCCTGGATCTCGGCGTATCTTCCATGCAGCTCGACGAGGCTGATCGCGGCTTCTCCTTCATGCGCGACGGTCCGCTGGACATGCGCATGGGCGCCGACGGCCCCACCGCCGCCGACCTGGTCAACACTCTCGATCCGGTCGAGCTGGCCCGCATCCTCTATGTCTATGGCGAGGAGCACGCCTCGCGCCGCATCGCCAGCTTCATCGTCAAGCGCCGCGCCGAGCGGCCGTTCACCCGCACCCTGGACCTGGCCCATGTCATCGAGCGGGCCCTGGGCGGCCGCAAGGGCGCCAAGGTGCATCCGGCCACCCGCTCGTTCCAGGGGCTGCGGATCGCGGTCAACGCGGAGTTGGAAGAGTTGGAAGCCGGCCTGATCGCCGCCGAGCGGGTGCTCAAGCCCGGCGGCCGCCTGGCCGTGGTCACCTTCCATTCGCTGGAAGACCGCATCGTCAAGAATTTCCTGGCCGAGCGGGCCGGGCGCACCCCGGGCGGCTCGCGCCACCTGCCGCCGGTCGAGGCCGGCGCGCCGGCCAGCTTCCAGCTGATCTCGTCCAAGGCCATCGCCCCGGGCGAGGCCGAGCTGGCGGTCAATCCGCGGGCCCGGTCCTCGAAGCTGCGCGCCGCCGTGCGGACCCCGGCTCCGGTGTGGAGCGACGCCGCATGAGCCTGTCGAGCCTGTTCGATCGCCGCGTGCGCGGCTTCCGGGTGGTGGAGCTGGTCTGCCTGAGCCTGCTGCTGGCCCTGGTGCTGGGCGTCTACATGGCCAAGACCTTCGCCGGCCGCGAGCGGGCCCAGATCGCCGACGTCGAGCGGCAGATCGAGGACGAGAAGATCCGCGTCCGCCTGCTGAAGGCCGAGGTCGCCTATCTGGAGCAGCCGCGCCGCATCGAGCAGCTGGCCGCCGGCCTGCACCTGACCCCGATCAAGCCGGACCACGAGACCACCGAGGACGCCCTGATCGACGTCGCCCGCCATCGGGCGCCGGTCACTGCGTCGACCTCGGCCGCGGCTCCCGCCCCGTCGGCGACCGACGCGGCCTCGGCCGAGGCCCCGGACGCGACGGCCGACGACTATCCTGCGCCGGAGGGCCAAAGATGAGCCTGGCCAATCTCGCTCCCGGCGGCGCGCCCGCGGCCTGGCGCTGGCTGATCGAACGAGTCTGGCGGCTGGAGCACGCCTTCGAGCGCTCGCGCGCCGCCGCCCGCCCCGAGGACGACACCCGCATCCGCATCTTCTTCGTGATGGCCATCTTCGGCCTGGCCTTCTGCGTGCTGGCGTTCGGGGCGACCTGGGCGGCGGTGTTCTCCAAGGTCGGGGGCAACGGCTACCTGGCCTCGACCGACGGCGCGCGTGGCGACCTGGTCGACCGCAACGGCCAACTGCTGGCTGTCGACCTGACCCACTACGCCCTCTACATCGACCCCAAGGAGGTCTGGGACGCCAGGGCCACGCGCAAGGCGCTGGCCAAGGCCCTGCCGCAGGTGCCGGCCAAGCGCCTGGACAAGGCCGTGACCGGCGACCGCCGCAGCTTCGTGCTCGGCGGCATGACCCCGGCCGAGAAGGACGCGATCTTCGACCTGGGCCTGCCGGGCGTGCAGTTCGAGGAGCAGGCCCGCCGGGTCTATCCGCTCGGCGCCAGCGCCGCCCACTTCATCGGCTTCGTCGACAACGGCGGCCGAGGCCTGGCCGGGGCCGAGCGGGCCCTGGACAAGCCGGTGCGCGAGGCCGCCGCCCGGGGACCGGACGGGGCCATGCCGCTGTCGATCGACCTGCGGGTCCAGGCCGCGCTGGAGGACGAGGTCCGCAAGGCCGCCATCGAGTTCCAGGCCAAGGGCGCCGTCGGCCTGGTGACCAATGTCCATACCGGGGAGATCCTCGGCATGACCAGCTATCCCGACTACGACCCCAACCTGCCGGGCCAGGCCAGCGACGACGCCAAGCTCAACCGGGCGGCGGCGGCGGTCTACGAGATGGGCTCGACCTTCAAGGCCTTCACGGTCGCCATCGGCCTGGACACCGGCGTGGCGACGCCGCAAAGCACCTTCGACGCCCGCCAGCCCTTCAAGCTGGGCTACCGGACCATCCACGACTTCCACGCCGCCCGTAAGATCCTGACCCTGGTCGAAGTGTTCCAGCATTCCTCCAACATCGGCACCGCCATGCTGGCCGAGCGGATCGGCGGCGAGCGGCTGAGCCGCTACTTCACGGCCCTGGGCCTGACCCGGCCGGCCAAGGTGGAGCTGCCGGAATCGGCCCGGCCGCTGACCCCGCGCAAGTGGGACGACGACGCGGTGGCCTCCACCTCGTTCGGCCACGGCATCAATGTCAGCCCCCTGGCCCTGGCCCAGGCCATGGGCGCGCTGCTGAACGGCGGCACCCTGCAGCCCCTGACCATCCACAAGCTGGCCCAGGGCGTGCGTCCCGAGGCGCCGCGGGCGGTGTCGGAGGAGACTTCGCAGCAGATGCTGCAGATCATGCGCGCCAACGTCACCGGCGGCAGCGGCAAGTCGGCCAACATCCCGGGCCTGTCGGTGGGCGGCAAGACCGGCACCGGCGAGAAGTACGACCCGGCCATCCGCGCCTACAGCCACCAGCGCCAGGTCTCGTCCTTCGCGGCGGTGTTCCCGACCGACAACGCCCTGGAGACCGACCGCTACTTCGTGCTGGTCCTGCTGGACGAGCCGCACGGCACCGCCAAGACGGGCGGCTTCTCGACCGGCGGCTATGTGGCCGCGCCGGCGGCCGGCCGGGTCATCGACCGCATCGCCCCGTTCCTGGGCGTGCGCCGCCAGACCGACATCCTCACCATCGCGGCCCGGCCGCAGACGGCCACGGCGGGGGCGGGACTTTGAGTATGCTGCTGTCACAACTCCTCAACCGGCCGTTCGAGGTCGATCCGGTCATCACCGGCGTCACCGCCGACAGCCGCAAGGTGCGCCCCGGCTTCCTGTTCGCCGCCCTGCCGGGCAGCCAGGTCGACGGCCGCAGCTTCATCCCCGGCGCCATCGCCGCCGGCGCCGCCGCCATCCTGGCCCCGGACGACGTCCAGGACCTGCCGGTCCCCGCCGCCCACGCCGGCGACCTGCGCCGCGCCTACGCCCTGGCCGCCGCCCAGTTCTGGCGCGACCAGCCGGCGACCTGCGTGGCGGTGACCGGCACCAACGGCAAGACCTCGGTCGCCGGCTTCGCCCGCCAGATCTACGCCCGCCTCGGCCGCAAGGCGGCCAGCATGGGCACCCTGGGCGTGGTGGTCAGCGCGCCGGGCGTGCCGGACCTGCAGCTGACCCCGCCGGGCCTGACCACCCCCGACGCCGCCGACGTCGCCGAGATGATGGCCAGGCTGGCCGGCCTGGGCGTCACCCACCTGGCGGTCGAGGCCTCGTCGCACGGGATCGACCAGCGCCGGCTGGACGGCGTGCGCCTGGCCGCCGCCGGCTTCACCAACTTCACCCAGGACCACCTGGACTATCACGGCACCATGGGCTGCTACCGGGCCGCCAAGCTGCGGCTGTTCGAGACCCTGCTGCCGCGCGGCGGGACCGCCGTGCTCAACGCCGACAGCGACGCCTTCCCGGCCTTCGCCTCGGCCGCGGTCACCTCCGGCCAGAGCCTGCTGACGGTCGGCGGCGAAGGGCAGGGGCTCACCCTGGTGTCGCGCACCCCCGCGCCCGAGGGCCAGCGCCTGAAGATCGCCGCCCGGGGCCGCGAATTCGACGTGCTGCTGCCGCTGGCCGGCGATTTCCAGGCCTCCAACGTGCTGGTCGCGGCCGGCCTGTGCCTGGCCACCGGCGAGGACCTCGACGCGGTGATCGCCGCCCTGGCGCATCTCGAAGGCGCGGCCGGTCGGCTGCAGCGGGTCGGGACCGGCCCCCGCGGCGGCGTGGCCTATGTCGACTACGCCCACACCCCCGACGGCCTGGAGACGGTGCTGGCCGCTCTGCGACCCCACACCCAGGGCAAGCTGATCGTGGTGTTCGGGGCCGGCGGCGACCGCGACCGCGGCAAGCGGCCCCTGATGGGCGAGATCGCCGCCCGCCTGGCCGACATCGCCATCGTCACCGACGACAATCCGCGCTCGGAATCGCCGGCCAGCATCCGCGCCGCCATCCTCGACGCCGCCCCCGGGGCCCGCGAGATCGGCGACCGCCGCGAGGCCATCCGGGCCGGGGCGGCGCTGCTGTCCGACGGCGACGTGCTGGTGGTGGCCGGCAAGGGCCACGAGCAGGGCCAGCTGGCGGCCGGCGTCAACCATCCGTTCGACGACGTCACCGAAACCGCCCAGGCGCTGGAGGCCGTCCATGCCTGAAGCCCTGTGGACCGCTCCCCTCTGGACTGCGGGCGAGATCGCCGCCGCCACCGACGGCCAGGTGCTGGGCGACTTCGCCGCCACCGGCGTGTCGATCGACAGCCGCAGCATCGAACCGGGCGACCTGTTCGTGGCCCTGACCGGGGCGCGCGACGGCCATGAGTTCGTGGTCCAGACCGCCGACAAGGGCGCGGCCGGGGCCCTGGTCTCCAAGCCGGTGGCCATTCCGGCGGTGCTGGTCGAGGACACCTTCCGCGGCCTGGAACGCCTGGGCGTCGCCGCCCGCGAGCGCGCGCCCCAGGCCCGGCGCGGGGCGGTGACCGGCTCGGTCGGCAAGACCAGCGTCACCCGCGCCGTCGAGGCCGGCCTGCGCCGGGCCGGCAAGGCCCACGCCTCGGTCAAGTCGTACAACAACCATATCGGCGTGCCCCTGACCCTGGCCCGGATGCCGCGCGACACCCAGCGGGCGGTGTTCGAGGTCGGCATGAACCACACCGGCGAGATCACCCCGCTGTCGCAGTTCATCCGCCCGCACGCCGTGGCCATCACCACGGTCGGCCCCGTGCACCTGGAGAACTTCGCCGACGGCGAGGCGGGGGTCGCCCGCGCCAAGGCCGAGATCTTCGCCGGCCTGGAGCCCGAGGGCGTGGCGGTGCTGAACGCCGACAATCCCTGGTTCGACCTGCTGCAGGCCGAGGCCGGCAAGGCCGGGGCCAAGGTCTGGAGCTTCGGGACCGGCCCGGGCCTGACCGCCCAGCTGGTCGCCTTCGAGCCCCATGCCGGCGGCGCGACGATCACCGCGGTCCTGCACGGCGAGACGATCCGCTTCCCGATCCTGCAGACCGGGATCCACTGGGGCCTCAACAGCCTGTGCGTGCTGCTGATGCTGGAGGCGCTGGGCGTCGACCGCGACACCGCCCTGGCGGCCCTGGGCGAGTTCGCGCCGATCGAGGGCCGTGGGGCCGAGCGCCAGATCCGGGTGGCCGGCGGCGCCTTCACCCTGGTCGACGAAAGCTATAACGCCAATCCGGTGTCGATGCAGGCGGCCCTGGCGACCCTGGGCGCGCGTCAGGTCGCCGGCCGCCGCATCGTCGCCCTGACCGACATGCTGGAGCTGGGCCCCCAAAGCGCCCGATTCCACGGCGATCTAGCGACCCCGATCGCGGCGGCCGGCATCGATCTGGTGTTCTGCGCCGGACCGTTAATGAAATCTTTATGGGAAGCGCTTCCGCCGACTCGGCGGGGCGGCTACGCCGAAAGCGCCGCCGAGCTCGCACCGCTGGTCGTCTCGGCGATGCGGGCGGGCGACGTGGTGATGGTGAAGGGTTCGAATGGATCCAGAGCGGGGGCCGTGGCCGCCGCCCTGGACGCGCTCGACCTCGCGGGACAGGACTGATGCTGTATTTCCTCTTCGAGTGGCTGTCGCGCGGCGGGCATGAGCACGTCCCGGTCCTCAACCTGCTGAAATACCTGACCTTCCGCACCGGCATGTCGATGCTGACGGCCTATGTCGTCGCCGTCGCCATGGGCTCGCGCTTCATCCGCTGGATGAAGGCCAAGCAGGGCAAGGGCCAGCCGATCCGCACCGACGGCATCGCCCGGCACGTCACCGAGAAGGCCGGCACCCCCACCATGGGCGGCTTCATGATCCTGGCCGGCCTGTTCGTCGGCTCGCTGCTGTTCGCCGACCTGCGCAACGTCCATGTCTGGGTGGTGCTGGGCATCACCGCCGCCTTCGGCGTGCTGGGCTTCATGGACGACTACGCCAAGGTCACCAAGCAGACCACGGCCGGGCTCTCCAGCGGCCAGAAGTTGATCGCCCAGTTCATCGTCTCGATCCTGGCGGCCGTGGTGCTGATCCTGTTCGCGCCGAAGTCGTCGATGACTCCGGGGCTGGAGACCTCGCTGGTCTTCCCGATCCTGAAGAACCTGGTGGTCAATCTCGGCTGGTTCTACGTGGCCTTCGCGGCCTTCACGATCGCCGGCTTCTCCAACGCCGTGAACCTGACCGACGGGCTGGACGGCCTGGCCATCGTGCCGGTGATGTTCGCCGCCTCGACCTTCGGCCTGATCGCCTACCTGGTCGGCAACTACAAGTTCGCCGACTATCTGAACCTGCACTTCGTGCCCAGCGTCGGCGAGCTGGCCGTGGTCTGCGGGGCGATCATCGGCGGGGGCATGGGCTTTCTCTGGTACAACGCCCCGCCGGCCAAGATCTTCATGGGCGACACCGGCTCGCTGGCCCTGGGCGGGGCCCTGGGCTCGATCGCCGTCTGCGCCAAGCACGAGCTGGTGCTGGGCATCGTCGGCGGCCTGTTCGTGGCCGAGGCGCTGAGCGTCATGATCCAGGTCGCCTACTTCAAGAAGACCGGCAAGCGCATCTTCCTGATGGCGCCGATCCACCACCATTTCGAGAAGCTCGGCTGGGCCGAGAGCACCGTCGTGGTCCGCTTCTGGATCGTGGCGATGATGCTCAGCTTCGTCGGCCTCGCCACCCTGAAGCTGAGATAGGAGAGGGGCGCGCCATGATCCCGGTCCGCGGTTTCGAGGGCAAGACGGTCGCCGTGTTCGGCCTGGGCCGGACCGGGCTGACGGCGGCCCGCGCGCTGATCGCCGGCGGAGCCAAGGTGGCGCTGTGGGACGAAAAGCCCGCCAGCCGCGAGGCCGCCGTGGCCGAGGGCCTGAACGTCGTCGACCTGTCGACCAGCGACTGGCGCGACTACGCCGCCCTGATGCTGTCGCCGGGCGTGCCCCTGACCCATCCCAAGCCGCACTGGACGGTGGCCAAGGCCAAGGCGGCCGGGGTCGAGATCCTCGGCGACATCGAGCTCTTCGCCCGCACCGTCAACGCCGCGCCCGAGCACAAGAAGCCCAAGATCGTCGCCATCACCGGCACCAACGGCAAGTCGACCACGACCGCCCTGATCGGCCACCTGTGCCGCCAGGCCGGCCGCGACACCCGGGTCGGCGGCAATATCGGCGAGGGCGTGCTGGGCCTGGACGACATGCACGGCGGCGCCGTCTATGTGCTGGAACTCTCGTCCTACCAGCTGGACCTGACCTCGAGCCTGCGGCCGGACGCGGTGGTGCTGCTGAACATCTCGCCCGACCACCTGGACCGCCATGGCGGCATGGACGGCTACATCGCCGCCAAGCGCCGGATCTTCCTCAACCAGGGCAAGGGCGACACGGCGATCATCGGGGTCGACGACCCCTGGTGCCAGCAGATCTGCACCGAGATCACCGCCGCCAACCGCCGGACGATCTGGCCGATCAGCGCCGGCAAGGCCATGGGCCGCGGCGTCTACGCCCTGCAGGGGGTGCTCTACGACGCCACCGGCGAGCGGGTCACCGAGATGGCCGACCTTCTTCGCGCCAGAAGCTTGCCGGGCCGCCACAACTGGCAGAACGCCGCCGCCGCCTACGCCGCCGCCCGGGCCCTGGGCATCCCGCCGATGCAGGCGGTCGACGGGCTGATGAGCTTCCCGGGCCTGGCCCACCGGATGGAGACGGTCGGTCGGATCGGCAAGGTCGCCTTCGTCAACGACAGCAAGGCCACCAACGCCGACGCCGCCCGCCAGGCGATGTCGAGCTACGCCAGGTTCTACTGGATCGCCGGCGGCGTGGCCAAGGCCGGCGGCATCGACGACCTGGTCGACCTGTTCCCCCGCGTCGCCACCGCCTATCTGATCGGCGAGGCGGCCGAGGCCTTCGGCAAGACCCTGGACGGCAAGGCCCCGGTGCGCCAGTGCGGCGACATCGAGACCGCCGTCGCCGCCGCCCATGCCGACGCCGCCGCCAGCGGCGAGGAGGCCATCGTCCTGCTGTCGCCCGCCTGCGCCTCGTTCGACCAGTTCGCCGATTTCGAAGCCCGCGGCGAAGCGTTCCGCGCCGCAGTCATGGGGCTGGGCAAGGCGCCGGTCTCGGCGGCCAAAAGGGCCTGACAGTAAGATCCGCTCATCCCGGCGAATGCCGGGACCCAGATGGACGGGCTCTGAGGATGACGCCATGGGCGCTGAACGCCTCCAGTCATCCATACCGCTAAGGGATCTGGGTCCCGGCATTCGCCGGGATGAGCGGAATAAAGGGGCGAGGGAGTGAAAAAGGTCACACCCCCCGCAACCGCCGCCGCAACACTCGATTAACCCTAAACTCCGACCCTCCGCCCATGACGTTCCAGACCGCCCACGCCTTCGCCCGCACCGACCGTTCGCGGCTCGGCGTCTGGTGGTGGACGACCGATCACTGGCTGCTCGGCGCCACGGCGCTTCTGGTCACCCTGGGGGTGCTGCTGTCCTTCGCCTCCAGCCCGGCGGCGGCGGCGCGGATCGGCATCGACGACCAGTTCCACTTCGCGGTGCGCCAGTGCATCTTCGGGGCGGGGGCGGCGGTGATCGTGCTGGCCGTGTCGATGCTGACCCCCAAGGGCGTGCGGCGCTCGGCCTTCTTCATCTATCTGGCGGCGATCGGGGTGATGGCGGCCTTGCCGTTCATCGGCCACAGCGCCAAGGGCGCGGCCCGCTGGCTGCTGATCGGCGGCTTCACCTTCCAGCCGTCGGAATTCATGAAGCCGGCCCTGATCGTGCTGGTCTCGTGGATGTTCGCCGAGGGCCAGAAGGGCGAGGGGGTGCCGGGGGTGTCGATCGCCTTCGCCCTCTATTTCATCGCCGTGGGCCTGCTGCTGGTCCAGCCCGACGTCGGCCAGACCGTGCTGATCACCATCGCCTTCGGGGCGGCCTTCTGGATGGCCGGGGTGCCGATCTCGTGGATCATGGGCCTGGGCGTGGTGGCCCTGGGCGGACTGATGTCCACCTACTTCCTGTTCGACCACGTCCACGCCCGGGTGCAGAAGTTCCTCAGCCCCGACCAGGCCGACACCCACCAGATCACCCGCGCCGCCGAGGCCATCCACGCCGGCGGCCTGTTCGGGCGCGGCCCGGGCGAGGGGGTGATGAAACGCCACGTCCCCGACCTGCACACCGACTTCATCTATTCGGTGGCGGCCGAGGAATACGGCCTGGTGTTCTCCCTGGCCCTGATCGCCCTGTTCGCCTTCATCGTGGTGCGCGGCCTCTACAAGGCCATGAAGCTGACCGACACCTTCGAGCAGGTGGCGGCCGCCGGCCTGTTCGTGCTGGTCGGCCAGCAGGCCTTCATCAATGTGGCGGTCAACCTGAACATGATCCCGACCAAGGGGATGACCCTGCCGTTCATCAGCTATGGCGGTTCGTCGATGCTGGCCATGGGATTGACCCTCGGCATGGCCCTGGCGTTGACGCGCAAGCGTCCGGGGGCCTATGGCGGGGCCGGAGAGTTCGACCAGGCGGGGGCCTAGGGTCAGGGCTTCTCGCGGGAGGCCGACCTTGCCCATCCTTCGCTCGCGTACCGGAGCCGTGTCCTCATGAGCAAGCTTGTCGTCGTCGCCGCCGGGGGAACCGGCGGCCACCTGTTCCCCGCCCAGGCCCTGGCCGAAGTGCTCAAGGCCCGCGGCTGGCGGGTGGTGCTGGCCACCGACGAGCGCGGCGCCCTCTATGCCGACAAGTTCCCGGTCGAGGAGCGCCTGGCCCTGTCGGCCGCCACCGCCAAGGCCGGCGACCCGATCGGCATGGTCAAGGCCGGCGTCGCGGTGTTCCAGGGCGTCATGCAGGCCAAGGCCGCCTTCAAGCGCCTGGACCCGGCGGTGGTGGTCGGCTTCGGCGGCTATCCCGCGCTGCCGGCCCTGCTGGCGGCGCTGATCGAGGGCCGGCCGACGGTGATCCACGAGCAGAACGCGGTGCTGGGCCGGGTCAACCGCTTCCTGGCCCCGCGCGCCACCCAGGTGGCCTGCGCCTTCCCGACCCTGGAGAAGGCCAAGCCGGCCGTGAAGGCCCGCGCCCAGGTGGTCGGCAATCCGGTGCGGCCCGAGATCCGGGCCCTGCACGACGTGCCCTACCTGCCGCCCGAGGTGCAGCTGCGGCTGCTGGTCACCGGCGGCAGCCAGGGCGCGCGGCTGCTGTCGGAGCTGGTCCCCGAGGCGATCGCCAAGCTGCCCGAGGAGATGCGCGGCCGCCTGAAGGTGCAGCAGCAGTCGCGCGCCGAGTCGATGGAGAACGCCCGCAGGATCTACCGCAACGCCATGGTCGACTGTGAGGTGGCGCCGTTCTTCCGCGACATGGCCGGCCGCCTGCGCCAGGCCCACCTGGTGATCGGCCGGGCCGGGGCCTCGACCTGCTGCGAGTTGGCCGTGGCCGGCCGCCCGTCGATCCTGGTGCCGCTGAAGATCGCCGCCGACGACCACCAGCGCTTCAACGCCCGCCTGCTGGAACAGGCCGGCGGCGCGGCCGTGTGCCTGGAGGA
Source organism: Caulobacter sp. LARHSG274 (assembly GCF_052871235.1). Taxonomy (NCBI): domain Bacteria; kingdom Pseudomonadati; phylum Pseudomonadota; class Alphaproteobacteria; order Caulobacterales; family Caulobacteraceae; genus Caulobacter; species Caulobacter sp. LARHSG274. The sequence goes on along the minus strand of NZ_JBIXJO010000005.1, from coordinate 60,368 downwards.
CGAACTGACCGTCGACGCCCTGGCCGGAGCGCTCAACGCCCTGCTCAAGGACCCCGAACGCCTGGCCCGCATGGCGGCCGGCGCCCGGTCGGCGGCGACCCCGGACGCGGCGGGGAGGCTGGCGGATTTGGTGGAGAAGACGGCGCGGTAGGGGCGCCGTCTTCCCGCCGATCAGGAAGCCTTGGAGATCTGGCGCAGGCGCACCTCAAGGCCGGCGCCGTTCAGCAGCGGCCCGGCCTTGGCGGCGCCGTCGGCGTAGGGGCAGGCCTCCTCAGAATAGTAGCCGAAGCACGCCTGCCATTCGGGCGTGCCGCGCGTGAATTGCGGGTCGCACATGATCCAGCCGTACTGGATGCAGAGGGTCGGCTTGGCTTGGGCGGCCGGGACGGCGACCAGGGTGGAGGCGAGGGCGAACGCAGCGGCGGCGATGGCGAGAGTCTTCGACCTAATCGTGGGAGAAGTCATTGAACGCTCCTGATGCTCGCCCGAACGGCGAGCCTGGAGGGAGGCAATCTTAAGATTGCGTATTCGTCAAGTTTCTCCGGAGATTGTATTTTCTTGGCTACGGTTCTGCCCCCGTCGCGATCAGCGGCTGGCCGATCCTGACCGCCTCTTCGACGCTAGCCGCCGCCATGCCCCCATAGGGCCGCCACCCGTCGCAAACCACCTTGGCCACCGCGTCGTCCGTCCCGCCCGCCGGTATCGCCGCCGCGGGCCGTTGGTCGCCGCTGATCGGGCCTTCCTGGCCGCCGGCCCGGACGCTGGCGAAGCCGGCGTGGGCGATGGTGCGGGCGTCGCAGTCGAGGACCTCGTAGCGCCAGCCGCCCCAGAACGCCTCGGTCCCGGCGGTGAAGCCGTCCTCGGCCACCTGCAGCACCCGCAGGCGCGCCGTGCGGCCGGTCCAGGCGACGCCGCCGAGGTCGACGAAGGCGGCGAAACGGCCGACATCGGCCAAGCGCAGTTCGAGCGGGGCCTGCGCCGCGGCGGGAGAGACGAGGGCGATCGCTCCTCCCCCGAGCAGCGCAGCGAAACGGGGGAGGTGGCGCGATGCGGATACGCATCGTGACGGAGGGGGCGTTGTGCGGCGGCCGGACGCCCCCTCCGTCCGCTGCGCGGCCACCTCCCCCGTTTCACGGGGGAGGAGAGGAAAATCCACGGCTTCTGCACCAAACATCCCGTTTCACCCCGTCGCCAAATCGTCTAATCCGCTGTGATGATCCAGCGTCGACGCCCCGTACCCTTCGAACTCGGCCCCGTGCACTTCATCGGCATCGGCGGCATCGGCATGTCCGGCATCGCCGAGATCATGCTGCGCATCGGCTACACCGTGCAGGGCAGCGACGCCAAGGCCAGCGCCAACACCGAGCGGCTGGAAAAGCTGGGCGCGCGGATCTTCATCGGCCACGACGCGGCCCATGTCGACGGGGCCTCGGCCATCGTCTATTCGACGGCGGTCAAGGCCGACAATCCCGAGATGGTCGCCGGCCGCGACAAGCGCCTGCCGCTGGTCCGCCGCGCCGAGATGCTGGCCGAGCTGATGCGGCTCCAGTTCAGCGTGGCCGTCGGCGGCACGCACGGCAAGACCACCACCACCTCGATGGTCGCCGCCCTGCTCGACGCCGGGGCCCTGGACCCCACCGTGGTCAATGGCGGCATCATCAACGCCTACGGCACCAACGCCAAGGTCGGCGAGGGCGACTGGATCGTGGTCGAGGCCGACGAGAGCGACGGCTCGTTCCTGAAGCTGAAGTCCACCGTGGCCATCGTCACCAATATCGACGCCGAGCACCTGGACCACTGGGGCACCTTCGACGCGGTCAAGAAGGGCTTCCAGGACTTCATCGAGAACATCCCCTTCTACGGCTTCGCGGCGGTCTGCACCGACCATCCCGAGGTCCAGGCCCTGACCGCCCGGATCGAGAACCGCCGTCTGGTCACCTATGGCGTCAACCCGCAGGCCGAGGTCCGGGTCAGCAATATCGAGATGGGCCCCGAGGGCGCCAGCTTCGACATCGTCGTCTCGCCGCGCGGCGGCGAGCCGGTCCGCTATGACGGGCTGAAGATGCCGATGGCCGGCCATCACAACGTGCTCAACGCCACCGCGGCCGTGGCTGTGGCCCGCGAGCTGGGCGTCGACCCCGAGGCGATCCGCGCCGGCCTGGCCAGCTTCGGCGGGGTCAAGCGCCGCTTCACCACCACCGGCGTCGCCAACGGCATCCGCATCGTCGACGACTACGGCCACCATCCGGTCGAGATCGCCGCCGTGCTCAAGGCCGCCCGCGCCGTCTCGACCGGCAAGGTCATCGCCGTGGTCCAGCCGCACCGCTTCACCCGGCTGCGCGACCTGATGACCGAGTTCAGCAGCTGCTTCAACGACGCCGACACGGTGATCGTCGCCGACGTCTATACGGCCGGCGAGACCCCGATCGAGGGCGTCGACCGCGACCACCTGGTCGAGGGCCTCAAGAAGTTCGGCCACCGCCGCGCCCTGCCGCTGGAAAGCCCCGCCGCCCTGCCGGCCCTGATCGCCGAGGAGGCCAAGGCCGGCGACCTGGTGGTGCTGCTGGGGGCGGGCGACATCACCGCCTGGTCCTACGCCCTGCCGGGGCAGTTGGAATCGCTGGCGAAGTGAGCGGCGCGTTTTCTCTTTCCCTCCCCTTTATGGGGAGGGTGGCGGCGAAGCCGACGGGTGGGGCTCGCGCGCAATGAGCTGGAAGCAGAACCTCCCCCCCGCCCGCGGCAAGCTGCTCACTGACGAGGCCCTGGCCCCCTTCACCTGGTTCCGGGTCGGCGGCCCGGCCGACCTGGTGTTCCTGCCGGCCGACGAGCAGGACCTGAGCGACTTCCTGAAGGCCCTGGACCCGGCCGCGCCAGTGCTGGCCATCGGCGTCGGCTCCAACCTGCTGGTCCGCGACGGCGGCGTCGAGGGGGTGGTGATCCGGCTGGGCAAGGGCTTCAACGGGGTCGAGCCGCTGGGCGGCAGCCGCATCCGGGCCGGCAGCGCCGTGCCCGACGCCATCCTGGCCCGCAAGGCCGCCGAGGCCGGGATCGCCGGGCTGGAATTCTACGCCGGCATTCCCGGCACGGTCGGCGGGGCGACGATCATGAACGCCGGCTGCTACGGCTCGGAGACCGCCAACGTCCTGGTCTCGGCCCGGGTCATGGACCGCCGGGGCCAGGTGCGCGAGCTGACCACCGCGGAACTGGAATTCACCTACCGGCACAGCGCCCTGCAGGACGCCGGCCTGATCGTGCTCGACGCGGTGTTCGAGGGCCTGCCCGACGACCCCGCCGCCATCAAGGCCCGCATGGCGCAGATCACCGCGCGCCGCGAGACCACCCAGCCGATCCGTGAGAAGACCGGCGGTTCGACCTTCAAGAACCCGCCCGGCCATTCGTCGTGGAAGCTGGTCGACGAAGCCGGCTGGCGCGGAAAACCCTATGGCGGGGCGATGTTCAGTCCGCTGCACAGCAATTTCCTGATCAACACCGGCGAGGCCACCGCCGCCGACCTCGAAGGCCTGGGCGACACGGTCCGCGCCGACGTCCTGGCCAAGACCGGCGTCCAGCTGGACTGGGAGATCAAGCGGATCGGGCGGCAATAGCCTCTCAACCGCTCATCCCGGCGAATGCCGGGACCCAGATGGAATGGCTCTGGGGTTGACGCCAAAAGCACTGAGCTTTTCCAATCATCCACACGGCCATGGGATCTGGGTCCCGGCATTCGCCGGGATGAGCGGAGTTTGGCGGAGGCGCCTGCAACCCAAGCATTTCAAAGGTTACGGATAGTTCATCCGGTTGTTGCCTATTCCCGGCGCACAGCGGTGCTATGAACCCCGCAAACGAGGGAGTTTTCATGCGCCTGTTCCGCACTCTGCTGACCGCCGCCGCCACCACCGCCCTGCTGGCCGGGGCTGCTCATGCCCAAGACGCCAAGACCGCCGAGGCGCTGCGCGACAAGGCCCTGCTCGATCGCACCGCCTGGAACGTCACCGAGGACCTCACCACCACCATCGGCCCGCGCATCGTCGGCTCGCCGGCCATGGCCCGGGCCAAGGACTGGAGCGTCGCCAAGTTCAAGGCCCTGGGCTTCACTAACGTCAAGGTCGAGGAGTTCGCCAAGCCGTCCTGGACCCGCGGCGCGGAGTCGGCCGAGCTGGTCGCGCCCTATCCGCTGAAGCTCGACATCGTCGGCCTGGGCCGCACCGTGCCGACCCCGCCGGAGGGGATCGAGGCCGAGGTGGCGCTGTTCAAGACCTATGCCGAGCTGATCGCCGCGCCGGAAGGCTCGCTGAAGGGCAAGATCGCGGTGATCACCCAGCCGATGGTCCGGGCCCAGGACGGGGCCGGCTACGGCGTGGCCGGCATCTCGCGGCGGACCGGTCCGGTCGAGGCGGCCAAGCGCGGCGCCGTGGCCCTGCTGATCCGCTCGGTCTCGACCTCGGACTCCACCGTGCCGCACACCGGCGTCACCGCCTTCGGCGACGGCGTCGTCTCGATCCCCTCGGCCGCCCTGGGCGTGCCCGAGGCCGAGCAGCTGGAGCGCCTGGCCGCCAAGGGCCCGCTGCGCATCCGGCTGAAGCTGGCCTCGACCAGCGACCCGGCCGACGTGGCCTGGAACATCTCCGGCGAGATCAAGGGCTCGGAAAAGCCCGACGAGGTGCTGGTGATCGGCGGCCACCTGGACAGCTGGGACGTCGGCACCGGCGCGCTGGACGACGGCACGGGGGTGGCCATCACCACCGCCGCCGCCAAGCTGATCGGCGACCTGCCCAGGCATCCCAAGCGGACTATCCGCGTGGTGATGTGGGGCTCGGAGGAGAGCGGCGGCTCGTCGGAGGCCTATCTGGCCGCCCACAAGGACGAGCTGGCCAAGATCGTCCTGGCCGGCGAGAGCGACACCGGCGCCGACCGCATCTACAGCCTGCAGATCCCCAAGGGCGCGGCTGACCATCCGGCCATGAAGACCGCCGTGCGGGTGCTGGCCCCGCTGAAGATCTATCTCGACCACAACCCGCCGGCCCATGCCGGCTCCGACGTCGAGGGCCTGGAGGCGTCGGGCGTGCCGGTGATCGCCCTGAACCAGGACGCCAGCCGCTATTTCGACTACCACCACACCATGGACGACACCCTCAACAAGGTCCGTCCCGACGAACTGGCCCAGAACGTCGCCGCCTGGGCCAGCTTCCTCTACTTGGTCGCCGACAGCGACATCGACTTCCGGGCGCTCAGCGCGGCCGCTCCGGCGACGCCGGCCGGCCACTGACGTTCAGCCGCCATCCCGGGCGCTCAGGTCCGGGATGGCGGGCGGCCCGGGTCTCAGCCCGCGGTCTTCCAGTTCGGCTCCAGCACCACGTGCGGCGGGCAGGGGGCCACCGCGCCGAGCGGCAGGCCGGCCAGCTCATTGGCGAAGCCGTGGTTGACATCGCGGTGGTGGGCCTCGTCGGCGCGGACCACCTCGACCACGTCGCGCAGGGTCGAGCCGGCCGGCAGGTTCCAGTAGTCCAGGGCGATCTGCGGCGCGGCGACATTGGCCGAGCGGCCTTCGTCGATCTCGGCCAGGTAATGGGTGTAGCTGACCACCGCCTCCTCCTCGAAATAGCCGACCACCCGGTGGGCGGTCTTGGACGAGACCAGGTAGAGGCCGAAGAAGAACAGGTAGAACACCCACTGCACGGCGACGACGACGAAGCGCTCGAACAGGGTCGGCCGGGCCACCTCGATGAAGGTCATCAGGTGCATGCGCTCGTTCTCGGCCTCGTCCATCAGGGTCTTGATCCAGCCCTTGTCGCCCTCCATCCGCCGCAGGCACTTCAGGTGGGTCAGGGTGGCGCCGACCATGCCCGGCACGGCGGCGACGGTCTCCAGCACCACGGCGCGGTGGCCGTAGCGCTTGGCGAAGAAGGTGTCGGCGCAGAAGCGCAGCACCTTGACGAAGCCGTGGGCGACTGCGTCGGACACCCCGGCCGGCTTGTGGTGGACCGTAAGATCGATGGCCGGGCTGGTCATGGTATGTCCCCTGGTGAAGCTCGACGGGCGAGCCGTTGAAGTCGGGGGTTTGTACCGGCTTCGCTCGGGGCGAGACATTCAGGGCGTCCGCCTAAGGGATTCGCCTTAGGCGCGATGACGGAGGTGGAGGCCTTCCCGCGCGCTGATGTGCGCGGCGCCGACCGGAGTCGACGCCGCATCAGATCGGTTTTACAGGCCGGCCGCCGGCTTGGCGGCCGTTTCGACGGGCTCCTTGGCGGCCGGCGCTTCGGCGGTCGCGGGAATGACCGAGGCCGGGACCACAGCCCCCTTCGGCGCGGCGGCGATAGCGGCCACCTCGACGTCGGCGTCGGTGAAGATCGACATGCGCTGGCCGGGTTTGATCTCGACGTCCTTGCCGTGCTTGATCAGCCCCAGCGGACCGAACAGGACAGTCAGGGTGATGGTCGTGCCATAGCGCGCATCGCCTTCCGCGCCTTTCTGGCCGCGCAGCTTGATCTTGCTCGAGCCGGCCTTGAGGTAGTCGAACCGGACGTTCAGCTCGCCGGGCTTGCCCATCATGCCCTTCTTCTTGGCGTGGGTGACCTCGCCCGCGCCGTGCAGGCCGGCCGGCAGGCGGGTTCCATCGGCCAGGACGATGTCGTCGGCGGTGGTGATCGAGAACTTGTCGCCCTCGTGGCTGGTCTCCGACGACAGCTTCTCGTCGACGGTGATGACCACTTCGGTGCCTTCAGGAACCTGGACCATCGACTGCGCGTGCGCGGTCGAACCGGCCATGACGAAAAGCGCCGCGAATGCGGCATGACTCATGAATTTCAAGATATTTCCCCCGCGGGCCCCTCCCGCGGGGTCCAGCTAAGCCGATCTCGCCGTGATTGTGAAGCCGGCTTTCGTCATCCTTGCCGGGAAGAGGGGTTTTGGCTGTGGACGCAGGAGCCGTCGGCATCCGCAAAGGCCTAGTCGACTCCCGAATGTCGCCCCCGGCGCATGGAGCAGCTTGAGCGAGCCGGAAAGACCGGCTAAGGGAACGGCCACGGAACGCCTGAGTGAGCCAGGCTGTGGACGATCCTCGGGCCGCTGGGCCTTGGGAACGCTAACAGCTTGAAATCACGATCGTTCGCGGGCGTAGCTCAGAGGTAGAGCGTCTGCTTCCCAAGCAGAATGTCGTGGGTTCGATTCCCATCGCCCGCTCCAGCCGTCTTGCGACCTCCGCCCAGCCCTGTTCCCGAACTTCGCCCCGCGGCCTTGCGCGAGCGCGGCGATGCTTGGTACTGCGGGACCCGACGCGACGGGGCGGGCTTGTGGGCCGGCCCCGCCGTCGTCATTTCGCGGACTTCCCCGACCGCCCCCTGACCAGACGAGACGACGCCGTGGCAAAGCCGGCCAAAGCCATCATCCTCAGCGCCGGCCAGGGCAAGCGCCTGTCGCCGCTCACCGACACCCGTCCCAAGTGCCTGGTCGAACTGTCGGGCCGCACCGTGCTGCACTGGCAGCTCAAGCACCTGGCCCAGGCCGGCATCCGCGAGGCGGTGGTGGTGACCGGCTTCGCCGCCGAAACCGTCGAGCAGGAGGTCGCAGGCCTCGACATTGCGGGGCTTTCGGTGCGGACCCTGTTCAACCCGTTCTACGCCCTGACCGACAACCTGGCGACCTGCTGGCTGGCGCGCGGCGAGATGCGCGGCGACTTCCTGCTGCTGAATGGCGACACCCTGTTCGAGACCGGCATCGCCGAACGCCTGATCGCCGCCCCGCCGGCCCCGATCACCGTCACCATCGACCGCAAGGGCGGCTACGACGCCGACGACATGAAGGTGCTGACCGAAGGTCTCAGCCTGCGGGCGATCGGCAAGACCATCGAAGAATACGACGCCGAGTCGATCGGCTTCCTGCGCTTCGATCCCGAGGGCGCGGCCCTGTTCACCCGCATCGTCGAACAGGCCCTGCGCACGCCCGAGGGCCTCAAGCGCTGGTATCTCAGCGTGATCAACCAGATTGCTCAGGACCACGACGTGGTCCGCGTCCAGTCGATCGAGGGCCTGGACTGGGCCGAGATGGACTTCCCCGAAGACCTGCCCAAGAACCGCGAACTGGCGGCGGCCTGGGTCGCGGCGGGGGAGTAGGGGCGGGGCCTTTCACGCCCCGTGCTCCCGCGACCTGTTCAGGGCGCTGACGGGGCGAACCGCGCCTGGGACAGGAGCCACGCCACCAGGTCGGCCGGCTCCGGCCGCGTCTCCGCCGCGGGCAGAAGCGCGAAATGCCAGCCGGCCTCGACCAGCGTCTGCTCGAACGGCGCGACCAGGCGGCCGGCGTCGAGCATCGGCTGGAACAGGCTGCGGGGAAGCAGCGCCACGCCCTGGCCGGCCAGGGCGGCGTCGGCGTTCAGTTCGTGGCTGGGATAGTCGACGGCGCCGAACTGAAAGCGACCGTCGTCGGGCGCCCCGGCTTGGCGCAGCCATCGCGGCCAGTCCGGATGCGGCAGCAACAGCCAGCGCGCCAGGTCCGCGGGCCGGGCGAGGCGATGGCGCCCCGCCTGGTCCGGGGCGAGCATGGGCGTCAGGTCGACTGGAAACAGGGGCTGGGATCGCCAGCCGGGCCAGGGACCGCTTCCGGTGCGGACGGCGACGTCGAAGCCGTCGCCGGATCGCAGGTCCGTCGAGACGTCGAGCTCGATCGCCAGGCCGGGATGGGCGGCTTGATAGGCGTCCAGGCGCGGCGCCAGCCAGCGGGCGGCGAAGGTCGGCGGGGCCGTGATGCGGACCGGCGGACGGGCGTGACGGAAGGCGTCGAGCGCCCGGTCGATGTCGCCCAGGGCCCGATCGACGCGGGTGGCGAGCGCAATCGCCTCCGCCGTCGCCGTGGCGCGCGGTCCCCGCCGCACGAACAGCGGCGTTCCGAGGTCCTGTTCGAGCGTGCGGATGCGCAGGCTGACCGCGGCGGGAGTCAGGAACAGGCTCTGCGCCGCCGCCGCGAAGCTGCCGGACCGCACGCAGGCGGCCAGGATCCGCAGGGATTCCAGGGAGGGACGCTTCACAAGCCATCCTTGTCGTAATCGCAAGACGTCCGCGTTTTGCCGTCGCCGTCGAGGATGGCAAACGAGACCGCCTAGATTAGGAGGTCCGAATTTGTCCCTGCAAGCCCGTCCGCTCTTCGACCTGACCCTTCACCTGCATCCGATGATCGAGCTGGGCCAGACCCCGGCCGGCGGTCGTCGCATCTTCCCGGTTTCGGGCGGCGCCTTCGAGGGCGAGCGGCTGAAGGGCGATGTCTCGCCGCTGATCGGGTCCGACCTGCTGCTGATGCGGGCCGACGGCGCGTTCCAGCAGGACGTGCGCCTGCTCCTGGTCACCGACGACGACGCCCACATCCTGATGACCTATCGCGGCGTCCGCCGCGCCTCGGCGGAGATCGACCAGCGCCTCGCCCGCGGCGAGATCGTCGACCCGTCGGAATATTATCTGCGCACGACCCCCTATTTCGAGACGGCGTCGGAACGCTATGGCTGGCTCAACGGCATCGTCGCCGTCGCCCAGGGCGGCAGGGTTCCGAGCGGCGTCCATTATGAGGTCCACGAGATCCTCTGACCCGGTGACGCCGTTCGCGATCCCGATTGGCCCGGGAACGCCGGTGAGGGCTCGCCGGCGCCCAGCCCTTGCGCGCCGGCGCCGAAGGCTTGGTCAGGCGGGATTTTCCAGGTCGCGGGGGTTTCGTCGCCGACGGTGCGGCCTGGCGGCCGCGGCGAGCCGTTTCGAACCCCGAAAGGCCGGGAAGTAAGCCGTTTCTTACCCTGTCATCGCCAAGTCACACCCCGCGCCTATACGGCGAAGGCTTCAACTCAAGCTGGCGGGCCGGCTTGAGCCTGCCGCCCGTTGGGCCAATAGCTCTCCGGACGTTTTGACGATTCGAGCCCTTGGTCGGGCGGGGAAAAATAAAGGGACATGATGCGTAGGTTCGGAACTGAGAAAGTCAGCCTGCTGATGGGCGCGGCCCTGTCGGCCTTGTCGTTCGGCGGCGCCGCCCTGGCCCAGGACGCCGCGCCGTCGGCGACCGCCCTGGACGAGATCGTCGTCACCGCCGAGCGCCGCTCGGAGAACCTGCAGAAGGTGCCGCTGTCGGTGGCCGCGGTCGGCGGCGACCAGCTGCGCGCCATCCAGGCCGGCGGCGACGACATCCTGTCGCTGTCGGGCCGGGTTCCGGGCCTCTATGCCGAGACCACCACGGGCCGGATCTTCCCGCGCTTCTACATCCGCGGCCTGGGCAATATCGACTTCTATCTCGGCGCCTCGCAGCCGGTGTCGATCATCCAGGACGACGTCGTGCTCGAGCACGTGGTGCTGAAGTCGAACCCGGTGTTCGACGTGCAGCAGGTCGAGGTGCTGCGCGGCCCGCAGGGCTCGCTGTTCGGCCGCAACACCACCGCCGGCATCATCAAGTTCGACACCGTCAAGCCGAGCCAGACTCTGGAAGGCCGCGCCAGCGCCTCCTACGGCTCCTACGGCACGACCACCTTCGACGGCGGGATCGGTGGTCCGATCGCCGGCGACAAGCTGATGTTCCGGCTGTCGGCGCTGTACCAGCATCGCGACGACTATGTCGACAACACCTTCGCCGGGACCAGCGCCGACGGCACGGTGACGCCGAAGAAGAACGCCATGGGCGGCTTCGACGAGAAGGACGTACGGCTGCAGATCCTGGCCAAGCCGACGGAGCAGCTGACGGTCCTGGCCTCGGCCCACGCCCGCAACTACGAGGGCACCTCGACCCTGTTCCTGCGCCAGGCGCTGAAGAAGGGCTCCAACAAGCCCAACGCCCCACGCGACAGCGTCGCCTTCGACGAGGCCAACAACAACCCGCAGGCCTATGACACTCAAGGCACGTCGCTGAACATCGCCTACGACTTCGGTCCGGTGACCCTGACCTCGATCAGCGCCTATGAGACCACCAGCGGCTACAGCCGCGGCGATACCGACGGCGGCGCGGCGGCCAACTTCCCCGTGAACGGCGTTCCCAACGGCTTTGGCCAGTCGATGGGCCAGGTCCGCGATCTCGACCAGCTGACCCAGGAAATCCGCCTGGCCAGCAACGGCGAGGACAGGCTGAAGTGGCAGGTCGGCGCGCTGTACTTCGACTCGCGCGACACCACCGACTTCTACCAGCGCGCCTATTTCCTCACCACCGCGGCCCACAACCCCAACAACTGGGTCGAACTGAACAACCTCAACACCTCGTGGGCGGTGTTCGGCCAGGTCAGCTACAAGCTGACCGACGCCCTGACGGTCACCGGCGGCCTGCGCGACACCTACGACGCCAAGAAGACGGTGTTGGCCAAGACGGCCAACAACATCGCCAACGTCTCCACCTATGCCGGCCGTCGCTACGTGCGCCTGTCGGACGAGCAGGTCAGCTGGGACCTGTCGGCCAATTACGAGGTCAATCCCGACCTGAACGTCTACACCCGCGTCGCCAAGGGCTTCCGCGGTCCGACCATCCAGGGCCGCTCGGCGGTGTTCAACAGCGACTTCACGACCGCCAATTCCGAGACGATCCTGTCGTGGGAAGCCGGCTTCAAGAGCACGCTGCTGGACAACACCCTGCGCCTGAACGCCTCGGCCTTCACCTATGAGGTCAAGGACATCCAGCTGAACGGCAACGACTCCAACGGCAACGGCGTGCTGTTCAACGCCGACAAGGCCAAGGCCTACGGCATGGAAGCCGACGCCGAATGGCGGCCGGTGTCGAACCTGCTGCTGACGGCCGGCGTCAGCCTGCTGCACAGCGAGATCAAGGACAAGCGCGTCTACGCCCAGGTCTGCGCCCTGAACGCCGCGCTCGACCCCGTGAACCACGGCGTGGTCTGCACGGTCGAGGACCCGACCATCACGGTCGGCAGCAACACCTTCGCCCAGATCGACGGCGAGCCCCTGCCCAATGCGCCCAAGTACAACGTCAACTTCACCGGCCGCTACGACCTGCCGGTCGGCGCCGACGGCAAGCTGTTCGTCGCCACCGACTGGAACCTGCAGGGCTATACGAGCTTCGTGCTCTACAAGACCAAGGAGTTCAACTCGGACGGCAACTTCGAAGGCGGCGTCAAGCTCGGCTACGAAGGCGGCAACGGCGCCTACGAGGTGGCCCTGTTCGGCCGCAACATCACCAACGAGAAGAACCTCAAGGGCGTGATCGAGAACTACATGGCCGCCGTCTACAACGAGCCGCGGATCATCGGCGTCTCGGTGACGGCGAAGCTGAACTAGGGCATCGCGCGGAAAAGTGGCCGCCGGTTTCCCGCAATAGCGATGCGAAAACAAAAGCCTAGAGCCGGTCGCGTGAGTCTTGTATCGCGCGACCGGCTCTAGGGCGCTGTTCCATCCTCCCGTTTCCCCGGCCTTCACGGGGAAAACGGAGAGGAGGGATTTGCTTCCGACCCGGAATGACCCCGCCCCCACTTTCGGGGCGGGGTTTTTTGTTCAGGCCTGGGCGGCTTCGCCCGCCTCGGCCGCCCGTCGCTTCAACAGGTCCTGTTCGCGCCGATTGCCCGCCAGGGCTGCGGCGGCTTCGAATTCGGCGCGCGCCTCCTCAAAGCGCCCCAGCTTGCGGAGCAGGTCGCCGCGCACGCTGGGCAGCAGGTGGTAGCCCTTGAGCGCGGGCTCGCCCGCGAGCCGGTCGATGAGCGCCAGCCCGGCCTGCGGGCCCCGCGCCATGCCGACCGCGACCGCGCGGTTGAGTTCGACGACCGGGGAGGGCGCGACGGTCGCCAGCCGCTCATAGAGCCCGGCGATGCGTGACCAGTCGGTGTCGTCCGCCGTCGCGGCCCGCGCATGGCAGGCGATGATCGCCGCCTGCAGGGCGTAGAAGCCGTCGGCGCCGCCGAGGTCGCGGGCCCGTTCCAGCGCCCGCAGGCCGCGCCGTATTTGCAGCTGGTCCCAGAGGGCGCGGTCCTGGTCGAACATCAGGATCGGCTCGCCGGCCGGCGTGGTGCGCGCGGCCGTGCGCGAGGCGTTCAACTCCATCAGGGCCAGCAGGCCCTGGACCTCGGGCTCGCGCGGCGCGATCGCGGTCAGCACGCGCCCCATGCGCAGCGCCTCGTCGCAGAGCTGGGGACGCAGCCAGTCCTCGCCGCGGGCCGCCGTATAGCCCTCGTTGAAGATCAGATAGACCACCTCCAGCACCGACGAGAGGCGCGCCGTGCGCTCCTCGCCGCGCGGGGTCTCATAGGCCAGGCCCGAGGCCGAAAGGGTCCGCTTGGCGCGCACGATGCGCTGGGCGATCGTGGTGTCGGGGACCAGGAACGCCCGGGCGATCTCCTCGGTGGTCAGGCCGCAGATCATTCGCAAGGCCAGGGCCGCGCGGGCCTCTCGCGACAGCAACGGATGACAGGCGGTGAAGATCAGGCGGAGCAGTTCGTCGCCGATATCGTCGTCCAGGGCGGAGTCCAGATCGGGCATGGCCTGTTCCTCGGCCTCCAGGTCCCGGGCGACCATCTCGTGCTTGCGGCCCAGCATCTTGCCGCGACGCAGGCGGTCCAGGGCCCGGCGCTTGGCGGTCGCCATCAGCCAGGCCCCGGGCTTTTCGGGAACGCCGGTCGCCGGCCACCGCTCGAGCGCGGCCACTAGGGCGTCCTGCGTCAGCTCCTCGGCCAGCGGCACGTCGCGCAGCATCCTCGCCAGGCTGGTGATCAGCCGAGGCTGTTCGACCCGCCAGACGGCGAGGACGGCGCGATGGACGCTCTCGCGCGGGTCGGCGACCATCAGGGCCGCCGACCCCGCCGGCGAGGCGGTGACCTCACTGGCCGGCGAACCCGGCGAACCCCCGGACCTCGCAAACGCCCTCCCAGCCGGGCATGAGGTCCTTGTGGAGCTGCATGAACTCGACCGCCGAAGCCACGGCCTCCTCCTTGTTGCGGAACTCGAAGATCGCGTAGCCGCCGATCACTTCCTTGGCCTCGACGAACGGACCGTCGACGACGCTGACCTTGCCGTCCACGACGCTGACCCGCGCGCCCAGGGCGAGCGGCTCCAGCCCGCCGGAATCGATCATGCGGCCGGCCTGGATCTCCCGGTTGGCGAGCTTGTGCATCGCCTCCAGGAGTTCCGGCGTCGGGGGACCGGACTGGGCGGATGTAACGATCGACATGAAGCGCATCTGGGAAATCCTCCTAAGCGAGCCGTGACGCCATCGCCGCTGGACTGTCTCGCTATTGAGGACGACGAACCAGTCTTGAAAGGATCGACACCGGATTTGGAAAAAATCGCGACTGGGCGCTCCTCACCCTTCGACGATCGCCCGCACCAGGTCCAAATCGCTGGGCTTGTCGACGTCCACCGCCGCCAGGCCGTGGCGGGCGCGCACGGCGGCGGCCTTGACGCCGGCCAGGGCGCCGATGCGGCCGAGGGTCTCGTCCAGGGTCATCCGGCCCAGCAGGTAACGGGCCAGGGTCACCGGACCCAGCAAAGCGGCGATCTTCCAGGGCTGCTTGCGGTGCTGTTCGACCCGCCGCCACAGGTCGATGGCCTGCAGGGCGCGCTCGGTCCGCAGCAGGAACAGGTTGCAGCCCGAATAGCGGCCGTCGCGGAACGCCAGATAGGTGCGCTTGGTCTCCGGCGCGGCGGCCCGCACCAGGGCCTCGGGGGCCAGCAGCACGGCGATGTCGGCGTCGGCCGGGGCGTCGGCGATGAAGTCGCTGACCCATTCGGGCCGCAGCAGGGCGTGGTCGACCGTGGTGACCAGCAGCGGCGCGCCCATGGCCGCCGCGCCCTCGCGGACGCTGAGGCTGGGCCCCGCCGCCGCGGGCAGAATCTCGATGTCGGCGGCCAGGGTCGGGGCCGCCAGCATCGCCAGCAGGGCCGCCTCCAGGGCGGGGTCGGAGGTCGAGACGCCGATCCGCGACGCCCCGGCCTGGTCCAGGGCCCCCAGCACGCGGGCCAGCAGGGTCTGGCCGCCCAGCACGATCAGGCCCTTGTGGCTGACCCCGGCATAGGCGGCGACGGGATCGACCCCGCCGCGCGAGCCGGCCAGCACCAGGGCCCGGAAGCCCTTCAAAGCGCCTTCTCGTAGATCCGGTAGGTCTTGTAGATCGTCGCGCCCATGGCCTCGGAGATCCGCCGCATCGGCAGGTTGCCCTCCAGCACCCAGGAGAACTCGAACTTGTCGTAGCCCAGGGCCAGGCCGGCGTCGCGGCCGGCGTTCATCAGGTGGAAGGGCACGACCTGGCCGCGCAGGCTGTCAGCGAACTTGCGCTTGAGGCCCATCAGCGGGATGCGGATCGACTTGACCCGCTTGACCTTCAGCCGCCACAGCAGCTTGGCCCAGCCGAACGGCAGCAGCCTGCCCTTCAGGTCGCGGATCGCCTCGTTGACATTGGGCAGCAGCACGATGAAGCCGGCCGGCTCGCCGTCGATCTCGGCGAACAGGATCAGGCGCTTGTCGAGCACCTCCTTCAGGGCCTTGCCCAGCTGGGCGGTCTCGGCCTCGGTGGTCGGCACGAAGCCCCAGTTGCCGGCCCAGGCGTCGTTGAGGATCTCGGTCAGCGACCGCACCTCGTCGTCATAGCGGCTCATGTCCAGCTGGCGCAGGGTGACACCCTCGGGCAGGCCGCGCTTGACCCGGCGGACCACCACGGCCGGCAGGGCGGCGGTCGGGTCGCAGACATAGGCGTAGACGTCCTTGGCCTTGGCGTAGCCCTGCTCCTCGACCCGCGGACCGGCATAGGCCGGGTCGTGGCCCATCATCACCATCGGCGGGGTGTCGAAGCCGTCGACCAGCAGGCCGACCTCCTCGTTGATCGACAGGTTGAACGGGCCCAGGGCCCGGTCGCAGCCATGGGCCCGCAGCCAGTCCTCGGCGGTGCGGAACAGCACGCTGAACACCGCCGGGTCGTCCTCGGCGGCGATCATGCCGAAATTGCCGGTCTTGTGGCCGGGCTCCTGGGGCGACAGGTGGTCGATCTGGGCGCTGATCCGGCCGACGTCGCGGCCGCCGCGCACGGCCAGCCACAGCTGCACCTCGGCGTGCTGGAAGAACGGGTTGGTCTTGGGCGTCAGGGCGTCCATCCGCTCCATCATCAGCGGCGTGATCCAGTTGGGATCGCCCGCGTTCAGCCGGTCGGGCAGGCGGATGAAGCGCTTGAGCTCGGCCCGGGTGCGGACCGGGACGATGGTCAGGTCGGAATCGACGGTGTCGAACGGCATTCAGCCCTCCAGGGCGATCAAGGCGTAGGCCGCCAAAGCGGCGAAGATGACGGGGCCGCCCCAGACCGCCAGGGCCGGCGACAGCATGCCGCCTTCGCCCAGGGCCGAGAGCAGGCCGTTGACGACCAGGAAGATCAGACCCGCGGCCAAGCCGCCGCTGAGCAGCACCGCGCCCTGGCCGCTGCGGAAATTGGCCAGGGCCACCGGGGCGCTGAGCAGCAGCATGACCAGGCTCGCGAACGGCCCGGCGAAGGCGCTCAGGAACCGGGTCTCGTAGAAGCTGACCGGTCGGTCGCCGCCGCCGTTCAGCAGGGCGCGGCGGGCGGTGGCGGCGCTCGGCACCGGGGCGTCGGCGAACAGGGCCTGGACGTCCTGGCGATGCAGCGGCGAGGGCCAGGTCAGCCGGGCGGCCGAGGTCATGGTGGTCTGGGCGCCGTTGAAGCGCGCCGTCGTCGGCTTGATCAGCGTCCAGCCGCCGTGGGCGTAGACGGCCGAGGGGGCCTCGATCCGCTCGATCAGCCGCCCGGCCTTGTCGCGGCGATAGAGCTTGACGGCGTTGAGGGTGCGGCCGTCGCCGCTGGCGCTGGCGGCGATCACCAGGTCGTCGCCGGCCCGGAAGCTGCGCGGGCCGGGGTCCTTGCGCTCGGCCACCGGGGTGGTGGCCCGCCACCAGTCCGACAGCACCGGATCGGTGCGCGGGGCGACGACCTGAGCGCAGCTGAAGTCCAGGGCCATGACCAGGAAGGCCACCGGCAGCGCCATGCCGACGATGCGATAGGCCGAGATCCCGGTGGCGCGCATGGCGATGATCGCGCTCTCGCGGGCCAGCTGCGAGAAGGCCAGCAGGCCGCCGGCCAGGGTGGCGATCGGGGCCACCTGCTCGATCAGCCGCGGCGAGCGCAGGGCCGCATAGTACAGCACACCGGCCGTGCCCAGGCCGCGGTCGAGGATGTCGGTGGTCACTTCCAGCAGGTCGAGGATCTGCAGGATCGAGAACAGGATCAGGCCCGCGCCGAGCACGCGCGTGCCCACCGTCCGCAGGATGTAGAGCTGGATCTTCACGCCGCGGCCCCCTTGCCCTTCCGGGTCGGGGCGAACAGCCGACGGACGCGCTCGATGCCCACGCCCATGCGCCGGACCAGCTCGGTGACCGGGGTCTGGCCGGGCCGCTTGCGACTGCCGATGAACAGCCACAGGCACAGGCCGGTGAACACCGCGAACGGGACGCCGATCGCCGTCTCGGGCATGGCCCGGCCGGACTCCGCCAGGCTCTGGCCCAGCTGCAGGCTGTGCTGGAAGGCCAGCAGCAACACGCCGGCCACCACCAGGCCCGGGGTGCGGTTGCCGCGCTTGGCGGCCAGGCCCAGGGGGAAGGCCATCAGCGGCAGGAACGGCAGGAAGGCGGCCCGGGCCAGCCGGCCGTAGAGCTCGGCCAGCAGGGTGGCGCGCGGCACGATCGGGTTGGGCGACCGGGCCTGGCGGGCCAGTTCGCCTAGGGTCAGCTCGCGCTCGTCGCCGCCGCGGGCCCGCAGCAGGGCGGCGGCCCCGGCCAGGGGCACATTGGTGGTGAACTGGTCGAAGACCAGGGTGCGATAGGCGCCGCGGGCGTCGACGCCGATCCGCTGGCCCCGGCGCAGCAGCATGGTGACGCTCTTGGCCGCTTCGTCGGCGCGCAGGTCGGCGGTGGCGGCGGTGATCACCTCCTCGCGGCCGTTGGCGTCCATGCGGCGGATGAACACCCGGGTCAGGCGCTGGCCGGCCGGGTCGGCGTCGTCGGCGGTCATCAGCAGCTTGGGCTCGTCGATGAAGGCCCCGCCCGACAGCTTGCCGTTCCAGCCGGCGTTGATCGCCTGGTGCATCACGGCCCGGTAGGCGTAGCGGCTGTAGGGCTGCATGTAGCCGAACACCAGCAGGCTGAAGATCCCCAGCCCCAGGCCGACATAGACGAACGGCGCGGCGATGCGGGTCAGGGACTGGCCGCTGGCCAGCAGGGCGTCGATCTCCGAGCCGTCGCTGAGCTTGCTGATGACGATGAACAGCGCCACGAAGAACGCCACCGGCAGGGCCAGGCCCAGATAGTGCGGCACCAGGTTGGCGGCCAGGGAGGTGACATAGCCGAAGCGGGCGCTGCTCTGCGACAGCACGTCCAGCAGCCGCAGCACGCGCTCCAGCAGCAGGGCGACCACGGTCACGCCCAGGCAGCCGATGATCGGCCAGACCAGCAGGCGCAGCAGGTAGCGGTCGATCAGGCGGAACCGCGCCGTGCCGTGGGGGATGGGGATCGGGCGCTTGCTCACGCGGCCGACCAGGCCCGGGCCAGCACGCCGGCCAGGCGCTCGGCGGCGTCGAGGTCGAGGTCCACCGTCGTCCCCAGGGCCGGGGCGGCGGGCCAGCCGGCGTCGGCGAAGGTCAGCCCCTCGTGCTCGCGCGTCCCGGCATAGCGCGGGATCACGTGGAAATGCACGTCCTTGTCGACCATCATCAGCATCAGATAGTTGATCTTCTCATAGGCCACGACCTCGCCCAGCATGCGCTCGACGCCGTCGATCGCCGTCCTGAGGTCGGCGAAGGCGGCGGGACTCACCTGCGAGAAGGCTTCGACCGATTCCTTGCATATCAGCACCAAGGCCCCAAATGTCGGCTGCTTCGGCCGGACCAGAACGAGCCAGCTGTCGGTTTCGGCGACCCGGGTGCGCGGATAGCCGAAACTGATCGCGGTGGGATTGGTCATGTCCGGCCTCGCCTCGGGGCGCTAGCCGCCGTCGGTCATACAATAGGGATGCGCGCTTTTTGATGGAAGTCCGATCCGCATTCTTCGCTGTGGCTTGCTACGGCCGATGAGCGGGCGCGCGCCCGGCCTGGGCCAGGACCCACCGGCCCAGCTCGACGGCGTGGCCGTCCCTGGGGTCCAGGCCCCGGGCCGCCATCCTGACCTCGACGCCGCCGTCCGGGCCATGGGCGATCTCGATGGCGTGCCAGCGGGCGGCCGGATGGCGGCCGCGCCCCGCGGCCGAGGCCGAGGGCACGCCCAGCACCGGGATCATCGTCCCGTCCGGACCGGCCACCGCCGCCACCTGGGCGGCGTGGGCGTGGCCGTGCAGGACCAGATTGGCGCCGCGACGGGCCAGCACCGCCCGCAGGCCGTCCTGGTCCTCCAGCGCCTTGCGCCGCGACACCGCCCCCTCGACCGGCGGATGGTGGATCAGCACCACGCGGAAGAGGTCGCGCCAGGCCGGGTCGGCGAGCAGGGCGTCCAGGCGCTCCAGCTGCTCGTCCCCCAGCCGGCCGGTGGCCAGGTGCGGCGCGGTCGGCACCGCCGAGCACAGGTTGAACAGCGCCACCGGGCCGCGGACCCGCACCTGCGGGAAGCTGGCCTGGCCCGCGTCGCCCAGCCAGGGCGTCCAGGGGGTGAAGCGCTCGGGCCGGGGAACCCCGACCAGGGCGTCGTGGTTGCCGGGGCTGACGGTGACGTCGGCGGCCGGGCCCAAGGCCTCCAGCCAGCGGCGGGCGGCGGCGAACTCGGCCGGGGCGGCGAAGTTGGTCAGGTCGCCGGTGACGGCCACGTGGTCGGGCCCGTAGGCCTTGAGGTCGGCGACCAGGGCGGCCAGCACCTGCGGCTGGTGCTCGCGGCTCTTGCGCCGCCAGGCGATCCGGCTCAGGGCCCGCTTGGACAGCAGGTCGCGCCAGCCCAGCGCGCCCTTCGGCGGCGGCAGGTGCAGGTCGGACAGGTGGGCGAGGCGGAATATCGACACGGGCGTGATCACGGATTCTGGCGGAAGCGGCCGAAGCTGCTTATCAATCGCGACGGGTTTCAAGGGGTTGTCGTACGTGAGCGTTGAAAATCATCCGCCGGAGGCCGCCAGCCCGTCCGCCGTCACGGTCGGCCGGACGAAAACGCGCCTGTGGGGCATGACCTCGGCCGAGCGGCTGTCGCGAATCTATCGCCGCCTGGGCCTGGTCGAGGCGACGCCCGAGACCGTCTTCCTGCACGGCGACGTGGTGGTGGTCGACGCCGGCTGGGTGTTCGACGAATCGCTGATCAAGGCCCTGGCCGAGCGTCCGGGCGTCGCCCTGGTCGACGAGACCGGCCGGATCGTCGCCCTGAACGTCGCCGCCGCCCAGGCCCGGGCCGCCATCGTGCGGCTGGACACCGGCGAGGACGTCACCGCCTTCGCCTTCACCCGCCTGACCGCCCTGGAGCTGGGCTCGGCCTATAACAGCGCCCTGCGCAAGCGCGAGCCGCCGGTGCTGGAGCGCCTGACGCCCGAGACCGTCGACGCCGTCGAGAAGCGATTGTTCCAGGGCTCGTACAAGGGCGTCACCGACCTGGTGACCAAATATGTCTGGCCCGCCCCGGCCCGGGTGGTCACCCGCTGGTGCGCCCTGGCGAAGATGACCCCCAACCAGGTGACCCTGATCGGTTTCCTGCTGGTGCTGGCCGCCTTCGGCCTGTTCTGGACCGGCCATTACGGCTGGGGCCTGGTCTGCGCCTGGATCATGACCTTCCTCGACACCGTCGACGGCAAGCTGGCGCGGGTGACCCTGACCTCGTCGAAGTGGGGCAACGTCTTCGACCATGGCATCGACCTGGTGCACCCGCCGTTCTGGTGGTGGGCCTGGTTCGTCGGCCTCGGCGCCCTGGGCTTGACCCTGCCGCACCCGCTGCTGCTGCTGGCGATCGTGGTCGGCGGCTATGTGCTGCAACGGGTGGAGGAGGGAATCTTCCTGGCCCTGTTCAAGGTCGAGGTCCACGCCTGGCGGCCGTTCGACAGCTTCTTCCGGCTGATCACCGCTCGCCGCAATCCCAACCTCATCCTGTTGACCCTGGCGGTGCTGGCCGGGCGTCCGGACGTCGGCTTCACGGCCATGGCCGTGTGGACGGCGATCTGCCTGGTCATCCACGCCGTCCAGATCCTGCAGGCCCTGGCCGCGCCCAAGGGCGCCGTCGTTTCCTGGCTGTCGCGCTGATGCGGATCGGGGTCGTCCGCAATCCCAGGAGCCACGCCAACATCCGACGCGGCGACGGCGAGTCGACTCCAGACGCCGTGCTGCTGGTCGAGCCCGCCACCCCGCAAGCCCTGGAGCAGGACCTGCACGCCTTCGCCCAGTGCGGGGTCAAGCTGCTGGTCATCGACGGCGGCGACGGCACCATCCGCGACGTGCTCAGCCTGCTGCCGCGCACCTTCGGGGCCAACCCGCCGCTGATCGCCCTGCTGCCGTCGGGCAAGACCAACGTCCTGGCCCTGGACCTGGGCGTGCCGCGCCACTGGACGCTGAACGACGCCGTGGCAGCCGCCCAGTCGCAGGACGCGGTGATCAAGTCGCGCTCGCCGCTGGAGGTGCGCTGGGACGACGGGCGGCCGTCGCTGCGCGGCTTCGTGTTCGGCCTGGGCGCCTTCGTGCGCGCCACCAGCCTGGCCCAGAGCGTCCATCGCCTGGGGGCCTTCCACAGCATCTCGGTGGCGATGAGCGTCCTGGGGGCCCTGATCGGCACGGTGATGGGCGGCCAGCGCGACGAGTGGCGGGCCGGCGTGCCGCTGTGCCTGGCCGTCGATGGCCAGGAGACGCGCACCGCCGACCGCTTCCTGGTCCTGGCCACCACGCTCAAGCGCCTGCCGTTCGGCCTCAAGCCATTCGGCCCGCCGCGAGAGGGGCTGAAGTATCTCGACGTCGACGCCCCGCCCCGGCGGTTGCCCGGGGCCTTTCCGGGCCTGCTGAAGGGGCGGAACTACGCCTGGCAGGCGCGCTACGGCTATCGGCGCGGCGACGCCGAACGGCTGCGCATCACCACCGACCAGCCGCTGGTGGTCGACGGCGACGTCTATGACGGCGGCTGCGGCGTCACCGTGGCCCTGGCCGAGCCCCTGAGGTTCCTGGCGGCATGAGCGCCTCGGTCATCGGCCTGACCGGCGCCGAGCTGCTGGCGCCCGCCCCGGCGCACGCGGTCGCCTTCGCCGCCCGGCTGGCCGAGGTGTTCGAAGGCCCGGCGGCGATCCTGTTCTACGGCTCGATCCTGCGGACCGGCGACCTGGACGGGGTGATGGACTTCTACGTCCTGACCGCCGGCCCGCGGCGCGGCTGGCGCGGCCTGGCCGGGCGGCTGCTGTGGCCGGACGTCAGCTATCACGAGATCACGCTCGACGGCCGGGTCCTGCGGGCCAAGGTCGCGGCCATGACCCTGGCCCAGTTCCAGCGGGCGGTGCGCGGGCAGGGGGCGGACACCACGATCTGGACCCGCTTCGTCCAGCCCTCGGCCCTGGTCTGGACCGCCGATCCGGAGGTCGCCCCGGCGGTGATCGAGGCGGTGGCCGAGGCCGCCCGCACCGCCGCCCGCTTCGCCGCCGCCCTGGGGCCGGCCGAGGGACCGCCGCGGGCCTATTGGTCGGCGCTGTTCCAGCAGACCTACGCCGCCGAGTTCCGGGTCGAGAAGGGCGGGCGCGAGCAGTCGATCCTGGCCTTCGACGCCTCGCGCTACGACCGCCTGCTGACCGCCTGCTGGCGCGAGGAGGGGCTGCTGGACATCGGCGCGCCCGAAGGCGTCGAAGGGCCGGTGCGGCCGGCCCTGGAGCCGGAGGCGCGGCGGCGGATCTGCAAAGCCTGGACCCTGCGCCGGCACCTCGGCAAGCCGCTGAACTTCGCCCGGCTGATCAAGGCCGCCTTCACCTTCGAGGGCGCGGCCCGCTACGCCGCTTGGAAGATCGAGCGCCACACCGGCCTGGCCGTGGCCCTGACCCCCTGGCGCGAACGCCACCCGGTGCTGGCCGCGCCGGGGGTGCTGTGGCGGCTGTGGCGGCTGCGGCGGGGCCGGAAGGCGTAGATCGCGGGCGCTCGCTGTAGGGCGCGATACGCCCGCCGCCGTCTTCCCGGCGAAGGCTCATAGGCGGTAAGTTAGGGTCTTGGGCCTGGCTTGATCTTCCTCATCCTGAGGTGCGAGCCGCAGGCGAGCCTCGAAGGACGCACGAAGCGGGCCGGCTGTGCGTCCTTCGAGGCCCGCTGCGCGGGCGCCTCAGGATGAGGAAGGTCGTAGCTTACCGCCTATCGGCAACCCCTAAGCCGAAACCCGCTGCAGGCGGCGCTCGACCAGGCCCATGGCCGCGCCGACCTCGGCGAACACGGCCAGGACCTGGTCGATCTGTTCGTCGGTGTGGGCGGCGCTGACGCTGGTGCGCAGCAGCGGCCGGCTGTCGGGGGTGGCCGGCGGCAGGGCCAGGTTCAGATAGACGCCGTTCTGCAGCAGGGCGTTCCACATGCCGATCGCCCGCTCGGTGTCGGGCATGGTGATCGCCACGATCGGGCTGGAGGTCGGGCCGGTCTGGAAGCCCATGCTGCTGAGGCCGTCATAGAGCCGGCGGGCGTTGCGCATCAGGCGGTGGCGCAGCTCGGGTTGCTCCTCCAGCCGGCGCAGGGCGGTGACGGTCGAGCTGACCACGGCCGGCGGCAGCGAGGCGGTGAACATGTACGGACGGCAGGTGACGCGCATGACGTCGAAGTCGTCCATGTCGGAGACGCAGAAGCCGCCGATCGCGCCCAGGCTCTTGGAGAAGGTGCCGACCACGAAGTCGACGTCGGCCTCGACGCCGGCCGCTTCAGCCAGGCCGCGGCCGTTCTCGCCCAGCACGCCCATCGAGTGGGCCTCGTCGACCAGCAGGTAGCCGCCCAGCTCGCGCTTGACGGCGGCGATTTCCTTCAGCGGCGCAGTATCGCCGATCATCGAATAGATGCCCTCGACGACGATCAGGCGCTCGCCGGGCACGTCCTTCATGCGGCGCAGGCGCTTGTAGAGGTCCTCGGGGTCGTTGTGGCGGAAGCGGATGACCTCGGCGTGGCCCAGGCGCGCGCCGTCATAGATCGAGGCGTGGCTGTCGGCGTCGAGGATCAGGTGGTCGCCGCGGCCGACCAGGGTCGAAAGCACGCCCAGATTGGCCTGGTAGCCGGTGGTGAACACCATGGCGTGCTTGCGCTTGTAGAACTTGGCCAGGGCGGTCTCGAGCTCGACATGGGCCTCGAAGCTGCCGTTGGCGATGCGCGAGCCGGTGGTGCCGGTGCCGCGCTCCTGCACGGCCTTGACCGAGGAGGCGATGGCTTCCTCGTCGAAGGTCAGGCCCAGATAGTTGTTGGTGCCCAGCAGGATGGTGCGTTTGCCGTTGATCACGCCTTCGGTGGGCGAGACGACCGCGTCGAACCGCACGTTGAAGGGGTCGGCGCCGGCTTGACGGATCGCCTTGTAAGCGTCGCGGTAGGCGAGATGTTTGTCGAAAAGCCCCATAGCTTAGGCCCTATTCCGAAGGTCTTTGATCAGATTGGCGAGATCTCCGGCCGTTTCGACCGAAGCCAGGCGATCCAGAGGGATGGAAATGTCGAAGGAGTCTTCCAGCTCCATGATGATGTTCATCAAGGCCAGGGAATCTACTGCCAGATCGCGGCCAATGTGTGTGTCGTTGCTCACATCGACGGAACGCCCGAGCACCTTGCTCGTGGCCAAGCCGATTTCACGCAGAGTAAGGTCCGTAACAGCTTCCATCCGACGCGCAATATCCCCGACCGAAGTCCTACATAACCGAATTGTAACAGCCGTCTCGCCCGAAAAGCGCCGCAAACGGCTATTTCCGAGCTTTTTTATCCTTTAGCCAGCCTTCCGACCGGTACCAACCTACGCTCTGGGCGAATCCCTCGTGCAGAAGGTACCGCACCGGGGGAAAGTCCGGAATCGGATCGTTGCTAGATAGGCTCCAATCGCCGTGAAGCAACTCCCGGGCCTTCCCCGGAGTGAGAATTGACTCCTTGCCGGTCGCGATCGCCGCCCATTTTGACAGATTCGCCAGGGACTTGATCACCCAGCCGGGGATTCGCACCAGCCGCGGCGAGGCGCCGACGGCGGTCGCGGCGGCCCGCATCAGCTCGGCCCAGCCATAGCCTTCGGGGCGGTCGTCGGACAGGGCGTGGACCCCCGGGCGCGGCGTCCTGACCAGGGCGGCGATGCGGGCGGCGGCGTCGTCGGCATGGATCACCGCCATCCGCGCCGCCGGGTCGAGCACCGGCAGGACCGGGCTGGAGGCCGCGGCCTGGAACAGCTTCAGGGTCTCCGGATCGCCCGGGCCGTAGATGGCGGGGGGGCGGACGATGGTCAGGGAGTCGCCGATCACCGCCCGGGCCGCCTCCTCGCCGGCGCGCTTGCTGGCGGCGTAGTCGGACAGCTGCGGTTCGCGCGCCGCCAGGCTGGAGACCAGGATCAGCCGGGCGCCGGCCGCCTGGGCCGCCAGGGCCACCCGGCGCGAGCCCTCGACATTGGCGCGGTCGAAGACCTGGCGGGACGGGGCCTTGATCAGGCCGGCGGCGTGGACCACGACCTGGGCCCCGGCGCACAGGGCGGCCAGGGCCGGGTCGCTCGATAGGTCGCCGATCACCAGCTGCGGTTCGAGGCCGCGCCACATCGGGTCGGCGACGTCGCGGCGGGCCAGCACCCGCACGGTCCAGCCGTCGGCCGCCAGGACCTTGACCAGGCGCCGGCCCAGGAAGCCGGTGGCGCCGGTGACGGCGACCACGGCCCCGGCGGCGGGCCCGTCCATAGTCACACGCGCTCGGCGTAGGCGCCGGCCAGATAGGCGGCGCGGGCCTTCGAGCGGCTCAGCTTGCCCGACGAGGTCTGGGGCAGGGCGTGGGCGCCGACCAGCTGGACCTGGGCCTCGACCTGGTGGCGCAGGCGCAGCACGCCGGTGATCTTCTCGACCAGGGCGGCGCGGGCGGCGGCGTCGCCGCCGCGGGCCTGGACCAGGACGACTACGGTCTCCTCGCCGTCGCCCGGGACCGAAAAGGCCGCGACATCGCCGCTGCGCAGGCCCTCGACCTCGGCCTCGGCGGTCCATTCCAGGTCCTGCGGCCAGATGTTGCGGCCGTTGAGGATGATCAGGTCCTTGCCGCGGCCGGTGATGACGATCTCGCCGTCGACCAGGAAGCCGAGGTCGCCGGTGTCGAGCCAGCCGTCGGCCGACAGCACGCGGGCGGTCTCCTCGGGCTGCTCGAAATATTCCCGCATCAGGCTGGGGCCGCGGGCGTAGATGCGGCCGACGCCGCGCTCGGGCAGCACCCGTCCGTCCTCGTCGCGCACCTGCAGCTCGTGGCCGGGCAGGGCCGGGCCGTTGCGGGCGAATTCGCGCGAGCGTTCGGCGTCGTCGGTGACCACCGCCTCGTGCTGCTCCAGCCGCCCGACGTCCAGGCGCTCGGTCTTCAGGCCGCCGCCCAGCGGGGCCATCGACAGGGCCAGGGTCGCCTCGGCCATGCCGTAGCTGGCCACGAAGGCCTTGTCCGAGAAGCCGACGCTGGCGAACCGCTCGGCGAAGGCCTTCAGCGGGCCGGTGCGGATCATGTCGCCGCCCAGGCCGGCGCTGCGCCACTTGCTGAGGTCGAGATGCTCGATCGACGCCACCTCGGCCCGGCGGGCGCACAGCTCGTAGCCGAAGGTCGGGCTGTAGGAGATGGTGCCGCCGTTCCTGGTGATCAGGTCCAGCCACAGCAGCGGCCGGCGCACGAAGGCGCCGGTGGGCAGGAGATCGACCGACATCTGGCTGGCCATCGGCGACAGCAGGAAACCGATCAGCCCCATGTCGTGATAGAGCGGCAGCCAGGAGACGGCGCGGTCGGTCGGCAGCACCTGCAGGCCGTCGCGGGTGATGGCCACGGCGTTGGCCATCAGGGCCCGGTGGGTGACCACAACCCCGGTCGGAAACCGCGTGCTGCCCGACGAGAACTGCAGGTAGCAGGTGGCGTCCGGGACGATGGCCGGCAACGTCGCATCGGCGCTATCGGGCAGGTCGGCCAGCACCCCGGCGAAGTCCAGCGGCGCGGCGGCGGCGACCTGCGCCACCCAGTCCTTCATGCCCGACGGGCCGATCAGCACCCGGGCCCGGGCCGAGGCCAGCATCCGGGCGATCTGCTCGACATAGGCCTCGCGGCCGCCCAGCGGCGCGGGCAGGGGCAGGGGGGCCGGGACCAGGCCGGCATATTGGCAGGCGAAGAAGGCGCGCACGAAGTCGGCGTCGGTGTCGGCGATCAGGCCGACGCTGTCGCCGGGCCGGGCGCCGGTGGCCAGCAGCCGTCCGGCCAGCTCCAGCGCCTGGTCCCGCAGCTTGGCGTAGGGCAGGGCCTCGACCAGTTCGCCGCGCAGCGAGTAGAGGTTGATCCCGGTCTGGCCCGTCGCCGCGAAATCGAGGGCGGCGGTCAGAGTGGGGAAGTCGGCGAAACGCACGGTTCGCGTGGAAACGGTCGGAGTGATCATCAGGAAACGCCTTTGGCGCCGTTTTTGTCGTCGACGCAAGTTTGTTCGTCGCCTTTGACGACGGACATCCGGTTGAGGCTGCGGCGCAGGGCCAGGAACATGCCCGCCGCCATCGCCGCCGCGGCGCCGACCAGGGCGACGCCGGCCCCGGTCAGGCCAAGGCTTTTGATCACCGGGACCAAGGCGGCCAGATAGACCACGCAGACCAGGAACCGCACGCGCAGGGCCACGCCGGCCCGGTTCAGCGACACCAGCATCGGTTCCAGCGGCAGGGCCAGCACGCCGATCGCGGCGGCGGCCACCTGCCAGGTCATGATCCCGGCTCCGGCGGCGAACGGCTTGCCCATCACCAGGGCCAGCAGCGGCGCGCCGAACAGCACGCAGACCAGCAGCAGCAGGCCGGCCACGGCGCCGCCCATCACCCCGATCTGGCCGGCCAGCTTGCGCATCGCCGCCTCGCCGCCGGTGGCGCGCAGCTTGGCCAGTTCCGGATAGAGGGCGGGGATCAGCAGCTTGGCCGGCTTGGCCATGCCGTCGGCCACCTGCCGGCCCACCCGCCACAGGGCCGCGTCGGCCGGGCCCAGCACCGCGCCGACCACCAGGGTGATGACGTGGGTGAAGGCGGTGTCGAGGCTGCCGTTGAAATTGGTCGCCCACGCGAAGCGCCAGGCCCCCGGCAGGCCCCGGCTCAGCGGGCCGGCCAGGGTGAAGCCCTGCAACAGCTTGCGCCGGGCCAGGTCCCACCAGGCCACGCCCAGCACATAGAAGAACGACGCGACCGTGCCCGCCGCCCAGGCGGCCAGGAACCAGCCGATCGAGGCGTCGAGGGCGAAGGCGATGGCGCAGCCGGCCAGGCGCACGATCGAGCTGACCGCCTGCTCGCCGGCCAGGAAGCGGAAGCGGTCGAACAGCCGCAGCAGGCCGACCGAGGTGGCCGAGGTCATCATGGCGATCGACAGGGCGTACAGCGCCGCCGCCGGGGCCAGGCTCGGCGGCCAGCCCAGCGACCCGCCCAGCAGCAGGGCTCCGCCGACCCCCAGCCCGACCCCGACCGCGGCCCCGATCAGGTCCAGCAGCAGCGAGAACCGCAGCACCTGCTGGAACAGCGGCCGGTCGCCCTGCAGCATCGGCCCCGCCCCGTACTGCAGCACCGTCTGCCAGGACTGGAACTTGGCCACGTCGCCGAGGAACTGGGCGTAGGCGTTGATCAGCACCAGCACGCCCATCTGCACCGCCCCCAGGCCGCGGGCGGTCAGGGCGATATAGGCCAGGCCGACCAGGGCGTTGACGGTGCGTCCGCCGAGCAGCGTCCCGGCATTGGCCAGGACCCGCTTCAGAACACTCGAATCTTGGCTCATCGCAGGCGGCGGCCCCTGGACGGCAGGCGCTCGACGATCGCCTGGGCGGCGCGCACCGACGATGGCGTTTCCTGCAGGTCGAAGCTCTCGGCGAAGCCGCGCTTCTGGGCCTCGACATAGTCGCCGTGCGAGGCCTGGGCCGCGGCGACGGCGTCGACCAGGCCGTCGACATCGTCGAGCACCGGGCCGTAGCGCCAGTGGTGGAAGCTCTCGTCGCCCTGCCAGGCGGCGTCGGCGGCGTTGAGGAACAGGCACGGCTTGGGGGTGCGCAGGAACTCGTAGACCTGGCTGGAGACGTCGCCCAGATAGATGTCGGCCGCGCGGGTGTAGGTCATGTCGATCGCCGCCGGTCCCCCCAGGTCCAGGTGAAGGCGCGGATGGCCGACGAACGGCGCCAGCGCCTCCACGGTCTTGGGGTCCGCCCCCTCGAAGAGGCGGATATGGGGGGCGAAGATCAGATTGTAACGCGGGTCGGCGGCGAATTGCTCGAGCACCTGCCGGCCCCAGCGCGGCCACGAGCCCAGGGTCGGGTGGAAATGAGGGTTGTACAACACCACCGGCCGGGCGTCGGGGAACACCGGCAGCGGCGAGGCGGGCAGGGCGTCGATGATGTCGAACTTGGGGTAGCCGACCATGGCGCAGGCCTCGGGCGCGACCCAGCCCTCGTCGATCATCCGGTCGCGCTGCTTGGGGCCGGCGGCCATCACCAGGTCGAAGGTCTTGAGCCGCGGCTCGAACGGCCCGCCGCGGTCGCCGGCCCCGTGCTGGGTGTAGACCAGCAGGCTGTCGCGCACCCCCAGCTTGCGCAGCAGGGCGGTGGTGCGCTCGGGGGCGACGATGGCGTCGTAGCGGCCCAACCGCCGGGCGTTGGCGGCCAGCATCAGCGCCTTGGGCGGGGTCGAGGCGCCCCTCAGCCGCAGCCGCCGCAGCCAGCCGGGCGGCAGCAGGCGCGAGGCGATGGTGGTCACCCCCAGGGCGGCCAGCAGCGCCCGCACATAGTCCAGGTGCTCCTGGGCGGTGGCGGCGATCTCGACCTCGATCCCCGGCCAGCCCTGGGCCATGGCCACGGCGATCGGCAGGCTGTGCAGGATTTGGTGGGTCTGGGCGATGTAGAGGAAGCAGACCCTGGGCCTGGCTCCGTCCGCCGGGGCGTCGGCCTGGATCACTTCTGCGGCGTGAGGCGCGTGCGCACCCGGCCCTTTAACAGCACCCGGTCGCCCTTGTCGCTGACCGAGTAGTTGTCGGCCTGGACCGAGCGGTTGGGCCCCGCGCCCTGCACGGCCGCGCCGCCGACCAGGTCGCCGGTGCGGGTGTCGATCAGCGCCCGCTGAGAGGCGAACTGGTAGCCCTGGCCGTTGTCGATCTTGACGTCGCCGGTCAGCAGCAGCGAGCCCTTGTCCTCCTGGTAGGCGCCGTCCTTGGCCGCCACATGGGTGGGGGCGGGCGAGCCGTAGCCGCGGGTCAGCTGCGGCGACTTCAGCAACACCTGGCCGTCGTTGCTGGGATCGCGGGTCGCCGAGCTGGCGGTGATCAGGAAGGCGCGGCCGTCCTTCAGCGTGCCGGTGAAGCGCGGATTATCCATCCGCAGCGGCGCGCCGGCCGCGGCCCCGCCGTCCTTGGACTCCAGGGCCCGCATCGTGCCCTGGGCGACGATGGCGATCGCCACCACGCTGGCCAGGCTGGGCAGCAGCAGCCGCAGCACCCGCACCGGCTTGCGGCGGCGGTTGCGGTTCTTTCGCGGCGGTCGGGCGGCGGTGGGGCTGATGGCGGTCATGGCTGTAACGAACGGTCGGGGAAGAACGACCGACTTAGTCCTCCGGAGGCGATCTCCCAAGAGGTAAAGCGACCCTGCCCCCCGCTTTGCCCGGGGTCAACCGGGCGGGAGGCCAACCAGGGCGGCGCGTTCGGCGGCGGTCAGCGGCCGCCAGCGGCCCTCGGGCAGGTCGCCCAGCCGCAGCGCGCCGATCCGCACCCGCAGCAGGTCGACGACGGTCAGCTCGACCAGTTCGCACATCCGCCGGATCTGGCGGTTGCGGCCCTCGGTCAGGACGAAGCGCAGCTGCTGGCGGCCGACGACCTCGACCTGGGCCGGGCGCAGCTGGCGCTCGTCCAGTTCCAGGCCGTGGCGCAGCAGGGCCAGCTTGCCGTCGGTGATCCAGCCGTCGACCCAGACCAGATATTCCTTCTCCAGCTCAGAAGCCGGGCCGATCACCGCCTTGGCCACCACCCCGTCCTCGGACAGGATCAGCAGGCCGCGGGAGTCCATGTCCAGCCGCCCGACCGGGGCCAGCTTGTTCTCGAAGCCGGGGATCACCGGACTGTGGCCGACCAGCGCCTCGCGGGTCAGCAGCCGCACGGCGGGGACCTGGCCGGGGTCGGGCTGGGACGAGACGATCCCCACCGGCTTGTGGACCATCACCGTCAGGGCGCCCTCCAGCTGGGCCTGGGCGCGGTCGGACAGCACCAGGGTTTGGCCGGGCTCGATCTTGCGGCCGACGTCGTCGACCCGCTGGCCGTCGATCGACACCAGGCCCTGCAGGATCAGCGCCTCGGCCTCCCGCCGCGAGCAGACGCCGTTGTGGGCCAGCCAGCGGTTGACCCGCTGCGGCTCGGCTTCGTCATAGAGGCGGGTCCAGGCCATCGGCGATCCCAGGGGGTGAGGCCGCCTGTCTAGGGCGATGCGGGGCCGGTCCGCAACCGTCGTGGCCGCGAGCCGTTGGTGTCTGGCCGGAGCACGCCATGATCGAACAGGTCGACGACGACACCGCCCTCGAGGAGGTCCTGCAGTTCCTCGAACGCCCGCCGGCCCCGGGCACGCCGGAGGATTCCTGGTTCGGCCAACGCCTGCGCCAGGTGCTGGCCGCCTCGCTCGCCGATGAGCCGGAGGACGAGGACGCCCCCGCGCCGGAGCCGAACCTGGCCCTCGACCCCGGCCTGCGCGACCGCCTGGAAGCCGCCGCCAAGCGCCGCTCCGGCAATCCGTTCGGCGAGCATCCGGACGGCATCGGCCCGACGCTGGGCATGGACCTGGGCGGCGGCCACAAGCAATAGCGCCATATTCCTCATCGGCGGGGCGGCGGCCTGGCGAAAACCGGCGATGGGGCGGAGCTGCGTCGCGCTCGCCAGAACTAGGCCATCAGCACGCGACAAACGCCAAGGTAGGTAGTTCCAGGTTTCTCGTCAGGCGTGTAGGAAGATGCAAAAGCCGCGAAGAACCGGGAGGAGACGCCATGAGCGATCTGGTGCTGACGACGTTCGACTGGGTGCCCGAGCCGCCGAGGGGCTTCGTGCGCGACCTGCGCATTCGCTGGGCGCTGGAGGAGGCGGGGCTGGCCTATCGCATGGCGACCACGCCCTTCGAGGCGCGCCCGGCCGGGCACTTTGCGCAACAGCCGTTCGGACAGGTGCCGTGGCTCACGGACGGCGACATCACCGTCTTCGAGAGCGGGGCGATCCTGCTGCACCTGGGCGAGAAGAGCCCGGCGCTGATGCCCACGGACCCGCGCGGGCGGGCGGAGGCGATGGAGTGGGTGCTGGCGGCCCTCAACTCGGTCGAAATGGCCAGCCTGCCCTGGTCGATGTTCCGCTTCATGGGCTTTCCGGGCGACGCGCCCGAGGCCGGGTTCGTCGACGGCTTCCTGAAGCTGCGGCTCGAGCGGCTGGAAGCGGTGCTGGCCGGCCGCGACTGGCTGGCCGGCGGCCGGTTCTCCGTCGCCGACCTGCTGATGGCCGACGTGCTGCGGCCGGTGGACCAGTTCGAAGGACTTGCCGCCTATCCGGCCTGCCAGACCTATCTGGCGCGGCTCACCCGCCGCCCGGCGTTCCAGAAGGCCCACGCCGACCAGCTGGCCGACTTCGCGGCGGCGGACGCGGCGCGGGCGGGGGGCGGTTAGGGCCTCTGGAGCGGACGCCGCTGCTTCATCACCCACGCTCCCTCTCCCAAGAAAAGTTAGCGTGTTGCGGCGACCGGTTGAGCCCACCACCCATGGCGGACATTCAGAGGGGGCGGCCTCTGGGCACGGCACCCAGCGTCCGGCCGCTCCCGATTGGTCACGCTTGCTCGCGGCTGAGCTGCCGAGAGACTTACTTCTCGCTGGAGCCCGCGATCTTCACCATAACTTTGTCGCACAATGTCGCAATCGCCAAAAAAACAACGGCAAGCACCGTTCCGCCGAGGAAGAATAAAATATGCACCCAACCATCATGAAATATCAGATACAATTCTGATAGCGCAATAATTGCGGTAAGGACTGACATTACTACCAATACGGCGCGAAACACATTGGCTAACCAGTAAGTGTATCCGTTCAAAATGTCTCCCTCCGCAAGACGGCATATCGTAGCACGGTCATCGGCTCTGAATTGAACCTGTGCACCGCCGCCACTTCCAGCCATGCCCTTCGGTAATCCTGACGAGGCCCGCTTTCCACCCAAGTCGGACTTTAGGCGACTGCCCGGTGACCTAATGCCTCAGCCGCGCGAAAAAATCGGAGGCCAGCGCTCGTGCCTCGTCCTCGATGGCGGGGTTGGATGCTATGTCCCGCATGATCGCGATGTAGCTGTCTCGAACCTGTGAGTCTTTCACACCATTGATGACTCGGTTCAACAACCAGGTGGTGTGCTCAGTGGGGCGGCGGTTCAGAGAAGCGACCAGCCGCTCTTCGTACCCCTTCATCCAGAAGCGTTCGATAAAATGGACGAGAGGTCCCGGCGAACCGTAGTCAATCGCCGGATGCGTCTCCATAAATTTCAGGATCGGGTCAACGGCGGCGAGGCCAACGTCGGCGCCCGTCCAGGCGTCGACCAGCCGCCCTGACTCTTCCTCGAAGGATGCGCTGTGCTCGATCGCGTCGAGCTGTGCTTGAATGCTGTGATCTGTGAACATGCAGGCTGCACAGTAGGCACGCGAGGGTCTGACATCCACCCTTCGCAGCCTCCTAAAAGGTCCGCTTCCGTCGAAGCCCGCATCCGCCCCGTCGGATGCGGCTGCGCCTTAAACCCTTGTAGGATTGGAGCTCTGGCGTCTGGCCGTGTCAAGGACGACGCAGAGCGTCGCCGCGCGCGGCCGGCCGGAGGCCGGTCCTTGACACGGCCAGACGCCAGAGCAGGCTTGCCTACAAGGTTTTAAGGCGCGGCCTCGCCGCCGAGCGGGCGGGCGGATGACCTCGCATATAGTTTCAGCCCGCCCTAGGGCCGCGCCGCCCCGCCCGTACCCTTCCCGCCCGGCCCCCGCTTGAACGTCTCGCCCACCGCGCGGGCGTCGCCGCCGTCGGGGCCGGCGGCGCGGCGTTCCTGGCGGCCGGTCTTGACGGTGTCGGCGTGCGAGGTGTCCGGGCGCTCGCCCAGGGACAGGGCGTCGTTGGCCTCGCGGCCGCGGCTGTTGCTCTTGTGGGCCATGGCGGCTCCTAATGGTGGGTGTGGTGCTCGGCGTTGCGCTTGCGGGTCGCGGCCGCCTTTTTGGCCGAGGCCGAGCGTTCGGCGGCCGGGCGCGAAGCCGCCGCCTTGCCGCCCTTCGCGCCGCCCTTGTGGGCCGCCGGATGGCCGGTGGCCTTGCCGCGGCCGGAGCCGCCGGCCTTCTTGCCGCCGCCGTCGTCCTTGTTGACCGTCGCCCAGGCCCGGCGCTCGGCCTCCTGCTCGGAGACGCCGCGCTTTTCGTAGCCTTCGGCGATGTGGTCGGCCTTGCGCTCCTGCTTGTCGGTGTACTTGGATTTGTCGCCCTGGGGCATGATCGTCCTCCATGCGCTGTGGGAGAAAAATCCATGGGCGGGGCGAGGGGTTCCCCGAAACCGCCCCCGAAGCCGCCCGCGGAACGGCCGTGGCGGCCCGGCCGTTCGGCTGGGATGGCGCGCAAGCTCAAGGTCTTTGGCTGGTCGGACGGCCTTCACGACTACACCGTGGCCGCGACCTCGCGCGCCAAGGCCCTGGAGGCCTGGGACGTCGGCCGCGACCTGTTCAAGGACGGCACGGCCAAGGAGGTGGCGGCGGGACCGGGCCACGACGCGGCCCTGGCGACGCCCGGGGCGGTGGTCACCCGCCCGGCCGGCGGCCTCGACGCGGCGCTGAAGGCCCTGCCGGCCAGGATGCGGCGCAAGCCGTCCCGGGCCGAGACGGCGCGGGCCGAGAAGCTGGCGGCGCTGCGCGGCGAGCTCGAAGCCCTGGAGGACGAGGCCGAGGCCGCCGAGATCGCCTTCGCCGAGCGCCGCGCCGCCCTCGACGCCGAGGCCGAGGCGGCGGCCGACGCCTTCGACCAGCGCCGGACCCAGCTGGAACAGGCGATCCGGGCGGCGCGTGGGCGCTAGAAGCGCATTCGCCGCCGACCCTTGAGCTTTTCCAGCGCCCGGACCGCGTGCTCGACCTGGGCCGAGACCTGGGCCACGGCGGCAGCGGGGGCCGTGGCCGGCGCCGTCGCCGGGACCGCGAGGGCCGGCTCCGGCGCTTCGGCGGCCGGCTTGCTGCGGGCCTGGCCGGTCATGGTCGCGACCTTGCGGACCACGGCGGCCAGTTCGCCGCAAGCCTTGGCCTTGTCGCGGGCGTTGCGGATCTCAGCGGGATCGTCGCTGGTCTCCAGGATCGCCCAGACCGCGTCGAGAGCGGCCATGAGTTTTACTTGCAGGGTCTCGCACCAGGCGGGGAAGGAAGATTGGGTCATGCCGCCAGTGTGCGGCCGTCCTGGAGGGTGGGGATCGGAAACCTGCGTTTTCCTATAAGAGGTTGAATTCTCTGATCTTCGATTCTGAAGTCGCGGGGATGGACCTCGCTTCCCCCGCTTTTCCCCCGTCTCCCCGGCGAAGGCCGGGGT
This sequence comes from Caulobacter sp. LARHSG274, assembly GCF_052871235.1. Taxonomy (NCBI): domain Bacteria; kingdom Pseudomonadati; phylum Pseudomonadota; class Alphaproteobacteria; order Caulobacterales; family Caulobacteraceae; genus Caulobacter; species Caulobacter sp. LARHSG274. Next base: position 24,767 of record NZ_JBIXJO010000005.1, on the reverse strand, counting down.
CCAGATTCAGCCTGAGCGTTCGGGGATGATGCGCCTGCTGGCGGTGGCCGGACGACCTGCGCTCTGGGTTCGATCTGGGCCCCGGCCTTCGCCGGGGAGACGGTGAAAGAGGAAGCCCTGTGGATAACTTTCGCGTCCGAGGCCGTCGCGAAAGCTTCTGCGCCGGCGCCCCATCCTGAACCGCTTCCACCCCCATCCCCGGCCCTTCCCCCTCCAGGGGGAAGGGAGGAGGCCTGTGGATAACCCCTACGCCGTCACGTAGCGGATCAGCGCCGCCATGTTCTCGATATAGGCGCCGGTCGAGATGCCGATCTTCGGCACGTCGGCGAGGTAGGGCGAGGTGTCGGTGGGGTCGCCGACCCGGGTCATCGAGAACTCGCCCGGGGTCACGGTGGTCGAGCCGTCGCCGATATAGGGGTTGCTGACCGCCTTCATCAGGGTGGGCCACCAGCCTTCGGCGTTCAACGAGGCGACCAGCTGGGCGGCGTCGGCGGGGCTGGTGGCGGCCTCTGCGGCCTTGACGGCCCCGACATTGAGGTCGGACACCGAGATGTCGCGGGTGGTGAAGTAGCGCGGCAGGGCACGGCGGCCGCCCTTCAGCGGCGAGTCCTGGCTGGCGACCTCCGGCGGCGTCGCCTTCAGGGCCGCATAGCGCTTGCGCAGCTTGTCGATATTGACCGCCCGGAACGACGAATAGTGGACGATGGTGTTCTCCCAGTGCTTGTCGACGAAGTACTCGCCGTTGAACACGTTGGAGCCGCGGCGGTGGACGTAGAGCGGTTCGTTCGTGCCGATCTCGATGAAGGTCGGATAGCGCGACTTGCCGGGGGCGATCTTGTCGTCGAGCTTCAGGCCGGCCAGCCAGTCGATGGCCTCGGGGATGCGGGCCAGGTATTTCGGGTCGCCGGTCAGTTCGTAGAAGTCCATCAGGTTTTCGAGATTGCCCGCCGTGGTGTGGCTGGCGAAGGCCTTGGGCTCATAGGTGCGGGCCCCGGCCGGCTTGAGGTCGGCCACCGTGTGCTGCAGGCCCCAGCCGGGCTGCGGCATCGGCTGCTGGGCGGCGACATAGACGTCCATGGCCCGGCGGATCGGGTCCAGCACCCGCTTATCGCCCAGGGTCTGCCAGACCATCAGCAGGAACTTGATGTTCTCGTCGACGACGCCGTCGTTGAAGGTGATGTAGCCGGTATAGTCGGGATGGCCCTTGTTCTCGAAGCCGCTCATCAGCGGAAAGCGCTGGGGCCAGCCTCCGACCGGATACTGGCTGTCGAGGACGAATTGGATGGCCTTGTCCAGCGCCGGCTTGAAGGCCTTGTCCTTCTTTTCCAGATAGAGCCGCAGCAGCAGCTGGCAGCTCTCGGCCGTGCCCTCGTCGTCGAAGGTGGCGTTGCCGTAATAGTGCTGGAATTCCTCCAGCCGCCAGCCGTTGCGGCCGATGGTGGCGTACCACTTCTTCAGCGACTCCTCGCCGGCCAGGTCGCCCATGTAGTTCCAGCCGCCGGCTGGGTGCTGGATCTTGATCAGCGCCTCGGCGGCCCGCTTGGCGGCCTCGTAATAATATTCGTCGCCGGTGGCGTGATAGGCGTCCAGCAGCAGGTGGCCGACGCTGCCGGTGCCGGGCGGCTGCACCCAGATCATGGTCGGATAGGCTTCCATCTCGCCGAACCGCCGCGAGAAGTCGGGCAGGTAGCTCCAGACATAGCCGCCCTGATAGGCGGCCTTCTCGGCCATGAAGGTGGCGGCCTTCTTCATCGTCGCCAGCACCTGGTCCTTGCTCGGGGCGGTCCCCTGGGCCAGGGCCTGCAGCGGCGCCAGGGCGGCGGCTGCGGCGAAGGTCGCGGTGGTGGTGGCCAGCAGGCGGCGGCGGGTCAACGGGCTAAGCGGCATCTGGGTCGGACTCCCGGGCTGGCGGGGCCCGCGACGCAAGGACGCGGCCTGGCCGGCCGGCGAGGCGCCTTCGGGGACCTGGGGCCCGTCCGATCCTGTGGCGTCCTCCCGGTCCGGATCGGGCCGAACCCCTGTCGCCGCTGGCCGGCGCATTGTTGCGCTTAGTTATGATACCGGTGTCATTATTTGACCAGCGGCTTTTCGAAGAGCAATGTTCCGTGACGCCCGTCATCCCTGCGACAGGCCGTCGCGTTGCGGACGGGGCCGGCCTCGGCGAGAAGGACAACGTCGGTTTTAGAGGCGACGCCGCCGCGCCGGGACTGGTAGCGCGGCACGCCGTCCTGTTGGGGAACAGGACGACGGCCCCGGGTCAGAAATGATCCGGGGCCGTTTTCTTTTCGACCGACGAGTTTGCGGTAAGACTTTGAATTTCTGTGAAATTACACCGTTCTGCGACCAGCGGTCACATGGTCCGACCGGTTAATCCCTCGTAAAGATTCACTATGCCCATGCAACCCAATCTCCTGAACGACGCCGAGCGCCTGGAACGCGAAGCCGAAGGCCTGGAAAGACAGGCCGAGATCGCCGACAGCGAGCACGCGCGCGCCGCCCTGCGCCGCATGGCCCAGACCTCGCGGCTGTCGGCCGCCCTGGTCGGCATGCTGGAAGCCAGCCGCGAGGTCGACTGAGCTTGGTCGGAGCGCGGTGATCGACGGCTGAATCGTCTTTCATCCCCGTCTCCCCGGCGAAGGCCGGGGCCCAGATTCAGCTGTGGCGCCGGACACTAATTCGGTACACCCAGCCCTATGATCTGGACCCCGGCCGGAGTTTATCCTGAGGCGCGCTCCGCGCGACCTGAGGGCCGGGGAGACGGAAGAGGATGGGCGTTTCGATCTGGCCTCATCCTCCGCCTAAACGCCCCGCCGACACACGCGTCGCTTGAATTGCCGGCCAAGCCGGTGATCATGGGCGTTCGCGATGGAGATCGGGGTGGCGGACGAGGGATCTGACAAGGCGGTTCTGGAGGGCGCGGGCGCTTACTTCCTCAGTATCGTCGAGGCCAGTCGCGACTGCATCCGGGTGATCAGCGCCGACGGCCATGTCGAATACATGAACCTGCAAGGCCAGACGCTGTTCGAGATCGACGACTTCGACGGCCGCAACCGCCTGCGCTACTGGCCCGACCTGTGGCCGGCCGAGGGCCGCCCCAGCGTCGAGCACGCCCTGCGCCGGGCCCTGGCCGGCGAGGCCAGCTCGTTCCGGGCCATCTGCCCCACCGCCAAGGGCGAGCTGCGCTGGTGGGACACCACGGTCTCGCCGATCTTCAGCGACGACCGCCTGGTGACGCGGGTGCTGGCCACCTCGCGCGACGTCACCCGCGAGATGCGCTCGGAGGCCCAGCGCCAGCTGCTGGTCAACGAGCTGAACCATCGGGTCAAGAACACCCTGGCCACCGTGCAGTCGATCGCCAGCCAGTCGCTGCGCAACGCCGGCGTCGACATCGGCGTGCGCGGGGCCTTCGAGGGGCGGCTGATGGCCATCGCCGCCACCCACAACGTCCTGACCGACGAGAACTGGTCGGCCGCCAGCCTGCGCCAGATCATCGACGGCTCGGTGACGCCCTACCGCTCCCATCCCGGCCAGCTGACCATCCGCGGCGAGGACCTGATGGTCTCGCCCAAGCCGGCCGTGGTCATGGCCCTGGCCTTCCACGAGCTGGCGATCAACGCCCTGAAGTACGGGGCGCTGTCGGCCTCGGGCGGCCATGTCGACATCTCCTGGTCGGTGGGGGCGGGCGAACGGCTGAGCATCGACTGGGTCGAGCGGGACGGGCCGCCGGTGCGGCCGCCCACCCGGCGCGGCTTCGGCTCGCGCATCGTCGAGATGGCCCTGCCCAACGAGCTGGGCGGCGAGGTGGCGCTGGACTATCGGGCCGAGGGCCTGAGGTGCTCGATCCGTTCGCCGCTTTCGGCCTTGGACAGGGCCGACGCCTTCATGCCATTGACCGGCTAGCGCAGGATGGGGCCGGATAGAAACGCCCATCCCATTCCGTCTCCCCGGCGAAGGCCGGGGCCCAGATTCAGCCGTCGTGTTGAGCGCTTATCCGAAACACATAGCGCTATGACCTGGGCCCCGGCCTTCGCCGGGGAGACGGGGTGAAAGAGGATTCAGCCTTGATCGCTGAAGCCGGGGAGCCGCGTCGCCGATGATTGCTGAACGTCTGAAGGCTGGCCTGATCCGCCATCGGCTGCTGATCGGGGCGGCGGCGGGGGCGTTGCTGGCCGTGGTCCTGCTGCTGGCCTGGCTGGGCTCCAACCTGCCGATCTCCCGCGCCCTGGAGCCGCTGCCCAGCCGGGCGATCGTGCTGCTGGACGCCCAGGGCAAGCCCTTCGCCCGCCGCGGCGCCTACAAGGAGGCGCCGGTGGTGGTCAGGACGCTGCCGCCCTATGTGCCGGCCGCCTTCGTGGCCATCGAGGACCGGCGCTTCTACCATCACCTGGGCATCGACCTGCTGGGGACGGCCCGGGCCGCCTGGGTCAATTCCCGGGCCCACCGCACCGTCCAGGGCGGCAGCACCATCACCCAGCAGCTGGCCAAGAACGCCTTCCTCGGCCCCGAGCGCAGCCTGCGCCGCAAGGGCCAGGAAGCGCTGATCGCCCTGTGGCTGGAACTGCGGCTGTCCAAGGACGAGATCCTGGCCCGCTACCTGTCGAGCATCTATTTCGGCGACGGGGTCTACGGCCTGGGGGCGGCGGCGCGGCACTATTTCGGCAAGCCGCCGGAAAGGCTGTCGATCGGCGAGGCGGCGATCCTGGCCGGGATGGTCAAGGCCCCGGTCGACCTCGATCCCGTCGACCACCCGGCCGCGGCCCGGCGGAGGGCCCGGCTGGTGCTGGAGGCCATGGTCGAGACCAAGGCGATCACCCGCGCCCAGGCCGAGGCCGCCGCCGATGTCGCGATCCCGCCGGCCCGCGCCGCCCTGCCGGTGGGCGGCTATTTCGCCGACTGGATCTCGCCGCAGGTCAAGTCGGCCTTCGACGGCGCGGCCTATGGCGAGGTGCGGGCTCCCACCACCCTCGACTCCCGCCTGCAGCGCCGGGCCGAGCAGGCCGTGGCCCGCGGCCTGGCCGAGGCGGGGCGGGCGCGGATCGGCCAGGCGGCGCTGGTGGCGATGCGGCCCGACGGCCGGGTGGTGGCCATGGTCGGCGGCCGCGACTATCGCCGCAGCCCCTTCAACCGCGCCGTCCAGGCCCGCCGCCAGCCGGGCAGCGCCTTCAAGCTGTTCGTCTACCTGGCCGCCCTGCGCGACGGAGCCACCCCCGAGAACCTGGTGGTCGGCGACCCGGTGACCATCGGCGGCTGGACGCCGAGCAATTACGAGGGCGGCGGCGGGCGTGATCTGACGATCCGCGACGCCTTCGCCCAGTCCAACAACATCATCGCCGCGCGGGTGTACCAGCAGGCCGGCGGGCCCGAGGTGGTCCGGGCGGCGCGGGACCTGGGGATCGTCTCGCCGCTGCGCGAGGACGACGCCACCCTGGCCCTGGGCACGGCCGAGACCAGCCTGCTGGAGCTGACGGCCGCCTACGCCGCCGTGGCCTCGGGCAAGATGCCGGTCCGGCCCTACGGTCGCCCGCGCACGACGCCGATCGCCACCGCGGACATGGACACCGCCGAGCGGGCGGCGCTCTACGACCTGCTGGGCGCTGTGGTCGAGGAGGGCACCGGCCGCGCCGCCCGCCTGCCGCAACGGGCCTATGGCAAGACCGGCACCACCCAGGACTATCGCGACGCGGTGTTCGTCGGCTTCACCGGCGACCTGGTGGTCGGGGTCTGGGTCGGCAATGACGACCATTCGCCGATGAACCGGGTGGTCGGCGGCGGCCCGCCGGCCCGGATCTGGCGCGACTTCATGGCCAGCGGCCTGAAGGCCGGCCTGATCGCCCGCGACCGTCCGCCCGAGCCGCGCGTGCTGCGACCGCCGCCGGGCGAGCCCGAATTCGAGCCACCGGCGCCGCGACGCGAGAGTCATGTGCCAAAATGGTTGCGGCGGCTCTTTGGTCTGTGAATACTCGCGAAAATTGAGTGTGGCCCGTCATTTGCTCCCGCTATCCCGCCGCGCCCCAGAATGGGACGCTTTCCAAAGGCGGATGGCGGCGGAGTCGGAAAAAAGGCGTCGGAACATGCATTCGAGGACAGTTCTCCTGATCGGCGCGGCGGCGATCGCGTCGGCCGCCCTGGGACCGGTCATGGTCTCGAGCGCCGCGGCCGACGGCTATCCGGCCCGCGCCACGCCCATCGTCCAGGCCAAACCCAAGCCGCGCCGCGCCGCGCCGGCCCGGGTGCGGATCGTCAGGCAGCCGGTCTATATCGAGAAGCGGGTCGAGGTGCCGGTCAATCGCCTGGTCTATGTCGACCATCCGGTCGAGCGCATCGTCGAGAAGCGGGTCGAGGTGCCGGTCGTCAAGATCGTCGAAAAGCCCGTCGACCGTCCTGTCTATGTCGACCGCCCGGTGGACCGGATCATCGAGAAGCGGGTGGAAGTCCCCGTCGATCGCGTCATCGAACGACGCGTGGAAGTGCCGGTCGATCGCCCGGTCTATGTCGACCGCCCCGTCGACCGGATCATCGAAAAGCGCGTGGAGATCCCCGTCGATCGTCCGGTCTACATCGATCGTCCGGTGGACCGGATCGTCGAACGCCGGGTCGAGGTGCCGGTCGATCGCCCGGTCTATATCGACCGCCCCGTCGACCGGATCATCGAAAGGCGCGTCGAAGTGCCGGTCCAGGTGCCGGTCGACCGCCCGGTCTATATCGAGCGGCCCGTCGCGGCGCCGGTCTATGTCGAGCGCGCGCCGCGGGTGGTCCGCAGCCGCGGCTGCGACTGCGAGGCCTATGAGCACGGCCACGACTATGTCGAAGGCGACGCCTATGCGGCGCATGGCGGCTATTCCGAAAGCGTCGAGAGTTCCGAAAGCTACGAGTCCGGCGGCTGGAGCCAGCAGGACAGCGGCTGGAGCTATATGGGCAGCTCGATGGCCGGCGACGGCTACGCCCAGTCGCTGGACGGCGTCGGCGGCGGCTATTACGGCCGCTCGTCCCGCTACGGCGTCGGCGGCGGCTGGGTCGGCGGCGGCTCCTGGGGCGGGTCGAGCTATGGCCGGGGCTGGTCGGGCGGCGGGAGCAGCGCCTCGTCGAGCGCCAGCTCCAGCGTCTCGACCAGCGTGACGGTGTCCGGCGGCGGCCACGGCGGCTACGGCCACAGCGGCGGCGGTTGCTGCGGCCGCTAGCCTACGCACGGGCCCCTGGCCCGCGGCCTTGATGGCCCGCCCGTCCCGTGGCAAAGCCGGGGCGAGGAGCAAGCCCATGCAGATCGCGGTCCTGACCTTCGACGGCTTCAACGAGCTGGACTCGTTCATCGCCGCGGCGATCCTCAACCGCCTGCGCGGCAAGGGCTGGCAGGCCCACATCACCGCGCCGACCGAGACCGTCGTCTCGATGAACGGCGTCACGGTGCGCCGCCAGCAGCCGATGGCGTTCGCCGCCGAGGCCGATGCGGTGATCATCGGCAGCGGGATCAGGACCCGCGAGGTCGTGGCCGATCCGGCCCTGCTGGCCCAGATCCGGCTCGACCCGGCGCGCCAGCTGATCGCCGCCCAGTGCTCGGGCACGCTGGTCCTGGCCAAGCTGGGCCTGGTGGCGGGCGTACCGGCCTGCACCGACCTGACCACCAAGCCCTGGGTGATCGAGGCCGGGGTCGAGGTGATCGACGCGCCGTTCTTCGCCCACGGCAATGTCGCCACCGCCGGCGGCTGCCTGGCCTCGCAATATATCGCCGCCTGGATGCTGCTGCGCGGCGCCGGCCGGGCCGAGGCCGAAGCGGCGATCCACTATGTCGCCCCGGTAGGGGAGAAGGACCAGTACGTGGCCCGGGCGATGGCGGTGGTGTCGCCGTTCGCCGCGCGCCAGGCGGCGCTGGCGGGGTAGGAGCCTTGGACTAGTGAGGCGTTCAGCGTGGTGCGCGCCGCCCGTGTCCTTCGGCCCAAGATCGTCAACTGTCCCCAGAGCCTAGGCTCAGCCTTCCAGGCACACCGCGACGCACCGCCGCGCCAGGGCCTCGGTCGCGTCGATGAACGGCACGGCCAGGTCGGCCGCGGCGAGGACCAGCGGAACCTCGGTGCAGCCGGCGACCACGACCTGAGCGCCCTTGCCGACCAGGCGGTGAGCCAGGGCGGCCATGGTCTGGCGCGAGGCCGGGCCCAGATCGCCGTGCTTGATGCGATAGAGCAGGGCCATGAACTCGACCTGCTCGTGGTCGTCCAGGGTGACCGCCTCGATCGCCTGGTGCGAGAAGGCCCGGCGATAGAGGGCCAGGGCCTCGCCGACGCCGAGCACCCCGACCCGCTCGGCGCTCTGCGCCCGGGCGGCCAGGCCGGCGGTCTCGATCAGGTCGACCAGGGGCAGGCCGCTGGCCCGGACGGCGTCGGCGTGGAGGTGGGCGGTGTTGCAGGCGATGGCCAGCACCTGGGCCCCGGCGTCGCGCAGTCCCGCCGCCATGGCCGCCAGGCCCGGCCCGGCCGCCTCATAGCCGCCGTCGCCGGCCGCCACCTGGGGATTGATGTCGACCAGCACCCGCAGGTGGTCCTGCTCGCGCGCCGCCGGGGTGGCGGCCTGCAGCTTGGCCAGGAAGTCCAGCGTCGCGGCCGGGCCCATGCCGCCGAGGACGCCGAGGACTTTCGGGGGATGGGCGTGGGTCATGGACGTTTCCTGCAAGGTCTTTTCCTGACTTGTTCGGCGACCGGGGCGACTTGGCAAGCGTGATCCGCGGGCGGCGTGAGATCGTCGGGTGTCCCCTGACGGCTCCTGGCGCGTTACACTGCCAGGCGGCCCTGAAAGCGACGCGTTGGCGGCGTCTGCTCGAGGCCTGGATGCGCAGAGGCCATGGCGATGAGCAAGCTTCGATCCTGGGGTGCGGTTCTGGGGGCGGCGACGGGAGTCCTGTCGGCGGGCGAGCCGGTGTTGGCCCAGGCCGACCTGCGGCTGCTGCGCGAGCAGAACCAGATCCTGCAGCAGCAGGACATCGCCCGCCAGAACGCCCTGGCCGCCCAGCGCGAGGCCGCCGCCGCCCGCGGCCGCTACGAGGCCCAGCAGGCCCTGCGGCCGCTCGACGCTGCGCCCCGGACCACGCCGGAGCCGCAGCTGCGGCCCTCGCAGCCGGTTCCGCCGCGCGGCCCGGCCGATCCGGGCTACAGCGCCCTGAACGAACGGCTGGACCGCCAGGTCGACGAGCGCCTGGCCGAAAGCAACGCGCGCTTGCGGGCCATCACCCCGGCCCGATAGGGTTCGCGCCTGATCCGGAAAGGTCGATCGCATGGAATGGGGTGGCGGGCGCCGCGAAGGCAATATCGAGGACCGGCGCGGCTCCGGCGGCGGCATCGGCGGAGTGGGCCTGGCCGGCGGCGGCATCGGGGCGGTGGTGCTGGCGGCGATCGGCTATTTCGTGTTCGGGATCGCGCCGGAGACCACCCTCAACGCCGTGCAGAATGCGCAGCAACCCGCCGTCCAGGAAGGCCAGCGCGGCCAGGTCTCCGACGAGCAGGGCCGGTTCGTCGACGTCATCGAGACCTCGAACACCGACGTCTGGGGCCCGCTGCTGGCCCAGCACGGGATCGACTACCGGCCGCCGGCGGCGGTGGTGCTGTACGACCAGGCGACCGGCACCGGCTGCGGGACCGGCCAGTCGGCGATGGGGCCGTTCTACTGTCCGGCCGACCACAAGGTCTATCTGGACCTCAGCTTCTGGAACGAGCTGGAAAGCCGGTTCGGGGCCAAGGGCGAGTTCGCCCGCGCCTATGTGATCAGCCACGAGATCGGCCATCACATCCAGACCCTGACCGGCGCCTCGGACCAGGCCCGGCGGCTGGGCGCGCGCGGGGCGACCAGCGGCTCGGTGCGGCTGGAGCTGCAGGCCGACTGCTATGCCGGGGTCTGGGCCAGCCATGCCGGCCAGGCCTCGAACGGCGGCATCCAGATCACCCGCGCCGACATCCAGGACGGCCTGGGCGCGGCTTCGGCGGTCGGCGACGACGCCCTGCAGGAACAGGCCCAGGGCCGGGTCATGCCCGACAGCTTCACCCACGGCACCAGCGCCCAGCGCATGCGCTGGTTCGGCAAGGGTTACGACGCCGGCGACCCGGAGGCCTGCGACACCTTCGGGGCGCGGACGCTGTAGGCAGCCCTCACTTGCCGAACAGGGCGGGGACCTCGCTGGCCGGGGCGGCCCGGCCCAGCAGGTAGCCCTGGGCCGCGTCGCAGCCCTGCTCGCGCAGCTGGGCCAACTGCTCGGCGGTCTCGACCCCCTCGCCGGTGGTGACCACGCCCAGGCTGGTTCCCAGGGCGGCGACGGCCTTGACGATGGCGGCGCAGGGGCCGGGCTCGGACAGGCCGGTGATGAAGGACGGGTCGATCTTGATCTTGTCGAAGGCGAACTGCCGCAGGCAGCCGAGCGACGAATAGCCCGAGCCGAAATCGTCCATGGCGATGCGCACGCCCAGGTCGCGCAGCCGGTGCAGGGTGGCCAGGGCCCGCTCGCCGTCGCTGCGCAGCACCGACTCGCTGACCTCCAGCTCCAGCCGTTCCGGGGCCAGGCCGGAAACCGCCAGGGCGCAGGCCACGGTGTCGATCAGGGTCCGGCTGCGGAACTGGGCCGGCGACAGGTTGACCGCCACCCGCACCGCCTGCGGCCAGCGGGCGGCGTCGGCGCAGGCCCGGCCGATCACCCATTCGTCGAGCGGGGCGATCAGGCCGGTCTCCTCGGCCAGGGCGATGAAGTCGGCGGCCGAGACCATGCCCTGGTCCGGACGGTTCCAGCGCAGCAGGGCTTCGAAGCCGACGATGGCTCCGGTCGTTGTGTCGACCTCCGGCTGGTAATGCAGTTCGAACCGCTCGTTCGTGACCGCCTCGCGCAGATCCTGCTCCAGCTTGCGGCGGGCCTCGGCCCGGGCGTCCATCCCGGCCTCGAAGAAGCAGGCGGTGGCCCGTCCCTGGGCCTTGGCGCGATAGAGGGCCAGGTCGGCGTTGACCAGCAGGGCGTCGGCCTCGTCGCCGTCGTCGGGGGCCATCGCCAGGCCGATGCTGGCCCCGATGGTGATGCGGTGGCCCTGGATCTCGAACGGCGACCCGACCGTCTCGATCAGCCGCCGGGCCAGGTCCTGGGCCTGCTTGCGGCCCTGCACCCCCGGCAGCAGCACCACGAACTCGTCGCCGCCCAGGCGGGCCACGGTGTCGCGCTCGCGGACGCAGGCCGCCAGCCGGCCGGTCACCGCCCGCAGCAACTGGTCGCCGATCGGATGGCCCAGGGTGTCGTTGACCTCCTTGAAGTGGTCGAGGTCGATGCACAGCACCGCCAGCGGATGGGTCCTGCGCGACCGGACCAGCGCCCGGTCCAGCCGCTCGCGCAGCAGGGTGCGGTTGGGCAGGCCGGTCAGCGGGTCGTGGCGGGCCAGGTGCCGGTCGGCGGCGGCGGCCAGGATCTCGGTGACGTCCTCGTGGCTGGCGACATAGCCGCCCTCGGGGATCGGGTTGTGGGTGATCTGGATCGTCCGGCCGTCCTGGAGCTGGATGTGCCGGTTGATCAGGTCGCCGCCCCTCTGCTCGGACTCGGCGACGATGTCGAGATAGGCCTCCCAGTCGACCGGGGCCGAGCCGTGGGCGATCCGGTGGTCGAAGATGTCCTGCAGCGGCGTGCCGGGGCGGGTCAGGTGCTCGGGCAGGGCGTAGAGCCGACGGTAGGCGGCGTTGCACAGGATCAGCCGGGTGTCGCTGTCAAACATGCACAGGCCGTGGGGCATGTTGCTGAGGGCGGCGTCGAAGCGGCGGTTCTGCTCGGCCAGGGCCAGTTCGGCCGCGGCCTGGCTGATCCGCTCCTGGATGCGGTCGGACGGGCGCGTCGCGGGTTCGGCCGGAGATCGGCGATCGTGGGCTTCGGGGGGCGATCCCGATCCCGAGCCCGATCCGAGGTCGTTTGGCCTCGGTCCTCGCATTTCCCCGACCTCTTATCTCTGTCTAGTCTCTGTCTAGGCGACGTCGGAGCTTTGACCCAATGATATCAACGACATCTTACCGTTGTGGAACCCTCGACGTGGCGAAACATCGCATGCTCTAGCTTTGCGCGATATAGCGGTGCGGCGTTGACGCCCACTCTTGACCCCGGCGACCATCGGCCTAGTGTCGCCTCGTTCACCGGGGGGCCGCTTCGCGCGGCTGAGATTGGGCGCAAGCCCTGACCCGTAGAACCTGATCCGGGTCATGCCGGCGAAGGGAGGGAACGCGGATGCGGCTCAGAAAAAGCCTGTCCGTAGACCGACTTAGCGCGACACGTCCGGGTCTCCTCAACGCCAGGAGCACCCGAAATGAACGTCCAACTGCCGATCAAAGACGCTATCGGCGCGATCCCCACCGGCGAACGCCCCGGATCGCGCAAGGTCTACCAGGCCGGTTCGCTGTTCCCCGACATCCGCGTGCCGTTCCGCGAGGTCGAGGTCCATCCCAGCGCCAACGAGCCGCCGGTCACCATCTATGACCCGTCGGGCCCCTATACCGACCCGCACGCCAAGATCGACATCGAGCAGGGCCTGGAGCGCTCGCGCGAGCCGTGGATCATCGCCCGCGGCGACTGCGAACCGGTGGCCAATCCGCGCGAGGTCAAGCCCGAGGACAACGGCTTCGCCCAGGGCAAGCACCTGGCCCCGCAGTTCACCGCCAAGCGGCCGATCTTCAAGGGCGCCCAGGGCAAGCTGGTCACCCAGCTGGAATACGCCCGCGCCGGGATCATTACCGCCGAGATGGAATATGTCGCCATCCGCGAGAACCTGCGCCGCGAGCAGGACCGCCCGTGCGTGCGCGACGGCGAGGACTTCGGCGCCAGCATCCCCGACTTCGTGACCCCCGAGTTCGTGCGCCAGGAAGTGGCCCGCGGCCGGGCCATCATCCCGGCCAACATCAACCACGGCGAGCTGGAGCCGATGGCGATCGGCCGTAACTTCCTGGTCAAGATCAACGCCAACATCGGCAATTCGGCCGTGCTCTCTACCGTCGCCGACGAGGTCGACAAGCTGGTCTGGGCCACGCGCTGGGGCGCCGACACGGTCATGGACCTGTCGACCGGCCGCAACATCCACAACATCCGCGACTGGATCATCCGCAACAGCCCGGTGCCGATCGGCACGGTGCCGATCTACCAGGCGCTGGAGAAGGTCAACGGCGTGGCCGAGGACCTGAACTGGGAGGTCTTCCGCGACACCCTGATCGAGCAGGCCGAGCAGGGGGTGGACTATTTCACCATCCATGCCGGCGTGCGTCTCCCGTTCGTCCCCCTGACCGCCAAGCGGGTCACCGGCATCGTCTCGCGCGGCGGCTCGATCATGGCCAAGTGGTGCCTGGCCCACCACAAGGAGAACTTCCTCTACGAGCGGTTCGAAGAGATCTGCGAGATCATGCGCGCCTATGACGTGTCGTTCTCGCTGGGCGACGGCCTGCGTCCCGGCTCGACCGCCGACGCCAATGACGAGGCCCAGTTCGCCGAGCTGCGCACCCTGGGCGAGCTGACCAAGGTGGCCTGGAAGCACGGCGTCCAGGTGATGATCGAAGGGCCGGGCCACGTGGCCATGCACAAGATCAAGGCCAACATGGACGAGCAGCTCAAGCACTGCCACGAGGCCCCCTTCTACACCTTGGGCCCGTTGACCACCGACATCGCCCCTGGCTACGACCACATCACCTCGGCGATCGGGGCGGCGATGATCGGCTGGTTCGGCACCGCCATGCTCTGCTACGTCACGCCCAAGGAGCACCTGGGCCTGCCCGACCGCGACGACGTCAAGACCGGCGTCATCACCTACAAGCTGGCCGCCCACGCCGCCGACCTCGCCAAGGGCCACCCCGGCGCGGCCATGTGGGACGACGCCATCAGCCGGGCGCGGTTCGAGTTCCGCTGGGAGGACCAGTTCAATCTCGGCCTCGACCCCGAGACCGCCCGGGCCTTCCACGACGAGACCCTGCCCAAGGAGGCCCACAAGACCGCCCACTTCTGCTCGATGTGCGGCCCCAAGTTCTGCTCGATGAAGATCAGCCAGGAGGTCCGCGAGTTCGCGGCCGGCATGGCCCCGAACTCGATCGAGGAGGGCATGGCGGCGATGAGCGACAAGTTCCGCGAACAGGGGTCGGAGATCTATCTGAAGACGGAGTAGGCGGCTCGATCACGGGCGGCGTCCCCGGCGGCGTCGCCCGTGATCACGCGGTGGTGAGAAGCCGCGGGCGGCGTTCGGGTATACGCTTTTTGGTAAGTGGCGTCAGAGATCACAACCAAGAGGACTACGCCCAATGGCCCCCGCCAAGCTTCGGCCCATCGTCGCCGACCACAAGAACGACCCTCAATGGATCATCGAGCTGTGGCTGGCGATCCATGGCGGCGATCCCGCCCCCAATCTCAAGGTGGTCAACAGGGCCGCGGCCGACATCGTCCGCGCCCTGGTTCCCCACCTGGAAACCGGCCAGCAGAAGGCCGTCGCCGCCGCGCTCAGCCACTGAGCCGGCCGCGGCGCCGACTATCGGCGCTTTTTTCCGCCATCCCTGTCGGAACGTCTCGCGTCCTGACGTCCTTGTCTCGTCAACAAGGCGAGGGACGCGATGTTCCCCGCAACGGGAGGAGAAGGCGCCATGTCCTATGTCGACGGTTTCGTGCTCGCGGTCCCCAAGGCCAATATCGACGCCTACAGGAAGATGGCCCAGCTGGGCGGCCAGGTGTGGATGGAGCACGGGGCCCTGTCCTATGTCGAATGCCTGGCCGACGACGTGCCCTATGGCGAGCTGACCTCGTTCCCGCGGGCGGTCCAGGCCACCGAGGACGAGACCGTGGTGTTCTCGTGGGTCACCTACAAGGACAAGGCCTCGCGGGACGAGATCATGGCCAAGGTCATGGCCGACGAACGCCTGAAGACCTACATGGCCGACATGCCGTTCGACGGCAAACGGATGATCTTCGGCGGCTTCGAGGCGTTCCTGGAGCTGTAGGATTGCTTCTGGGGTCTCCTTCTCCCGTAAGGGAGAAGGAGCGCCGGTCCTCAATAAAAGAACTTCTCCTCGACGATCTTGCCGTCGCGGACGGTGTAGACGCCGACCTCGTCCATGGTGACCCGCTCGCCGGTCGCCTTGGGCGTGACGTCCATTTTGAAGCCGACCGCGAACTGGTCGCCGTTGATGTAGGGGCCGGTGACCTCGACGGCGTGGACCTCGTGGTTGGCGACCCACCATTCGCCCTTGCCGCGGACGGCGGCCTTGCCGCTGACCCGGGCCATGTCGCCGGCCATGGCTTCGAGGCTGACGACGTCGTCGGCCCAGTATTTCTCGCCGGCCTCGTCGAACTTGCCGGCCTTGCACAGGGCGACGAGGTCGGCGGCGATGTCTTGCGTGCTCATGGGAGGCTCCTGAGGGGACATGGATGTCGGGGCGGAAAATCCTCCCGTCGGCGGCGGGGTGCAAGGCTTTTGTTCCATGAACGTTCCTGATCGCGCAGGTTGCTGACAGCGGTTGTCAGCAGAGACGCGGCCGCGGTTCGCGGCTAGTTTCGCGACATGACTCACGCTCCGTTCCCCGGCTTCGCCGCCGCCGACCTGGCCTTCCTCAGCGGCCTGGCCGCCCACAACGACCGCGACTGGTTCGCCGCCCATCGCTCGGTCTATGACGATCGCCTCAAGCCGACCCTGGCCGCCCTGATCTCGGCGCTGAACGCGGCCTTGGCGGCGCGCGACCTGCCGCTGGCCGGCGATCCGAAGAAGAGCCTGTTCCGCATCCACCGCGACGTGCGCTTCTCCAAGGACAAGCGGCCCTACAAGACCCATGTCTCGGCCACCCTGACCCGCGACGGCGGCAAGCTGTCGCCGGGCCTGGTCTATCTGCACATTGAGCCGGAGGGCGGCTCGCGGCCGGCCTTCGATCCGCAGAGCATCGATCCGCTCGACCCCTCGACCCTGCCCTCGGCCCAGGCGGCCGACGCGGGCTATGCCGGCGGCGGGCCGTTCGCCTCGGCGGGGTTCTACCTGACCGAGCGCCCGCACATCGACGCCTTCCGCCGGGCGATCGCCGCCGATCCCAAGGGCTGGGCGGCGGTCGAGAAGGCCCTGGCGGCCGAGGGCCTGGCCCTGACCGAGGGCGACTCGGTCAAGCGCCTGCCCAAAGGCTTCGAGGACCAGGCCGGCGGCCGGCTGGAGGCCGCCCTCAAGCGCACCCGCTGGCTGGTCCGCCGGCCGCTGACCGGAGCCGAGATCGGCGGGGCGCAGCTGCCGGAGATCATCGCCGACCTCGCCGCGGCCGCCCGGCCGTTGCTGGCCTTCGGGTGGAAGGCGCTGGGGTAGAGCCTATTCCGTCTCCCCGGCGAAGGCCGGGGTCCAGGTCTAGGGCTGCGTGTTTCGGATAGGCGTCCGACGCCACGGCTGAATCTGGGCCCCGGCCGGAGTTTATCCTGAGGCGCGCGCTCCGCGCGACCTGAGGGCCGGGGAGACGGGGTGAAAATTGATCCGACCTTCAATCATCCTGCCCTGAGCGGCGGTCACTTGGCCGGATAGGTCTTGGCCTCTTCGCCGGTCATCAGCTGGCCGGGCTGCTGCGGCGGCTTGCCGGCCCGGGCGTCGCGGATATAGGCCAGCTCGTTCTTGGCCCCGCCATGGTCGGGCTCCAGCTCCAGCGACGCCTTGTAGGCGGCCTCGGCCTCGTCCAGCCGGCCCAGCTCGATCAGGCAATAGCCGCGGGCCCGCAGCAACCGGGCGGGGCCATTGGGGTCCACGGGCCGGGCCAGCGGATCCTGCGGCGGTTGGGCGTCGTAGAAGGCCAGGGCCTCGGCGAAGCGGCGTTGCAGGGCCAGGGCCATGCCCTTCTCGGTGACCAGCATCAGGTTGTCGGGCTGGAAGGCCAGGCCGCGCTCCAGCCAGGTCAGGGCCTCCTGCGGCTGGCCCAGGCTGACCCCGCGCGAACCCAGCATCAGGGCCGCCACGCCATAAGTGTTGAAGGCCACGGCGACGCCCTTGCCCTCCCGGGCCTCCGGCGAGCCGGCGGCGGTCAGCAGCGCCGACAGCGTGTCAGTCATCGAGCCGCCGTTGAGGCGCACGATCGTCTGTCCGTCCGGGACCTTCTGCACCAGCGGCCAGGCGGCAGGCGCATGGGCGATCACCTGTTGCAGCGCCGTGACCGTGGCCGGGTCCAGCGGGCCCCGCGAAAAGGCCAGCATGGCCTTCTGCACCACCTCCCGATCCTGGGCCTCCTGTTTTTCGGCCGGCGTCGGCTGCGCGACCGTCGCCGGACGGGCCGGAGCGGCGGCGGTCTGGGCGGCCAGGGCCGGCGCGGCGCCGGTGAGCAGCAGGGCGGCGGCGAGAATGATCGGGCGCATGGCGGCGGTCTCCCGTGAAGCTTTTCGGGAGATTATGCTACATCCGTAATAATGCAATCGCCGCGCGTGCCTGCCGCGCGCTCGCGGCTAGCCCGCCGGCTTGTGATGGGCCACGAAGGTCGTGCCCTTGATCCGCACCAGGGGCAGGGTGCGCGACAGGGCGTTCAGCACCTTGAAGACGCCCGGCACCCGCGGCCCGACATAGTCGTGCCAGACCAGCCACCCGCCCGGCGCGAGCATGGCCAGGGCCTTCTGGGTGTCGCTGCGCACATAGCTTTCGGTATGGGCGCCGTCGACGAAGATCAGGTCGAAGGCTTCAAGATAGGCCGTCTCGTCGAACGCCTTGCTGTCGCCGAACAACTGCTCGATGCGCGGGGCCGCGTCCGTGCCGCTGTAGAGGAAGTCGGCGAAGGCCGATTCCCGGCGGGCCGAGGTCTGCAGGGCCTTGTCGTCGGTCTTCTCGTGGCGGCCGGAGTCCAGGTCGTCCGGGTGCAGGGTGATGGTGGTGATCCGCGCCTCGGGGGCGCTGCGGGCCATCAGATAGGTGGTCTTGCCGGTGGCGGTGCCGAATTCGAAGATCCGTCTCGCCGACTTGGCCAGGTTGCAGAGAATCCAGCTCTCCAGGTCGGAAATGCCGCCCTCGACATGGACCTGGGCGATGTGGGCGACCTCGGTGTCGCGCGACGGGCCAAAGCGGGTGAGGGCGAACAGCGGGTCGATCTCCTGGATCGGCCGCTGCGGGATCGGCGAGCCGGGCACCTTGCCCTTGGCGGCCATGACCTTGCGGTCGGCCGTACGCCAGAGTCCGAAGAACGCCGCCGCCAGCAGGGCGGCGAGGATGGCGAGCAGGGTCAAGCCGGGTTCTCCGTGAACAGATATCGGCGCGTTGCGGCGTCGCAAAAGTTCGCTTCAGTGGGCGATCGTCCGGCAAAGCGCAAGGGATGGCTGGCCAGCCGCGGGAGTCGGGCTAGGGTGGCGCCAGAAACGTCCTGGCGAGGTCGACGTGATACGGTTCCTGCTCAACATCCTGTGGTTCATCTGCGGCGGCTTCATCTCCGGCTGCCTGTGGCTGCTGGGCGGGGCGCTGCTGGCGATCACCATCGTCGGCCTGCCCTATACCGGCGCGGCCTGGCGCATCGCCGGCTTCGCCTTCTGGCCGTTCGGCAAGGAGATCGTCCCGCGCGAGATCGTCACCGGCCAGGGCGACCTGGGCACCGGCGGGCTGGGCTGCGTGCTCAACGTGATCTGGTTCCTGCTCGGCGGCTGGTACATCGCCCTGGCCCACCTGATCGCCGCCGTGGCCGAGGCGGTGACGATCATCGGCATCCCGTTCGCGATCAAGGACCTGCAGCTGGCCGTGGTCGCCCTGGCCCCGATCGGCCGGACGGTGGTGGTCAAGCGGTAGGTGTTAGAAGCCGGTGAACAGGCGGTCGAGGGCGCGGCGGATGTCGTCCTCATGGGCGGCGAGATCGGCGACCATGCGTCGAAGCGGGGCCTTTGGAATGTTGGCCAGTTCAGACATCGCGATGTGAAGGTCGCGGCCTTCGATGGTGACGGGAATGTCGAGGCCAAGAGACGTCGCGTCGACGACGATCGGGGCCACGACGACCGTTTCCAGCGGCAGATAGTGCGATTGAAGGACGATGACGAACGGTGCGAAAGCGCGTGACGCCGGCGACGGATTGGCGAACACTTGGAACTGCCGCATTCACCAGCGCCGCAGGTCTTCGCCAAATACACCGCGACGGGTGATCCGTTCATTGTAGGCCTTGATCGCCTCGGCGTTCTCTTCCGCCCAGCGGCGCGCGCGGTCCTCGGCGCCGGCCGGATCCACCTTCTGCAGGTGCAGCCGCAGCTGGGTCTCGCTCATCCCGACCACGGAGATTCCCAGCCGCTTGGCCTGAGCCAGCAGCTCCGGATCGACGCCGATGTCCAGTTCGACCTTGCCCATGGCTGGAGCCTAGCACGGCTTCCGGCGGCCTTGTAGCCGTCAGGCCTCGTCGTCCGGCGCCAGCAGCACGTCGAGGAAGGTCTGGCGGCGGTTGAGGAAGCTGCGGGTGACCTGGAAATGCTCGGTGTCCTCGTAGTCCACCCGTTCGAGGCCGCGCTCGGAAGCCTGGTAGATCCAGGCGTCGGGATAGCCCAGCAGGATCGGCGAATGGGTGGCGATGATGAATTGCGAGCGGGCCAGGACCAGCTCGTGCAGCCGGGCCAGGAACGACAACTGCCGCTGCGGCGACAGCGCCGCCTCCGGCTCGTCGAGGATGTAGAGGCCGTCGCCGCGGAAGCGGTTGTCGAACAGGGCGAAGAAGGCTTCGCCGTGCGACTGCTCGTGCAGGGGACGATCGCCATAGGCGCGGTGGATCGGCGGGCCGCCGGGGCCGGGTTCATCGTCCAGGCGCTCGATCTCTGTCTGGACGTTGAAGAAGCTTTCGGCGCGCAGGAAATAGCCGTCGTGCGGCCGGATATGCGAGCGCACCGCCCGCAGGTGCTGGTGAAGCCGCGAGTGCGAGGCGCGGCTGACGAAGTTGAAATTTCGTGACCCGCCCTCGGCGTTGAAGCCCCAGGCCACGGCCAGGGCCTCGATCAGGGTCGACTTGCCCGAGCCGTTCTCGCCGACCAGGAAGGTGACGCGCGGGTGGAAGGCCAGGACGTCGAGATCGCGCACGACCGGCAGGTTGAACGGATAGACCCCCGCGTCCCACCCCTCGCGCCGCTCGACCCGGGCCTCGATCCAGTAGGGACGGTCGAGGGCGGTCATGGGGCGTCCACCCCCAGCCATTCCAGGCCCCCCGGCAGGTCGAAGTCGGCGTAGTCGACCTGCAGAACGCGGCGGCGTCGCGGCGACGCGGCGCGATCGGAGGCGTGCAGGATCGGGGTGGCGTAGGCCCAGACGTCGCCGGCCTCGGCCAGGCAGTTGATCGCCGGATGTTCGGCCGCGCGGACCGCCGCGTCGTCCGCCGCCACGCGGCCCAGGCGATGCGAGCCCAGGGCCGCCCGCAAGGGGGCGTTGGCGGGCTCGACGGGGTCGAGATGGATACGCAGGGTGATCATCCGCGCCAGGATCTCGAACGGCGGGGCGACGTGCAAGACGCCATCCTTGGTCGACCAGGGTCCGAAGCCCGCCACCTCGACCCGACGGGCGACGGGCAGGGTGCGGTCCTGATGCCAGGCCACGGCCCAGTTGGCCTCGGCCGTCTTGTCGAACATCACCGCGCGGACTGGCCGGGCGGCGGGGGAGGTGAGGCGGGCGGCCAGGACGCCGATCGGGCCGGTCGTGGCCAGGATGGCGTCGAGCGCCTCGGCGCCGCGAAGCCGCGCGCCGGGACGGGCGCCAACGACCTGATCCGCCAGGTCGCGCAGCGCGGTGAGCTCGACGGCCGACAGCACGGCGGGGAAATGCGTGGCGCCGTCCCGGATGAAATCCAGCGATGTGCTCATCCGCGGCTCCGCCGCAGCACGTGGGTCCAGGGTCCGGAAGTGTCCGGCGAGAAACCCTGAGCCTGCCAGAACGGCGCGGCGGCGGGGGAGGCGGCGGCGTTGCAGGTCAGGAGGTCGACCTGGTCGAGGGCTTCCTGGATCAGGGCCGAGGCCAGGGTTCGCGCCAGGCCCTGGCGGCGAAAGGCTGGGCGAACGTAGAAGCGGCGCACGCGGCGGGCGGGTTCGGCGGCGGCGGGTTCGATCGACAGGCCGCCGACGCCCGCCAGGTCTCCGGCCAGCAGAGCGGCGAGCAGCGCCTCGCCGTCGCGGTCAAAGCGCTGGCCGCCGCTGGCCCAACTCTCGGCCAGCCGCGCCATATGGCCGACGCCCTCGCTCGCGGCGTCGGCGAGGAGGGCGTCGAAGCCGTCCGGCAGGTCGTCAGAGATCCGGATCAGCTGGATCAAGATCAGCCCGGCGAGATCATGTTCTCGGGCCGCACATACTGGTCGAACTCCTCGTTGGTCAGGTAGCCGCCGCCGACGGCCTCCTCGCGCAGGGTGGTGCCGTTCTTGTGCGCGGTCTTGGCGATCTTGGCGCAGGCGTCGTAGCCCAGCTTGCCGTTCAGGGCGGTGACCAGCATCAGGCTGTTCTCGACGCCCTTCTGAATGTTGTCGACGCGCGGCTCGATGCCGACCACGCAATTGTCGGTGAAGCTGATGGCGGCGTCGGCGACCAGGCGCACCGACTGCAGGAAGTTGTAGGCCATCACCGGGTTGAAGACGTTCAGCTCGAAATGGCCCTGGCTGCCGGCGAAGGTGACGGCGGCGTGGTTGCCGAACACCTGGACGCAGACCTGGGTGAGGGCCTCGCACTGGGTGGGGTTGACCTTGCCGGGCATGATCGACGAGCCTGGCTCGTTCTCCGGCAGGCTCAGCTCGCCCAGGCCGGCGCGCGGGCCGCTGCCGAGGAAGCGGATGTCGTTGGCGATCTTGAACAGGCTGGCGGCGACGGTATTGATCGCGCCGTGGCTGAAGACCATGGCGTCGTGGGCGGCCAGGGCCTCGAACTTGTTGGGGGCGGTGGTGAAGGGCAGGCCGGTGATGGCGGCGATCTGCTCGGCCACCTTCTCGGCGAAGCCGATGGGGGCGTTGAGGCCGGTGCCGACCGCGGTGCCGCCCTGGGCCAGCTGCATCAGCTTGGGCAGGGTCTGCTCGATGCGCTCGATGCCGTTGGCGATCTGCTGGGCGTAGCCGCCGAACTCCTGGCCCAGGGTCAGGGGGGTGGCGTCCTGGGTGTGGGTGCGGCCGATCTTGATGATCTTGGCCCAGGCGTCGGACTTGGCTTTCAGCGCCGTGTGCAGGTGGTTCAAGGCCGGCAGCAGGTCATGGACGATCTGCTCGGCGCAGGCCACGTGCATCGCCGTCGGATAGGTGTCGTTCGACGACTGGCTCATATTGACGTGGTCATTGGGGTGGACAGGCTTCTTGCTGCCCATCTCGCCGCCCAGCATCTCGATCGCCCGATTGGAGATCACCTCGTTGGCGTTCATGTTCGACTGGGTGCCCGAGCCGGTCTGCCAGACGACCAGCGGGAAGTGGGCGTCGAGCTTGCCTTCGATGACCTCGTTGGCCGCGGCGACGATGGTCTGGGCGATCTTCGGGTCCAGCTTGCCCAGGGCCAGGTTGGCCTCGGCGGCGGCGCGCTTGACGATGCCCAGGGCGCGGACGACGGGAAGCGGCTGCTTCTCCCAGCCGATCTTGAAATTGCCGAGCGAACGCTGGGCCTGGGCGCCCCAGTACTTGTCGGCCTCGACGGCGATCGGGCCAAAGGTGTCGGTCTCGGTGCGCGTGGCGGTCATGCGGCGGGTCTCCCGGAAAAACGGTCGAGCGGGGTCTAGACCCAAGGCGGGCGGAGGGCAACGCTCCCGGCTTGCGAACCACACCCGCGATGGGTACGACGGGAACAATCAC
Organism: Caulobacter sp. LARHSG274; assembly: GCF_052871235.1. Taxonomy (NCBI): domain Bacteria; kingdom Pseudomonadati; phylum Pseudomonadota; class Alphaproteobacteria; order Caulobacterales; family Caulobacteraceae; genus Caulobacter; species Caulobacter sp. LARHSG274. The sequence continues at coordinate 2,051 of NZ_JBIXJO010000005.1, read as the reverse complement.
GGAACGGAGCCGCCCATGAGTCCCCATATCGCCCTGCTGCGGGCCGTCAATGTCGGCGGCCGCAAGGTGCTGAAGGACGACCTGCTGGGCCTGGCCCAGGACCTGGGCTTCGCCGAGGCCAAGACCCTGCTGGCCAGCGGCAACTTGGTGCTGTGGGGCCAGGACGAGGGCGACGCCGCCCTGGAAAAGCGCCTGGAGGACGGGCTGGAAAAGCGCATGGGTCTGCGCACCGAGTTCTTCGTTCGCACCTCCGCCGAACTGAAGGCGATCATCGACGCCAATCCCTATCCCGACGCCGTCAGGAGCCACCCCAACCACCTGCTGGTCCACTTCATGAAGGCGCCGCTGCCGGACGGGGACGAGGCGACGCTGCGGGCGGCGATCACCGGTCCGGAGACCTTCAAGGTCGGAAGGCGCGAGCTCTATATCGACTATCCCGAAGACGTCGGCCACTCGATGCTCGACCGCGACTGGAAGAAGACCAAGCGGGCCCCGTGGGGTACGGCCCGCAACTGGAACACGGTGTTGAAGCTGGCGGCGATGGTCGGGCTCTGACTGAAGGCTCTTCGACCCAAATGTGATTGACAGCGCTGTCTTGCATGGCAGGTTCTCGCCAACGAAAAGGGGAGGCGGGCTATGGATTCGGCGAAGGCCAGCAGCGGACGGATCGTTGCGCTCGATGTTCTGCGGGGACTGGCCGTGGCGGGCATGATCCTGGTGACCAGCCCGGGGTCGTGGGACCGGGCCTACGCGCCGCTGAAGCACGCGGCCTGGCGCGGGTGGACGCCCGCCGACCTGGTGTTTCCGACCTTCCTGTTCTGCGTCGGCATGGCGATCGGCCTGTCGGTGCCGCGCCTGCGGGCCGGAGAGGGGGCGTCCGCCGCCCTGTGGCTCAAGATCGCCCGCCGCACGGCGCTGCTGATTGCGCTGGGCCTGGCGCTCAACGCCCTGCCGAGCTTCGACCTGGCCCATCTGCGCATTCCTGGGATTCTGCAGCGGATCGGCCTCTGCTATGCCCTGGCCAGCGCGATCTGCATCCTGCCCGCCAGGGCCCAGGCCGGCGGCGCGCTGCGCCTGAACCTCGGCGTCGTCGTCCTGGCCGCCCTGGCGCTGCTGGTCGGCTACTGGGCGCTGCTGACCTTCACGCCCGTGCCGGGGTTCGGCCCCGATCGCTGGGACTCGCAAGGGGCGCTGCCGGCCTTCATCGACCGGGCGGTCTTCACGATCCCCCACCTGTGGCCCTACGGCACGACCGAGGGCGTGGGGGTGACCTATGATCCGGAAGGCCTGCTCTCGACGCTTCCGGCCACGGTCAACGTGCTGCTGGGCGCCGTCGCGGCCGCGTTCCTGGCCCGGGCGGGCGAGGGCCGCGAGGGGCAGGGCCGAATTGTCGCCGCGCTGCTCGGCCTCGGCGCGGCCTTGATCGTCGTCGGCCTGGCGCTGGATCCGATCGTGCCGGTCAACAAGCGCATCTGGACGCCCAGCTTCGCCCTGTTCAGCAGCGGCGCGTCGCTGGTCGCCCTGATCGGGCTGCATCTCGTCCTGAAGGCCCGGGCGGCGCGGCGGGCGGCCTGGCCGCTGAAGGTGCTGGGCGGCAACGCCATCCTGGCCTTCGTGGCGTCGCAGGTCCTGGGCGCCTGCGCCGGGCTGACCGTGCAGCATCGCACCGGGGCTCCGGACCTGACTCCGCAGGGTTTCGGCTTCGAGACCGCCCAGCGGCTGACCGCCGATCCCTACCTCGCCTCGTTCCTCTGCGCCCTGGCGATCCTGGCCCTGATCATCGCCGCGATCGCGCCGCTGGACCGGCGCGGGATCCATCTGCGGCTCTAGAGCTCCGTTCCGACTGCGTCGGATCGGAGCTCTAGATCTTTGTTTTTACGCATTTTCTTCACGCGAACCGGAGTCCACTTCGCTCGAAAATGCTCTAGCAGGCCGTTGAAGAAGTCTGGCGCTGGGCGACGAAGTTGGCTTCGTCGCCGCCGTGGAAGCAGATTTGGCCCTTGAGGGAGCCATCGGATTGGAGTTCAGCCCATCCATCGCCCTGGGCCTCA